>CAWEEC010000100.1:0-4722 GCA_963807785.1 uncultured Gammaproteobacteria bacterium | reverse complement strand
TGTCGCCTTGTGCCGGCCTGCATTTCATACATGATGCCACCCACCCCCTTTTTTTGCGTTGAAAACTAATCCCTGCTTGGCCAGGGGTATCTTACATTAGCAACTTCATATACAATAATGCGAATCGTTATCATTCGTAGTATATGACATGTATAAATTGTATTTCTCCAGACTGCTGATCCTCGTGCCTGTTTTATTGATGCTTCATTGGCCGCTGCATGTGCAGGCAGCGGACAATGATCCTTCGCAGCGCCTGTTGCAGATGCTGGACTATGTCGGCGTTGACTATCCGCCAACGGTCGAACAGGGCGAGGTGGTTGACCCGGTTGAATATGCTGAAATGGAGGAGTTTTCCGGCGAGATTATCAACCTGTTGCGAGGAATGCCGGATCATGAAAACAAGCGCATCCTGCTTGCCGATGCGGCTCAAATCCGCAACGGTATCGGTCAACGCATTAATGGCGAAGAAATCAGACGCTTGACGCAAGCGCTGAAGGAAGCCCTGATATCAGACTACAAGGTTGTGGTGGGGCCCAAAAATGCACCGGATATGGCCGGCGTACAGGCCCTGTTTGAATCGAATTGTGCAGCCTGCCATGGCGTTATGGGATACGGCGACGGCCCGCTGGCGAACGGTATGGAACCGCCGCCGGGTAATTTTCATGACATGTCGCGCCACTACACGCGCAGTATTTATGATCTGTACAATACCATTTCGCTGGGTGTACCGGAAACGCCGATGGCTTCATTTGCACATCTGAGTGATGATCAGCGTTGGGCGCTGGCAATGATGATAAGCCGGTATACAGTCACCGAAGAGCAACTGGCAGAGGGAAAAAGCCTTTGGCAGCAGGGCGTGTTGCGTACCTATTTCAAGGAGCTGCCGGGTCTGACCGGTGCATCCTATGCTATGGCTGAGGAATGGTCTCAGGTCGATGGCTACTCAAGGCAACAGGGCAGTGCTGTACTCGCTTATTTACGCAGCCACCCGGAGGAACTGGAAATCAGCGACCATGCCGCCCTTGATACCAGCATTGCCAGTCTGGCAACCAGTCTCGAACACGCACGCAGGGGTGACCATAAAGCTGCCCACAGTGCTGCGCTTTCCGCCTATCTCGATGGTTTTGAAATGGTCGAGCCTTCACTGGTCGTGGTCGACAAACAGCTGAAGCTGGCCATTGAAAAAGACATGATCAGCTTTCGTGAAGCCGCAAGAAAGGGTTCAGTGGAGGAGCTAGAACAGCTCCAGCAAGGCCTGGTCGTGTTGCTAAACGAAGCCAAGCAAACCCTCAATACAACCGGCATGTCAAAGGGGGCGGCATTTTTCGGCGCTTTCATCATCCTGTTGCGTGAAGGCGTTGAGGCGATACTGGTTCTGGCCGCTATCATGGCTGCCCTGATCAAGACCGGCCGGCGCGAAGCCATGAAATACATACACATCGGCTGGATCAGTGCTGTCGTGCTCGGCATAGTGACCTGGTGGGTCGCTGATAACCTGATACAGATCAGCGGTGCCAGTCGTGAATTGACCGAAGGCTTCGCAGCACTGTTTGCTGCGGCTATCCTGGTCTATGTCGGCTTCTGGTTGCACAACGCCAGTCACAGCAAACGCTGGCAAGCGTTTGTCGGGCACAAGATAGATAATGCAATGGAAAGCGGAACCTTATGGGTGCTGGCAACGGTTGCGTTTCTCGCCGTCTATCGTGAGATGTTTGAAACCGTGCTGTTTTACCAGGCGATGTGGGTTCAAATCGATACCGGCTCCGAGCAGTCCTTCCTGCTGGGTATACTGGCGGCGCTTGGCTTGCTGGTCGTGCTGTCGCTGCTGGTCTACAAGGTTGGTATCAAGCTTCCAATCAAACAGTTTTTTCAGATCAATGCCGTCCTGTTGTTCCTGCTGGCTGTTGTCTTCACCGGCCAGGGCATTGCTGCACTGCAGGAAGCCGGTATGGTCAGTGCCAGCCTGCTGGATTTTCCGCGTGTAGAGTTTCTGGGTGTTTATCCGACTGCGCAGAGCCTGGGTCTCCAGGCGCTGGTATTGATGCTGGGTATTGGCCTGTTGATGTATCACAAGAAAGCGAATTAAGTTTTTGCTTAACCCGCTAATTTTACAAAGGGAGCATCGCTCCCTTTTTTATTGTCTGCAATAACAGCAATCATACATTCGTAATACATCGACACATTATCATCATATTTTGGTAACCCGCCCGTAATCAAACATTAACAATTCGAAACAATAATAAGCCTCGCACAACAACTGAGACTCAGAGTCATTGCGTGTGTATTTGCGCAGTCCTGAATAAATCATCAAGAAGAAAAAACATGTTTAAAAAGAGTTTACTCGCTTCTGCGATTGCCGTGACCGTGTCAGGCAATGCTGTTGCTGATCATAAAGGCGGTTTCGTATTCAAGCCAATCGATGAATCAGCCAATGCGGCTGACCGGGATCCTGCCACACCCTGACATCTGGTTTGCAACCACCAGAACCAACGCGTTTGGGGCATCTGTAGATGTTGATCTTTTTGCTTCTTTGACCGATCCGGAAGCGGAAGGTACCGGTATCTACTTCAGCCCGCTTGATCCAAAGACACTGTATGTCAATATGGTGGGCTGACTTCAGCTCACAAAATGCAGTAAAGAAGGCAGCCATGTGGCTGCCTTCTTTTTTCATGACTCTGGCTGTCATCCTGGCGCTCTGGCGAAAAGCGCACCGCTATATGATCTATATCACTAAAGTATATTAGAAATCATCGATTTATTTATATATCATTCAGTATTACTGATTGGCTTGTTATCATGCAGTTCGAGTAAATTATCACTCTGACTGGCCTGTTACACAGGGGAAACTGATGTCCACACCGCTGCACGATCCGATTTCCAAGACAACTGACGAAAACAGCCGGATCGAAGTCAAGAATACCACCTGCTATATGTGCGCCTGCCGCTGTGGTATTCGTGTCACCTTGCGCGACGGCGAGGTGCGCTACATCGAGGGTAATCCCGATCACCCGCTGAACAAGGGTGTGATCTGCGCCAAGGGCGCCTCCGGTATCATGAAGCAGTATTCACCGGCCCGCCTGACCAAACCGCTGTTGCGCAAGCCCGGCAGCGACCGCGGTGACAATGCATTCGAGGAAATTTCCTGGGACAGGGCATTCGAGATACTGGAGCAGCGCCTTGCGCATATTCGTGAGACCGATCCCAAGCAGTTTGCGCTGATCACCGGTCGCGACCAGATGCAGGCGTTGACCGGGCTGTTCTCCAGGCAGTTCGGAACCCCGAACTATTCGGCACATGGCGGCTTCTGCTCGGTGAACATGGCGGCTGGCATGATCTACACCATCGGCGGCTCGTTCTGGGAATTCGGCGGTCCTGACCTCGACCGCTCCAAGCTGTTCGTCATGATCGGCACCGCCGAGGACCACCATTCCAACCCGATGAAAATCGCGCTGTCTAAATTCAAGCGCCAGGGCGGCAAATTCATCTCGATCAACCCGGTGCGCACCGGCTATTCGGCGATCGCCGACGAGTGGATACCGATCAAGCCCGGCACCGACGGTGCGCTGTTGCTTGCACTGATCAATGAGATCATCAAACAGGGCCTGTATGATCGCGAGTTCCTGGTCAAGTACAGCAACGCGGCGGAACTGGTCAACATGGATGAAAACTCGACCGAACATGGCATGTTTGTCCGCTTTGAAGTACCCAAGGAGGAAGGCTGCTTCGATGCGCAAAATAAATTGTGGTGGGACCGGCATCTGAACAGGCCGATCTCGATGCATACCGAGGGCACCGATCCCTACCTGCTGGGTGAATTCCAGCTCGATGACGGTACACCGGTGAAGCCGGCGTTCCAGTTGCTGGTGGAACGCGTACGTGAGTACACCGCCGAGTGGGCTGCGGACATTACCGGCATACCTGTCGAGACCATCAAGCGCCTCGCCAATGAAATGGGCATCACCGCACGCGATGAAAAAATAGAATTGCCGATCGCATGGACCGATACCTGGGGCAATGAGCACGACCACCTCACCGGCAACCCGGTGGCGTTCCATGCGATGCGCGGGCTGGCGGCGCACTCCAATGGATTCCAGACCATACGTGCGATGTCGATCCTGATGAGCATCCTCGGCACCATCGACCGCCCGGGCGGCTTCCGCCACAAGGCGCCGTTTCCGCGGCCGATTCCGCCGTGCGCCAAGACCCCGACCAGCTGGGACGATGTCCAGCCAAATACACCGCTCAACGGCATGCCGTTGGGCTGGCCCGCCGACCCGGATGACCTGTTCGTTGATGATGACGGCGGGCCCATTCGTCTCGACAAGGCGTTTTCCTGGGAATACCCGCTGGCAGTGCATGGCATGATGCACAATGCCATCACCAATGCCTGGCGGGGTGACCCGTACAGTATCGATACCATGCTGATCTTCATGGCCAATATGGCATGGAATTCGTCGATGAACACCGCACAAGTACGCGATATGCTCAATGACAGGGATGAGAATGGTGAATACAAGATTCCATTCCTGGTGGTTGCCGATGCGTTCCAGTCAGAGATGGTTGCGTTCGCCGACCTGGTGCTGCCAGATACGACCTATCTCGAGCGTCACGACGTGATGTCGATGCTGGACCGCCCGATTTCGGAGTTCGAAGGGCCGGTCGACTCGGTGCGCATACCGGTGCTGCCACCGACGGGTGAATGCAAACCGTTCCAGGAAGTGC
>CAWEEC010000099.1:0-19000 GCA_963807785.1 uncultured Gammaproteobacteria bacterium | reverse complement strand
AGAACAGAGCCGGTGCTCTGGCCAACGATTACCACTGCAAATTTACAGGTTACCTGAATTGTTTGCGTTTGACTGATTATTGATCACCGACTCGGGGAATTTTACTTCAACACGGGTGCCTTTACCTGGCGTGCTGCTGAGTGAAACAGGCCAATTAAAACGATCTGACAATCGCTTTACTATTGTAAGCCCTACACCATAACCGTGTGCAGTTGTATTGCTGCCACGGTTGAAGGGTTTGAATATATCATCAACCTGTTGTTGCGGGATACCCTTACCGCTGTCCTTGATGACGACACTGTCTTTATTGATGTTGATATCGATGCTGCCTTGTTCTGTATACAGAAACGCGTTTCGAATCAGGTTGCCAAACAGAACAGATAAAGCCTTGTCGGAGGCCAGTGCTTTCAAATGGTATTGCGCTGAGAAGTTGACCTTTAGCTGCTTGTTCTTGTTTAGCGGCTGGACCCTTTCGATTTCTTCCTCAACGATATCGTTGATGCATACCAGTTCTGTCGTCAGGCCCTGGTCGGATTCGCGGGCAAGAAGCAGAAAGGCTTCTGTCAGTTCTTCCATGTCGGATACGGCACGCTTGATGCGGATTACGGTACTCCGTGATTCTTCAGACAGTTGCTGTTCGGATAACAACATGTCGGCAGCAATTTTTATAACCGTGATCGGACTGCGCAGTTCATGGCTGGCATCGCGGGTAAAGTTATGCTCACGTGTAATAAATGCGTCCAGGCGTTCACCAAGATTTACGATAGCATCTGATAATACCTGGATGTCGTCATCGGTATTGAAAGGCAGGTTCTCCATCTGCAGCGAAGAAAGATCACCTGAATCGATATCGACCTTGTTGACCTGGCGCGCCAGCAAGCTTACCGGGGATATGGTGCGACGGCTGAAACGGTAGGTGAGCCACAGGGAGAGATAAAGAACCATCAATACCAGCGCGAGCGGAAACAGACCGTAATAAGCTACCAGCGTATCAACCTGGCCGCGATTGTATAAAAGATAGAGTGTGCGTGAATCCTGTTGCGAGATATAGAGTACGATTTCATCGTGCTTGTATTCGTAGAAGCCGGGCAGTTCCGGTAACTTGTGTTGTAAAGTTGCAGGCAGCTGATCGACGTTGAAATAACCGGTGAGGTTAAGTGTGTCGGGAAGCGGAAAAGACGCTTGCGTCTGATAGTTTTCCCAGAAGTATTCAGCTTCCTGTTTTATCGCTTGCTTGATCAGGATTTCTTCAAGCACTATTTTTGCAAAGAAAACGCTGAGTAAGGCGGCGAGGCTGATGAGCACGGCCTGCAGCAGGAACGCGCGGTTGATTTTATGAATAAGCCCGTTACGTTTCTGCATCGGTGTCTACAATTTTGTATCCACTACCCTGGATCGTGTGTAGTAGTTGTTTTTCAAATGGCTTGTCAATAAGCTTGCGCAGGTTGTACAGATGACTTCGAAGGGTATCGCTGTCAGGTAATATATCTCCCCATACCTGGCGTTCAAGTTCACGACGACTGACAACCGCCGGCGAGGCGCGCATAAGCACCGTCAGTATTTTCAGACCGATTGGTGTCAGGTTGATTGTTTCACCGCTGCGCCTTAGCTCCAGGGTTGCAGTGTCCAGCGTCATGTCTGCGACCGTGAGTACTTCTTTTACCGTCTCTCCCTTATGGCGACGAATCAGGGAGCGAAGCCGTGCCTCGAGTTCCTTGATTGCAAAAGGTTTCACCAGGTAATCGTCAGCACCGGTTTCAAGCCCGGTGATTTTGTCATCCACAGTGTCTCGCGCGGTAAGCATGATAACAGGCGTGTCACGTTTCACATCGCTACGCAGTTTGCGGCACACCTCAAGACCATCCATGCCGGGCAGCATAAGATCGAGAATGATGGCGTCATAGGTGTTGCTGACAGCGAGATGCAGGCCGGTTACCCCGTCAGCAGCGTAATCGACATTAAAGCCGCGATTCTCCAGGTAGGAGGTCACCATCTCTGCGATATCATTGTGATCTTCGACCAGCAGGACCATGGGTGTTGAATCTGCAGGCATGGCTTTTCGTAACCTTGGTTGTTGTCTCTATTATTAGTGATTATCTATCATGCAAACTTCAGCATCTACACATATTTGTTTACCGGCCTGATTATGGATGCTGAGCAATGCTGTAATACATCAGCTTCGATAATGTTAGGCAAGCATGTGGCCTGCGGGTGACTGTTGCACCCGCAGGCCGCGTTTTTTGCCTAGTTGGTGAGAACTTCGATACCGAACATATCCGGCATGCCGCTCGGTGAGCCCGGATCATTCGGCTGGCGAGCGAGCACGGTGGCGACCAGACCTTCCGGCAAGGCTACATTCTCTTCGTTGATCGCAGCGACTCCGAGTGAGAGCGGAACCACGCGAATATCATAGTTTCCCGGTGCTACGGCAACATAGTCAGTGACCGCGCCAAACTCGAAGTTTTCCAGCAGTGGCTTGCCGGCAAGGCCGTTTTCCACATCAGCAGCACTGAACTGGCCTGCGGGTGTCACGAACACATTCACTGTGCCGGCAGCAGGCGCGCCATGCACCACCTTGACACTGGCCTGCGTGATCACAGAGCGGTTGTTATCCTCGGTTGCCAGCAGAGTGAACGCAGGCGTGGCGCCAACCAGGCCTGCTGCGATTGCCGTGTACTCGGAGCCGGCGCTCAGAGTCAGCGGTGGTGACGTGTACAGCGTACCGGGACCTGCGCCATCGACAGCGACATCAAACACGTAATCGCCATCAGGCAGAGGGACATAGGAATCAGAACCAGGCACGACGTCCGTGTAGTTGAAAGCCGGGATCAGCTCGAACAGGCCAAGTGGTGAATTGGCGTCGGTCCAGACCTCGACGGCGCCACTCGCTACAGTATTGGCCGCCACAGCATCCGCATCCGGCGACAGGTGCAAGACACGTGCACCTGTCTGGGTGTCCTCGTCGAGTAACACCTGCTGGGCGTTATCGGTGGCAACCAGCAGCTTGATCGGTGATGCCAGCTTGTTGGTGTCAGTGGTGGTGCTGACTGCAACCAGCAGCAGTTTGTTGCCGGCAAACGGTGACAGGTCAACATCACTGATGTTGTAAGCCACGGTTTTGGTGCCTGCCAGTGTCACGGTGATGTCGTACATGCCAGCCGGCAGGTTGCCGGCATCGACAGCAGGGTCCTTGAAGTCAAAGCTGAAGTTGGGTAACACGTTGATGTCACTGACATCGGTACCGGGTGCAGTGACATAAACATCGACTGGCGGTGCATCCGGAGAGGCGTGAACCACGGCGACAGCAACTTCAGCTGCACCAGGCTGAGCTGCAGACTCCTTGATGACTAATGGTGCAATATCAGCCGTGTTATTAACAGCGATGATGTTGTAGCGAACGTCCTTATCGAACTTGAAGCCAGGCACCGAGATCACATCGGCGTTTCCACCCGGTATGATGGCCTCAACAGTGATGTCATCGTTGCCAGTGCCCACTTCCTGATAGCCGCTGCTGTTGGCATAGTCCAGGTTGCTGATTCTTTCCATGGAATCCAGCTTGACATTAACTGCTGGTGCATCCGGGGATGCATGAATGACGCGTAGTTGTGCTGCGTCATTATCGTCGCAGCCGGCCAGGACAAAGACGCCTGCTGCCGCAAACAGTGCGCTCTTGAAATACGTAGTTCTGATAGTCATATCCAGTCTCCTGAGATGGTTGTTTTGCGAAAGAGTAAATTGGTTGTCTCTACGCTGCAGAAGATACGGACAAAGGTGTGAAATGGATGTCAATCTGGTGTGAAGATTTTGTCAAAATCCACTCGGACTTATCGGGTAATCGTTGCAATATTGAAGGACTCGCAGGCCACCAGACCCGGCTTCAGTCATGTAAACAGGTGTTTGGATCAAGTTGCAGTTGATTCCGGGTCGCGCCAGAGACTGCGGCGTTACTGCCTCATGTCAGATTGCTTTGCCCAGGATGAATGCAGAAAATCGCCGGCTATACAGACAAGGGCATGAATGTATTGGTGCGTTTCTGTTGTTTAGCTGAATTATTGATTCAGGCATCTGCGGCTGATTATTCTGTTGCAACACCGCCGTATGCGATACCCGTCAATGTTGCCATTTCACTATGCCAGGTAGTCAAGTCGTCTATACAGAATTTATTCAGCTGATCATGACCACAGGCGCGTGCCATGACTTGCATTAACTCGGTGGAAGCGCGCAGGAAATTATTCAACTGCTGCGCCCCTGTTTCGATTTGCAGACGCTGGCGTAGATGGGGTTTCTGCGTTGCGATACCAACCGGGCAATTGTTGGTGTGGCAGGCGCGCATGCCCAGGCAACCGATGGCCTGGATCGCGGCATTGGATACGGCAATGGCATCTGCGCCCAATGCCATGGCTTTGATGAAGTCGGCGGGCAGGCGCAGACCACCGGTAATCACCAGGCTGACATCAGTGCGACCTTGCTGGTCAAGGTAACGCCGCGCGCGGGCCAGCGCCGGGATGGTGGGTACCGAAATGTTGTCCCTGAACAACAACGGGGCCGCGCCGGTGCCACCGCCACGCCCGTCGAGAATGATGTAATCCACACCGATCTGCAGCGCGGCTTCGATATCACGCTCGATGTGCTGGGCAGACAGTTTCACCCCGATCGGTATACCGCCGGTGGCTTCGCGTACTTCTGCGGCGAAACGGCGATAGTCGTCGACATGTTCCCAGTCGGGAAAACGTGACGGTGATATCGCCGCTTCACCTTCAGCCAGGTCGCGCACCTCGGCTATCTTGCCTTTCACCTTGGTGCCGGGCAGGTGGCCGCCGGTGCCCGTTTTGGCACCCTGGCCGCACTTGAAATGAAACGCCTGGCATTGCTGCACCTTCTCCATTGAATAGCCAAAGCGGGCTGAAGCCAGCTCATAGAAATAGCGCGAGTTGGCCGCCTGTTCTTCCGCCAGCATGCCGCCTTCACCCGAGCAGATGCCGGTCCCGGCCAGTTCCGCGCCCGTGGCCAGTGCAATCTTGGCTTCTTCAGAGAGTGCGCCGAAACTCATGTCCGAGACGAATAAGGGCCGCTCCAGTAGCAATGGCTTGTTCGCGTTGGGGCCGATGACAACCCGGGTGTCGACGGGGACATCATCGAGCAGAGGAACCTTGTGCAGTTGCGCGGTCAGAATCTGGATGTCGTCCCACCGCGGCAGTTGATCACGCGGTACACCCATCGCGCTGACGCGGCCGTGATGCCCGACTTTGGACAAGCCGTGTTCAGCCAGATGTTGAATGTAGTGGGTATGCGGCTCTTCCGGGACCGCCGTGTATGTCCTGGTACAGTCCCTGGTAGGCATCACGATCATAGGGCTGGGGATTGTCGCTGGCCCAGGCCCTGATTTCATCTTCGTCTACCCAGACTTTGCCGTGTTCCAGCCAGGATGAAAAACGCTGCAAACGTTCCGCCGGATTGTACGAACTGATGCCGGTCTCGTAACAGTAATCCCAGTTGTGGAGTCCGCAGACAATATTATTGCCTTCGATCGTGCCATCGGCCATCAGGGCGCCGCGGTGCATGCAGCGACCATAGAGCACCGAAACCTGTTGCTGGTCCTGCCAGCGCACGATCACCAGGTCGACACCGGCAACCAGTGCATAGACCGGCGTCTGCGGCTGCAGTTCGTCCCATTCATGTATGGCTGTTTTTTTCATAATCGGTACCTGCCTGTCTAGAACCTGTCATTATCGGCTATGTTCAGGTTATTGATTCGGGTTTTACCCAGCAGCTTGAGTAATAAATTGCGAAACAACCGCAGTACCGGGTACAGTAAACCAGACAATGTGCTGGATTTGAACATCCAGTAATTGAAACGGTTGAATACACCGTAACGGCTGCTGATCAATGCCAGTGCATGGATTGCATCCGCGCCATAATAAAGCTGCCCGCCCATTTTAAGCACCATGCCCTGGTCGATGTCCAGACCTTGCGCCGTGATTTCATCCATTACCTCGCTTTGTTCACGTGCATCGATAATTGTCAGTTCACCAACGCTTTCCCGGATTCGAACCAGCTGGCAATAGCTGTCGCATAGCGGGCATTGCTTATCGTATACCAGCAGTATCTGTTCAGCTTTCATTCTGGCCCGGATTGCATAAAGGGTTGTTAAGCAGTTACCTGCAATAATAATCGATCAGATTTATCTCACGGCTGTCCCACTTGTACGTCATTCCCGCGGAAGCGGGAATCCAGTGACATTTGGTGCATATATTAATCGATGACCTGCTGGATGCCCGCTTACGTGGGTATGACATGATTCCTGTTATGGAATTTCATATCCATTCGCAGTTTATAAACCATGCGATCACTGTAATATATAGTGTTGATTAAATTCGTGTAACAATTTGTGGGACAGCAGTAGGTTTGCCCGGTTATAACTTGTCTGCATGCCGGGTGAGTAATTTATCCAGGTGATTGGCAAACGCTTTGCGATCGCTCTGGCTTATAGGCGGTGGGCCGCCGGTCTGTATGCCGCTGGATCGTAGCGTGTCCATAAAATCCCGCATATTGAGCTTGGCTTTTATCGTGTCAGCAGAATACAACTCACCGCGTGGATTGAGGGCATGGCCGCCTTTCTCAATCACCTCCGCTGCCAAAGGTATATCACCAGTGATAACAAGATCACCAGCATCAAGCCTGTTAACGATTTCATTGTCAGCGACATCAAAACCGGATGCGACCTGGATAAATTTAATGTTACGCGATGCAGGTATGTTTACCTGCTGATTGGCGATCAGTGTCAATTGTACCCCGGTGCGCTCTGCCGCTCTGAACAGGATTCCCTTTATCACCACTGGACAGGCATCTGCGTCTACCCATATTTTCATTTCACTTGTATATAAGCCTTCATGTCTGGATTATGCCATATGGCATATTGTGCTGGTGTGGAATGACTGCCCAAGGCTGTTCATTGACCATGACTATCTATTGGAGCTGAGACGAACTTCGAATAGATTCCCTGTGTTTTTGTTATGTGCCAATAATATTGATGTTGAAGCTGTATGGAGTGCACTGTTACGATTCTATCGATGGGTGAACGGATCAAGGCTGTCGATTCAGGACTGCAGTGTTATCGACAACTGGTAATCAAGCCAACAAAACGCCACGGCATTAGGCTTACTTTTAATACGGAAACTGCAACCGGCTTGATGGTATTGTATATCGAAGCTGCTGGTTTATTTATTGTTCATCACAAAATCGCAAGGAGATCGATCATGGTTACAAAAAAAACCAATCTTGATACGCTCAATGAGGCAGATGCGCTGTTGGCACCAGCCTATGGTCGTCGTGGCCTGACGGTACAGGTTCCCAAATACCGTTTGCCTGAGCACGAGATGTCTCCGGACATAGCTTACAACATTATTCACGACGAGTTGATGCTGGATGGCAACTCGCGACTGAACATGGCGACCTTTGTCACCACATGGATGGAACCCCAGGCCGAAAAATTGATGGCCGAAACTTTTGACAAGAACATGATTGACAAGGATGAATATCCGCAGACAGCGGCTATTGAAGAGCGTTGCATCAACATCGTTTCCAATTTGTTCAATGCCCCCGATCAGGGTGTCGGCGCATCGGCCATCGGCTCCAGCGAGGCCGTGATGCTGGCAGGCATGGCACTCAAGTGGAAATGGCGTCAACGACGTCAGGCACAGGGCAAACCCAGCGATAAGCCTAACCTGGTACTGGGTGCCAATGTGCAGGTGGTGTGGGAGAAGTTCTGTCGCTACTGGGAGGTCGAGCCTAAATACATACCGATGGAGAAGGGGCGTTACGTCATCACCCCGGAAGAGGTGATCAAGGCCACCGATGAAAACACCATTGGCGTCGTCGCTATCCTGGGCACCACCTTCACCGGTGAATTCGAGCCCATCGAAGCCATTCACGAAGCACTGGTGAAGAACAATGCCAGCACCGGTTGGGAGACGCCGATGCACGTTGACGCAGCCAGTGGCGGTTTCGTCGCACCGTTCCTGCACCCGGACCTGAAGTGGGATTTCCGGCTGCCCCTGGTGAAATCCATCAATTCATCCGGGCACAAGTTCGGCCTGGTGTACCCGGGCGTGGGCTGGGTGGTCTGGCGCGACCATGAAGATCTGCCCGCGGACCTGGTCTTTCATGTCAACTACCTTGGCGGCGACATGCCGACCTTCACGCTCAACTTCTCGCGGCCCGGCAACCAGATCGTCGGCCAGTACTATAACTTCCTGCGCCTGGGCCGGGCCGGGTATACCCAGATAATGCAGACCTTGCGTGATACTGCGACCGGCCTGTCGAAAGGCATCGCTGAGCTGGGGCCGTTCGAGCTGGCCAGCGACGGCAGTGCCATTCCGGTATTTGCATTCAAACTCAAAGACGACGTCAGCGGCTACAGTGTGTTCGATATCTCTGACAAGTTGCGCGAGTCTGGCTGGCAGGTGCCAGCATATACCATGCCGGAACACGCAGAGGATGTTGCGGTGCTGCGTATCGTGGTCAGGGAGGGCTTCAGCGCCGACATGGCAGACATGTTGCTTGGCGACATCAAAAAAGCGGTACAGCATTTTGAAGGATTATCCGGTCACAAACCGAAAGCACCGGCGCCTCAATTTGCCCATTGATCAGGCGTTGCGTGGTTGATGACAGCACCGTTGCGTTCAACGTATCTTTACGGCATCGAAGTTACTTGTTGAGCCGATGATCATTAACACCAACATTAAAGACAGGCCGCCGGCCCCCGGTGAGGGGGTTCGGCTGGCAGTGTTTCAAGGTGAGGGCCCGGCCGGCAATAGCTTCCGCTAACTGCCTGAAGCTCGTGCAAAGACAATAGACGAAATACAGCACCCCAGCACCACCACAAGCACGCCCACCGCTTCAATTGCGTAGCCGGCGAAGGATATAACTTCAGTGAACTGCATGCTTGTGTTTGAACAGTACTGCACCCGCCAGCGGCGGGTGCAGTACTGAACTGACGGTACTAGTGGTCGCCGCGTGGTGCCTGCAGTTTCTGCATGGCCTCTGTCAGTACTTTTTTAACGCTCAGCGAGTCAGCACCCTGGCGCGGCGGGTAGTCCTGCAGGCTCTTGATGTGGGCCATGATGAACGGACCTGATGAGTTCAGTGCCCACATCTTGGCGGCAAAGAAACGGCGGCTGGTGGTGCCCCATTCGTGTGATTCCTGGTCCATCTTTTCCATCGGGTCCATCAGCAGGTTGAACAGATACGGGATGCTGGGGTAGGTTTTCTCGTTCCACCAGATGCCGTCTTTCTTCATCCCGATGTGCATCTTCCACGCGTCCACGCGCAAGGCCATCAGGTCGATCTCGTCGTAGTAGAAGATCTCGCGGCGGGCGGATTTCTCGCTTTCACCGGTCCAGTGGGCAAGATTGTTGTAGCCGTCGAGGTGGACCTTGTAGGTCATGTCGCCTATTTGCTTGCCTTCGAGCAGTTCATCCTTGAGCTTGGGCAGTCCCGCTGCCGCCGCGAGGGTGGCGAACAGGTCTTCGTGGTTCTGGATGCCATTGGAAACGCTGCCGGCTTCGATCTTGCCGGGCCATTTGACCAGCAGGGGCACGCGTACGCCGCCTTCCCAGGTGGTGCCTTTTTCACCGCGGAATGGCGCATAGCCACCATCCGGCCATAACATCAGTTCGTTGCCGTTGTCGGTGCTGTAGACGACGATGGTATTGTCGGCGACGCCGAGGTCTTCCAGTTTCTTCAGCAGGGTGCCGACCTGTTCGTCGTGCTCGATCATCTTCGCGCGTACCACGTCTTCCTCGGCGCGGCCTTCATCCACTGCCATTTGAATGTATTTCTGCGGCGAGCGCGAATGAATGTGGATTGCCGTGGTGTTGAACCAGACGAAGAACGGTTTGTCCTTTGGTTTGTTGTCCAGCCACTTCAATGTATGGTTGAGTACCTCGCTATCGAAGGTCTGCATGCGCTTGCGTGTGAGCGCGCCGGTGTTTTCAATTTTCTGCTTGCCGACGCGGCCAAACTTCGGGTCGACGGTGGGATCATCGACATCGGTCGCCCAGGCATGGAGCACACCGCGCGGCCCCATCTTCTTCAGGTATGCGGGATTTTTCTGGCCGGGATAATCGAGCTGTTCGGGCTCTTCCTCGGCGTTGAGGTGGTAGAGGTTGCCAAACCATTCATCGAAGCCGTGTACAGTCGGCAGGAATTCATTGCGGTCACCGAGGTGGTTCTTGCCAAACTGCGCTGTCGCGTAGCCCTGGCCCTTCAGGATTTCGGCCAGTGTTGGATCTTCCTTCTGAATACCGCGCGTCGAACCCGGGACGCCTATGGTCGTCATGCCGGTGCGGATCGGCAACTGCCCGGTGATGAAGGCAGCGCGCCCGGCGGTGCAGCTTGGCTGGGCGTAATGATCGGTGAACAGCATGCCCTGTTTGGCGATGAGGTCGATGCTCGGCGTGCGGCCCATCATGCCGTGGCTGTAGGCACTGACATTCCAGGTACCGATATCGTCGCCGAAGATCACCAGGATATTAGGCTTGTCGGACTTGGCTTCAACCGTGCAGCCGAACACCGACATTAATGAGACCAGGAACAGGAGGCTACGCAACATGGCATTGGGTCGTTTATTCATAGTTATTATCCTTTCAGTTATTAAAGTGGTCCTGCAAGCTGTGTCGAAGATCAACCAGCCTGATATCGTGATCCCTACAGTGTGATTCCGGGCTCTCGCGATTGTCAGCAACAGCGATACATTTTAGACCAGATATTATAATGAAAACGGGCAGTCAAAAACCCCTGATATTATAAGACAAGCCACTATCGTATCGGTTTAGCGCAGTCGTCCTGGTTGTTCGATACCACGCATTTCTTCGCCACGCACGGCTTCATTTGCAGGTCGTGATTCATCAGGTCGACGGGCTTCGGGCAGGCGCTCGGCGTTACGCTCAAGACGCATTTCACGCCGACGCCGCTCATCTTCGTATCCGTAGCGGTGATTATTGATTTCAACGTTATATTCCTGAGTGCTGCCAGGCCGTCCCTCGTATGCGCGTGTAGCCGGCGAGACAGGCAGACTGCCAGCAGGTGCTGACCTGACGTCAACAACGTTGGGCTTGACTTCAATCTGCTCTGAACCGGAGCTGGGCTGGTCACTGAATTCGATAACCCCGTCTTTATTGACCTTTTCATAGACCTGCTCTGCACTAACCTCAGCAGCAACAGGCAACAAGGCAAATGCCAGAACCAGGTGTTTGATATTTTTCATATTATTACTTCTGTGAGCAGGATTAGAGATTACCATGTTGTGCTTCGAACATTGCATGTGTCTCAAATTAATCTGGATAATGACTGCGTGCTTCAGCCTGAAAAATCGGAAAAGTCGCTGTCCGCAAGCGGCGCAACACCGGCGTGGTCATCCTGTGGCGAATCGTCAGGGCGCAGGAACCAAACGGATCCCAGCGCCAGTGCGTATAACAGCAACATCAGGCCGCTGATCTGCGGGTGTGATTCAGCGGCATCGCGTAACACTTCAGCCTCATCGATTTCCGCCAGCACTGCCCAGCGATGGTGGTCAACCTGCGTGCTGTCATAGGCCGATAATACCGGCACACCACGATAGTCCGGTAAGATCATCGAGCCGTGTTCGCCGTTGAACGCACGCTTTACCGCGTCGGTATTGACGCTGACTTTTAACACGGTTGAATGCTGTGAAAAACGCGAATCACTGCGCATCAAGTGGTCTTCGCCGACCAGGTAGGTCTCGCCGCTGTCACCCATGCCCGCATCGAACTGCATGATGGCTCGTATACGATCAAGCGGCAATTGTAACGCGAGTACGCCGAGCAGTTCACCGCGGGCGTCTTTCAATGCCCGTGCCATGAACATCGCTGGTGCATTGTCACTGGGTCCGTAAGCTGCCAGGTCACTGAATACCACGCCATGATCGGTGGCGTTCGCCATTGCACGCCTGTAAACATCGGCCAGTCCGGTGTCACGCCAGGTCCCGGTTGTCAGGCTGGTACCAAAGTCAGATTCTTTTTCGACCGTGTATAAAACATCGCCTTGCGGGCTGATCAGGAAAAAGTCGAAGTAGCCACGTTCGACTACAAACCGTTTGGCAACAGGATGCAGTTCGGCGTGCAGCTCGCTGTAGCGTGAGCCATCGCCGGCATCGCTGAGTTGCGAACGCTGGTCGGCCGGGTACGGGTTGGCATCAATATACAGTTGTTGCAATTGTGCAACGTGATCACTCCTGTCTTGTGCATACGTTTTCCAGCGCCTGATGAGTTCTGCCTGTTTGTGCAGCAGGTCCTGGTTCAGGCTCCAGAACGTTATTTCAGCTTCTGCTGTTTCGAAGTAGGTTTGCAGCGCCTGTTTTCGCAGCGTGTTGAGTAATTGCAGGCGGGCTGAGGCAACTTCAATCGCGCGCTCGGTCAGATGCTGAGCCAGGCCGTAGGTGAAGGCAGCGAAAACTAGCGTTAGCGCAATCGCGATGAAAATCCAGAAACGTCGTAGTTTAATAGTGACAGGCATAGCCTAGTTTAAACCTCGCACCAGCGTGAGACGATCCCGCACCACGGTATCGACTGCCTGCCAGGTAAAACTGAAATGCTCAAACTCCTCCTGCGTTACCTGGTCTTTGGACAGGTCGTCCACGATCTGCTGCAACATGTTTACCAGTTTGTCTCTCAGGACCAGTAATTCCTCGCTCGAATCGGTATCGCGGGCCTGATTGGCGATCTCCATCAAGTGCTGGTTATAGTCGCCGACCTTGACCTTGTGTTTACCTAACAGGCGCGAGCGCAATGCCAGCACGACCGAGCCCAAGATCGCCAGCACATATACCAGTGATGACATGACGCGGGCATTCCTTTGCCAGAATCCCGGCTTTTCACGATCGTAGTAACGTTGTGCGCCGGGGTGCAACGGGATGGAGATTTGGCTGTTGCTGTCAATTGGCCGAATAAATCCGGCCAGCCCGGTGAGTCCAACCAGTTCGGAATGACGCTCAAACAGGGTTGTTGTGAGTGTGTGTATCAGGTCAGGGTCGACACTGGAGCCTGCTGCCAGCACCCGTGCCAGAACGGCCGTAGCTAAATCAGCTTGTGGCAGTGGCGGCGCACCGCGGTAGGCGCCCATTGGTATCACGCCGGCCTTCAAAGCGGGCCGCTGCAAGGCCAGGGCGTTGGCCTGGTGAATGGGTACCAGTTCCAGGGGGTGGTCACGTACAAGCTTGCGGATGGCTGTGTTACCCGGGGCCCTCACCCTGAATACAGCGTCGACCTGGTTCATCACCATGGCGAAGTCGGCAGCTTCTTCAGCCATCGGTAGTGCTGTCAAGCTGTCGTGATCCAGGCCGTAGTGGCTGGCAACAAACCAGAAGGCCTCGTTCTGGCCACTGTGAAGCGGTGCAATCGCAACGCGATGTCCGGCCAGATCCCTGAACTGTTGAATTCCGCTATCGCGGGTTACTATTAACTGGTAGGCGTCGAAAAACAACGATGCCACCGCGGTTACCTTGTCGTTCACCCTGGCATCCGCGTGCAGCGTAGCCAGTGCTACCTGGCCGGACTCGAGCAGCTGCACGTTGTCACCCGAACCGCCGGTTTCAAATATTTCGATACGTGTATTTGTGACTGATTCGTTGAAGACTTTGGCGATAGCCGTCGCTATCTGAAAAGATTCGCTGCCATGCGGACCAGCGGCCAGCGCCAGCGTTGAGCCACGCGTTGTCAGCAACCACAACAGCACCACCGACAGTGTCGCAATCCAGATAAATCCAACAATGATCCAACGTGTGCGGCCTTGCATACACCTGCCCGATAATGGCTATTCTGCTATTTGTGCACGCATCATACTAGAAAACACCTATGTGAACAGCCTGGCAGGGAGTGGTGATCTGTGTGACGCATGCGCAGCTGTTCGATACTGCGACAATGAGCCATATATTTAAGGTGTTGAAGCTTTATCACGCAGTTCGTTTATGTATTCCATGCTTTATTAAGATTGTCACCCTGCGGTTGTTGCCGGCTATTCTCTTGCAGCGAAAAATATATCGAGCAGCTTGTTACGACCAATTGCACCCGCTATCGTCGTCGCCAGGGTGTAGATAAGTAGAAATAGAATCAGGAGGATGTGGGTGGACCAGAATCGATGCCAGTCGATTTCCTCGAGCAGGCGTTCACTGGCCGTCGAGAGTGATCCGTATTTGGAGACCAGCGGGATCAGTTCCTCGATAAACTGAATCAGCAAAACAAGAATTACATAGAGAAAGATTCGCCACATCACGTTATAAACCAGCCTGTTGTGCCGGAACCAGTTTAATAAAGGCAGTGTTTCGGCAATCATGATGGCTTTGCCGACAATGAGCGCGCCTATGGTTGCGGCTGCCGAGGATGCGGCACTCACTGTGTATTGCTCTGCCATAAGCGCGCGGGTAAAGGCGATAATGTGAAAACCCACGAAGAAGAACAAGGTAGGTGCGTATAATCTCAACAATGCATGCTTGAGATTCGGCAATACTTTTTTCATATTAAATACCACTTCACCTGTCATCCATTCTGCGTGCTGTGTTAATTAAGTTCATATTATTTATTAAGTACTCGCAACTAGAAATATACCAACACCAATCAGTACAGCGCCGGCGGCGATGTTTATGCGTTTAATCGCAACCGGGTTATTAATAAACTGTCGGGCCCTGTTTGCCATCAATGCATAACCAAGCTTGACACCACCGACAGCGACAATGGCCGTTACCATAATGATGCCGGTGTCAACATAAGTTATCCTGGATAAATCCACAAACGCCGGAAAAAAACCCAGGTAAAACAGGATGGCTTTCTGGTCACCCAGGGTAATCAGCAGGCCGGCCATGAAACTGGACAGCAGCGATGAGTCTGTAGCAGCGCCGGTGTGCATTGTTTTTGATTTTGACCGCCATAGCTGTATTCCCAACAGAATTAAATAAGCACCACCAAGGTACTTGATCAGCACAAACTGCTTACCCAGGGTTTCAACAAGAAATGATAAACCCATGATGGCCAGTAATATAAAGATGATGTCACCAGCGACGATGCCCAGCGATGTGAATGCGCCATGAATAAATCCCGATGACGCGGCCCTTGCTGATACAGTAATCACGCTCACGCTGGGAATAAAGGCGAGGATCACCATGGCCGAGAACAATGCTGCAATACTGCTGAATGACATGCTGACTTCCATAAGCCTGATTTTAACTGATGCCCTGGTTGACGTGTTCTGTTACGTCATTATGTTACGTTGATCCCGTTCATTATTCATAACAGTGACCATGCCATATTGCTCATGCAATAAGTACCACTACTGCCCCACATGATTAATTCTACATTGTGCTGAATACTCTATATTACTGTGATCAGCTGGCTTCTGACTGCAAATGAATGTGAAATTCGAGAATTGAAATAACGTCATACCCGCGCAAGCGTACTGCTGTCCGGAATAAACTTGTCATGCCTGCGGAGGCAGGTATCCAGCGTCTTAAGCCACTGGATTATGAAATACATCCATGTATTTCATCCTGCGGACCAGCCTGCGGCTGTTCAAATCTGCTCCTGGCAGATTTAGTCCGGCTAAAAACATGCCGGAATGACGTGTAAGTGTGACAACGGCGAGTCAGTATCAGGAATACAGGCAGCGCAGGGTCATTACCAGGCCGCAGGTAGCGATTGCGATGCCTGAAAACAAATACCCGTTCGATTTATATAAAACCGAACGGGTAGGATTGCTATGCTTGCAGTTGGTTTACAGTAGCTGTTCCGAGATCAGCCTGCCGATACCCGCAGCCAGCTCAGATGGGCTGAGTACATTGAAATCAACTTCAAAGTTCTTGCCGTCGAGAATCGCGTAGGCAGTATAGACACCGTTTTCCACGGTATAGCCGACACCGTCCAGCGTTGGTATCTGTGCGAGTCCGTTCTCGACTTCCTGCCTGGCGTTATTGATGGCATCTTCAACCGGCAGCGCATCATAAACCTGCTGGGCGCTGATCTTGATGTTGCTGGTTGCTTCGATGTTGCCGACATTATCCAGCGCAAACTTGATCTTGTCCGCATTCGCTGCACTGATGACCGTCTTGGTGACGGTTTTATTGTAAACCGTCTTGCTGCCGATGCCGAGCGGGAAGCTGGCAGTGATGGTTATCTTCTTGCTGAAAGTGCGGCTGTTGTACGCCTGTTGTAGCGCATTGGCAATGGCTGCGCGGAACTGATCATCACTGGCCGCGTTGGCTGCGCTCTTCAAGTTAGCCAGCGCTGTCTTATAAGGTGCAATAGCATCTGCTGCCTGTTTCCTCGCGACTTCGCCCTTTTCATCACCCAGTTGTTGTTCATTGACCACAGGATCGAGTGGATTGGAGCAACTTTTTCCCAGAATGCCCAGATCGACACACATTTCGTAGTTGTCGACATAACTGACGATGGCACTGTCGACCTCGTTCCTGACCGTGCCCGGGATCGCGTTGAGGATGGTTATCGCCGAATCGGCAACAGCCGGCAGTGCGCTGCGCAAACCACGCAAGCTGAGCTCGAATTCATAATCAGCGGTGGCCTGTTGCAGGTCATCGAAGGCCTGCTGTACTTCGACCAGTTTCTCATCCAGCGCCGTGGTCACCGTCTGGCTGATACCGCTACTGAAATCGGCGTAGACATCAACTACAACAGAGACGCCGTTATCGAAGAACGTGGCAGTCGCGCCCAGCGGTTGCTGGCCGTTATCAACGCTGCCTTTGAGGACGACGTTTTCATTGTCGATCTGCATACTGCCGACCAGTATGGCCTCGGGCAGTTTGCTTTCGAAGCTTGAACTCAGGCTGGCGCTGAAGTTGCCATTACCATTGATAACCCAGTCGCCAACGGTTTCGCTCACCGGCACGAAGGCAAACGCTGGCGGCACCCACGAAACATCGGGCGCGATCACGGTCTGCATCGCCATTTGTTGACGGTCGAAGCCGACATCCAGCGTGGCACTGGCCTCGGCCAGGTCAAACGAGAACAGACCGAAGCCGAGGATACCAAAAGCGAACTCGGCCTGGCCATTGAGGCCCATCTTGTACTCGATAGGCGAATTCAACGGATCAGCAAGATCGATTTCGCTGAATTCAGGCTGGTGAATGACCTTGAAGCCGGAGATATTGAAGAAATCGAATATCTTGAAGCCAATGCCGAAAGAGCCCTTTTCGATCATGTGACCGTCAAACGTATCCAGCTCGGCGTAGTCCAGCTGTGGAATAAAAGGAATGAAGCCGTTATCCGATTCACCCTTGCCGGCTTCGCCGACAAAAGGCACCGCTGCAAAGTAGTAGTAGAACACGTCGGTCGGATCAGTAATGAAAAGTATTTCGCCACCCAGTGGTGTTTCGAGTGTCAGCGAACTCAGTGCACCGGAGCCGTTGCGGTCACCGACGGTCATGTCCAGGCTCTGGCCAAAATAGTACACAAAGTAATACATTTCATCCTTGAGTGTGATGTCGATATCCGGATTGGCATTGATCTGGGCACCACTGAACAGGCCGACCGTGGTTTTAACCTGTGCATCCAGCGACAGGTTATCCGATACCGCCTGTGGCACGATGGTTTCACCGGCCAGTTCAACCAGGTTGCCTTCCGCGTCAAACGACAGTTGCAGATCCGAGTCTTCGAAGCGTTTCTCTTCGCCGTTGATACTCATCACCAGCGTGCCTGAAGATTTATAGCCATTGGCAGTCGGGATCACGATACCCTCGGTATTGAAGTTGTCCCTGCCCAGCAGCATCGGCAACACGTCTACGGAAAAGCTGAAGGACGTTGACTGCGTGCCATCGGATACGGTGATGATGATATCCGGGTGCTTGCCGTAATCGGCCATCTGCGGGAAGCCCGATACGGTACCGCTGGCGGCATCGAAATAGGCCCACGCCGGCTTGTTGGCGATGGTGAATGTGAGCCTGTCGCCATCGAGATCCGACACGTCCGGGCGGAACAGGTATTCATCGCCGGCGCGAATAACGCTGGCGGGCGTACCCTTGATCGTTGGCGGGTTGTTGCTGTCAGCAGCCACGCCGGCACTGTCACCGGAGCCGCCGCAGGCAGTCAGCAGGTTGAGGCTTATTAATAGTATTCCTGTTCGTAATTTCATCATTCGTTCCTCCTGTGCTTTAGTAGAATTAGTTATCTGTGCAGCTTTTATTCGGCGAGATAGTAGAAGCGGTAATTACTGCCGTCGTGCAGCATGGCAAAGTCATCGGTATAACTGCCGACGGGTGTACCAGCCAGCGATAGCTGAAGGATGGACTTGTAGCCATACTCGTAGTCGCTGCTGCCCGCGTTGTAGCCAAACTGGTACATGGCGTCTTCGTTGCCATCCTTGCCCAGGTACAAGCGATAGGTTGCGCCGTCATGCAGCATGGCCCAGCGACTTCAGATCGACGTCTGCAGGTGCACCGGTGATGTATAAAACCGGAATCGAGTTGTGGCCGAATTCATAACTCTGGCCGTTATAGCCAAACTGGTACATGGTAAAAGCATTGGATTTGGCTTTGAGATACAGGCGATAGGTTGCGCCATCGTGCAGCATGGCGAAGTGGCTGGTATCCGCATCGTCCGGAATGTTGGTCAGTTTCAGTTCGGCAATCGATTGATGGCCAAACTGGTAAGCACCGGTACTGCTGTTAAAACCAAACTGGTACAGCGTATCGTTGCTGCCCTGCTTGAAAAAATACAGCCGGTAGACACTGCCATCGTGCAACATGGCCCAGCGTGCATAGTCGGTATCGTCCGGAGCATTGGTTATTTTCATGTTGGGAATGGAGTTGTGACCGAACTTGTAGGTGCTGGTGCCAAATACATAGGCAGCCTGGTTGAGTGAACCGGCGGTCACGGCCGCTGGTGGTGTGGTATTGCTGCTGCCGCCGATGTCTACAGGCAGGGCGTCGCTACCGCTGCCGCCGCATGCAGAAAGCAGTGCACAGCCCGTTAACAGATAGATT
>CAWEEC010000098.1:0-3557 GCA_963807785.1 uncultured Gammaproteobacteria bacterium | reverse complement strand
CGCAATGGCAGCATCGATACCAGCCGCATCAGGCCCAAGGCCAGCCACATCGGCCAGTATTTGGGCGCTACGAAGTCGCGTGGGTTAAGCGGGATAACGTTGCTCATATCCTGGATGAATGTTGAGCCAGGCGTGTGCTAGTAGTCGCGGGTCTCGTCCTTGCTGCTTTTCGCCAGCCACTTGTTGATTTCCGTCACATATTCACGCGACAGTGAACCGGATGCGCGTTGCAGCTCCAGCAGGGTGAGCAGGTAGTCATAGCGTGAACGCGCATAGTTGCGCTCGGCTTCAAACTGGCGCCCCTGTACCAGCAGCACGTCAACGCTGGTTCGAGTGCCGGCCTCGAAACCGGCCTCGGTCGCCTCCACCGATGTCTTGGCGGAAATCAGCGCCTGCTTGAAGGCTTCGACTGACGATACCGATGCCACCACGCCGAGGTAGGCATCACGAATCTGCTGCACCGTGACACGCACGGTCTGGTCGACCACGGCCTGCGCCGACCAGATCTCGGCATTGGCCTGACGGGCACGCGAGCTGGTGCCGCCACCCTGGTAGAGCGGTACTGCCAGTTCCAGGCCCAGGGTAGTGTCGGTGCTGTCCGCACCGCCAAAGGCATCACCAAAGGAACTGCCGTCAGCTGACTCGTATCGATGCAGTCCACTCAGGTTTAATGTGGGGTAGTGGCCGGCACGGCTGCTTTGATAGGCTTCCTTGGCTGCGGTCAGGGAAAACCGGGAGGCTTTCACGCTGAGGTTGTTGTCCAGTGCCGTTTGCTGCCACTGGTTGATGTCATTGGGTTCCGGGTGCAGCAAGGGGAATTGTTCGGCCAGCGGTACCAGGTCAGCCACCGGGTCACCGATCAGCACGCGCAGTGCTTCGATATTGTTGCTCAGCGTATTATCGGCGACGATCTCATTGGCCACGGCGGTATCGTAGGAGGCCTGCGACTCGCGCACGTCGGTGATCGCAATCAGGCCGACATTGAAACGCTCGCGGCTCTGTTCCAGCTGGCGGCCGATGGCTTCTTTCTCGGCGCGGGTGAAGGCGAGGTTGTCCTGCGCGCCGAGCACGTTGAAGAACGCGCGTGCAGTACGGATAATCAGGTCCTGCTTGGCCACTTCGTAGTTGGCCGCCGCTGCCGCTACCAGCGCTTCGCTCTGCTGCATGCCGTCCCACAACGCCTTGTTGAAAACCACCTGGTTGAGCCTGATGTCATAACCCTTGGTGGTGAACTGGGCATCAACATCACCAATCGCACCGGTCGCGTTTTCTCGCTTGGTGTCGTTTTCCTTCACGAAGGCATTGGTGGTGATATCGGGCAGCAGGTTGGCACGGCTCTGCGGGTAAAGCTCTTCGGCCGCCAGGTAGTCGGCCATTGCCTGTTGCAGGGTGGCATCGTATTTTTCAGCGCGTTCCAGCGCTTCTTTTAAATCCAGCGCCCAGGCATTGCTGCCGATGAAACCAGCCAGCACACCAGCCAGCAGAACAATCAATGAAGCTTTACGAACAGACATGCATCTTTCCCCGGTACATTATTAATAGGTCGCCATGTCGACATCGACACTTCTGGCCCAGGCATCCAGCCCACCCCTGAGGTTTATGACATTGCTGAAGCCGGCCTGTTCCAGGTAGTAGGCAACCCGGCGGCTGCGTACACCGTGATGGCATATAACCACGGTCTCGCGGTCCTTATCAAGCTGATCCAGGCTGGCGGGCACCGTCGACATCGGCACCAGCATACTGTTATCCAGCTTGCAGATTTCATATTCCCACGGCTGGCGAACATCCAGTAATAAAGGCTGTTCATCCACTGACTCAAGATAGCCCTTGAGCTCTTCGGCTTCAAACTCACGCATATCAGACAAAGCAGCTAATCAGAAAACAAATTCAGCAGGCTTCTCTGCGTTGATCAACGAGTCGATACAGGTTTCAAACAGCTCTTCATCGATCCATTCGTTCTTGCCGATGCGTGTCACCAGCATGGCCTTCATCACCGGCGCATCACCCACAACCACGAACATACGACCGCCTTCTTTCAGTGCCTTCTTGTAGAACTCGGGAATCGCCGGCATCGAGCCCATGATTGCGATGCAGTCATAGAACTGTTTCTGCTCCCATTTACTTGAAGCGTCGCCGGTACTGAGGATCACATTATTAATCTCGAACCTGGCCAGGTTGTTCTCCGCCATGGCAGTCATCTCGGGATTGATATCGACGCTGTCGACATGACGCGCGAGCGTGGCGATACAGGCGGTGATATAACCGGTGCCGGTGCCGATCTGCAGCACGGTGTCATCTTCGGTAATCGCCAGGCTCTGCAGCAGGCGGCCCTCAACCACCGGGTTCAACATGTGCGAGGTGCGGCCTTCATACTGACCGATCGGAATAGCGGTATCAGCGTAGGCCAGCGCCTTGCAGTGCTCGGGCACGAACTGTTCACGCGGAATATTGCCAATCACGTTGAGTACGCGCGGGTCGAGTACATCCCAGGGGCGCACCTGCTGTTCCACCATGTTGAATCGGGCCTGGTTGAAATCCATGTTGCTCATATGAAACACATCCACCGCATACCTTATATAGAGGCCGCGCATTTTACCCTGTGCAACCCCCAGCCGCCAGCCTGCAAAATGTCATGCCTGCGCAAGCTGCCCAAATAACCGTCATGCCCGAGGAGGTAGTCTAAATTACCGTCATGCCTGCGGAGGTAGCCAATATTAACGACAACCCAACGTAGGAGCGGCTTCAGCCGCGAACACATCAAAGACACTGGATTACAGAATACATCCATGTATTCTGCCCTGCGGGCCAGCCCAAGGCAGTTCAAATTCAATCCTATTGAATTTAGTCCCGCCTGCGCGGGAGTGACGATATATAAATGTGTTATCTATTTCGTCATACCTGCGCAAGCTGCCCAATTACCGTCATCCCCGCGACAAATCCGAATGGATCAGATTTGAACGCACGAAGTGCGGCCCGAAGGGCGAAAGGCAGGAAGCCTGAAGTTACGCGGGGATCCAGCGTCTTTTCCTCGCCCCTAGCCACTCTTCCCTCGCCACTACGCTCCCTATGGGAATGAACATCATTATTGGGTTATTATGTGTTTCCTGTGACATCAACACCCGGTTTCAACATCATGAGCGCAATCCCAGACGAATTCATCCAACGCACTGCAGAGCTGTCTGCTTCATCCATCAAACCAATGGATGGATCGCGCAAGATCTACGTGCAGGGCTCGCGCCCCGACATCCGGGTGCCGATGCGCGAAATCCTGCTCGACGACACCGCGGCCAGCTTCGGCGCCGAAAAGAACCCGCCGATCCCGGTCTACGACACCTCGGGCCCGTACACCGATCCCGACTGTCAAAATCGACCTGCTCAAGGGCATGCCCGATGTCCGATCCAACTGGATCGACGAGCGCGATGACACCGAATGGCTGGACGGCCCGACCTCCGAGTTCGGCCAGCAGCGCCACAACGATCCCGCGCTGGCGCACCTGCGCTTCGAACACCTGCGCAAGCCGCGCCGCGCCAAAGCCGGGCACAACGTGTCACAAATG
>CAWEEC010000097.1:0-7435 GCA_963807785.1 uncultured Gammaproteobacteria bacterium | reverse complement strand
TCCGAAAGCGCTTTGCCTTCCGGCACCCCTGCTCAACGGCGATTGATTTCCAATGGCAAGGAAATCAATCGCCGCGGCCGAGCAGGGGTGCCGGAAGGCGAAGCACTTTGGGAAAGTTCGGGCGGGCCGCCGACGCTGATTACGGGGCAAGGTTCGCGCAGCGGCTTGGTTCCTCCTGGAATTATTTTGAATAGCGGAGTTGTGCCGCGCTTCGGTGCATTCCGCGACGTCCGCCTGAACAACAATGGCTATTACCTGTTCTGGGCTCTAATCCAGGATGGATCCGCAAACCCGGCGCAGGCTCTTTTTTCCGGACGGGGCGGTTCGCTCTCACTGGTCAGCTGGAAAGGAGACACGAATGGCCCCAGGTTCGCACTGCCTGGCCCTGGTTGCCAGGCCGACGTGGACGTCGGATATTTTGCTGCCGCCCGAACCGGGCGCTCCCGTCAACTGGAACAACAGTCTCTACCGTTTCAGTGGCGGCGGTGAACCTGAGCGGATGATCGGCCCGGGCGAACCATTGCCGGGAAGACCCGAGGGCTCAGAGCAATTCGTTTTGTGGGACGTGGATGAACTAGGCAACGCGCTCGTCGAAGGCCGCGCAAACTCCAGCCTCGCCTCACCCAGATACGGCCTGTGGGAAATCTCCGGTTTTGGGCTGCGGCAGATCGTCCCTTTCAACAAGGAAATCCACAACGGCGGAAGGCCCGCTCACAATTCACTCTTTGGAAGGAGCGCCGCCATCCTCGAACGTTACTGTTCCCCGCCACAGCGCCAGCCGCACCTCCTTTACGGCTCGCTACACCGGCTTCGGGGTCACGAACGGTTTTGGCCTTTTCAAGGTGGATGCGAACGGCCAAATCCGGCTCGTGTTCGGAGAGAGCACTCCGGTCCCCGGCACGTCTTACACCTTCGTCAATAACCAACCGCTGGATGTGGAACTGCTGGCCCTCAATGCCCAAGGCATGACTGCATTCACGGCCCGATATCGAGAAGGCAATGCCAGGACCAACACGATCGGGCTTTGGATGGAAGATCCTTCTGGTGTCCCGCACCTGGTCGCGAGCGTGGGTCAAACGCTGAGTCTCGCTGGGCCGAACAATGGATTCACGCATAACGATCGCACCATCAACCTGTTCCTATTCGACCGGGACACGGCGCTGACAGACAGCGGCATTTTGATCTTTCAGGTATATTTTCGGGAAGGTGGCAGCGCGATTTATCGTGCCTTCGCTCCGGGAGCTTCGGAGTTACAGGGTCGCCATAATGCCTTTAGCTATATTCAGTATCGATTGGCCTTGCGTAACGGGATGTCGCAACAGGTGCATATAACAGGCATCGGGAAAAGCATCCTCAATTCGTTTCATAATTTCAACTGAACCACCATATACAGGGCTTTTATCAGCAATACGTAGTGGTGACACCTTCTGACACAACTCCTTGTATACATCAGAAACCTTCCACGTATGGCGACGCATCATCCAACGACGCGCCATATCAACAGTAGTGATATTTTGCTCACCTGCATAAAGCTGAGCGACTGTTCTCAGAAGACCATGCTGCTGTATCTGCCTGTACCCCCCAAACGTATCTACAAACTCTTCCAGAGTATCAACAACAAATAGATTCAATTCGGGCACACCATAAACCTCAGGATGCTGCCCCAGCATTGCACATACCAGAGAAGTAAACGATCTTGGTGAACCCAGGATAAACAGGGGTGGAGGAAAGCCTTGGTCATCCATTACTACAGAAACTCTCTTAAAAAAGATTCAGCTGAAAACACGAAAAATATGCAGGTGTAATAAACATAATTTACAGATACACTCGACAATCATAGCACTATGTAGCAGTGCTGGAAAACGGTACAATAACATTTACACAGCCATACTGTGTTTCAATTACCCTATCATCCGGATATCCAGCATACGCAAATGGGTATGAAAGTTCAAAGCATGGCATATACAGCAATAACCTGGTCAGCAATTTTATTTGCTTCAAACTAACGACGGTATATAAAACCAATGGACAACGAGGAGACAAAAAAGCGACGGGGCAAGCTGAAACAGATGCGGGACGAGCTGCCCGAAGCTTCATCACCGAATGAAGACATTCAAGGCGCCGAAATGCTCACCTTCGCCAAGACACTCAAGGAACAGAAGGACAGACGAACAAAACAATTTGCGATCATTAAAGATCTGTTTGAAGATCCTCTCACGTTTGACCTGGATAAACAGGTAATCCCTACTTCCAGCTCTCATGAAGAAATTGTCGCCAGACAAAAAGATCTTCAATACCGAATCGATATACTCAGTTCAATACTGGAAGTAGCGGAGGCCGAAATGCAGATACTGGTGCAGGCTTTACAAACAAAACCTGAAGACAATTCAGAGAATCCTACAGACTGAAAACTACCACTCTACACTGCGGCTCATTCTGACATATACTTCACGATTGGTATCTTCAAAAGAATTTCTTCCATGAAGCATGCGCGTATTATCCACCATGACTATCTGCCCCGGTTTCCAGCTTACACCCCTCGTAAAGCGGTCGCTGACATCTCTGACTTCCTTTAATATTTCTGGCGGTATTTCCGAACCGTCTTCCATTCTGACAATACTTCGTTTAGTACCCACCGCCTCTTCCTGCCATAATACAAGCAGGATACTGTTAACAAAAGCATCCTGATCAGTCCAACGCGGCTTTACTACAGCACTTTTTATGGACTGTGTTGTTATGGAGTTATCATCATTAATCGTCAATACAAGATTATTGTCCTTGCAGTAATTTTTCACATCATCCATTGATTCAGTATTCGCCCATAGCTGCCATTCGCCATCAGCATAGTTACGAATATAGTTTATCTTGTTATTTTTAAAAAACTCCCTGGTTTCGTCGTTCAATTCCTGGAACAGCTTAACGCCATCACACAGCAACGTTTCGCCATTTTCTTCAGCTGGTTGTACACAATAAAACCACATGAGTGGTGGCTGACTTTTTGTATACGAACGATCACTGTGAAGCGCAAGTGGAAATACTTTTTGTCTGGTCTCCTCGAAGTCTTCAGCTTTTTTATTAAATGAGTAGCTAACAGACAATATTGTTTTGTCACCATCTTCGTTAATTACCCTGCGAAGAGAGCCGCCACCTGTATGATCCATATAATCATCACTAAACTTATTAGTGAATGACTCGAATTTATTCACGTCTACATCAAAATCAGTAAACAGGAGTGCACCATTAGACTTGAATAAATCAATTACCTCGCTCACGTCGAGATTTCCTATATCAGGATCACCGTTTCCATCTATGGTTACACCAAGACAATCAAAAGTAGGTCGAGTTTCCATAATTTTTCCCTTTCAATAAATATACCAATAAGCTGTTATACGGAAGCATTCCCTATAACACTATCAAATCATTACCAATTCAATACCCGGATTATTTGTGGTGTTAATTCTACCAATTGTCCAGATCTGTGCAATATGCATGTTCAAATGCCAGTACATCAAGCTGTATTATCTGTCTGGCCTTTTTCCTTACTCCCATACCAGATTTCCAGGCCACCTCTGGAATTGTCAGTATACTTCCACTCGCCATTTTCCTCTACGGCGACACGCGGCCCAAATACATTTGCAACAGCAACAAAGAGTCCGTGAGGTGTCGAAATGATTTTACGCACACCCAGGTTGTAGCGATTATCGAAGCCGACGCGAGTGACCGGTATCCAGTTCTCTCCATCGGCACTTCGCCATAAATCACAACCGGCTTCATTTTCCAGAATATTTTCTACACCGATTTTCTGTACCAGCTTATTCGCCTGCTCCGGGTAAGCATCCATCCTGAGCCATTGAACCCATATCGAGGAATCCATGGTACCGAGATATAACCAGCCATCATGGACATTCATGTCCCAGAAATAACCGTTAAACATATTGCCAAAACCCGACATGAGACCACTCAGCGGTAGCTTTTTACCCTCAGGGGTATCACGTGGATCACCAATAATCAGGTCCCAGCTGTCATCTGCATTTATACGTATCAGCTCCGAGCCTGCAGGACCGATTTTGTGTACATGATCACAGCCACCATTTTGAATGCCCCCGCCCACGAACAGAGCACCATTGAACTCAACCATGCTGGCTGCGATCTGATTGAGCGGACCACGATGCGCCCCTTTATCAACCACTTTCACCCATTTATACGGTGGTGTGCCTTCACAGTCGCTGCGCCAGACTTCGTAGCCATCGAGATTAAAGGTGCCTGCATAAAGCTGGTCATTAAACGGGCAAACCATGAAAACACCCTGGTTTTTAGGATCTCCAAAACCCGGTTCAGATACCGCTGTCCACTTGGCAGACTGGGGATCCGTGGTTTCGTAAATAACAGGATTGCCAGAAACATTAATAACAAAATTCTTGTCATGTCCGCGCGTGCCCGTTGGCGATGTAAATAATTTGCCCTTGAAAGGAATCAGCACCCGGGTTGCCGTAACAGGTAATCCGTCAATAATTCCATACGGTGTGACCGGCTCAAACTTGTTACCATCAGTAGTTCGCAATAAAAGCGCACCAGGTGAACGGCTAACAGCCCAGGTGGCAATATAAAGAGCAGGCTCCGGATCGGACTCACCCTGATAAACCACCATTGACCGAAGCCCTGTCTCACGGGCCACTTGCTCGCCATCGCCTCTCACACTGTCGACAAATGGTGACCTGAAAACCTCTTCCCAGGTATCGTTAGTCAGATCATAACGCCAGATTTGCGCACGTCGGTCCAGTGTGTACAAACCATCTGCATCATCCGGCCCATCAACGGGCCACATATGAACAGGTAAATTCTGGAATGTCGCCTGAATCTTGACCATCTGGAAATTAGATCGTGTCGTACCGACATAGATGTGGTCTTTATACCAGGCCATTGAATGGGCAAAGCTGTTATGTCCGTCGCCAAAGCCATTGACACAAATGCGTCGAAAATCGTTCAAACCAAGCCCTGGCTTGACTGCAGGGTCATATGGCCTCTGCCGCTTACTCAAGCTATCATCATTTTCTTCCATTACCTGATTCTGTCAGTTAATTAAGCAAACAGCTATATAAAACAGTTGCTTATAGCAGTATAAATTCGGGATTATGCAGCCGTGGAAGCACTTAGCGGAGTCATGCCTGTTAAACATATTTCCTTATCCCGGCATAGTATGACAAGCCGGTCATCATATCATGCAACCGAAGCTAATTTTGCTCCCGCAAACCTGGTCATTATTTGATAGTATCCTGACTGGTAAATTCATTAAATGGTCACACATGGCCCAAATCCATATTGACCGCTGATGGACGCTATGCGTTGTTATTTGGGACTGTAATTATCTACAACTGGAATATGTGAGGAAGCAATGGCCGTTCTATCAACCAAATACCTCGGATTCGATCTGGATTCTCCACTGGTGGTATCATCAAATCCACTCTGTCGTGAGCTGGATAATATCAAGCGCATGGAAGATGCAGGTGCCGGCGCAATCGTATTACCCTCGTTGTTCGAGGAGCAAATTACATTGCATGAAAACGCAGCCTCACCACTAAAGTCTGGGGAAATCATCCTGCCTCCAGCACTTCAGCATTTGCCCGACCTTGAAGAATATAATAGCGGTGCTGATGGCTACCTGATGCATATATATGAGGCCAAGCAGGCTGTTGATATACCTGTCATTGCAAGTCTGAATGGTACTTCTACGGGTAACTGGGTGAGTTACGCCAGGCTGCTGGCGTCGGCTGGCGCAGACGCGATGGAACTGAATATCTATTATCTTCCAACCTCAATCGATACGCTCGGGACTGAAATTGAAGAGCGATTTGTTCACCTTGTCCGTGAAATCAAGGCCAATGTGCCAATTCCGGTTGCCGTTAAACTCGGCTCCCAGTTCAGCTCCATCCCGAACATGGCCGCCCGGCTAAGCAATGCAGGTGCTGACGCCCTGGTGATGTTCAATCGTTTCTATCAACCCGATTTTGACCTTGATACAGAAACAGTGGTACCCAGCCTGAACTTGAGTAACTCAACTGAACTACGACTACGCTTGCGATGGATCGCTATTCTCTACGGCCAGATACAGGCCGATATGGCCATCACCGGTGGTGTTCACACAGGCGAAGACGCCGTCAAGGCACTGCTGGCGGGGGCTTCTGCAGTCATGATGGCCTCAGCACTGCTAAAGCACGGTATTACTCATATAGAACAGGTCAGGACAGAAATGACACAGTGGCTGGACGCTCACGGTTACGCTTCAGTTGCTGATGCGACAGGCCGCATGAGCCAGCAAAACACTACTGCGCCTGCAGCATTTGAGCGTGCAAATTATATTGAAGAGCTACAGTCTTATTCGAAGAAAGGTTAAAGGCAATGTTACCCTTCCTTCAAAATGCAACGAAGTATTCTGATTATTACCCGAAAGTAATAATGTCCGAAGCGTTATTTGCTCGCAACAGCAAACAACATTAAGCGTTAGTGGGCTACAATCACTCCGCTTTCAATCACCCGAACTCGTGCACCTTCCAGTTCTGACGGTATTGTATTTTTCAGCTTATCAGTAAGCTTTTCAACGAAAACCACAAGAACTGTATCCGTTCTCGCTTCATCCATACCTATACCAACACCCCTTACCCCGGGAACAGAAAGCAGGCGCGCTTCGTGACGCTTTTGTATTTGTTTTAACAAACGAATACGTTCATCCACTGGTATTTTTTCCGCCTGTTGACGCAACTCATTTAGAGATGATACCTGGGCAGTTGTATCTGTATCCACGAATACTCTTAATGCAGTATACACATCCAGAATCGGATTCATTACTCCGGAAAGCGCACTTCCCGCGAAGTACAGACCCACCGGGGTGTTGGTGCCCTGCTCCAGTACTACTGACCCGGAATCGCCACTGCTACCCAAACCTGCAGTTGTCATGACCTGTCCAACAAACCTGGCCGTACCGCAGCTGCCGTAGCTCACACTAACTGTTGAATTTACAGCAAGAACTGAGCCTGTAGTTACACCAGTAGTACGTCCACTTTTGGTTATTGCCATTCCAACGGTAGGTGTCCCCAATACCGGGTTAGGTTGCCCAATACCGAGTATCTCGGCACTGGCCAGAGCTGGTAGTGGTTACGCCGTTGCCGCATCAACCCTGTTTCTTGCACCGGGTGTGAAGTCAATGGGTATGTATCTGAATACCAGACCAGCCACATAAGCCGGATCATTGCCTGGATCAAAACCGAGATCAAGTGAGCCGGGCTGGACAGTCCAGGTCATTGGCGGCGGATAATCATCCGCTGTATTTGGACACAGATCAGGCCCGACCGCACCCAGCACATGGTTATTACTCAAAATAAGCTTGAGATTCGGATTACCGAATGGATGCACCCGCATGCCAGCCGTTCCGGCATAGATC
>CAWEEC010000096.1:0-13356 GCA_963807785.1 uncultured Gammaproteobacteria bacterium | reverse complement strand
CGGCGTGCGCCGCCTGACTTTTCTCGGTAAACATACCCGGTTCGAGAATTTCACTGCCGTTGAGTCCTACTCCAGCGAGGATTATGCATGACGCGGCCCGTTCGGGCGCGTATCGATTTGCAGGCTGTTGCACATAATCTGTTCATCGCACACCAGACCGCGCCGCAAAGCCGCGTCATGGCGGTGATCAAGGCCAATGCCTATGGCCATGGCGTGATCCCTGTTACACGCGCATTGATGAAGGCTGACGCCTTTGCTGTTGCAAGTCTCGAAGAAGCCATGCAATTGCGTGAGGCCGGCATCAGCCACGATATTGTCCTGTTGGAAGGCGTTTTTGAACCAGAAGAGCTCGAACTTGCTATAACGCACCAGCTTCAGCTGGTCGTTCATTGTGAAGAGCAGGTGTCCTGGCTGGAGGGATTCAAATCTGGCGCCTCGGTGCATCTCTGGTTGAAGGTCAATACGGGTATGAACCGGCTTGGCTTTTCTCCTCAGACCGCGCTGGCTATGTGGCAGCGATTACAGCGCTTGAGCTATGTAAAAACCAACGGTTTGCGCTGGTTCTCGCATCTCGCTTGTGCCGACGAGACTGATCACCCGGCCAACAGTGCGCAGTTAGCCTGCTTTACCGAGGTCACTCATTTTTCCGAGACACTTCAAGGGACCGGTGCCGAACGTTCTATGGCGAATTCTGCAGCGTTGCTGACGCGACCCGATATGCACTTTGAATGGGTGCGTCCGGGTATCATGCTATATGGTGCGTCCCCCATGGCGCCGGAGCATGTGCTGGAGACAGATTTACAGCCGGTGATGACATTGGAATCCCGCTTGATAGCTGTACACCAGCGGGCCAAAGGCGAGACTATTGGTTACGGGCAGGAGTGGACCTGTCCGCAGGATATGCGGGTCGGCGTGGTGGCAATCGGCTATGGCGATGGCTATCCTCGCCACGCCCCGAGTGGAACACCAATGCTGGTAAATGGAAAAACTGTAACGCTGGCGGGACGTGTTTCCATGGATATGGTCTGTGTCGATCTGCGCAAGCAGCCCGATGCCAAAGCAGGCGATATTGTAACGCTGTGGGGTGCGGGTATTCCTGTTGAGAAGGTCGCACGACATGCCGGCACGATCAGTTATGAGTTGTTGTGCGGAGTCACATCGCGCGTGCCGCGTTTCTATCAGAGCAACTGAGTTCAGACAGGTTTTCTAGGCGCTGCTCCGCCCATCGGTGAAGCGGGCCTGAATGGTACGGACTTCCTCGAGTCGACTGATAAATGCCTGCACACACCGCGGGTCGAAGTGCTGCCCTGACTGTTCATTTATCATGTTCAGGACGTGATGGTGAGACCAGGCAGATTTGTAGCAGCGCTTTGATGAGAGTGCGTCATAGACGTCGGCCACGGCCACAATACGCGCCACCAGTGGGATATCTTCTTCCCGCAATCCTTGCGGGTAACCACTGCCATTGAATTTTTCATGATGACCCAGCGCTATAACGGCGCCCATCTGAAGGTATTTGGACGGGCTGTCTTTGAGGATCTCGTAACCAATGCGGGCATGTTGCTTGATGATAGCGAATTCCTCTACGGATAATTTGCCTGGTTTTAGCAGTATCTGATCCGGGATACCGATTTTTCCGATATCGTGCATCGGTGCCGCCAATTCAATCGTTTCGCATTCATCTTCATCGAGCCCCAGTTGCCTGGCGATCAGGCGTGAATACTTTGACATTCGGATTACGTGGTTTCCGGTTTCCTCATCGCGGTACTCACCTGCCTTACCGAGGCGTATGAGCGTTTCGTGTTCGCGTACGTGGATAGCATGCGTTGCTTCGGTGACCTTATCTTCCAGCCAGTTGGCACGGTTTTCGATAATCAAACGTTGCTGCTGCAGTTGCAGGAGGTTGCGAAATCGGGCCCGGCATTCGGTGTGATCTATCGGCTTGTTCAGAAAATCTGTCGCACCCAGTTCCAGTGCCTTATGACGGATTTCAGTCTGTTCGTGTGAAGTAATCATAATAATCGGCACATGTTCTGCCGTCGGCAAGCTGCGTGCCAGTCGAAGAAACTCGATGCCATCCATGCCGGGCATTTTATAATCGGTGAGTATAAGGTCTGGTGCAGACCGCTCCAGCCAGTCCAGCGCACCCTGGGCTTGTTCGAAGGCTTCCACAAGCAGGCCGGCATCGATCGATTTGACGATTTGCGACAGAATTTGCCGGCTGGTCGCCTGGTCATCAATAATGAGTACAGTTGCCATGGCTGTGCACGAACGCGGTCGGGTTCCCTGATTCCGTATGATACAGTCTAGTCCAAGGCCCTGAATCCGACAGGCTCCTGGTTGAGTCGCTGCACCCGGGTTACAGGGTGGCAGGCTTTTTATCGGCCATTAGCCTTAAGTGTTTAGTCGAAGTGTTCAACGAAATCGATGCGGACTCACAGCGGTATAAGCCTGGACATCAGTTGCAGGGGGCTCTGGTCTGTTCTTGAACCGAAACTGTTTTTGTGTTCATATACTGCGTAGCTGTCCCACAGCTGCTCTGGGTCCTGAATTTGCCCATTCCTTGAAGTGTGGTGCGCATTGTCATACTTCACATGCCTGAATTTACCTGCTGGCGGCAGTTCATTGCATCCCGTCTACTTACTCCTAGACAGCCAACAAAGTGACCACTATTTCGCGTGGAGTGGTGACCTGGTTTCAGGCGCAAGGGCTCAATTTGTCATGGAGCAGTGCGCCATGGATTGGCCCGAATTTCAACCCATTCGCTGTAATCAACCTTCCTTTTCAGGATGCGAATGTTGGTTTCAGCGGTTGGCTCTGCACGATTGCACCAGATCAAAGTATAGAAACCTGGATCTGGCACTGGAGGGAATTACATGGAATTAACGAAGTTACGTGAGAAGATTGGTCTTAACGTCCGCGACTATCGTTTGGGAAGAGGGTATTCACAAGGGGTGCTAGCTGAACTTTGTGGCCTGAACCGCTCATATATCGGCTCCGTCGAACGTAGTGAACACAATATAGGTATTGATAATCTTGAACGCTTGGCGCAGGGACTGGAAGTGCCACCCGTCAAGCTCCTAGAGGAAAGTGCGACCGGCCTCGCTGGTCGACCACCAAATGATCAGTCGATTACTGAAACTTCATCGGTTGTTGTTCTGAGCAGGAAACGGTTCTTTGAACTATTGAAACAGTGTGCGACGAACCGGCCCGACCTGGTTGCCATCTACCTAGGCCGTTGCGGCGTCAGGTTTATCAAGTAATCCATATGCCAGCTGACAAGAGTAAGAAAGCATTACAGGATCGCCTGTTGGATATCCTGATCGTTGACGATGACCCGATGATCAGGCTCCTCCTGCAGGGCGGTATCAATGCAGAACGGTTTTCGGTGTCAGTCACAGATTCGGGTTCCGACGCCATAGCCATGTGCACTGCCGATCCCTTTGATTTAGTTATTCTCGACTACCGTATGCCGGGAAAGTCGGGTCTTGACGTCGCCAGCACGCTGCACCGACAGAAAATCCCGTTCATAATGCTTTCTGCATTTGCGGATGAAACCGTTGTGCAACGTGCGGCCCGATTCGGTGCTCTGGGTTTCCTGGTGAAACCGGCTACTCCAAAACAGGTGGAACTGGCCATTGATACTGCACTGGCTCGGGCTAGTGAAATCGGTAATCTGGTACGAGCAGTGGAAGTCTCCGGGGTTGTGGGTATTGCGGTCGGACTGGTCATGGTTAGCTACGGCATCTCGCGGATGAGAGCACTGGAAAAACTAAGATTGTTTTGTCGACCACGCAACAGGACGCTGAAAGAAGTGAGTCTGGAAATTACAAATCTTTTTGAATTACAGTTTGACGCTGGCAGTCAGAAGTTACCGTGCGACGTGCTGGACGAGTATTTAAAGGATGCTAATAAAACTTGATATCAATGTAATAAGCAGGTCAGAGGCACAGCGAAATCAGGTTAGCTGCTACTGACTGAGATATTCGAGAAAGTGTGCAATAGCGCAGCCGATTCGTTATGTAGCTTTAACAGTGCTGTTGTTATTTCATCCGCAGCTGCAGACAGCTCATCATCGGGCAGAGTGAGACCCTGTTGGCATACTGCTGCCATTTCACATGCGCCAATGGATCCGCTCATGCCTTTCAGGCGATGAAGTAAGCTGCGGCTGTCTCCTATTTCATTCGATTTGAATGCATGGCGGAGGTCACACAGCAGTTGTTTTCCTTCCTGTTTGAAACATGAAACCAATGTTGCTACATAGTCTGGACGTTGACCTGTCTCGTCGAGCTCGTGGAGTAACTCATAATCGAGTAAACTCTGTGCAGGATTATCTAATTCACAGCGACTTTTCTGAATCGAAGGCAGCGGGTTGGCAGCAGTTATGACCTGATACAGCTCACTAAACAAAGTCTTCATATCGACAGGCTTATGTAGAATGGATATAGCACCGGCGTCGAGGCACTCTGCACGGCATTCCTCGGTGGTGTCTGCTGTCAGGGCAATCATAGATACCGGTCTCTCAGGTCTCTGCCCGATCCACGCACGCATGACGTCCACGCCAGTCAGTTCCGGCATCTGGATATCCAGCAAGGCGATATCAATGTTTTGTTCCGACAGTATGGCCAGGGCATCGGCGCCATTACGGGCTTCCACCACGCGGGCGTCGGTATAATCCAGCATATCGGACAAGACGTGCCTGTTGAGTTCATTGTCATCGGCGACAAGCACCCTCATGCCCTGCAAATTCCTCATCCATGACCACAGTTCCTCATCGATTTCCGTCCTCGTAGGCTCAGAGCCCGACGCCCAATAAGCAATGGCGAGCGCCTTCTTGACATCATCCAGGTTCCCGCTGCTGGTCCAGCATCGATAGTTTTTATAAATAGAGGACACTTTTGTGTATTGCTTGACGCCGCGCGGCGCGTTCACCAGAATTCTGGGGCTGTGGGGCTTACTGAATGAGCCACCGGTAAGTGAGAGAACATTATCGATAGAGATATCGAGCATGTAAGCGTCAACCACGACAAAAGTGGAATCTGTATAGTTCCAACTAGGTTCTTCAACCTGGCCCGCAAGATCCTGCACTGTAAAAATTTCGACGTTCAGTAATGTTGTATCTTCAAATAGATGTTCCCAATAGCGCTTCCTCTCCGCATTGCCGCAAATGATTACGACAGATATTCGGCGGGATGCAAACACTGAATCAAATTCAAAGTTCCAGTCTGCTCGCAGTGGTATGGTGAGCGTGAAGCAGGAGCCTTCGCCCTTAGCGCTTTTGACGTCGATTGATCCGCCCATAAGCGCGGTCAATTCGTTGGCAATATTCAGTCCCAACCCGGCGCCTGAATAACGCCTCGTATGCGTAAGATCTGCCTGTTCAAAGCGCGAGAATATGCGACCCATTGCTTCGGGGTCCATGCCGATGCCGGTATCGCTTACTGAACAGATGATGCCATTGCAGACACCGGTATCCTGATCGAATTCAGGTCTTGCATAGATTGCCACATCGCCATTTTCTGTATACTTTACCGCGTTTGAAACAATATTATTCAATATTTGCTCCAGCCGAAGAGTATCCCCGTAAACCTGTATAGGCGTGTCTGGTTCCACTGTCAGATAAATCTGTATGCCATTAGATTGGGCTGCAGACTGATTAAAGCGTGTAACACGCCCGAGCAATTCGATTATGTTGAATCGGGACGACATAATTTTTATCCGTCCAGCTTCAATTCTGGCGACATCCAGAAGGTCGACCAGTAAGCCATTAAGCGTGGTGGCAGCTTCCTGCATATCCTGAAGTCGTCTTGATTGACGGGTTATGTTGTCCGGTTCACGCGCTAACAAATCACAGTTAGCCATAATAGCATTGAGAGGGGTGCGTAAATCGTGGCTGACATTACTCAAAAAACGGGTTTTAAGTCGGTCTGCTTCACGTGCAGCTTCCAGGTTCTGTTGGAGTTTCTTGAGGAGACCTCCAATATAGATGGGGATTATCACGCCTAGCAGAAAGGTAGCGAGAACCAATAATCCAACATCGGAACGATAAAAGGGGTTGAAATATGCAACAATATAGAATGACAATAAAGCCAGTGCGGCAGCACCGTACAAGAAGTGAATCCCATAGCGGAAGCCGTTTCCGATAGTCACCCAGATGTACATGCCGGACACTGGGGCCCCTGAATCGCCTAAAGAAATTATAGTTAATCCGATAACTACCATATCATAGAGGACTCCAGTCCAGCGCCTTACATAATTGGTATCGGGAAATACTGCTATGTGCCAGAGAAAAGCAATTCCACCAAATAACAGGCTAGATGAAATTAGAATTAGTGAAGGTAAGCTGAACGCCCCTACTGGAGATGCCCATTGATCGATACTTAATACATATAGAAGATGAGGGAAGCTCATCAAGATGCGTAGAAATGCTTGTACGTGTTCTGTATCGGGTCGTGCAGTGAGCTTTTTATGAAAATTCGTCGCTAGTCCAAATATTTTTATCATTGCTAACTTTTACTAATGGTAGTTATAGTGAATTAAAATGATATGTCAGGAAATTTAACGGATAACGGATATGCCTTTGTAATCCGGGATAACCACTGTCGCAGTATAGTCGATCGATTACAAAGGGAATATTCTGAGTGGTTACTGGTAGCACCGTATTGCTGTAAGATGATCAACATGTAAAATTTACCGTGAATGCTAAAAGTGGTCATATTAACCGACACGAGCACATCCAAAATAAGGATTGCTGATTTAGTATGCTGGCACTTCTCTGTTTCAACTCTGTTATATAGAATGATTAAGAGAGAACAGGTTGAAAGCGCTTTAGTGCCAGTACTGCGTTCAATCCACCGAAGGCAAAGGTATTAGAAACCGCGATGTCGATCCGTTGGGCGCGGGCATGGTTGGGTATATAATCAAGATCACAATCATCGTCAGCTATGGTGAAGTTTGCAGTTGGTGGTATCTGATTATTCTGTATAGCAAGTACCGTTGCAATCAATTCGAGGGCACTCGCGGCTCCCAGCGCATGTCCGTGCATCGACTTGGTTGATGAAACCGCCAAGGCATGAGCGTGAGCGCCAAATACACGGTGTAATGCCTCGGTTTCCGCTGGATCGTTTGCTGGAGTACCGGTACCGTGGGCATTGACGTAATCCACGGTATCTGAGACTAGGCCTGCGTCCTCCAGTGCATTACTGATTGCGCGCGCAATACCGTCTACATCAGGACGGGTAATGTGCCCGGCATCCGATGTCATACCGCAACCGGCTAGTTCAGCGTAGATTCGTGCGCCGCGTTGCACTGCATGTTGTTCGGATTCCAGCACCAGCATCCCGGAGCCTTCACCCAATACCATGCCGGAACGGTCTTTGCAAAATGGTCGACAGGTGTCATTTGAAACAACCCGCAATGCTTCCCAGGCCTTCAGCAGGCCATAAGTAAACGGGGCATCGGTACCGCCTACCAAGGCAACATCAATCATACCGGACTGAATCATTAAGCGTCCCTGTATTACCGCATGGGCAGCGGATGCACAGGCGCTGGTTACAGAAAATACTGGACCCTTAATACCTTGGTACCGACTTACCAGGCTGGCTGCTGCACTTGGCATGCCTTTTGGGATCGTAAGCGGGTGCGCGCGGAATTTCTTTTTCTTGTAGAGCCGCACGTAGGTTTCCTCATCGGTCTGCTTGCCACCGCAACCCGTCCCGATAATGGCCGCGGCACCGGTGACCGCATCTTCTCCTGCGACTAAGCCGGCGTCTGCAATGGCCTCTCGCGTGGCCAGCAAGGCAAACTGGGAAAAACGATCCAGTAACGGGAGTTCATCAGAGGAGAAATACTGTTCCGGATCATAGCCCGGAACCACCGCTCCAATAGAAATCCGTGTACCTTCACCAAGGCGGCCCAATGGTCTTATGGCTGATTGCCCGGTGCTTAGCGCAGCCCAACACTCGTCGACAGTAGTTCCCAGGCCACAAACAGCACCAAGCCCGGTGATAACTACCCGTCGCGGCATACGGTATCGCTGCCATGTCGCAGCTGATTGATATTGGTTACGATATCCCCTATTGTCACCATCGTTTCGATGAGTTCGTTAGGGATCTCGATTTCGAATCGTTCTTCCAGTTGGTAAAGGATGGTGATTGCTCTCAGCGAATCGATCCCCAGATCCTTCAGGTTTGTTTCCAACGTGAGGTCCCCAGGAGAGCACTTCTGTTCCCGAGCGATGATCTGAAAAACCATGTTTTTTATCATGAATATTTTCTGTTCGCGCCAGAAAAATAATTAAAGCATGATAACCAAGTTGTCGCTACCGGTGGTTACGACTAGGAAGGCTGAATTATAACTCCAGGAATTGAATTTTGGCGATACCTGTCGATCGACAAGAAAGCGTGCAGATGATCCATCCCAAATTCTCTCGAATCGCCCAATTTATACGAATGGGGGGGTGGCGTGGAGAGCCAGAACAAGAGCAGGCTCTGCTCCGGATCGCTATTACCACCGTAATACTTGTTTGGATGTTTCTCAGCTGGCCAGCTTCCGAAAACGCTACGCAACTGTGGACCTTGGGAATTCAGATTGTACTTGGTTTTCTGACTTACTCAGTCTTTTTCCTTATGGTTACCCTGGTGTGGCCAAAACCCTCCGTTATACGGCGAATCATCGCTGTGATCGGGGATGTTGGTATAACTACGGTGGCATTGTATCTAACCGGCCCTATAGGAGCTCCCTGGTACGGCGTTTTCCTATGGGTCACGTTGGGTAACGGCTTCCGTTATGGTGAAAAGTTTCTCTATCTCTCAGGCGCTGCATCTCTGGTAGGCTTTGGTACGGTGGTTCTTGTTACGCCGTATTGGGAAAAGCATGCGGATCTTGCAATTGGTCTTGTAGTTACTTTGCTGGTGATCCCGTCCTATTCGGCTATTTTAATCCGGCGGCTCAATGAGGCTACAGCCCAGGCCGATGCCGCCAGCCGAGCTAAAAGTGATTTCCTGTCACGCATGTCACACGAGATACGTACGCCGCTTAATGGAATCCTCGGCATGACCGATCTGTTGCGAACGAGTACACTTGATCCGGAACACCGAGAGTACGTAGAAACAATCTATGCTTCCGGAAAAACCCTGGCACATCAAATTGACGAAATTCTGGATCTTTCCAAAATCGAAGCAGGACAGCTTTCCCTGGAGCAGCTTGAATTCGATTTGTATGCGCTGATCAATACTACGCTACGGATTTTCGAACCACAGGTGAATAGCAAACAGATTCAGCTACAGGAAACGATCAATCCTAGAACCCCGTTTCTGCTCTACGGAGATCCCCACAAACTTCGCCAGATCATCATTAATCTGGTGGGTAATGCAGTCAAGTTTACTGACCACGGTTTCGTTTCATTGCGTGTATTTCCGCGTAGTCAGGAATACGATCGGGTGATCTTGCGATTCGAGGTTGCGGATACCGGTGGTGGTATTCCTGCTGACCGTCTGGACAAGATATTCGAACCTTTTACCCAGGCTGATAACAGTGTGGCGAGGCGTCACGGTGGAACAGGGCTTGGTACCAGCATCTGCAAGCATTTGGTAGAACTGATGGGTGGTGAAATCGGAGTCCAGAGTACTCCCGACCTCGGCACGACCTTCTGGTTTGATGTTCCGTTTAAGAGCGGCAAGGCTCAGCCGTTGGATGCCGGACAGGCATTATGGACTGGTGATTGCAATGTTGTTTATCTGCAGTCTGAAAATATTTCGGATAACAGCGTTGCGCTGATGCTGCGGAATTGGGAGATACCATTCCAGGCTGTAAAAACGGTGAAGGAAGCCGGGCCGTTAGTCACTGCCAGCGGCACCCGGTCGCATGTAACTGATGCGTTGATCATTAACGGCATTCTATGCAGTGACGAGCTGGCAAGCCTGCTTTCCCTGCTGGACGATGGTCATGCGGCTGCTTCAGTACCAATTATTCTGATCGGGGCAGAAAAAGGTCCGCCTGAATTGTCCGGCCGGAAAAATTACCATCTGTTTGCCCTTAAGAGTCCTGTGGACAAGAGGGTGCTGTTTAATACGCTGCATGCCTGCTATTCAAGACACAGTACCGAAGATGACGTCATCCATATTGTCCGTAAACAGCTCAGGGAACAGAGTCTGTTTAAATCTCTCAATGTGCTTATCGGTGACGATAACGCGACTAATCGTCTCGTACTGCAGCGTATGTTGAAAAAAATGGGTTACCAGTGTACCGCAGTCAGCGGTGGAGAGGCGGTGCTGATGGCGTTGGAAAAAAAACAGTATGATGTCGCGATCGTCGACAAGAATATGCCTGATATGAGCGGTATCGATGTATTTACGACCTTCACCATGGTGCATGGCGGACAGACGCCGACCCAGTTTGTTATTTTGACCGCAGATGCAACCGCAGAGTCACGGGATACCTGCATGGCTGCTGGAATCGATTATTTCCTGACTAAACCTGTATCACTCCTTAAACTGCAGGATATATTTTACCGTATAGTAAGTATTGGTCAGGACGTTGAACAGGAGTATGCAGTTTTAGACAACCAGGCAAAGGTGCCCGGCATGTTTCCAGTTGTTGACGATGAGGAGCTGGATAAACTCAAACTTCTGGCCGGCGATGATAGCAATTTCATGCGAGAGATTATTGTCAATTTTGAAAACGACGCTAAACGGGATATCCGGTGCCTTGAACTCGCTGTGGCCAATCGAGACTGGTTGGCATTCAGGGATTCCGCACACGCTCTGAAAGGGGCGGCCATGTATCTGGGCTTTCACCAGCTGACTGAGCTTACGATCGCGGCACAATCCATGGAACAGGACGCGTTCGATCGCAATGGTATCAGTCAGATCCAGACCATCCAACAAGCCACTGATACTGCGCTTCAAGTGCTGCGGGATAAATTGAATACCAGCCGCAAATTTGGTTAAGTACATTGGGCTTAAGACGAATGGATTCCTTTATGTCGCCTATCTATTGGAGGGGGTTTGTTTTGCCGTTTTTCCTGTGCCCGCGCAAAATATGACATGAGACGACGATTCTTGTCACTCAGTTGTAGCGCCGCATCGACCCAGTGCTCGACGATGTCATACAGTTCTTCATACGGCACAGGCATTACACGGTCGACCGCTGCCTGGAAGCCGTGTAAACCAGGCGCTATTGCACTATGGCGTTGCATGTAGTTAAGAACGGCTTCGCGACCCTGTCCATCGGTGGCCAGAACATCAACCACCCCCATGTCATAAAGTTCCTTAGCCGTATGTACCCTCCGATCCATGATCATCCGGCGTGCCATCGCCGGAGAAATTTTGCGGGTTAATAGTGAAATCGCGCCCATCCCGGGAAACATGCCAAAAGTGATTTCGGGGAAACCGAAACGTGCAGATTCTTCGGCTACCAGGACGTTATTCGACAACGCAGCTTCAAATCCGCCTCCCAATGCTTCGCCCTGCACCAGGGAAATGGTGGTAAAGGGAATATCGTAGTGGGTTACTGAGGAAAACTGAATATCGATGCAGGTTTTCGCATATCTCAGTAAATTTTCCCGGTCATCGGCTTCTATCAACTCAATAAAATAATTGAGGTCGCCGCCAAGATTAAAGGCACGCGTATCAGAAGATGCTAAAACCTGAAACAGGAGCCTGTCCGGCAGTTTCTGCTGGTATCCAGCCTGGGCAGTCTGCCGGATTGTATGCTGAACTGCCTGCAGATCCTCCAAGAGTGCCGGTGAGCAACAGGGACGATCTGTAGCATACTTGAACTCTACCCAGACAGCACGTGTGGCTGGATCCAATGTTATATTGAGATGGCGCAGGCGACGCTGTAGGAGTTCGTTGTATGCGGTATCCAACTATATACGATCCCTTTACCGGTTTTAACTTATCGTTTCCATTCTGGTAAACCACCTCCAATTCTGACTATAGCAAGGCTACCAGCGAAGTACACTCACTTTTTGTTTAGCGGATTCTCTAAGGAGATCGGGTATCAGTTTTCATAAAGATAGTGACCATTACCATACATTTTACCGTCAAAAGGAATGAACATTGCTTTGCAGAGTGAAAAGTATTTGTTCCATCCATCAACTTGTTGTTTATTGATAACAGTCGGGAACAATTGGTCAATGGATTCCCAGAAGCGCTTGTGCCAACAGTCCAGTGTTCGCCAGTAGTTTAATCCGTTTACAAACCAGTTGTTGACCGGCAGCAGATGGTCGTGATGTCTAACGGGTTCGGCGAAGGGCCAGATGTGCCCGCCCGGAAAATAGGTGCCTATGAGCGTTTCTGCCGAGTCTAGTAACTTAGGAATTGTCGGAATAGAAACGATACAGTGATGGAAGCATTTTCCGCCCGGTGATAAGACATGGGCAATCTTTTCAAAAAGCGCATCCATATTACTAATGTGTTCGAGTAAGCCCAACGATACAACCCGATCAAACTGCGCGGCATGCAGTTGCGTATTAGCTACTTCATCAAAGAAGGCCTGAATTAACTTAAAACGACTGGAATCCAGTGGGTGTTTTGCTCGTTTTAGGCACTTGCGAATGTAGTTGGTTTGTACATTGCTCGGATTTACGGCTGTAATGGTGATGTTCTGAAAATGCTCGAGAAGATATTTTGATAATCCACCAAAACCACACCCCAGGTCCAGAATATTCTGGCCGTCCTCTATTTGTGCGCGCTCGACGATTAGTCGGTACTTATCATATTGTGCTTGTTCGAGCGACAGATTGGCCGATTTCGCTTCGCTAGCGCTGTCTCCATAGTATGCCATGGTGTAAGCAAGATAATCCCTGTCGAGAAACGCCTTGAATACCTGAAGATCATCGTCGTAGTGCTGTTTGATCAGTTCGTCTCGGGTAACAGCCTGTGGTCATTTTGCCTTCAAAAGAACTAATGCCATAGGTTTCTGGTAGTTCCTCCTTTTTCTCCCAGCGGGAATATTCCCGCGCAAAATAGCGAGCCATGTGTCTCTCAAACTGTTCCATCTCCGGAGAGCCGTAGGCGTGAATGCCATTACTTGCAAGCTCAGAATGGATAGCAGTATCAGGCATCTAGCGATAACTTGATTATGTCTCCAGTTAAGACAAGGCTAAGCCTAATATGAGCGAGGGTCAACCCGGTTTGATCAGGAGAGACTTGTGGATATGGGATAACTCAACAGGATAAGATCAATAATTAATACAATAATCTGCTCTGTCCGTCTGGTGTGGAATTTAGGCAGCAATGGCAAAAATAAGACAATACTATCAATGTACTGAATGTGGTGCCCAAAGCTCAAAGTGGGCGGGGCAGTGTGGCAATTGTGGGGCCTGGAACAGTCTGGCCGAAACTGTGCCCG
>CAWEEC010000095.1:0-19810 GCA_963807785.1 uncultured Gammaproteobacteria bacterium | reverse complement strand
AATGACCGGAAAGGTAATTGATTTTGGAAATTTCATGATAATCGATAAAAAATCTCTAATTTCCCTCGCACATAACCCGAACCTTTGGAACCACCTGGCGGCCGCTGTAGTCCACTCGCGCGTTCCGATTGAGCGGCTTAATACGCATAGGGGAACCCGGTATTCCGGACAACCCAAGATGAATTCTGTTTCTCTTTTTATCCACGGATTGAGCGCGATTTCGGCATTTTTCGACGTTTTTCTTGTGAGGTTACTTTGCAGTCTCGGCGTTACCATGCTTTGTGCGTTATTCGCCAGCATCATTGTTGTTTTGGTTCGCTTATTTACCGATCTCGCGATACCGGGTTGGGCTACTAATGTTTTAGGTTTCGCGCTGGTCATATTCTTGATCTCGATTCTCGTCGGGGCGCTAGCCGTTCTCGGTCTCCTGTCAAACAGAAGTGCTTTGCAAACCGTCCCGATTGTCGACGCCGATAGGTTCATCGCCAGCACACTCATACTCATTCCACAACAGGATGGAGATGACGGATAATTCGGGTTTTCGTTATGTTGGCGACGAGCTTGAGTTATTCTCAGAGGCGATCCGTTGGAAGAGATATTGGACCGAAAAGCTCAATAGATACTTCACCGGCTCTGTCCTCGAGGTCGGCTCGGGAATAGGCACGAATGTTCCGCTCCTATGGAATGCAAACGTGGTGCGCTGGCTGTGCCTTGAGCCGGACGGTAGGTCCGTAGCAGAAATAGAAAGACGGATTAGCGCTGGGGCTCTTACGAAACAATGCACTGCATTACAAGGTATGACACAAGATTTGCCTGCTGCCGAGCGATTCGACACCATCGCCTATTTGGACGTTTTAGAGCATATTGAGGATGATCGTGAGGAGCTTCGATACGCAGCGCACCTTCTGAATTCTCAGGGCCGCCTAATAGTACTCGCTCCAGCGCATAGCTGGCTGTTCAGCGAATTCGATCGTACTATCGGACACTATCGCAGGTACGCCGCGAGCAGCTTGCTCAGACTTGCCCCCCCGGGAATCTACTGCGAAGCGTGTTTTTACCTCGACAGCGTTGGGCTTCTCGCATCGCTGGGCAATCGTGTTCTATTACGACAGGGAATGCCCACCAAGCGACAGATCGCGTTATGGGACCGCGTCTTCGTCCGCGCGTCGATAGGAGTAGATCGACTTTGCAATTTCAAGCTTGGTAAAACTGTTGTCGCCGTATGGCGCAAATGAAACCCCTGATGATCCTATATCCTATGCGTCCACAAGAGTTTGTGGTTTGGAGAACCGGTCCGATTTGGACTGGTGGGCCTCTGTGCCACCTTTCTTTATGTCGCGCTGTTTTGGATTTCGACTTCAGAGCTCGGCCTGATCCCTGCCGTCTCCGCTACGTTTGCGTCGATCATCAGCATCGTCGCATCATATGCTGGGCATTATTTCTTTACGTTCCGACACAGGGGGAGTCATTTCAGATCTATGACGCGATTCTTAGCGGTGTCTGTCACTCTAATTGCTATTAATTCAATGCTTGTCGATATCGTCGACCGATACTTTGTTTTCAAGTCCGCTCCCCTCATTGCTACATGTCTATTTTATCCACTTGCGAGCTTTCTCCTAAACCGCACGCTGGTATTTAGGAGGCGCGAGTTATGAGACCTTTAGTTGATCCGAGCAGGCTAAATTCTGGTTCTCATAAATGATATCAGTCGAGCGGCAGGCATCTCCCGTTCCCCGGCAGTGTTTCGGGTGCACCAAGTGAGGCTGAACTTGCCACTTTTAGCGGGCGCAACGGCCTCTGCGGCGATGGGCCTGATCTACTGGTTACTTGCGGCCCTTCATCGGCCGGATGAACCGTTCAAGATTACGCTGCTATACCGGTATGGGGACACCGACTATCTGCCGCTGATCTATGCGCTCGCGCGCGGGCAGTATAGCGAATTCGTGACCTTCGAAGCATACGGTAGTGGCCTTCTATCATTCCCGGTTGTATCGATGCTGCCTCACGCCCTTTGCGTCGCCGTGTTCGGAGATGGGGGGTTTGTCGTTGCCGACGCCCTCGTCTCGGTCGCGCGGTTCCTGCTTGCTTACTGCTTGCTCAATATTGCTCTTGGCAACCGCACTTTTGCTGCCGTAGGGGCGCTGCTCATGGTCGTCGCCACTTACGAGCTGGGAATATGGAATTTTCGCTATCCTAGGCCATTTGTGACAAACCTTTTCCAAATAGGAACCTTGATCACTGGCGTGGCTGTGTGGCGACATCTGCGCCTACATCTTGCCCGTCCCGTGATATACATTACGCACGGCGTGGTGATTGGTTTGGCGGCACAGGGAGACATGCACGGGGCGACCGGCTACTTAATCGCTACCGCCACCCTTTTTATGTTAGCGGTCTTCCAAGACGATGGCATTCGAAAACCTATAATAATGGCCGCGACGCAGGTCGTTGTTGGTTTCGGTGCCGTCGTTTTTCCGTTGCTCTTTCAGTCCTGGTTGACCCCCAACGATGTGTCTCAACGATGGGGGATGTTCGAGCACTCTCGTTCCTGGTTTGTGATTTATATGTCACAGAGGACGTTTATCATGCTCGGTGGTCTGGTGCTCCTTGCCGGTCTGATGAAGGTGCTTGGCAAGAGAGAATACGCATCAGCCATGTCGACCCGACAAAAAAGCGTGGCCATCGTACTGCTCGTAATGGTTGGTGGCTCCGTCCTCGCCCTGCCTGTTTTTAGTGGTTTCCTTGGAAAAGGCATACAAAACAACCAGTTCGTCGACCGCGTGCATTCTCTAGCGAGTCTTGGGTGCGTGCTTTTTCTGCTCATGATGGCTGTCAACCTTTTCCGGAGCCGCCCAGTAACGCTGTTCACCAGTGCCATAGTAATACTTGCCGGTCTGGCGATAGGATTGGTAAATGATGCCCGGTTAGCAGTCGGCAAGGAGCAGCAGCCGCGCGTATGGTTTGACGATTTTATGCCAATCGCGACTTATCGCGCAGACCTCACCGGGCTTTTTCGCGAACTCGAAAAGGGGACATACAAAGATGTGGCTGTCATTGGCACGTTCGACCAGCAGTTGGCTATGCTTTGGATGACGAGTGAGGGCAGAAACCTTTTTATCCCCGATACATTCCTGAGCACGGTGTCAGACGATGAAATTGAGCGGCGCACAATCCACCTCAGTCAAATTGTCGGCTTCTCGACGGACGAATTCATGCGAAAGGCGACCGGAACTTACTTCCAGGAAAGGTTCCTCGGTCTGGCCAAATGGCAGGCCACGACGAATTATGTTGCAGCCAATTTAGGGGATTACACGGCGGAGCAGCTTCGTCGTGCTCTTCGCACCCGTCCCGGTAATGACTTCTGGAACGTCGAGCTGCCGATTGGTGAACAGCGGCGTTTACGGACGCGTTTTGAAACCAGCGGACCGGTGGAAGCGCGACTGGACTTGATCGTGTTGGTGGATGAGGCGTCGTACAGGTACCTTCAAGGTCCTATGGAGGGATTCAAGTTGAACTATCGGAACCAAACCTTTAGAGTTTTTCTTCGCAATTCACTGCTCTAAGAATTTATACCAATCCTCATTAATTAGAACCCATGGTGTCATTTTCTGCCGCGGGCCGAACGTCATGCGGCCATGTACTAGGCGCAGCGGCTTAAGCGCGTGTTCACCTAAAGTAGGCGCTTTAGGCGAGCAGGATTTTTTGGCTGACCCGAAGGAATCTGTCTCTTCCACTCAAGTTGCTGCTACCCAGGCACAAGCGGGAGGGTATCGGTTGGGCTGCAGGCGGGCATTGGTTAATAAGTGATGGGAAATAGACAAATGGCCAAACGATGATGGGAAGAATTGGGCAAGATTCCGTGGTAACCCGGACGAAATGCATCGGAAACGGCCGCTCAATGGACATGGACTTCAGGGTAAAGGGGTTTTATTCTTCTTATACTCTTCGAAGGGTAAAGGTTCGGGTGTTCACCGATAGCTGGTATATGCGGCGCTTTTTTGTTGAGTCGATGCAGCAACGGGGCTTTGATGCGATCGGACAGGTAAGAATTGATACGCGCTTGTACGATGTACCGCCGCCGAGAAAGAAAGGCCTACGCGGACGCAACAGAAAGTATGGGGATAAATATACCCCCAAGCGCATTGCCCATTTTAAGCGGACGCCCGCGACGCTTAAGTTGTATGGCAAAGAACAGGTGGTGCGCTATCGTAGTAAATTGGTTAAGGCGCGGTTTCTGGATGCGCAATTAGTGCCTGCCCTATGGTGTGAGTTTAAGAGCGACAATGGAAGCTGGACTTCGACCTGCTTGTTATTTAGCACGGACACCACACTTGCGCCGGAGCCGGTCATTGAAAGCTACGGCCTGCGCTGGTCGGTTGAATCCATGAGCAATCAGCTTCGGCAAATATCATACCTCATAGTAATGAACTGTTGCATATGCAGCTACCCCGACTACGCGACATAAAGCATATGGAGGCGAATAAGACAAGCATGCATAAGTATGATGCGAACTTCTACCAGTATATTAATTCGGGAGCCACCAGGTCGGCCGGGATAATACTCCCGCTGCTCACTCAACACTTAAGCATACACAGTGTTATTGATTTCGGCTGCGGCCAGGGAGCATGGCTCGCCGCTTGGGGTTCGCATGGGGCCACCAAAACTATTGGAATTGATGGTCCATATGTCGACCAGGATTCTCTTCTTATCGATAAATCTAATTTCTGGCCCCATGACCTGGCTCAACCGATCGACCTAGAACAGAAATTCGACCTCGTCCAGAGTCTGGAAGTTGCCGAGCATCTGCCCAAGCAAGTAGCTCGTGACTTTATTGCATCTCTCGTTCGTCATGGCGATTTAATACTGTTTTCAGCAGCCGTACCAGGTCAAGGCGGTGAAAATCATATCAATGAACAACCCTATGAGTTCTGGAGGCTCCTTTTCGCCGAAAAAGGATACGTGCCCATTGACGCAATCAGGCCATATATCTACAGGGACAACAGCGTCGAACCATGGTATCGATACAATAGCATTTTATATGTGAATAAAACAATCGTAGAACAACAGACTAACGAGCTGAAACAAAGAATCATCGGGGATGATAGCCGGATTCCCGATGTTTCGCCCCCATTGTACAAATTAAGAAAGAATATATTACGGTTATTTCCTGTAAAGTTATATACCCTGTTCGCCAAGCTGAAGAAGAACTATTACGTCCTTGCGAATCGGTATTCGCGAGCCATCTAACACATCCACACGTCCGGACAACCTATGCGTATAACTGTCCCTTACCTTCTCACAAAGCCTGTTAATCTGTAAAGTACAAATGCTTGGTTATGAATAAGTTTTCAATTATGCTTTTGACGGGTGCTGCGATTTCAGCAGCAATCGGTCAACTATTGTTTCGCGTTGGCGCTAAGGATAACCAGACGTTTATTGAATTCATTAATGTGCCGATAATACTCGGTCTTAGCTTCTATGCGCTTGGTACTGCAATCTGGATCTATGCGTTATCTCATGAGAAGCTTGTAGACGTCTATGCTTTTACCGCGCTCACATTTGTTCTCGTTTACCTTGGTGGCGTATGGCTTCTTAAGGAACCTATAGATATCTCCACGGTGACAGGAGTTTTATTTGTGCTGCTTGGTCTGTACCTGATAACCAGAACCGGCAATCCGGTCTAGATCATGCGCAATACATGCTTGGCACACTCGCGCTGTACAGTATAAATCAGCTTGATATACAGGATTTCACAATGAGACTCGGTATAGTTATCCCATGCTACAACGAACAGGAGATTTTGAGTGAAACTTCCAGCAGGCTACTGACGTTGCTTGGCAACCTTATCGATACAAATAAAGTCAGTCCAGACAGCCAAATATGCTTCGTTGATGATGGCAGCATTGATAATACTTGGAATAAAATAACCTCACTGGTTTCCGAGGACAAGCATATAGCTGGTATTAAGCTTTCACGGAACTGCGGCCACCAGAATGCTTTGCTGGCCGGGCTGTTCACGGCACATGGGGATGCAATTATATCAATCGATGCAGACCTTCAAGATGACATCTCCGTCATAGAGGAGATGGTCGACCAGTACATCTCCGGTGTCGATATAGTATTTGGCGTAAGAAAACGTCGGGACACGGATACGCGCTTCAAACGCTGGACGGGAGAAACTTTTTACCGCATGATGGCACTGCTTGGCGTTGATCTTGTATTCAATCATGCTGACTATCGCTTGCTAAGCAGACGTGCCGTGGAAGCACTCAAGGAGTTCAGGGAAGCTAACCTTTTCCTCAGAGGCATGGTGCCATTGATAGGCTTTCCGTCCTGTAACGTTTATTATGACCGCGCAGAAAGATTTGCCGGGGAGTCGAAATACCCGCCCAAAAAAATGATCGCCCTTGCCCTTGACGGCATTACCTCGTTCTCGGTGGTACCTCTTCGGTTCATTACTGCAATCGGTATAATTGTATTTTTACTGACACTGGCAATGATCGCGTATACCGTGCTGATCAAGTTCTATTCCGGCGGTGTTGTACCCGGTTGGGCTTCCACGGTGTTACCAGTTTACCTGCTAGGCGGGATACAGATTTTCTGTATTGGCATAATCGGCGAATACCTTGGAAAAATATACAAGGAGACCAAAGCAAGGCCGCGGTACATCATGGAGAAAGTGATCAATTTGTAGGTACCAACGATAAAATATAAAATATAATCAAAAAGATAGAAAAAAAATAAGCAAGCCTACCGTAACTTGCTACTCCTTGCAGCACTCCTTGTTGCTCAACTTTCGCTTTCACATGCTGTTCTTGGACGGGGTCTATATCGAGGGTTCCAACGGCGCACGGTTTCGCTGGTTCAAGGCGCTGACCAGCGCTGAACTCATGGCACTCGCCCATAAGATGGCCCAATGCAACAAAAAGCATCGGAAACGGTTGCCCAATGGGTGTGGACTTCAGGGAAAAGGGCTTTTACTCTTCTATAGTCACAGAGGCGTCAGCAAATTTCCATACACCCCGCCACGGGACCCATGCCGCAGTACCAAGCCGGTATCCGAGAGAGGGCGAGTGCAGTTCAGTTCACGAAAGGAATACTAGCGGATGCACGTAAAACGGCACAGCATCGGATGGCCCGCATTTGGGGACGGTGTCGCCATCGCCCTGTTATTAGCATTTTCGCTATATTACGGTCTTCTGTGCTTTTATAGAGGCTGGGGTGGGGATATTTACGTCTACGTCGCAGGTATTTCTGAGGTGTATCGGAATTTCCCCAATTTGATGCATGAGGCAACCCTCCAACCAGCAGACGATTCTATTGTTTTTACGCCATATCTATTTGTTGTTTCTGCGATTGGGTGGGCGGCGAATATTACTCCTTACAACATTTTGCAGTACAGTGGGCTAGTTAACGTAGCAATATTTGTTTTTTCCGTTTTATATTTTTTTTCGTCCTTCCTCAGTATTAATTCGGCTATACGGGCTTCTGCACTTTTTATCATTATATGTACTGTTGTTCGAGGCTCCAATTATAATTGGTCATCGGAGTTATCTTTACAAACTCTTGCCGGAATTCAGGCATATCCAAGCTTTCTTGCTTGGTCATTGGCGCTTGTTTCCTTCTCGTTTGCTAATGAATATCTTGCAAAAGGCCGTGTATTTTATCTATTTGGTATAGCTTTTATCGTATGGTTTGTTTTGTTATCTCATAATTTGACCGGCAGTTGGATCATTATTATTTTGGTATTGCAATTTCTTCTTGGTTTCTATACTTCCTGGCGGGAATCGGCTTTGCTAATTCGGCGGCCCTTGGTTGGCGTGTTAGCGATTTGTTGCGCTTTTGTAGCCGCGCTTTTTTGGCCCTACAGCTCTCCTTTTTCAACTACCGGTATGCCGGGTATTCAAGAAAATGCTCCGTTTGCAGGTAGGCTGCTCATGAGTTTTCCACTGCTATATCTGCTTTCAATCCCAGCGTTGGTTCTTGGCGCGCGCTTGGTAGCCCGGCTGACGTTGTTTGCGTTCGCTGGCTTCTTTGCGACCGTTGCAGCGTATCTTGTTCTGCGTCATGTTTCTGACTACTTTGAGAGATACGTTTTCTTCGCTGCTTTCTTCCCCCAAGTCGTTCTCGCGGGTGCGTTGGCGTCAGTAATTGATGAGGAAACCTACTCGCGTATTGATCAAAAAACTAGGAAGCTTGCTCGGTATGTAATAGGTGGGGGGGCTGTCGTCCTGGTAGTCAGCGCAGCCGTCCTGGTAGTCACCGCAACAAAGCGTGATTTTTCGCCGCTTCGTCTAGAGCCCCAAGCAAGGGAAAACTTCGAAAAACGACTGGGAACACTTACCAGAGTGATCCATGAAGGCGATATCCTGGCAGCGTGCCCTCTCGCGATCCATGAAGGCGATATCCTGGCAGATTGCCCTCTCACCCACGACACCTTACATCTGTTTTCAACAACCGGGGCGCGATTTGTAATTGCATCAAGCTCCTATAAGGGCCGTGACAGATCATCGCGGGTACGTGATGTGGACAGCCTCTTTCGCCTCGAAACAAGCCCGAACGAAGTGGATAGGATTCTGCTGTCCTACGGAATAACAAAGCTGCTTATTGGAGATGGGTGCTTGATGGCTAAGTCATTGCAAGACCGCGTTTCAGATCAAATGGCTGCGGAGGGGTGCTGGCGAGTTTATGCAGTTCGTTAGATGCCGTAATGACCCCGACCCGAGCCTGAAGGCGAAGGACAGTGGCTTGTCCCCGTGTGATGGCGAAACTGAGTCTTGCTTGAGGCCGGCGCCAAGCATGCCAGTCGCAGGATATGAACCTGACCCAGTGAAATAACCGCCAACTTTATTCGTAGCGGTCGATTAAGCGTGGGATTTTCAATTTCGTATCGGTGCTCGACAGATTGCGATCAATCCAAAAGATTTACGTCGAGCATCAGATTCTGGATCGCCTTGGATGGAGGCGATATCTTTAGAGCCGATCCGAAGTGATTCGGTTCATGATCAAGGGCCGTATTCAAGCGTTGCAGCATGAATAAGCGTTAGTCATCTACTCGTCCGTCTGGCTCGCCCCGGCCTGGGCGCGGGCAATTATCGGGTGTAGGCCAGTTTCAACAGCCTCTGCAAAATAGCGGTAGCCCAGCTCTGTGAAATGGGTGTCGATGGGCCAATAAATATCTTCAAGCCTGTTTTCGCTTTCCGTCAGTTTTTCATAAAGGTAAGGCTTTGTATCAATGACATCGATCTGATGCTGCACTGCAAATTCTCTCAATAGGTCCAGTTTCTCGTATTGATTGTGTTTCAGCTCACCCCTGAGAGGAAGAATAACCAGCGAAAATTCAATATCCCGGGACTCGAGCAGAGTATTATATTTGTGTAGCAGGCGCATTATTTTTTCCAGCGCCTGATGTGCTTTTCTACCGCGTTCCGGACGCGTGATGAGGTGGTGGGTATAATCGAACAGCTCAAAAAGAATAAAACGTGCTAAGTGACTCGATTCATACAACCAGGGGGGGTCGGGAGGGTTGACACCTTTGGCTGTCCCGTCCGGGAGAAAACGTTCCATTCCACCACGTACGATTGCATCCAGGATATCACTGTGATTCACGACCAAAAGGACGAAATCCGGTCGATAGACCAGCAGCTTGTCCTCCAGGATACGATAACCAAAGAAGGGATCGCTTGCAGCGACTCCACCACAAATCATTCTGAATCGGCTTCCGGCATGTTCGGCATTGAGCGTTCTGCCCAGTTGATTCAGCCAGGTCTGTTCGAACCTGGCTCCCTTTCCCTCCGTGAAAGAGTCGCCGATTGCCATAATGCGCAGCTCGCCCCGAGGTTTGGATAGCGGATGTTCGATATCCCTGAAGCCCAGCGAATTGGTCCTGATCTCATAGTTGAACTCCCGCTCCTGATAATTGCTAACGGCATCGGGCGATCTGATGAAATACCAGGAACTCTTGCGTATCGAATATGGTGAAACAAAACGTCCCTGAGTCCGTTCGGTATAGGTGCAGTAGGTGCAAAGAACACGCAGCGTCAGTTCCGCAGCCGGTATGAACAGGCAAACCGAAATAAGTGCGATGATGATCGTGTCTCGAAAGCGTCTTTTCGAATGGAAGTGGTTTATGAGGATCACGATTTACCGATTTGAGCGCACTGCTGCCCCCTTGGCAGAATCAAAAAAGCCCTGAATCTCAGCGAGCTGTTACAATGCCAGTGCTACCAAACACTGTAATAAAAGCAGAATTAACCCTCGGCCGATCATAACACTGTATTCGCCCTACTACTCAAGTATTCTCCAGACATGAGTGCGAGACCCTGGCAAATTAGCACTATCCCGGCTGCCGCTTTCGCACGGCATCACGCTGGTCACAGTTTGTTGCCATGACACCCCGGCGATAAGTACATGTGGGTGGCCTTGGGCAGCCCCCCCGGGAGCAACCGGTCGTACTTTTCGACTATGATCCTTCGCGTGGTCACGAGGTAGCGTTGCACCTGTTGGATGGATATGACAAGTAGCTGGAGTCCAAGGCCGGCAAGTCCACCATCGCGTGCAATAGCTAAAATTGTGTTGTGGGCGCTATTATAGACGTCAGTTGAGTTGGGTATGTGTGCTAGAAATTCGGTCTGATACCCGCTTCCAAACACCGGAGCGGCCGCAATCAGGTCAAGTGCATGCTCCAAAATATGAATGCGCTGCGGAAAACTGATGTCGGCGAGACGAGAGAGCATCCATGGCGGGGCGAGCATGTAAAATATAAAAGCGGCGCCGACTATGGCTGATATTCCATAGATGACGCGTTTATTGCGCGGGTAAAAGACGATCAGCAGTAGTTGCGAAACAAGTGTTGCCAGAATGCCGGCTCTACTTTGAGTTACAGGAGAGTCAGGTTGGACGTATTTATATTCCGGCTCAGCATTGATGTGTAAGCGCGGTTTATTTTATGAAGTGTCGAGCGAATAGTGAATTTCATGGCGGTTGCGTCAGTGTTGGGGGTGCTTTTGAGCGATTAGTATTCCGCGTGCCTGAAAAAAACCGTATTAACTGTTTTTGCAAAGATGCTGTACCCAAGTGAGCTCAGATAGATATAGGTGTTGTCTTCGGATATTTTCGGTAACGGTATGCCCAGGCACTCGACCAATACATACTCGGGTTTATAGCGAATCCAGTCGTTGGATTTCAGCACTTCCAAGTCAAAGCCTTCGACATCTACTGACAAAAAGTCTATTTTTTTATGCTCAGTTAATTGCTCGTTTAAAATATCCTTTAGAGGGCGGCTGGTGATATTGGCCTTCTCAAGGAGTTTTGCGCCTGCCAGCTGTGCATTTTCTGCGGCGTCTGCGTCGAAGGTGTTGTAGGCGGGATCATCAAACAGATAAAAGTAAAATTCCCCGGGTGTTTGAGAAACTGCCACTTCAAGGTTGATATCGGCTGGCCTGTATTTTTTAAATTCACGCATACTGCCAGGTGTTGCATCAATATTTATGCCACGCCAGCCCTTTTTATAGAACAAGTACGTATTGGAGTAGCGAAACGGGTGATGGGCTCCGACATCGACAAAGAATCCTTCTCTGCGCTGACCGAACACGCGCTGCAATATCATGTCCTCACCTTCCTGGGAATAACAGCGGCGTGCGAAACGTTGCTGTGGTTTTCTCAACGATTTAAGGCTGGGAAACATATTCAAACGGTGTCGAAATATCTATTTTGGCAAAGTAAATGACCGATAGCGCTTCATTCTGCAACCGCATACTCCGCGGAGAACGCCAACGTTCCCGGTGTCGGCTAACCGGCTGAGCATCAGCTTGTGCCGATGGTATCTGCCTCTTGCAACATTAAAAAAGACAGCGGCGCTGTGTTAGATAGTATACCGTATATTCCCCTGTCAGAATGCTGTTGCGGCTGAGTGATACTATTAACGGCATTAAAATTCTTAGCGCTGGTAGTGACGGCTTCTGAGTCCAAGAAGACCGGCAATTGAGCCGAATCCATCGGCGATGACGAGGGCGCTGAGCGCTAACTTTGACCGGTTCGCATTACGTTTTAGCAATTGGGCCGTAACCCGGTAACAACCGACCATTATATTCTTTACAGCCCGTGTCAGAGCTTTAGGAACAAGAATAAACAGCTTGAGCGGGTTTGATACTTTCAGCCTGGATTTTACGTAGTGCCTGACGCTCGCACGTCGAAATTCCTCTCGCCACATGTATGCAAAGGTGGCGCGATCCCGCGGTATCCATTCCGTCACCTTTGCCCGGGCGGCCCATACAAATTTATAACCACGCAACTTGATATCCTGGAACAGCAGTTTGTCCTCCCCGCCGCTGAGTGCCAGTAACGGGTCGAAGCGGAGTCCCAGCTTGGAGAATATTTCCGCGTTTACCAGCACATTGCAGGTGGCTGCCGGTGGATCTGCCTGAAGATCCTCAAACGAGTCCGGATTTTGCGGTTTCGCGAAATACCCGGTCTCCTGAACCCAGGTTGCTGTGTTCGCTTCGAATTTCGGTAAGGTCGGGCCGACGACCACATCCGCGCCGCTCCTGGACTGTGCAAGCAGCAAATGATTCAACCATGCCGGATCCGGTGATTCATCGTCATCGATCATCGCCACAAAGCTTGTTATGTCGGGCAGATTGTCTATACAGGCATTGCGCGCATAGGAAATACCCTGCCGTTGCTCGGCAACATAAGTCAGGGACTCTAACGCAGATTCCTGGAATTCGCTGCATATCCGCCGATTTTCCAGGCTGCCCTCATTGTCGGCAACGATCACTGTGATTTTCGGGTGAGGGACATCGTTGAACGTTTGGCCGGCAAGGCCTGCCAGCAAACGTCTGAGGCCCGCTGGGCGCCTGAAGGTGCATATGCATACAGCGACCGCAGTATCTATTGAACTGTCGGAAATCCTGATTCTTTCCTTGTTATGATGGTCTTGCGATGATGTTTGGATACGTTCGCCAACCACGGGTTCGGAATTTAAGGCCGCTAAGAATACATTAAGCGAAGTAAGGCTTCCATTTCTGCCCCGCCAAAGCCTGAAGCGGGGCATTGTAGCGCTAATGCTGGGGGCCGGGCGGCTAAGTGTTGGCGATTAGTGCGAGGATTCTTTCCCGTATCCGGCCCAGCTCATCGGGCAGTGCCCGGGATGGTTTGTTGAACGCGTCCCCCAGATGAACGGCGAACCCGCCGTCGATGAGTGTCTTGTGAATTTGCGTCAGGTCACGGGTAAACCCAACCAGCCCGGATTGGTACAACAGCCTGCCTATCCATCTGAGCAGTCTGCTGCAGATGCTGTGATCAGGCTGAGCGTGAAGCCGGTGGGTGAACGACTGCCAGATCAAACCCTGCCGGCTAGCGGGGAGCTGGAAGATGGCCAGCGGTTTACCGCGGTCGGCGACTTCGATCATCATAGAGACACTGTCACCCGTTACGACAAAATAATCCGCATGTTCGAGAAGCGCGAGATAGGGGTTGTCAGTGCAGCCTTGTTGCCACTCAAAGATCTGCGCACCCTCGGGCAGCTGTGCCTTGAGGGCGTTGACGATGTCTGTTGAGGTTCTGCGGCTGGTTGAGAAATACAAGCTGCCGCCGTACCTCGTCTGCAGCTTCCTGCACTGCGTAAGTAACTCATTTGTGACCCCAGTGTTAAAGTGGAACGGCCGGGTGGCGCTGCCGATCAGCACGGCGATGATGGGTCTGGGCAGTAACTCTAATCTTTGCGCCCATGCTTTGGCTGAACTGGAAACGGCTTCTGTATCCGTTCTCATGAGTGGCAGGGACAGGCGCATGACGTGTGGCAAGTCCGGTAAGCGATACTGGGGTAGCGTGATAATCAGGTCGAAGCTGTCGATCCAGCGCCGTGGCCTGCCGAGTAAAACGACCTTTGTTTTCGGGCAGTGCCTTTTTATCCAGAGCGCCGCCATGGCGTGCCTGCGACCGACGGTAATCACCAGGTCCGGCCAGGGCGGTGAAAGAACGTCCGAGTTGTCCGGGTCCAGATGGTCGAGAGACACCTTGAAACGGGGTTTTCCCAGAACGTATTCTGGCCTGGGAGACAGGTGCTTGACCGTGTAGGCAAGGCCCAGGCTGTTTGCGATCATCTCTACCTGGGCGTTGTCGCCAAGTTTATCGCCTATCACCAGCCAGATACGCGGCATCGTTGACGTCTGTCGGGCGGCCATTACCATGGAATCGTCCAATTTGTGAGCAGCTTACCAAGGCGTGCGTAAGTTAGGCGGTATCAGCTTTCGGGACCGTCAGCCGCATGGACGCGGCCGTCGAGCGTACAGGGATGTATTTACAGCGTGTCCCGAAATCTGATACCGCCTAACTTACGCACCTGTTAGTCATCAGCCTGTCAGCGAAATATACCACGCCGGTACAGGTTCCAGAAAAGTCCCCAGATAAAAATCAGCGGGTAACGCCGCACTTTTTCCGGGATGTCAATGTGGACGCCGGAGTGACGTTCCAGCTTCCAGGCGATATAGTCCAGTCCTCCGTCGAAGGTGAACAGTGCCTTTATCAATCGTGCCAGCGACAGGAATTTGCCCTGTACAGTGCGCATTTTCCAACCGATCCGGTTGCCAAAACGCCGCAGTGAAGAGATCTCGGTCTGGTAGTCCTGTGCCGGAGGGGCTCCGGAAATTGCACAGGGAACATTCAACAGCGGAGCGGCGAGACGGGTAACCTGCTGGTAATAGGCTTTGTTAGCGTCGGTTAATTCACGCGCGCGTGCCGATGATTCCACCCTCAGTTCTGCGCCGTAGCTCAGTCGCAGTCCATTGCTCCACAGTGACTGAATACTGCCCTGTGGTGGTAGAGCGGGTAGCACCCGGTTCAGAAAAGTCACCACTGATTGTGCCAGGTTGTTTTCGATAATGTCCCGGGTGGTGTCGTCACGGCACCAGGCAACAGCCGTCGGCTGGCTGAAACGTCCCCACAGGTAGGAATGGAACCAGCGTTGTGAGGTCCCCTTGTTCAGGTCGGCAAGCGAGACTATGGCGTATTTGCTGCGCACTGTTTGCCCGTTGTGGGCAAATTCTGCATAAAACACGTTCGGCGGTAACAGCCAGTTCCAGCAGGCCTTGACCAGGCCGGAGTTGGCGCAACGGTAATGATCGACGATCAGGTACAGATCGACGAGGCCGTCGTAGGGGTCGCCGCTGCGCAGACAGGAACCATAAAACAGCACAGCGGCGACGCAGTCACCATGCCTGTCTTTCAGGGCTGCAACCAGTTGGGTGAGAGCCGGATGCTGCGGTGAAGTGGTGAGGTCACCAATGGCTCTACCCAGTTGTTTCTGTGCCGTTGCCGTTTTCATCCTGTCAACAGGTCCTAATGACCCAGGCGTATAAATTCGATATCGCCGCCATTGCTGACGATGACCGGGCCGTGTGCTGTACTGGCATGATAAATTTCACCATCGACGGCAAAGGCTCCGTCTATCCACAGGCGGATCTCTCCGGCATTATGGCTGAAATAACCGTTTTCCTGTCCGGCATGCCGATTGGGCCTGCCGCGCAGTACGGAATGAAAGGCGCGAAACACTTTGCCGGTGGGTTGTTGCACCCAGGTGCAATGCAGGGGGGCATTTTCGACGCCCCAGTAGGGCCGAAATCCCAGGAATAATCGTTCCAGCGAACTGATGAGAAGCAACACCACCTGCCGGGTTTGGGTATCTGTCGCCGCATCGAATTCGATGCGGATCGGGCTCGGGTCGGAAAACGCGGGTTCTTTGCGGGCAATACCCCAGATGGTGCGCAGGGTGACAACGCCCGGGCCGAGTTCGTCTGTGATACCCATGCTGTTAACAGTATGGTGGTAGTATTCAATGCCGCGAATGATAGTCCCTGTACCAAAAAACATGCCGCAGATAATTCTCCCGTCTACGCAGCCTTCGATGCGAAGAATGGGGCGCGTCAGGCGTTCGACTTCGTCCGAACCCTGCTCGGCCCAATTGGCCATGCGGCGCACAGCTGGAATCAGCTTGCCGCGCAGACCGACGTCGCCGACATTCATATTGGTGGTTCCACCCGGCAGCAGGATAACCGAAGGCAATCCGGCAAAAGGGCGTTGCTCGAGAAGTTCGCTGAATACCTGTGCTGTCGTCCCGTCTCCACCGTTGACAGCCAGTACGTCCACGCCCCGTTGCGCGAAACCCTGAAGTGCGCGCGGTATTTCATCGGCGCTTTGCGTGATGTGATGGTGGATATTCGGGTGATTTGCGACAATGCCCTGTACAGCCGCAAGTTGTGAGCGGTTGCGACGGCTGTGTGGATTACTGATCAGGCCGATGGTGGGTCGACTGTTTGCGGGGTGGTTGGCATTCAACGGACTGGCGCAAGCTTAATTAACTGGATTCGCCCGGCATCCTAAATCAATGTGGATAAATCAACAAATTTGCTTGAGAATAATTTGCCTGAGATGAAGGCTACCGATCATGCCGGGCTGTATTTTGCGCAGCTTTCTGACCCGCATCTGACATCGCTGCAGGGGGTGCGTTGGCGGCAGTTGATGAACAAGCGCGTGCTGGGTTACCTGTCCTGGCACCGCAAGCGGCGCGCGGAACACCGCAGCGAAGTGCTTGATGCATTGCTGTGTGACCTGAGACGGACACGGCCGGAACATATCGTCATTACCGGCGATTTAACGCATATCGGCCTGCCGGACGAATTCCGCCAGGCGCGCCTGTGGCTGGATCGTCTGGGTGCCGCGGATCGAGTGACCGTGGTTCCGGGTAATCACGATGCTTACGTACGGTCGCCCTGGTCCAGTACGTTTTCACTGTGGCAGCCCTATATGCAATCCGATCCCGAGGTTGCAGAATTTTCGGAGTCGGGCAATGCGCAGTTGTTTCCGAGTTTGCGCATCCGCAACGGGGTCGCTCTGATCGGTTTGTCGAGCGCCAGTGCCTCGGCGCCTTTTCTGGCAACCGGTTCGCTGGGGGCGCAACAGAGACAGCGTTTATCGATGTTATTGCGGCAATCGGCTGAACAGGGTTTGTTTCGCATTGTCTTACTGCATCATCCACCGCGCGTGGAAGATGAGAAATGGCGAAAACGACTGACCGATGGCAAAGCGCTTTGCGCTATTCTGGAGCGTGAGGGCGCAGAACTGGTTTTACACGGGCACAGTCATCGCACTGTCGAGGCGGGGATTCCGCACGGTGAAGGCAAAATACCTGTGTTCGGTATTCCTTCAGCGTCAGCGATCGGCCACCAGTCAGGGCAGTGCGCACAATATTACCTGTACAAGGTGAGACGCGAAGGCGACCACTGGTCAGTTCGGGTCAGCGTACGTGCTTATCAAGCGGACCAGGACAGGTTTTCCCTGCAGCACGAGCATCATTTGTCGGTGCCGGTGATTTCTTCCACCAGCTTCTGATCAGCGATGGAATCGACGTCTATGGCAGCTTCCGGGAACGGCAGGTGAACCGGCTTGATATGAACCTTCAGGCGTTCCGAGAGTTCAGCCAATGCTTTATCCAGCGTCATGCGGCCCAGCAGGTAACGCAATACCGACCACCACCCCAGCTGGCTGATAACCCGTAAGGGATTCTTGCGCTGCTGTTCGACCTTGCGCCACGCTGCGGCCACCCGGTGGGACTGCGGGGTCAGGAAGGCAAACAGATTGCAACCACAGTAACCGCCGTCCCTGAGCCGCGTGACGGTCTTTTTTACGTTCGGGAATTTTTCCGTTATCGCGGAAAAGCGTATGACACCAACGGCGACATCAGCCCCGGTCCGCAGAGCATTGCCGATAAAATAGTCGACAATTTCGGCGGTCAATAGCGGGTGGTCGGCCGTGGTGACTAACACCGGGCTGTGTTCCGGCAGGCTTTGCATGGCCTGATAGGCGCTGCTGCTGGGGCTGTTTTGTGGCGCCAGCCAGTTGATTTGCCGCTTGTTCACGGCATTTTCGAGAAATTCGTTGCTGGCCAGTTGTTCGCGTGCCGGTCCGGAAAGCAGGATGTTCTCAACATGTTCGCTGTCCTGAAGTGCCGAGACAACACGCTGCAGCATCGGTATCCCATCGACTTCCACCAGGGCCTTGCAACAGGCGTTGGACGCCTGTACCAGCGGGTCATGCGGATTCCTGTCGGCGGCCAGGATAACAGCGGTAAATTCGGTCGGTGTCATCGAAGCCTGAATTCAGAGGTTCTTTTCATACAGTCGATAGGTTTTGTAGGCTACGCCACTCAGCGCTTCGATGATGCTGCGCATACCGGCGTTATCCTCGAGTATCCAGGACATTTCCATCTCCTTGATACCGCGGCGGATCACCGGCTGCTTGGCGGCATCGGTCACCATGAAAGCCAGTGTCGGGCCCAGGCGGCTGCGCTGGTATTTCCGGATGACACCCATGAGCGGGATGCGGGCTGATTTAGGATACCTGACTTTCAGCCGCCAGAGCAGTTTCAGCCAACCGAAGGGAAGCAGTCGGCCATTCAGGTCATGAATGATTTCGTTGATATTCGGCAGCACGATGAGCATGGCGGCGGGTTCACCGTCGACCTCTGCAATCTGGACGAAGTCGTCGTCAAGCAGCAGGGTCATGATTTTCCCGACTTCGTTGAATTCAGCCTCGGTGAAAGGGACAAATCCCCAGTTTTCCGACCAGGCATCGTTGAAAATATCGCGTAGAACTTTCAATTCGTTGTTCAGATCCTTGCGATTCAGGTGGCGAATCCGCACCCGGTTGGCGGCCTTTTCGGCCAGCCTGGCCATCGTTTTGGGCGTTTCGTAATCGGGCGGGCAGTGATAGGCGAGTCAGATCCTTGGCTTTCCTGTAGCCCCGCGCTTCGACCTGTTGCCCATAAAAAGGGCGGCCGTGCCCCATCATGATGCGTGGCGGGGTGTCAAAGCCGTCTATCAGTAATCCGCACTCTTCGTTGATGGAAAGGCTGAACGGCCCGGTGACGCGCTGCATGCCTTCGGTTTTGAGCCAGTTTTCGGCCACCTCAAACAGGGCTTTGAAGACATCCGCATCATCTTCCGCTTCCAGGCAGCCGAAGTGCCCGGTCTGGTCCTGGTGGCGCTGCAGGTGCAGTTCATCGATCTGTGCGCTGATTCGCCCGACCGGACGTTGTCCGCGTCTGGCAATCCAGGCTTGCCAGCGGGCGTGCTGAAAAAACGGATTTTTATCGCTGAAGCGTTCTTTTTGTTCCAGAAATAAAGGTTTAACCCAGTTGGCGTCATGCTGGTAGAATGCCTGCGGTAGCTGGATGAACTCCTTGAGCCGGGCTCCGGTCTGTTCACCACCTGGATGGTCAAATCGTCCTTGGTCTGGGGCATCGGAACACTGCTTCGTTGTATAAAGGCAACGATCATACCCGGCTGATCTGCGGCCCGCCAGATGGTGGCCGAATCTGTGAAACGGTTCGCACCTGGCCTGCGACGCCATGAGTAAACTGCTAATTCGAAAAAATCGTGACCATCATGGCCTGTAAATTGCTTCCTGGGTAGACAGGATTCAGATGTCTCTGAGACAATGCGGGTCGTAAGGATATTGAAGTTTGTTTTGTAGCGAAATTACGACAAAATTCAAATAATTTCCCCGGCTGCCGATGGAATTCTGAAAATATTTTGAAAAAAGTATTGTGTTTTTACCCTATTGTATGAATAATGCACAACCAACTAGCGGAATAGCAGGAAGCAGACAAATTCGTTGGGAAAATACAACGATTGTTTGCAATTTGACAGTTGCCACAGAAAATCGCCGCGTTTTCTGTTCGTGTGGCAGCGGATTGCTACCTGCTAGCGGTCAGTAAACTTTTTTTTGGGGTCTTCCTGTCTTCGAACGGAAACCG
>CAWEEC010000094.1:0-50477 GCA_963807785.1 uncultured Gammaproteobacteria bacterium | reverse complement strand
GCCGGGTTCTGGTCGGTTTGCAGACGCCGTTTGCTGAACGCAAGGAGCTGGTGAGTTACCTGGACAAGCTCGGTTATCGTTACTGGGAAGAAACTGAAAATCCCGCTTACAAGTTGTTTCTATAAGTTATAGAAACACAGGGGCAAGGGACGAGCTGCGAGTGGCAAGGACTTTTTTGCTTGTGACCGAAGCCAGATATAAGCACAGCAGGAATTAGCTGCCCCCGATTGCTATTCACTTCATCCGGGTTACGTTACTGTAGGAGCGGCTTTAGCCGCGAATGCGCATGTTCGCGGCTAAAGCCGCTGCTACATAAGATAACGAATACATTTGCGTCATTTGCGTTCTTTGCGGACAAATAACAATTTCTCTGTGTGCTTGCGTGCTCTACGTCTTTGCGGTTAAGAATCAAACCTGAACTTGGATGACACGTTCTTCGGTAGCGATCATATCCAGCGGTATGTCCCAGCTGTTGGTGACCAGTTCTTGCTCTCGCTGCAGTTCGTGAGCCAGGCCGATGAGCCGCGGTCTTAGTAAATGTGTTCTGGTATGCCTGTAGGCAAGTGAACGATCGTAGAAACCACCGCCCATGCCCAGCCGGTTACCTTTCTCATCAAACGCGACCAGCGGCAGCAATATCAGATCGAGTTGCCAGGCGCGGACCCAGTTTACCGGGCTGCAGGCGGGTTCCAGGATACCGAAGCGGTTCAGGTGCATCTCCATGCCAGTATCGAAAGGGGCGAAATAGAGCTTGCTCTGAAAAGGTGAAAGCACTGGCAGAAATACACGTTTACGCAATTTACAGGCAGTTTGGATAATATAATGAGGATCAATTTCACCGTCATTGGCGAGATAGCAGGCGATTCTGTTGCTGTTGAGGAAAGACTGTTGCCGGCAAACCTGGTTGGCCAGCCCGGTGGCATGCGAAGACTGCTCAAGAGCACTGAGTTGATTGCGATGCTGGCGCTTGTTACTACGTATGGTATTGATATCTGAGGGCATGTCGTGCCGCAGTATAGAAGGTGTCTCCAAAAGTGCCGTAGCAAATACTGCTAACCTTGAACCAGAGGTTCAGGTGGGGATAGCGATTGCACCTCAGGCTTCCCGCTCATGGCGGTATTGCACACAGTGTAACCAGCATGTTCCCCTGGCTAGTAGTTAAGGCTCAAGGGATATTTCAGATTGCTTACGCACACCCCAGAGACACCCAAACCTTGTTAACTCATGAGTGCCGAACTGGTGATCCGCACTCCTGTTTGGTGCTTTATGATAACGGAATTTCACGCATGTCGCTGTCTATTTTTTCTGACAGCGATTCGATGCGGTTATTGAGCTCAGCGTGTTCGGCCTGCAGCGATTTGCCGGTAAGCATTTCATGACACAGGTTTAGCGCTGCCATAATCGCGATGCGCTCGGTGCCGATAACTGCGCCTTTCGTTTTGATTTCAGTAAGCTTTTTGTTGAGTTCGTTAGCAGATGCCCGCAGGCTCTCCTGTTCACCAGGCGGGCAGGCAACGCGGTATTCTTTGTCAAGAATGATGATGCTGAGAGAGTCCTGGTTTTTCATCTGGCGTCCCGTAGTAATCGCTGATTATTATGCTGATTCCATCGAACGCAGACGTGAGATCATGGCTTCAACCTGTGATCTTACCTGCTCTTTCTGCTCCGTCAACGTGGCCCGCTCGCCAGACAGGTGTTGAAGCTGCGAGCGCAGGTCACTGTTTTCTTTGCCCAGACGTTTGGATAAATCAAGCAATTCGATTACTTGCTCTTCGAGGTGATTAATTTTTGATGTGATTTCGTTCATAGCTATTTTTCTGGTTATTGTTTTGGGCTGGCACGACAAGTCAATTTCATTCGCCGTGCCAAATAAGCCTCTGGCTTAAAAGCTGTTTGCACTAATAGTAGGACGTCAAGGCGTACGGGTCAAATGAAACTGATATTACTTTTTACTGCCTAAGCAGGTTTGATCATCATGATAGAATCGTTTAATGAGCCAGTTTCCGGAAATCACAGAGCTCGAGGAGCTGTTATACAGAATCGATGCGACCATGGGTGCCGCGGATGCACACGGTGCATTATGTGGCATGTTATGCGCACGAGGCACGATTGAGCTGTCAGAATGGGTCGACCATGTCATCGGTGAGCAGGAGCAGGGTAGTGAACTGTTACATGACGTGGTACATAAACTGTCAGAGATGCACCAGTCGACCCTGGAGATGATGAACGATGCTACAGGCGAGTTCAAATTATTGCTAATGGATGACGATGATCCATTGCCGGAGCGCGTTGAAGCGCTTGCTGCCTGGTGTCAGGGTTTTATCTACGGTCTGGCTGCTGGCGGTATCCAGGAGGGTAGTGATTTGCCGGAAGACACGGCTGAGTTGTTGAAGGATATGATCGAGATTTCGCGCGCGGGTCATGATGCGGATGATGCTGTTGTGGAAGAAGCGGATGTCGACGATGATGAGGTCGCTTACATGGAAATTGAAGAATATGTGCGTATGGGCGTGTTGCTTGTCTATGAAGAGTTACAGCCGTTGCAGTCAACACAAACCATTCATTAATACGCCTTAATATCAATAAGCATATGAATACAAAGATCCATGCACAACATCGCAAGCAACTGATGCGCATGATGGGAGAAAACTCCATAGCAATACTGCCATCAGCACCGGTATTATTGCGCAACCGTGATGTTGAACACGGTTTTCGCCAGGACAGCGACTTCTATTACCTGAGTGGTTTCCCCGAGCCTGAGTCGGTGATTGTATTGTTACCGGGAAGAAAGCAGGGGCAATACATTCTTTTCTGTCGTGAGCGTGACCAGAAAAAGGAAACCTGGGACGGAAGACGCTATGGGCCCGAAGGCGCTGTCGAATATTTCGGCGCCGATGACGCTTTTCCGATTTCAGATCTCGAAGATATACTGCCCGGATTGATGGAGCATTGTGAAAGCGTTTATTACACCATCGGACTCAATCCCGAGTTCGACAAGCATGTGATGAATTGTGTGAATAATCTGCGCAGCAAGTCACGCGGAGGTACCCATGTGCCCTACGAGTTTGTGTCGCTGGATTACCTGCTACATGACATGCGCTTGTTCAAACATCGTGATGAACTGCGGCTGATGCGCAAGGCGGCGAAAATATCGGTTCAGGCTCATATTAATACCATGAAGGCGTGTGCACCCGGCATGTATGAGTACCAGCTCGAAGCGGAAATGATCTACCAGTTTAATCGAGATGGCGCGGGCTGGGCCTACCAGTCGATTGTGGGCGGAGGTGCAAATAGTTGCATTTTGCACTACACCGAAAACAACCAGGTGCTGAATGACGGTGACATGGTGTTGATTGATGCCGGTGCCGAATACCAGGGCTATGCCGCAGATATCACGCGTACATTTCCTGTCAATGGCAGGTTCAATGTTGCGCAGAGAGAGATTTATGAGCTGGTGCTGGAAGCACAGCAGGCAGCGATAAAAAAGGTCACGCCCGGCAACCACTGGAATGACCCGCATGAGGCTGCGGTGCGTGCGCTTACCAGGGGCATGGTCGAACTTGGCCTGTTGAAGGGTAATGTCAAAAGCCTGATCAAGGAAGGTGCCTACAGCAAGTTTTACATGCACCGTACAGGCCACTGGCTGGGCATGGACGTGCATGATGTGGGTGATTATAAAGTTGATGATAAGTGGCGTTTGCTGGAAAAGGGTATGGTGCTGACCGTCGAGCCTGGACTGTATATACCTGCGGGTATACGCGGTGTAAAGCGCTGGTGGAATATCGGCGTGCGTATCGAAGATGATGTTGCTGTTACCAGGGATGGCAATGAAATACTTTCAGCAGGACTGCCCAGAAGCTGTGAAGAAATCGAAGCCGTAATGGCAACGTAATACACTCAACAGTATATGGTGAACAAGTCTGCAACAAATTGCGATGTAATTATCATTGGCGGCGGTCTGGTCGGCGCCAGTCTTGCCTGTGCGCTGCAAGGTAGTGGACGTTCAGTGCACATCGTCGAAGCCCATCCACACAGGTCGGAATTGCAGCCCAGCTATGATGATCGTACTGTTGCACTGTCCTGGGGCAGTCGATGTATCTTTGAAGGAATGCACATCTGGGATGAGATGGCTGACAGTGTCGAGGCCATCAAAACCATTCATATTTCCGATAAAGGGCATTTTGGCGCAACACGTCTTCGCCACGAGGAAGAACATGTTGAGGCATTGGGTTATGTTGCCGAGAACCGTGTGCTTGGTGAAGTGCTGTATCAGCGTCTGCAGCAAAACACCAGTCTGGAACTGCATTGTCCTGCCGAGTTGATCAGCCTTGATCAGGAACAAGATCATGTCGTGGCTAACATCAGGCAGAATAAAAAACAGCTTACAATCAGTGCGCGACTGCTGGTGGCGGCCGATGGCGTGGTTTCACAGGTGCGAGATCTGTTGCATATTGGCAGCAGTGTGCAGGATTATGGCCAGAGTGCAGTTATCGCCAATGTCACACCCGGTATGAAACATAATAATGTTGCCTATGAACGCTTCACCGATACCGGCCCTGTAGCGTTCCTGCCGATGACGCGTGGTCGTTGTTCGGTGGTGTGGACGCTACCGGAAAAGCAGGCCGAGGCGTTGATGAAAGTTGGCGATCAGGACTTTCTGCAACAGCTGCAACAACACTTCGGTTTTCGCCTTGGGCAATTACAGAAAGTCGGCAAACGACAGCTGTACCCGCTCAAGCTGATTGAAACCACCCAGGTTGTGCGTAATCGCGTAGTGATCGTCGGTAACGCGGCACATTCCATACATCCTGTCGCTGGTCAGGGATTCAATCTCGCGCTCAGGGACATCGCCATTCTGGCCGAGTTGATTTCAGCGACTGAAGATGCAGGTGACAGCAAACTGCTGCAATCGTATATTGAACAAAGGGAAGACGATGCCAGACGCGTTTATCGATTTACCGACGGCCTGGTTAAAATATTTTCTAACAACAATGCGCCGCTTGGCCATTTGCGTGCAGCCGGACTGGTTGCTGTTGGCCTGATACCCCAGTTACGTCACCAGCTGGCCAGGCAAAGTATGGGCCTGAGTGGGCGTTCATCCGAACTGGGACGCAGGAGAGAGCATGCCTGAAACAAAGCCACGCACCTATGATGTCATTATTGCCGGCGGTGGTATCAGCGGCTTGACGCTGGCTTGTGCGCTGAAGCACACGGGCCTGCATATCGCTGTTGTAGATCAGCACCAGCCTCAGCCTGTTGATAAAAGCTATGCCTTGCGCGTGTCGGCAATCAATCGCGCTTCACTCAAGGTATTTGATGCGGTCGGTGCTTTCGAGCACATGCGGCATCGTGTTTCACCTTTTCGTGAAATGCATGTATGGGATTCAACCGGCGTCGGACAAATTCATTTTGACTCGGCTGAGCTGGGGCTGGATACGCTGGGCTACATAATCGAAAACAATGTCATCCAGCTCGCCCTGCTGGATGTTGTGCAACAGACGGAAACGATCGACTGGTTATGTCCGGCTGAAATTGAATCGATTGATATCGGCCAACAGCAGAAACGGGTGCACTTGATAGAAGGCGGCACATTGACGGCACAATTGATCGTCGGCGCGGATGGCGCCAATTCTGTGGTGCGTAATGCCATGGGTATCGAGCTGGTACGCAAGTCTTATAAGCAGCAGGCCATCGTATGCACGGTTGTGACTGAGTACGATCATAAGCAGACTGCCTGGCAGTGTTTCCTGCCATCAGGGCCATTAGCCTTGCTGCCGCTCGCCGATGGTAGTTGCTCGATCGTATGGTCGCTGGATGAGGCCCGGGTGGAGCAAATGATGGCGCTGGATGATGAAGCATTTTCACGCCAGCTCGAGCAATCATTCGAATACCGCCTGGGATCGGTTACCGCTGTATCACCACGTGCGGTATTTCCGCTGGGGCATGGCCATGTTGATCACTATGTGCAGCAAGGTCTTGCCTTGATCGGAGACGCGGCGCATAACATTCATCCGTTGGCGGGGCAGGGAGCCAACCTGGGCATTATGGATGCAGCCTGTCTTGCGCAAGTCATAAGCGCAGCCCTGCAGGCGAAAAGGCAGTGGAGCGCATACCATACGCTGCGCAAATATGAGCGCACACGCAAGGGCGACAACCACCTCATGGAAGCCAGCATGACAGGCTTTAAGTACCTGTTTGGCAACGACAATCCGTTGTTGGCCGAGGTGCGCAATATGGGCCTCAATGTGGTTGATCATGCGGGCCCGGTGAAGCAATTTTTCATAAATCAGGCTTTGGGTGACCAATAAATTTGCTATCGCTTAAAGTGATTTCTCACCTGAATTGTCTGGAAATTATTCATCTGAAAGGTGTAGGATTGCCAACTTTGATAGATGCTGGATAAACATGAGTCAGAAAACAGTACTTTACGATAAGCACGTTGAATATGGCGGCAAGATTGTTGATTTTGCCGGCTGGCTAATGCCGGTTAATTACGGTTCGCAGATGGATGAGCATCACCAGGTGCGTGATGATGCCGGTATGTTCGATGTCTCGCATATGACCGTGATTGATCTCAGCGGTGAAGGTGTCAGGGCTTTTCTGCAGCATTTGCTGGCCAATGATGTAGCCAAACTGAAACACCCGGGCAAGGCATTGTATAGCTGCATGTTGAATCGTGACGCTGGTGTTATCGATGACCTGATCGTGTATTACATGAATGACAGCTGGTATCGCATGGTGGTCAATGCGGCCACGCGCGACAAGGACATTGCCTGGATTGACGAGCAGTCTGCCGGCTATGAGGTCGAAATCAATGAGCGCTCGGATCTGGCGATGATTGCAGTACAGGGGCCGCATGCACGCGAAAAGGCGATTGAAGCACTACCGGTTGATGTGGTTGAGGCCGTATCCAGTCTCGACCGGTTTTTTGGCTGTGACTGCGGTGAGTGGTTTGTCGGGCGCACGGGATACACCGGCGAAGACGGCTTTGAAATCATGTTGCCCGATTCCGAGGCGCCTGCATTCTGGGACAGGCTGGCCGAGGCGGGTGTAAAGCCCTGTGGACTGGGTGCGCGTGACACGCTGCGCCTGGAGGCGGGGATGAACCTGTACGGATCAGATATGACAGAGACCACCTCGCCGCTGATTTCAGGATTAGGCTGGACCATCGCATGGGAACCCGAAGAGCGCGATTTTATTGGCCGTAGCGCACTGCAGAAAGAGCGCGACAAGGGTGTTACGCAAAAGCTGGTTGGTCTCGTGCTGGAGGACAAGGGCATACTGCGCAGCCACCAGAAAGTCATCGTAGAAAATGTGGGTGAAGGTGAAACCACCAGCGGCACCTTCTCGCCGACTTTGAAACAGTCGATTGCATTTGCACGGGTGCCGAAAGCAACGGGTGACCGTTGCCAGGTTGAAATACGCGGCAAGCTGCTGAATGCAAAGGTCGTCAAACCCGTGTTCGTGCGTGACGGCAAACCAGCGTAATGGCGGGTAGCCGTAAAATTTTGGCATTTGAGTTGTCGACTGAAAAATGTAATATCACGTCAGGATTCTAGATATCAATATATAGGTAATCGAATGAGCGAAATACCCTTAGAACTGAAGTACACAAAATCTCACGAGTGGGTGCGAATTGAAGAAGATGGTTCCGCCACCATTGGTATTACTGATCATGCCCAGGAACTGCTTGGTGACCTCGTGTTCGTCGAGTTGCCCGAAGTTGGAACCGAGATGCCGGCAGAAGAGGCTGCTTGCGTGGTTGAATCAGTCAAGGCCGCCTCCGATGTTTACATGCCCATCAGTGGGGAAGTCGTTGCAATCAATGAAACCCTGGCTGATGCACCCGAGACCATCAATGACTCACCATATGACGATGGCTGGTTGATCAGGGTGAAACCTTCCAACCCGGATGAACTCGAGGATCTGATGGATTCCGACAGTTACGAAGCCGAGATAGCAGAAGACTAGCTATGCCATTCATACCCCACACCGAGCAGGAAATCGATGAGATGCTCGAAGCCATCGGGATTAACAATACCGATGAGCTGTTTGAAGAAATTCCATCCCACCTGAGGATTCACGGTCTCGAGGGCATTCCGCCAGGCATGACCGAGATGGAAATCTCACGCCTGATGAACAGCCGTGCCGCGCAAAACAAGCAGGCGCTGTGTTTTATCGGTGCGGGGGCCTACGAACATCACATTCCAGCGGCAGTATGGCAGCTGACGACACGGGGTGAATACTATACCGCGTATACACCCTACCAGGCAGAAGCTTCCCAGGGAACACTGCAACTGACCTACGAATTCCAGAGCATGATCACGGCACTGACCGATATGGATGTCTCCAATGCCTCCCTCTATGACGGTGCCTCTGCGCTTGCCGAGGCCATATTGATGGCGGTAAGGGGCAATCGCAAGTCAAAATCACGCCGCATCCTGCTACCGAGAACGGTGCATCCCGCTTATCGCAAAACAGCCGACACCATTGTCAGTGGGCAGAATATCGAGCTGGTCGAAGTTGACTATGACCGCGCGACTGGTACGGTAGCGCTTGATGCACTCAAGCAGGCAGCAGGCGAAGATATTACTGCGGTGGTGATTCAGCAGCCCAGCTTTTTCGGCACACTGGAAGATGTCGATGCGATAACTGACTGGGCGCATGAAAATAACATTCTGCTGATATCAATCACCAATCCGTTGAGTATTGCGGTACTCAAGCCACCCGGTCAGTGGGGCACGAATGGCGCAGACATAGCCTGTGGTGACGGCCAGCCTCTGGGTGCTCCGTTATCCAGCGGCGGACCGTATTATGGTTTTTTATGCTGCTCGCAGGCGCTGGTGAGGCAAATGCCGGGACGCATTGTTGGTCGAACCACGGATGTGGATGGTAAAGAAGGCTTCGTGTTGACGTTACAGGCGCGCGAACAGCATATTCGGCGCTCCAAGGCGACATCGAACATCTGTACCAACCAGGGCCTGGTGGTGACGGCTTCAACCATCCACATGGCTATCCTGGGCCCGCAAGGACTGGAAAATACCGCGGCTGCCTGTCATGCGAATACGCGCGAGCTGGTTGCGCAGCTGAGTACTATTGACGGCGTCAGGCAGGCATTCAGCAGCCCGATATTTCATGAGTCGGTACTGCTGCTGGACAAGCCGGCCAGCGTGGTACTGGATGCGCTGGCGGATCAGGACATCCTTGGTGGTTACGATCTGAGCCGGGATTACCCGGAGCTGGGCAATGCCATGCTGGTATGTGCCACCGAGCTCCGGACAGAAGAAGATATTATGGCTTACAAAACAGCGCTGCAGGCTGTGCTTGCGGTCGAAACTCTGCACAAGGAAATTGCCTGATGTTGATACACGAACATTCCAGTCCCGGTCGCAAGGGCGCGCCCCAGGCGCCGGTCTCCAAAGCGGACCTTTCCGACATTCCAGCAAACCTGCTGCGCAAGGACAGGGCCGGTTTGCCTGAAGTCTCCGAGTTGCAGGCGGTGCGGCATTACACCCGCTTATCGAAGAAGAACTTTTGCATCGATACCCATTTCTATCCGCTCGGCTCCTGTACCATGAAGTACAACCCGCGTGCGTGTAACTCGCTGGCCATGCTGCCCGGCTTTCTTTCACGTCATCCATTAACACCGGACCAGTACAGCCAGGGCTTCCTCGCCTGTATGCATGAGCTGCAAACCATGCTGTGCGAAGCCATGGGCATGACGGCCTTTTCACTGGCACCAATGGCCGGTGCGCAGGGGGAGTTTGCCGGCATCAAGATGATCAGCGCCTATCACAGGGCGAATAACGATGATGCCCGCAAGGAAATACTGGTTCCCGATGCGGCCCACGGCACCAACCCGGCGACGGCCACCATGTGTGGTTTTGCAGTCAGGGAAATCCCGACACTGGAGAACGGTGACGTGGATTTAGCGGCGCTGCAGCAAGCCGTTGGACCGCAAACTGCCGGCCTGATGCTGACCAATCCATCGACCCTGGGTGTGTTCGAACGCCGGATCGAGAAAATAGCAGCCATTGTGCATGAAGCCGGTGGCCTGCTGTATTACGATGGCGCCAATCTCAACGCCATTCTCGGCAAGATTCGCCCCGGTGATATGGGATTTGATGTCATCCACACCAACTTGCACAAGACCTTTTCCACGCCGCATGGTGGTGGTGGACCGGGCTCCGGTGCAGTTGGTGTTGCCGAAAGATTGAAGCCGTATTTGCCGTTACCGATTGTCGCAGAAAGCGAGGGGCAGTATCGTTGCCTGGCAGACAGCGAGGTGCCCGGGTCGATCGGTCATCTATCTGCCTTCATGGGTAATGCCGGCGTGTTGCTGCGCGCCTACATTTACATGCGTCTGCTGGGCAAATCAGGCATGGAACGGGTTGCAGAGTTTGCAACCCTGAACGCAAATTACATGATGGCTGAAGCAAAACGCCGTGGCTTTCAGCTGGCCATACCTGACCGCCGTGCCAGCCATGAATTCATCATCACATTGAAGAAAGAAGCCAGTGAGCTTCATGTAACGGCGATGGATTTTGCCAAGCGCCTGCTTGATCTCGGATACCATGCACCCACAACCTATTTTCCCCTGCTGGTACCCGAATGCCTGCTGATTGAGCCGACTGAATCAGAAGCCAAGGAAGCGCTTGACGGTTTCATGGAGGCGCTGCAACAGATTCGTGAGGAAGCTAGCAGCAACCCGGAGCTTGTTACCACGGCACCGCACACGCTACCGGTCAAGCGTCTTGATGAAGTCGGTGCTGCGCGCAAGCTTGATCTTGCCTGGAAGCCTGAACAGTCAGCCTAGACAGGTTGCTGCACACCAGCGGACTAGTTGGATTCAACCCGGTTGCGTCCGAGTTTCTTGGCGTTATAAAGTGCCGTATCTGCGCGATCGAGCAAAGATGGAATGTCATCGACATCGGCTTTATATTCAGCAATACCAAAGCTGCAGGTGAGATGGTTGACTTCGTTAAAGTGATGATTCTCTATATCCTTACGCAGGCGTTCTGCATGTTTCTGCGCGCCGATAGCATCGGTTGAAGGTGCCAGGATAATAAATTCCTCGCCGCCATAGCGTGCAAAGATATCAGCGCTGCGATTGGCATTTTCGACGATTTCGGCAACTTCCTTAAGGACTTCGTCACCCACCAGGTGACCATGCTCGTCATTTATTTTCTTGAACCTGTCCAGGTCAAAAAAAATGATGGAAAAAGTTCCACCATAACGTTTGACCCTGTCAATTTCAGAATCAAGAAAGTTACCGAAATGCAGCCTGTTATAGATATTCGTCAGTGGATCGGTGTAAGCCATCAGGCTCATTTGCTCATGCAATAATTTGATTCGTGCCAGCAGGTAGCCGAAAAGCAGGCCGGCGAATATGGGTGCGATGAAAGCTTCAGGTGTAAGTGGTATATTGAGCATATACTCAGCATGAATAATATTAAGGCCTGATGTAAACAAGCAGGATATTGCTATGTACAGGAAGTACACCAGCATTTTTTCGCTAGAAGGCACATCAGTTGCATGCATAATCATATCCCTGAAAGAATGACATCTTTCTTCAGCAGGATTATATTATGAAAATCATCGAATATTCATCTATATGGGAGAATTCAAATGTACAAGATTATTTTTACTCTGGTGGCATCTGTAGTGTTACTCAGCAGTGGTACCCTTTATGCGCGTGACTTCGGTGGTATGGAATTCCCGGACAAGATCGCGTTACCGGGTACAACGAAAACCGTTCAACTCAATGGTATTGGCTATAGAAAGAAGTTTTTTATCAAGGTGTATATAGGCGCCCTGTACACAGAAAGACTGGCAAGGAGCAGGGATGAAGTTATGGCACTGGATGGCCCGAACCGGTTACAGATGTACATTGTTCATGACGAAATCAGTCATGACAAACTGGTCGATGCCTGGAACGAGGGATTTGAAGAAAATTTGTCTGAAGAGGATTTGCAGAAATTACGCCCACAAATTGACAAGTTCAATAAAATGTTCCGCACGGTCAAGGCCGGCGATGTAATTTATCTTGATTACATTCCCGGCGCCGGTACCAGGATAATCATCAGTGATGAAAACCGGGGTGTCATTACCGGTAAGGCTTTCAACAAGGCATTGCTGGATATCTGGCTGGGTGAGGAACCGGCGGATAACAGCCTTAAAAAAGCCATGCTTGGAGGATAAGACAGGAACCAGGTACTAGGTACTAGGTACTAGATACTCGTGGCCATGTGCGTGTGCAGCAGACTATGTAACGTAATTGTTTGCTATCGCTTTATTAGCGTAGCAGCGGCTTTAGCCGCGAACAGGCGTTTCATCCGGGCTACGCACTAACATTCTAAACATTTGCGTTATTTGCGGACAAATAATAATCAGTGTCTTATCTGGTAGATAATCCTGAACATTCGATTATTAAATCTGGGATTTAGCCAGGTCACTTGCAGCCGAGCGCATTACATCTTCTGATACCACGCCGGTTAACTTGCGTTCACCAAAAATGAAGCTGGGCACTGCCTGTATTTCATGTTGCCTGGCCGCCTGATAATTCGACTGTATACGTTGCTGGTATTTATTATCCTGCCAGGCTGATTCAACGACATCGCTGTCCAGGCAACTGTCGGCAGCCAGCTCGCGCAGGATGTTCCTGTCACCGATGTTCCTGCTATCGACAAAAAAGGCCGCAAACAGCTTTTCATGCAAGTCATAAAATTTCTCACGGCCCTGCTCTTTGGCGGCTTCGGACAGCAGCAGTGCATCTCTGGAGTTAGTGGTAAAAGTATGTTCTGCCATAGCAATGCCTTCCTCTCTGGCTACGGCCTCAAGATTTTGCATGAGCTGGTTCCATTGTTGTGATGGATATTCCAGTGAGCTTACCGGTTCACCCTCGGGTGATGTTTCCGGGTGAATTTCAATAAAGCGCCAGTTAATTTTCAATTCATACTGGTCACGCAAACGCATCAGGCGATGATGACCCACATAGCAAAAGGGACAGATGTAATCACTGAACACAGTCACCTTGAGTTCTGGTAAATTCACCACCATGCCCCTCTGTATGCTTGATAACTACAAGATAATACCGTACCTCATACTATCATTATTGACAGTGTTGTATTCTGCCAGTTCAACTGCGCAGGACATGCGCTGGGAAATGGGTGTAGGTGTTGTTGGTATCAACCTGCCGTTTTATCCCGGATCATCCCAGGATGCTGCTTATGCATTTCCGTTCCCCTATTTGCGTGTTGAATCCGAATACCTCAACATTGACCAGGGTATCGAAAGCAAGCTGTTCAGGTCCAACAAAGTCAGGCTCAGCCTCAGTGGTGGTCTGGGTGTGCCGGTAAACAGTGCGGACAGTACAGCAAGAGAGGGCATGCCTGACCTCGACCTGGTGTTACAGTTAGGTCCTTCGCTGGATGTGATATTTGATAAACGCAGCAAGGGCTTGCGTGAGTTCCGTCTTGAATTACCGCTGCGTGTCGCAGTCGCGACCGATTTCAGCTCGACGCAAAACATCGGCTGGTTGTTTGAGCCACGCCTGGTTTACGAGTCCAGGCGTAAACATAAATCCGGCTGGGCCTATGAATATACGGCCGGGCTGCGTTTTGCAACGGACAAGTACCATGCCTATTATTACGATGTTGATCCGTTGTTTGCGACGCCGACGCGCCCGCAATACAGTGCAGCAGGCGGGTATGGCGGTTTGTTTACCGACCTGGTTGCGAGCTGGCGTCAACGAAACCTGATCTATTTTGCCTGGGTACGCTACCAGTATCTTGGCGGTGCCCAGTATGAGCAAAGCCCGTTATTCGAAGATAAAAATTATTTTTTTGTCGGTATTGGCCTCAACTGGATCTTTGCCGAAAGCCTTTGATGCACGCCGGATTTAAAACAGCAACATTTTAAAACTCAGCACTAACAGGAAGAGTGCGAACAACAGGCGCAAGGTTCTTTCCGGTAATCGATGTGCAAGGCTGGCACCGGCAGGTGCGGTAATCATGCTGGTAATGATGATCAGGGCAAAGGCTGGAAGGTTGACATAGCCAAAACTATAGCCGGGCAAACCGGATACGCTCCAGCCGCTGATGACATAAGCACCTGTACCAGCAACAGCAATGGGAAAACCACAGGCCGCCGAGCTTGCCACCGCATTTCTAATCGATATGTTGTGCCATAACAGGAAGGGTACTGTCAAAGTACCACCACCAATACCGACGATCGATGAAATACTGCCAATGACAACACCACCGCTGATGCTCTTGATTCTCGATATTGCTGTTGAATGCGTAACAGGTTTGTAATTAACGAGTAGATGAACAGCGACCAGTAATTCAAAAACACCGAACACCGGTCTCAGTACTTCACTGGTGAGTGTGCTGGCAAACATCGCTCCCAGCCAGGCGCCGATAATGATGCCGGGCGACAAATTAAATACGATGGGCCACAACACGGCGTCGCGTTTGTGGTGTGCCCTGGCTGAAGCAATCGATGTGACAATGATGGTGGCAAGCGATGTTGCCAGTGCCATATGCATGACATGTTGCGGCTGGAAGCTGCTGATGGCTGAAGATAAAATACAGGATTGGAACAATGATCAGGCCACCGCCGATGCCCAGCAAGCCGGCAGACAGGCCGGCAACTGCACCTGTAAGCAGATACAGTATTATTTCAGTCATGATATGCAGTCATAATTTCATGTCGCCTGGCTTGATCAGTCAGTTATTGCATGGCTACAGATAGTCAAAGCCCGTCCATCGAAAATGATTATAGACTGATGCTCTCGCAAAGACGCCAAGCTCGCAAAGAACGATAACAACAATAAATCTTTGCGCTCTTGGCGTCTTTGCGAGAGATCATATGTTTCTAATTCTATGTACCAACTTGCACGCCGTTACTGAAAAACTTTGATTCAAGCCGGTGACACTGTGTGTCAGATTTGATTCTGGCTGTTAGACATTATTTATTGTGCAGGGCATTGAGCAGGTCGCAATCCACAAAGGTATGATCATTCGCTTTTCCCTGTAATACAGTAAATGGATGGTCGGGTTCGCCCATGTTATCCAGGACCAGCAGGGCACCACTGAAGTCATGGTCACGGGTATAACCGTTGACCGTAATCACCGTAGCATATGCCGGCGCCCATCGAAGACAGGATGCCGTTGTGCGAGTCTTCGAAAGCCAGGCATTCGTCCGCGCCCAGGTTCATTTCCCGCAGGGCAAAATCATAAATATCACTCGCCGGCTTCTTCGCAGGCACGATATCACCTGCTGCGATGACATCAAACCAGCCGAGTGAATCACTTCCCAGGGTATGTTCCAGCAGTGCAGTAATGTTCTCCGGTGTTGTTGTGGTGGCAATCGCCAGGCGCAGGTTGTTGTCGCGCGCTTCCTTTAGCAGGCGCTCGACACCGGGGCGTAGCGGTATTGCTCCTGCACTCAACATTTGCGTGTAATGGCGGGTTTTGGCTGCGTGCAGTTCGGGGACCAGTTGTTCAAAATCATCCGGCAGGTTTTGATTGTGCAGGAATTCGTCAGCATAGAATTTCATGCGCTCCTTGCCGCCGGTGACAGCAAGCAACTTGCCATACAGGTCGACATCCCAGTGCCAGCCGACACCATATTCATCGAAGGCGGCGTTGAAGGCAACACGGTGGCCATCACGTTCGGTGTCGGCAAGTGTGCCGTCAACGTCGAATAACAGGGCTTTGAGTTCAGTTTTCATGGCGCGCATATTACCAAATCGGTTAATCTTTTAACTTCAAATTTTTTGTGTTTATTAACCAGGAAGCACGTATGGAGAGCAAGCAAAGCGCTGGCTGGATCGGCACCGGTGTCATGGGTGCGCCGATGTGCGCCCATCTGCTGTCGGCCGGTTACCCGGTAAACGTGACCAGTCGTACCCGCAGCAAGGCTGATGCATTGATCCGTCAGGGTGCGCGCTGGTGCGAGACACCGGCACAGGTCGCCACGCAGTCAGACATCGTTTTTACCATGGTGGGCAAGCCCGATGAAGTACGCGAAGTCTATTTTGGCGAGCAGGGCGTGTTTGCCGGCCTGCGTGCTGGTGCGATCATTGTTGATATGGGCACGACACCACCGAGCCTGACTGAAGAAATCACGCAACGGGCCATAGCAATGCATGCACATGCGGTGGATGCGCCGGTGTCCGGCGGTGATGTCGGTGCCAGAAATGCGAGCCTGTCAGTGATGGCCGGTGGTGATCAAGCCATTGTGGATAGCCTGCGGCCATTGTTCGACTGCATGGCGCAGACCGTGGCCTGGATGGGCAAGGCCGGTAACGGCCAGCATACCAAGATGGCAAACCAGCTCGCGGTCGCCGGTACCATGATCGGTGTCTGCGAGGCGCTGGTGTATGCCGCCCGTGCCGGTGTTGAGCTGGAACAACTGGTCGCGGTGATTTCAACAGGTGCTGCCGGCTGCTGGACGCTGGATAACCTGGCTCCACGCATCATCAGCGGTGACGATGCGCCCGGCTTCATGGTTGACCACTTCGTCAAGGACCTGGGGATTGCGCTAGATGAATCCGAACACATGGGCCTGAACCTGCCCGGGCTGGAACTGGCCAGCCGCCTGTACCGTGAATTGCAGTCGATTGGTCATGGCCAGAGCGGCACGCAGGCGCTGGTGCACGCGATCAGACGATTGTCAGACAGTGAATCTGCATGTGCACAAAGGCGGGCATAAATTGATTCGATGTAACGCAAAGGACGCCGGGCGCAGCAGGGGCAATGCAGATGTTGTGTTGGGAGGTACGATATTTACGGTCGTACCGCATCAACCACTGACCAGTTCGTTTTTTAGGAAGCAGCGTGTTATCGGTGCGCAGGCTGCACCCAGCGATGATACATACAATAAAAAGTCTGAGCACGCATGTGTAAGGGGCACATACGTGCTCGCAGGGTGAGCTTAGGCTGTTCTTTATCGATTTCGTCAGCAGTGCCATCGCGTGTCTTCGTCTTCTATCTTCATCAGCTGTTACGAACGTCCAGTGTGATAGCAGTCAAATGCATTCTGGGTATAGTCTAGGTCATTCACATCTTCGAAGTCGGTAGAGCTTGTCAACCGAGAAGGTCAACACCGAGAACTGTGACTGTACCGAAGTTGCATGTCCTGTGTAGCTGTTACCACGCCCTGCAGAATGACATCGTCAAGTGTTTCGCGTTCTACCTCACTGGCGATGATAGTTCCCGTGCCATCATCGTAGCCCTCGACCACGATGTAGTCACCCTGATTCATGTTATTGAGCAGCGCCGCTGAATTAAAACCACCGATTTCGTCTTCGATTTCTGTTGATGTATCGATCTTGACGGTAATGGTTTGGCCAGATACCGGCTCAAGCTCAAAGCTGCCTGCCGATGGATTGACGGTGTCTACAGTTGCGGCGATTTTTATTTCACCACCTTCATCTTTAACTTTTGAAGCGACCAGTACGTTATTAATGACGCTACCCTCAACTTCGACCTGCTTGTCTAAAGCCAGGGTGAGCGTAGCCGGTTCCCTGACTGCGTTGGAGGCATTCACCGGGAAACCATTGACCTCAAAGTTACTGTCGGAGACAGTAAGACGCGTGATAATGCCTTCGACTTCGACATCGTCATTATCAAAGCCTTCGGATTCGCCTTCGACGCGGGTGGCATTGATTGTCGTGCAGCTTGAATCCGAGCATGTGCCTTTAACTTCAACGAAGGCACCGTCAGCAAGCTGGTTGTTTGGCAGATCCTCAATCGCTGCGCCTGAAGCATTGATACTCAGGCCGGTGATACCGGCGAGATTGAAAGTGGTATTCACTCAGATCGGTAATTGTGCCTTTCAGTTCAACGATGCTGCTGCCAGGAGTGAAAGGCTGACATCCTTCAGTTCGACGCGTGTTGCGATCAGCACACCGGTTGAATCAAAGAAACCGCTGATTTCAACATTGTTACCATCGATAATACTGCTGAAGTCGAACGGTGTACCAGACAGAATACCGGTAACATCAAAATTGGTAGTTGTGCTGTTGATGCAGTACTGTTGTGCCAAATACCGTGAATGTTTTGATAAGGCCATCGGTTTCCAACATTAGTTATGTTGCTAACCGGACCCTGCAATTCGTCATCAAAGATAACTGTGGTAGCGGTACCGGTAATGCCATCGGCATTGATGGTGCCATTGACAGTAACACGCATGCCGACAGCCAGATCGCCTTCAGTTGCCGTTGGGATTGTCATCAACGTTGAAAGTCGAGCTGCTGGTTTCAAATTCGACACCGTTGACGAAAATGCTGCCAAAGCCGGTGATGGTGCCGGATGAAGTCACGCCGCTGCCACCGATACCCGCAACATCAGTGCCACTGCTGCAGGCTGCGATGCTGATAGCTGTTGCTGCTGTTATAGCGCTGTATAAGATTGATTTTTTCATGATTGCGAATCCTCATTGGTATCTTGCTCGTTGTAGTAAATGCCCAGGCTGACGTGTTGTGAATCGGTGTCTTCGTCAGCTTCGTTCTGGCTGAGCCATGTATCCAGCTCTTCCAGTAATACCTGGGAACGTTTGCGTGAGAATTCCTTGAACTCAGGTAGTGCATCAGTGCGTACACGCGGATTGGAAACTTTTCTCTGAAACCACCGGGATGAAGCATCGGCGGTCAGGTTGTGGTCGATGGTGTTTATTAATTCGTTGGTATCGTTACCAAGAATTCTTATTATTTCTTCCGGATCGTTGCCCGGTACATAGGCATTCCTTACCAGGTGAACCAGGCCGTCCTTGATTTCGACACAGTTCGATGACTCAAGCAGGTTGAGCATGGCTTTTGGTGTGACGTCGCCGCTGTAGTGTCTTGACCAGTTTGGCGAAAGATGTCTCGGAGCTGTCCAGTGATGGTGATTTATCCAGTGACAGCGCCCGGGGGTTGCCTTCTTCGTAGGCAAACTGCGGATCATTCAGCCAGCCGCTAATGACGCGGATGGCGCGGTTGTATTTCTGTTCAGTTTTTTTGCTGTCACTGAGCTCTAGTTCTGTCAGGCGTTTGACTTCTTTCCTGGAAAGGCCGGTCTCTGCAGAGACACTTGAGACCGTTGCTTTGCTATTATTACGCCGGGCTTCTGCAAATGCCTCATCAACGTAGGCTTTACGGACCATTTCTTCAAAACTGCCACAGGCGATGCCGTTTCTCAGTAATATGCGCACCAGTGGTCGCAGGATCTGGCCAATTGCAGCAGTGAGTAATGTGTTGGATGAATTGTTCATAATTGGGAAAATAATCCCAATTCAGTTCAATGTCAAGTCTTGATTGATAATTGTTTTCAAGTCCCGGCGTTGTGATTACAACAGAATGGTAGGCGTATGACTGTTCCAGTTATGCATATGATATTGATATACAGCTGATTATATTACATTTTTCAATGAACTGGTCATACATCTTCAATATAGTCAGACAACACAAGTCAACGCTTGTTAGCGCGAATATCATAGCAATTATGTCTGCGGCGCTCAGCGTACCGGTGCCGATGCTGATGCCGATGATGGTTGATGAAGTACTGCTCGACAAGCCCGGAAAAATAGTCGCCTTTCTCGAGTCCGTGCTGCCGCCGTCATGGTACGGACCGGTAGCGTTTATTGTCACGGTGATGCTGATCACCATGGTGCTGCGTTTTGCCTCGCTGATGCTGGCGGTGCTGCAGACCCGGGAATTCACCCGGATTGCCAAGGACATCAGCTACCACATTCGCCAGCAAGCTGCTGGCGCATTTGCAGACCATCTCCATGGCCGAATACGAAACCCTGGGTACCGGTGCCGTGACCTCGCATTTTGTCACCGACGTCAATGCGGTCGATGAATTTATCGGCAGTACGCTGAGCAAGTTCATCGTCGCCGTGCTCACCGTGATCGGTGTCGCTGCTGTACTGCTGTGGATGCACTGGCAACTGGCGCTGTTTATTCTGCTGATGAACCCGGTGGTGATTTATTTCACCATGGTGATGGGCAAGAAAGTCAAAACCCTGAAGCGTAACGAAAACAGCGCTTTTGAAATATTCCAGCAGGCATTGAGTGAAACCCTGGATGGCATTCAGCAAATTCGCGCCAGCAACCGCGAAGGCCATTACCTCGAGCGGGTGACCGCGCGGGCACGTGAGTTGCGTGAACACATGACCGCATTCGGCTGGAAAAGCGATGCGGCCAATCGGCTGTCATTCTTTATCTTCCTGATGGGTTTCGAACTGTTTCGCGCCACCAGCATGGTACTGGTATTGTTAACCGACCTGTCCATTGGCGAGATGTTCGCGGTCTACGCCTATCTCTGGTTCATGATGAACCCGGTGCAGGAGATACTGAGCATCCAGTACAGTTACTACAGCGCCAATGCCGCGCTGGATCGTATCAACCGCCTGCTGCGCTTACAGCAGGAGCCTGTTTACCAGCACAAGCATCAACCCGTTCGAGGGCAAGCATACCGTCGGATTACGCGTTGACAACATTTGCTTCTCCTATGGTGAAGAATTCAACGTGCTCGATGGTGTCAGTCTCGACATCGCTGCCGGTGAGAAGGTGGCGCTGGTCGGTGCCAGTGGCGGCGGCAAGTCCACACTGGTGCAGATCATTCTCGGCCTGTACCCGGCGAAATCGGGTGAGCTGTATTTTGATGGTGTTAACATTCGAGACATCGGTCTTGATGTGGTGCGCGAAAATGTGGCCACGGTATTGCAGCACCCGGCCATGCTCAACGACAGCGTGCGTGAGAATCTGTCTCTCGGTCGCGTGCTGGATGATGAGGCGCTGTGGCAGGCGCTCGAGATCGCGCAGTTACGTGATGTGGTCAAAGACATGCCTGCCGGGCTGGATACCATTATCGGGCGCAGTGGAATCAGGCTGTCGGGCGGTCAACGCCAGCGTCTCGCGATCGCGCGCATGATACTGTCGGATCCAAAGGTGGTGATTCTCGATGAAGCGACATCGTCACTGGATACCGAAACCGAAGCGCAGCTTGCACGATGCCATGCATGCTTTCCTGCAGAACAGGACTACGCTGATCATTGCACACCGCCTGAGCGCGGTGCGACAGGCCGACCGGGTGCTGGTTTTCGATGCCGGCCAGATCATCGATGAAGGCCGCCATGATGATTTGATCAGCCGGGATGGCCTGTACCGTGATTTGTATGCCCACCATTAACAGGGGCGAGGGGCGAGTGAGGAGTAACGAGGAAGAACTGGGTGTTATATGTATATATTTGTTAGCCTTTCGATTGTGGATTGTGTTCAATGTACTCGATCCTCGCCCCTTGTCCCTGTGACCTCTGAAAAGGATCAGCCATGAATAATATTAAAAAAAGATACACGCTATTTGTCTTGCTTTTATCTATGAATACACCTGTAATGGCTGATCCTTTTCAGCAGGGCAGGCAGTCCATTTCCATCGTTGTCGGTAGCGGCACGGCTTTCAGGGAAAACTACATCATTCTTGGTGCGGGATATGGTTACTATGTTCTCGACGGGCTCGAACTCGGCATCGGCGCGCAGTTCTGGTTGAACGGTGATCCCTCCATTACCAAGGTCAGCCCGCAAATCAAGTATGTATTCACCCAGCCAAAAACAGTCAAGCCCTATGTGGGGGCTTTTTATCGCAGAACCTACACCGAAGGCCTGGATGACCTAAATTCCATTGGTTACCGCGCCGGCTTGAATTTCATGGGTCGGGGCAATTTCTATTTCGGTGCCGGTTTTGTCTATGAGGAGTACCAGGACTGCAATGAGACGGTTTTCTCCAGCTGTTCTGAGTCCTATCCTGAAATTCTGTTTTCATTTTCCATGTAATCGAGCCAGCTAACTTATCAATAGCCGAAAACTATTGCCTTTTTTGATATAAGTTAATAGTAATATTCTAATTTAATGGTAAATTACGCAACATCTTAATTTATCGAGAGGCAATTATGAAACCGATATACGCTGTATTAGCGACAACGCTGCTTGTTGCCCAGGCGCACGCCGCCGACTGGCAAGCTCTACCTGATGTTGCACCGACGCCTGCTGACAACCCAACCACGGATGCCAAGGTCGAGCTCGGCAAGATGTTGTACATGGATCCGCGTTTTTCGTCTACAGGTACCATTTCATGTAATTCATGCCACAACGTGATGGAAGGCGGTGACGACAGTCGTAGTGCATCCATGGGTGTGCACGGCAAGACCGGTGGTCGTAATGCACCCACGGTATGGAATTCGGCTTTTCATTCAGTGCAGTTCTGGGATGGACGTGCGCCATTGCTCGAGGACCAGGCCAAGGGCCCGGTTGCCAACCCGGTTGAAATGGGCATGAAAGATGTCGATACCGCGATGGATCGCGTGAGGAAAATCCCGGGCTACAAGGCCTATTTCGACAAGGCTTTCGGTGAAAATGCAATGACAGTCGATAATGCTGCCAAAGCCGTAGCGGCATTCGAGCGTACCCTGATTACACCCAACAGCCCCTATGACAAGTATGTAAAAGGTGACAACAAAGCCATGAACGAACAACAGCTTCGCGGTATGGACAAGTTTGCCTCCAGCGGCTGCACCAGCTGTCATTCGGGAGCGGCATTCAATGGCCCGCAGCAGAAGCTCGGCGAAGGCTTCTATAGCAAGTTTCCGACATTCACTGACAATCAATATGTGGCTCAGTACCAGCTGGCTGAAGACAAGGGCCGCCAGGAAGTGACCGGCAACAGTGCGGATGCCAATATGTTCCGTGTGCCGACGCTGCGTAACATTACCGATACCGCGCCGTATTTCCATAATGGTTCGGTCAATGATCTGGGTGAGGCGGTGCGCGTCATGGCTAAAACCCAGCTGAACAGGGACCTGTCAGCAGCTGATGTTAAAGACATTGTTGCATTCCTTGGTGCTTTGACCGGCGAATATCCTGAAATTACCATGCCGCGTTTACCGGCAACTGCAGGCACAAGTATCGTTGCAGACGAATCTAATTGAAATTAACCACCGGGTTGATGTGATAAAATCGCATTAACCCGTTATTTTTAGAGACTATTTTATGGCTACTGTTGAACTGACCAAAGAAACTTTCAAGGACATCATTACCGACAACGATATCATTATTGTTGATTTCTGGGCGCCCTGGTGCGGACCCTGCAAGTCGTTTGCGCCAATTTATGAAGGTGTATCCGAGAAGCACGATGACATCGTGTTTGCCAAGATCAACACCGAAGATGAGCAGGAACTGGCGGCGAGTTTCCAGATTCGCTCGATTCCGACGTTGATGATTTTTCGCGAGCAAATCGTGATTTTTTCTCAGGCCGGCATGCTACCTGAGTCGGCACTGGAAGAGATCATCACCAAGACCAGGGAGCTGGATATGGACCAGGTCAGGGCCGACATCGAGGCCCAGCAGCAGGCCAGTAACGCCTGATCAGGTGCCAGGTACCAGGTCATTCCCAGACCCTGGTACCTGGTTCTTATTTAAGGCTGGCTGCTTTTTCTGCCAGTTTCGTCAGTTCGGCCTGGTTTTTCTCGACTTCCTTCACCAGCTGCCGTTCTGTGCGGTTGACTTCCAGCAGCTCTTTTTTCACTGTTTTCAGCTCGTTCTGCAACAATTTCAACTGCTGCCTGTATTTAGCCTGGGCTGCAGATACGGTTTTTCTTGCCCTTTTTTTCACCACGGGGTTGATAGCGCTGGCTTCTCTTTTTTTCTGCCTGGGTGTGGTTTTGCTGTTATCGCTGATCTGGGTGCGAATGATTTCCGGTCTGGTACTGGCCGCCTTGGCGACGGGCTGCTGTAAGGCGGGTTGCAGCTTGATGCGTGAAGAGCGCATGCCGCGTAATGCAGACTTTATGCGTTTCTTGATTTCTTCAACAGTACCCTGTCCATCGATTACGTGCAGGTTGCCCTTGCTGCTGTAGTAGGCTGATAACGGTTGTGTATGTGTTTCATATACCCGCAGGCGTCGATCAATGGTTTCCTCATTGTCATCGGAACGGTGATGCAGGGTGCCGCCACAATGGTCACACTGCGAGTCGATCGCCGGTGGATTGGTAAATGAGTTGAACAGTGCGCCACACGACAGGCATGTCAGGCGCCCCACCATGCGTTGCATCAGCAGGTCGAAGTCGACATTGATCTGGAGTACGGCATCAATGGGTCGGCCGAGGTTGGCAAGCAGGTTATCAAGTATTTCAGCCTGTTCCAGGTTGCGCGGGAAACCATCCAGGATAAAGCCGTTTTCAGCATCCGGGCGCATGATGCGTTCGCGAATCATGCCGATGACGATGTCATTGGGCACCAGCTGGCCAGCATCCATCACGGCTTTGGCCTGCCTGCCGAGCGGGGTCTGAGCCGCCACGGCTGCGCGCAGCAGATCGCCGGTCGATACTTGCGGAATATTGTACTTTTCAGTCAGAAATTTGGCTTGTGTGCCTTTGCCGGAACCCGGGGCTCCGATCAAAACCAGTCTCATTAGCTACTCCAGGTTGCCAGTTGAACAGACAGCTTGGGGGATTCTATCGATTGTTCAGCGATTGTCGAGCTAAACATGATTAATCCCGCCTAAATCCGCATAAAGTCGATATAATTCGACCAGAATCTGCAAATAGGCCGGATTTGTCATGGGGGATTGATCAAATCAGTGATTGTTTGTTGAAAGCAGCAACTATTCAGTTGATGCAAACAGGGTCTTGTTGTGCGTAGATCGTTCGTAACCGACCACTCAGAAATTTCCAGGCTATTCAAGTCGCGCGCGATATTTGCCGCGCTATTCAGCCTGATACTGATTGCCGCCCTGTTGAACAGGCTGGGCTGGTTACAGATCGTCGAATATGCGCATTTTGCCGGCCTGTCAAAGGAAAATCGTGTACGCCTGATGGCGTTGCCGCCTAACAGGGGGCTGATTTTCGATCGCAATGGGCTCGTGCTTGCCGAGAACCGGGCAACCTATCATCTCGAGCTGATTCCCGAGCAGGTAGAGGATATCGGCGCAACGTTGCGAGATCTGGGCGATGTTGTGACCATCAGTGAGCAGGATATCGAGCAGTTTCAAACAGCAATGCGCACACATCGGCCATTTGAAAGCATTTCTCTGAGAACTCGGCTGAGTGAAGAAGAAGTTGCGCGCCTGGCAGTCAATCGACACCGTTTTCCCGGCATGGATATTGTGGCACGACTGAGCAGGTATTACCCCCAGGGGGCATCAACGGTACATGCCGTCGGTTATGTTGGCCGCATCAGTGAAAAGGAACTGAATACGATCGATGTTAGTAACTACCGGGGTAGTTCACATATTGGCAAGACAGGACTGGAAAAGTATTACGAAGATGAACTTCATGGCATCGTCGGACAGCAGAATGTAGAGGTTAACGCCGAGGGTCGCATTCTCAGGGTCATCGACAAGATACCCCCCGTTCCGGGAAGCAATCTGGTGCTGAACCTGGATATGGAGCTGCAGCTCGCAGCGGAGCAGGCACTGGGCGATTTCGCGGGCGCGATAATCGCCTTGCAGGCTAAAACCGGTGCAGTACTCGCATTCGTCAGCGAGCCAACCTACGATCCCAACCTGTTTGTGCACGGCATCAGCGTCAAGGCCTATAAGGCCTTGCGTGAGGGTGATTACAAGCCATTGTTTAACAGGGCGTTATTTGGTCAATATCCGCCGGGTTCAACCTTCAAACCGTTTATGGGGCTCGCCGGTCTTGACGCTAAGGCTATTGGTCCGCGTGAAAGCATTCGCTGCATTGGCTACTATACCTTGCCCAACGACGAAGAACATCGCTACCGTGACTGGAAAAACCACGGCCTGGTTGATATGGGTGATGCCATCGAAGAATCCTGTGATGTGTATTTTTATGAACTTGCACACCGCCTCGGTATCAATCGTATGCATGATTATTTGCGAGAATTCGGTTTTGGTGACAAAACAGGTATAGATCTGTACGGTGAGCGCTCCGGTCTGTTGCCGTCGCAGGAGTGGAAGCGCCGGGTGCATAACAAGGTATGGTACCCGGGTGAAACCCTGATTGCGGGCATCGGCCAGGGTTATATGCTGGCAACGCCCTTGCAACTGGCTGTGGCAACATTAGCACTGGCAAACAAGGGCAAGAAAATCCAGCCACGCCTGTTGAAGGAAATGCGCGATGCCAGTGGCGAGATCACGGCCATGGCTGCGCCTTCTGTTTCCTGGATCAAGCTCAAAAGGGAGGACCGCTGGGAACTGATGCACAAGTCCATGCAACGCGTGCTTCGAGGCGAATGGGGTACCGCGCGTGCTACCGGATGGAAACTCAAAGGTTACGAGATGGCCGGTAAAACAGGTACTGCACAGGTGTTCGGTATTGCACAGGATGAAGAATACGATGCAGAAACGGTTGCCAGAAAATTGAGAGATCATGCCCTGTTTATCGCATTTGCACCGCTCGATGATCCCGAAATCGTGGTCGCAGTAATAGAGGAAAATGGTGAGCATGGCAGTGCGGTAGCGCCGATTGCTAAGACAATAATGGATAAATACCTGTTGAAAGACGATGCCCAGTAAATACCAGTTCGACACGGAGTATCAAAGCCGGTTTACCCGTGTGTTACAGATTATTCGCATTGACCCGGTGTTGTTGTTTGGTCTGTTGATTTTGACCCTGGCTGGACTTGGTATTTTGTACAGCGCGGGCGATCAGTCTGCAGAACTCATGCAGAAACAGATCGTCAGGCTGTCGATTGCGTTTCTGGTGATGCTCGTGGTGGCGCAGATTCCGCCGCACCAGCTTTATTTATGGACGCCGTGGGTATTTGCAGTCGGTGTGATTCTTTTGCTGATGGTGTTTTTTGCCGGTGAAGTGGGAAAAGGTGCACAACGCTGGCTCAAGATCGGCGTGCGCTTTCAGCCTTCAGAGATCATGAAACTGGCTACGCCATTGATGCTGGCCTGGTATTTATCGGAACGCCCATTACCGCCCGGATTTCGTTCACTGGTCATTTCTTCCGGGCTGGTGCTGTTGCCTACCGTGATGATTGCGATACAGCCCGACCTGGGAACGGCATTACTGGTTGCTGCAGCCGGATTTTTTGTGGTTTTTTTCTCCGGTATACGTTGGCGCGTATTGATCGGCACCGGCCTTGCATTGCTGGCCTGTATTCCGGTTTTATGGCGCGTTATGCATGATTATCAGCGCCAGCGCGTGCTGACCTTGCTGGACCCGGAGAGTGACCCGCTCGGGGCCGGTTATCACATCATCCAGTCAAAAATTGCGATTGGCTCTGGTGGCTTATACGGCAAGGGCTGGTTAAACGGCACCCAGTCTCAGCTCGATTTTTTACCCGAGCGCTCAACCGACTTTATTTTCGCGGTGTTTGCAGAAGAATTTGGTATGATGGGTGCGGTCGTATTGTTATCCCTGTATGCCTTTATCATTTTGCGTGGACTCTATATTGCGGATCATGCGCAGGACAATTTCAGCCGCTTACTGGCAGGCAGTCTGAGTATGACCTTTTTTGTCTACCTGTTCGTCAATGTGGGTATGGTGTCGGGTATTCTTCCTGTCGTGGGCGTGCCGTTACCGCTGGTCAGTTTTGGTGGAACATCGCTGGTAACGCTGATGGCGGGCTTTGGTATGTTGATGTCGATAAACTCTCATCGCAGATTGTTGTCTAGATAATAACAATAAGAAAATCATAAACAATGTTCATGAAGCAGGTCACATCTCTTTTAGCATTACTGGCAATGATTGTTTCGTTCAATGTGCAGGCAGATTACAGCCAGCGCGATGACGTTAAGCAGTTTATTGACGAGATGGTTGAAAAACATGGTTTTAACCGTGATGCTCTGTTGTCACAGTTCGCATCAGCAAAAAAACTGGATGGTGTCCTCGAAGCGATCGCAAAACCTGCCGAAAAAGTTCTGACATGGAAGCAATACAGACCGATATTTATCTCCTGGAAGCGCATTCGCAGGGGTAATGCATTCCTCAAGGTACATCGTGAAACGCTGCAACGTGCTGAAAAAGAGTTTGGTGTTCCCGCCGAAATCATTACAGCCATTATCGGTGTTGAAACCTACTACGGCAGGTTGAGTGGTAAAACGCAGGTGTTTGATTCCCTGGTTACGCTTGGTTTCGACTACCCACCGAGAGCAGCTTTTTTTCTGAGTGAGCTTGAACAGTTTTTGCTGCTGGCGCGTGAAGAAAATGTTGAGCTAAAAGACATTCGAGGCTCTTATGCTGGTGCGATGGGGATGCCTCAATTTATCTCCAGCAGCTACCGGAATTACGCGGTTGATTTTGACGGTGATGGTAAGCGTGATTTATGGCACAACACGGCAGATGTGATTGGCAGCGTAGCCAATTATTTCAAGGTGCATGGCTGGATACCCGGTGGCCAGGTGGTGATACCCGCACGCAGCGATGGGCAGGTTGAAGAAACAAGAAACAAGCTGAAGCCGCATACGCGCATCTCGGACCTGGCCAGGCAGGGGGTCTATCCCGAAGCCGCTGTTGATCAGGAGATGAAAGCTACGCTGGTCACACTGGAGGGGAAAAAGGGCAAGGAGTACTGGCTCGGGCTGGATAATTTTTATGTGATAACGCGCTACAATCACAGTTCGCTGTATGCAATGGCTGTGTATCAGCTCAGCCAGGAATTTGATGTACAGAAATGATGCATTCGAGAATCTCACCAGTGCACCTTTTGTTGCTAATTCTGCTAGCAGGACTGTTGGTTTCCTGCAGTGTCAGGGACAGTGCGCCTGCTAACTATGGCAAGCGCTGGGATGAAATACCCGATGCTATCCCCAAAGATGAAACACGCAGCAAGTATGGTAATCCTGCTTCGTACGAGGTATTCGGCAAACGATACTATGTACTGGACAGTAATGCCGGCTTCAAGCAAAAGGGCGATGCTTCGTGGTATGGCAGCAAGTTCCACGGACGGCGTGCCTCAAGCGGTGAAACATACAATATGTATGCGATGACAGCGGCCCACAAAACCCTTCCATTACCAACCTATGTTGAAGTTACAAATCTGAAAAACGGGCGCAAGGCTATCGTCAAGGTCAATGATCGAGGCCCTTTTCATGACGGCCGCATTATTGATCTTTCTTATGCGGCAGCCACCAAGCTGGGCGTGGTAGCAAGTGGTACAGCGCCGGTAGAAATACGTGCTATTCGAAATGGCGCTAGCAATGAGCGTGATGCAACAGCTGGCGGTGTTGAAGACGAGTATGTAGATGATAACGGCAAGCTCTATGTGCAGATCGCTGCATTTGCCACAGAGGAAAATGCATTGCAACTAATCAGTGACCTGCGCAAGAAGAATTTTCAAAGTGCTCGTATACATGTGGATAACAACAAGGGGACATTGTTGTACAGGGTGCGGATTGGTCCGGTGCCAACAGACAATGTGGCCGAGAAAGTAGTGGCGCAACTAAAAGAAATCAATTTGAATAACGCAAAAATAATCAGATATAACTAGACAGATGAAAATATTAAAACATACTCGATTCACACTATTTACGCTCCTTACGCTTGTTGCTGTATTTATTTCAGCGGCAAACGCGGCAGCCCCGATTCCTGCGCCACCACAAGTTGCGGCAAAAAACTATATTCTTGTTGATGCGAATAGCGGTCGCGTACTCGCTGAAAAGGATGCTGATGTGGAAGTTGAGCCCGCCAGTATTACCAAGTTGATGACATCATATGTTATCTACAAGGAGATTGAGGCGGGTCGATTGAGCATGGAAGATATGGTTACGATCAGTGAGAAGGCCTGGCGCATGGGTGGATCACGTATGTATGTAGAAGTTGATAATAAGGTCAGCGTTTATGATCTGATGAAGGGGTTGATTATTCAGTCCGGAAATGATGCAACTGTCGCGCTTGCAGAGCATATTGCAGGTACCGAGCGTGCATTCGTTGATATGATGAATCAGCATGCATCTGCATTGGGGATGACGGGTACCTATTATGTAAACAGTACCGGCTGGCCTGAAGAGGGACACCTTACTACAGCAAGAGACATATCGAAGCTTGCAATGGCCGTGATCAAGGAGTTTCCGGAAGACTATGCCTGGTACAAGGAAAAAGTATTTACCTATAACAATATCAAGCAATATAACCGTAACAAGCTGCTGTGGAGTGATGACAGTGTTGACGGTATCAAGACCGGGCATACAGAATCAGCAGGATATTGTCTGGTTGCTTCTGCATTGCGTTCGGATATGCGTCTGGTGTCGGTTGTTCTTGGTACAGACAGCGAGAAATCAAGAGCCAGTGTGAGTCAGGCCTTGCTGAATTATGGCTTTCGCTTCTTTGAAACACACAGGCTTTATGCGGCGGGTGAAGTGCTGAATCGTTCCCGCGTATGGAAAGGCGAGAGTGAAAAAGTTTCACTGGGATTACTGGAAGACCTTTATATAACTATTCCCCGCGGTAGCTACAACAGCCTGGAAGCAGTAATGGATGTTGATGCCAATATTGTGGCGCCCCTGGAAAAAGGTTCGCAACATGGTGCGGTTCGCATTAATCTGGCTGAAGAGGAAATGATGCAAGCACCACTGGTTGCGCTCGAACCTGTTGATGAAGGCAGTTTTTTCCAGATTGCGAAAGACCATATCATGCAGTTGTTTAACTGATACCAGGCGGCTCGCTTCATGCGATAGGCTATAGGCAATTTTAGTGACTAGTCCAGAACCGATTGTATATCTTAACGGTGAATATTTAGCATTATCAAAAGCGAAGGTTTCGGTGCTTGACCGTGGCTTTCTGTTCGGTGATGGTGTATACGAGGTGATACCTGTTTTTGGCGGCAAGCCACTACGCCTGGATGAGCACCTTGAGCGCTTGCAAAGAAGCATGGTCAGGGTGTCACTGAAGAGCACGTTAACACATGATGAGTGGTATCAGATATTCCTGCAGCTGCTCGACAGCAACCCGGGCGGTGACCGTTCAATTTATTTACAGGTAACGCGTGGCGCAGCACCATTGCGTGATCTGTCGGTTGCTGCCGACACCCGGCAGACTGTCTTTGTCATGGTGAATGATATCAAGCCGGTAGATTACCCGATGCTTGAGCGTGGTATCGAGGCAATAACTGTCGATGATTTTCGTTGGAAAGCCTGCGACATAAAATCTGTTTCCCTGATTGCCAATGTGATGATACGGCTGCAGGCAAACCAGTCGAATGCAATGGATGCAATAATGGTTCGTGACGGGCTGGTTACCGAAGGAACTGCGAGTAATGTGTTCGTGATTCATCATGGCGTTATATCGACACCGCTCAAAAGTGATTGTCTGCTGCCTGGCATTACACGCGATCTTGTAATAGAGCTTGCGCTGGCCAATGATTTCAAGGTTGAAGAGCGTGATATCAGAGAAGATGAGCTGGTAACCGCCGATGAAATCTGGCTCACCAGCTCTACGCGTGAAATTGCTCCGGTTGTGAAACTGAATAATCATGTTATCGGCAGTGGTATTGCGGGTGGGTGCTGGAAAAAAGTCATTGGTCTATACCAGGATCATAAGCAGGCGTTAAGAAATGGCTGATATGACTCCAGAAGATGAAGAAAGTCCGCTGAAGTTTCCCTGCGAGTTTCCGATCAAGGCTATGGGCAGGGCGACACCCGAGCTGGAGATTGCCGTGCTTGAAATTATGAATCGCCATGTGCCGGATCTGGGTGAGGGTGCAGTGAGAACCCGCGAAAGCCGAAACGGAAATTACATATCGATCACGGTAACAATCCAGGCAAGAAGCCGTGAACAGCTCGATGCAATCTACATGGAACTCAGTTCCTGTGAGCATATCGTTTTTTCCATTTAACTGATGGCATTAAAAGTTCGAGAACTCGGCCTGCAGCCATACGAGCTGGTCTGGCATGACATGCAACGATTTACTGATCAGCGTGACGCTTCAACAGCTGACGAACTGTGGTTGTTGCAGCATCCACCGGTATACACGCTGGGCAAGAACGGCAAAGCCGAGCACATACTCAATCCTCGGGAAATAGCCGTCATCCAGTCGGACCGCGGTGGCCAGGTGACCTATCATGGCCCGGGGCAGATTATTGTTTATACCCTGCTCGACCTGCAGCGCATGAATATTGGTGTACGTGAACTGGTAACCCGCATCGAAAATAGTGTCATTCAGGCTGCTTGAAGAATATGGCATCAGTGCTGAAGCCAGAAAAGATGCACCCGGTGTCTATGTTGATGGCAGGAAAATTGCCGCGCTTGGATTACGGGTGCGCAGAGGCCGCAGTTTTCATGGGCTGGCACTGAATGTAGACATGGATCTTGAGCCATTTACCCGAATTAATCCCTGCGGTTTCGAGGGTTTGGAAGTGACGCAACTGTCCGCGTTAATTGATGGTGTCGATTTCGGCAACATTGAGAAGCAGTTACTGTCTCATCTCAAACACCAGTTCCTGTAGAATACGCCCATGTCACAGAATTCAAAACAAAACAGCCGTTCGGGCAGTAACAAGCCAGTACGTGCTGAGCGCGGCGTCAAGCACAAGGGTGCCGAAAAAGTTGCACGCATACCGGTAAAGGTGGAGCAGCCAGCCGAGCGTTTGCGTAAACCTGCCTGGATTCGGGCCAAATCGCCGTTTCACCCTAACGTGCAGAAACTAAAATCAGTATTGCGCGAACAGCAATTGCATACCGTGTGTGAAGAAGCCGCCTGTCCGAATCTGGGTGAATGTTTCGGCAAAGGTACGGCAACATTTATGATCATGGGAGATATCTGCACCCGGCGTTGTCCGTTTTGTGATGTCGGCCATGGCCGTCCGCTTGAGCTGGATAAAAACGAGCCCACCAAGCTGGCAAATACCATCAAGGCCATGGGCTTGCGCTATGTTGTCATAACCTCGGTTGACCGTGATGACTTGCGTGATGGCGGTGCGTCACACTTCGTTGCATGCATCGAGCAGGTTCGCATGGAAAATCCGGACATAGAAATTGAAATTCTGGTACCCGATTTCCGCGGTCGCATGGACGTTGCTTTGGAGATTATGCACAATGCACCACCGAATGTGTTTAACCATAATCTTGAAACGGTTCCACGATTGTATAAACAATGCAGACCGGGCTCTGATTACCAATGGTCACTTGATCTGTTAAAACGATTCAAGCAGGCGCAGCCGAATGTGCCGACAAAATCAGGTTTAATGCTGGGTCTTGGTGAACAGATTAATGAAGTCATCGAAGTCATGCGCGACATGCGTAAGCACGATGTGGAGATGCTTACACTGGGACAGTACCTGCAACCCAGCAAACATCATCTGCCGGTCGAGCGCTTTGTAACACCCGAAGAGTTTGATGTCTTGTATCAGGCAGGTATGGATATGGGTTTCAGGCATGTCGCCAGTGGTCCTATGGTGAGGTCGTCATATCATGCGGACCTGCAGGCTCACGGCAAGTTTTAATCAGAACAAATCAATGAGTACACCTTAGGTATGAAATATTTTTTTAAAATCGTTCGCTTGATTTTGCAACCGATTATTCTCTTCATTGACCGGGTGACGCGTCCCGCCTGGCCGAAGCGTGCGCAGGAAGAGCAGAAGATGCTTGATGAAAAGACATCGAATCTGGCGCTGTATCAATTTTATGCCTGCCCATTCTGTATTATTACGCGTCGAGCAGTGAGAAGACTGGGCTTGAATATTGAATTACGTGATGCACAGAATGATCCGCACTGGGAACAGGAGTTGATCGAGCAGGGTGGTAAGCGCCAGGTGCCCTGCTTACGCATCAACAACGAGGATGGCAAGGTCGAATGGATGTATGAGTCGAAAAAAATTAAGCAATTCCTGGAGCAACAATATGGTAATACTGCCTGACGTTTAACGGGCTATCACCAGCGGACTTTACACAACAATTATCTGTGCACCGGATAAAGAATTGAACCGTGTTGCGGTTGCGTAGGTATAGGCGCCCATCATGTGTCCGATGATCAGGTCGCCTTCTTTCAGTTCCGGCAGCAGAATATCTTCTGCAATCACATCAATGCTGTCACAGGTTGGGCCGGCGAGGATGCAGGGTTCGCGTTCAGCAGAATCGTTTAAAACCTGTAGCGGGTATGTCGTATGGTCAAACAGTTGACCGCTGAATGAGCCATACACGCCATCATCCAGGTAGTACCACTGGTAATCACCACGACGGGCCTTGCCCGCGACTGATGTAATGCCTGTGACGGCTGGTGCCACCAGGAATCGTCCCGGTTCGGCGATGACCTCAATGTGATCAGGCAGTGCTGATGCCAGCGCTTCACGAATGGGCTCGAAGTAGGCATTGTAGTCAATTCCTGTGCGCGCATAGTCAACCGGAAAACCGCCGCCAATATCTAGTACGTTCATCGGCCGCCCGCTTAGTGCCTCTATTTCAGAGGCTGCGGATTATATTAGTAACACTGATAAATGCAAGATACTTATGCAATTTTAGGCTTATAGCGAGACGCCAAGGCGCAGTAATGCTGCGACGCTGACCGCGTCAGTGATTTCGCCATCGATCACAAGCTGGATGGCATCCTTGAGTGGCAGTTTCAGCAGCTGCAAGTCTTCGGTTTCCTCAAACTCGGTCGCGCCCTCAGTGAGGCCGGTCGCGATATAAACAATACCGCGCTCGTCGGTGACAGAATTCGATGTATGCAACTGCATCAGTGTCTGCCAGTTATCCGCGCTTAACCCGGTTTCTTCCCTGAGTTCGCGTTTTGCCGATTGCAGCGGATCGATATCCAGCGGCCCGCCACCCATGGGTATCTCCCAGGAATAGCAGTCTGGTACGTAACGGTACTGGCCCACCAGCCAGGTGTTGTCGTGTTCATCCAGCGGGATAATGCCGATGGCGATGTTGTTGAATAATATTTTCCCGTAGTGGGACAGGCCGCCGCCGGGATTGATGACCTCGTCTTCATCGAGACAGAACCACGGATTTTCATAGATGCGTCTGTTGCTCTGTTGTTTCCACGGATTGGGGTAGTTCTTCAGCTTCGGTTTGCCAGTTTTCATCTCGATATCATCTCAATAATCTGCGCCTGATACGTTGGTTGCTCTTTATCTTTCTGCTGGTTGGGGCCATGTCATCTCGGGTTTCTGCATCATTTGTCTCTGTTGCGGCCGGTTCCGGCTGCCTGATCGCATATAAATGAATCCCGATGTTATTGATCGCCAGTGCGATATCGTAATCTGTCTGCAATTTCATCCAGTAGGCCGGTTCGTTGTTGAAATACCTCGCCAGGCGCACGGCAGTGTCTGCGGTGATGGCGCGTTTACCAAGCACGATTTCATTAATACGTCTCGGTGGGACCTCGATCGCGCGTGCCAGCTGGTTCTGGCTCAGGTCTCTGGGCTGCAGGTAATCGTCATACAGGGTTTTGCCGGGGTGGTGCCATGCCATTAACTGAATATAACGATAAACGTTATATAACGCAATTCGTTATAGTTCAGTGGCTAGGGACTGGGTTCTAGGTTCTAGTGAAATCCTGTGTGTATACACTAATACTCGCTGTTAATTGGTCTACAGATGAACGCAGATAAACACAGATATTAAGCAAGTTATTTGTCCGCAAAAAACGCAAAGGACGCAAAAAGCGCTAAGCCCTTTAGTTATGTTTTTGTTTTGTTAGCGTTTTTCGCGGACCATTATTCTTTGTTGTGGCTTGCCAAAGACACTGGGCTCCTGCCTGCGCAGGAGTGACATCAATATAATTTGCGTTTATTCGCGTGGGGCCGTGTAGCGGCAGGCGGACCCTAAAAACATCCGCGTTTATCTGCGTTCATCTGTGGACTTAATAAACCTTTGCGCGCTTTGCGTCTTTGCGGTGAATAGTTATTTGAGTTACCGGAGATGGCCGGGCCAGGTTGCGGACGTCAGGGCTTATAAATAAATCGAGGTTTATGTTGCTCGATTTTTGTATTGAAACTTAATCCAGATTTCCCCTATAATGAGAACATTATGAGAACAAATAAGCCGACGCCTGATTTGACTGACGGCCAGCGCAAGGTGCTGGACTTTATCCAGCGCTATATCGCGATTCATACCGTAGCGCCCAAGTTGCAGGAAATCGCCGGCGGTATTGGTATTTCCTCGCGCGGGGTTGCGCACCGTTATGTGCAGGCACTGGCGGAGGCTGGTTATGTTGAAGCGGGTAGCGGCGGCAAGCACCGTGGTATTCGCCTGCTCAGATCGAACCCGTATCGCCCCGAGTCGACGCTGCCGTTGCTGGGAAAGATTGCTGCCGGCAAACCGATCGAGGCCATTCCCGGGCAGGATGAAATCGATCTCAGCGAGTTCTTCGGCAGCAATAATTTCGCTATCCAGGTGAAGGGTGATTCGATGATAGATGCCGGTATTCTCGATGGTGATACCGTGATTATCGAGTTTCGCGAGACCGCCAATGATGGCGATATCGTGGTTGCCCTGATCGACGAAAACGAGACCACGTTGAAGCGCTTCAAGCGCAGCCAGCGCGGCAAGTACATCAAGCTGATTCCGGAGAACAGCGAGATGGAGCCGATGGTATACGAAGCGGAGCGTGTGCGTATACAGGGCGTGCTGATCGGGCAGTTACGCAAGTACTAGAAAAAATTTATTTACCGCAAAGACGCAAAGTGCGCAAAGGTTTATTAAGTCCGCAAATGAACGCAAATGCCTCTTGTATGTCATTTCGACCGAAGGGAGAAATCCCCCAAACAGCACGATATATTCAGGAGATCCCTCCCTTCGGTCGAAATGACAAACGGATCATTATTCATTGGCCTCTGTGCCTTTGCGGTAAATAATTTATTTGATGCCTGCAATGCTTTGCTTATTCAGGCCTGCATTACTGCGTAGGAGTGACGTAGATACTATTTGTGTTTATTCGCGTTCATTCGCGGACCAGCCAAATCTCCGCGCCTCTGCGGTTAACAATTAAAAAAATTATGAGCCCCTGCCTGCGCAGGAATTCAGGGTTTAGTTAAAAGTGAGTATTGGTATGTCTAAAGGTTTTTCCTCGTCCCTCGAACCTCGTACCCCGCCACTGTTTTGCCCTGTGTACTGGCCGCGTGCGATTGCGCTGATCGATATGAATGCTTTTTTCGCGTCGGTGGATCAGCGTGATTTTCCGTCACTGCTGGGTCAGCCGGTTGCCATTACCAATGGCCTGCGTGGCAGCTGTGTGATTACCAGTTCCTACGAAGCGCGGGCGCGCGGTGTGCGCACCGGTATGCGTCTGCAGGAAGCGCGCAAGCTATGTCCGAACCTGGTGCAGCGTCCGGCGCGACCCGAAGTCTATGCGCGGGTATCCACGAACATTATGCAGGCCCTGCACGAAGTATGTCCTGACATGGAAGTATTTTCTGTCGATGAAGCCTTTATTGATATCACGCCATGCCAGCGCTTGTACGGTTCGCCGGTGCGTGCAGCGCGCTTGTTGAAACAGGCGGTGTACCGGGCTTCCGGTTTACTGTGTTCCATTGGCGTCAGCGGCGATAAAACCACCGCCAAGTTTGCGGCCAAGCTCAACAAGCCGAATGGTTTTACCGTGATTCCACCCTGGGAAGCGAAACAGCGTTTGCGTGATGTGCCGGTGACCGAACTCTGCGGTATCGCCGAAGGCATCGGTCGTTTCCTGGCAGACTTTGGTGTCAAGCGTTGCGGTGATATGGAAAAGCTGCCGATCAGTGTTCTCGCGCGGCGCTTCGGCAACCCCGGTCGCCGCATCTGGTATATGTGCCAGGGCGCAGATCCCGATCCATTGCACCCGGATGTGGCCGCGCCCAAGTCCATTGGTCATGGCAAGGTGATGCCGCCGGGCACGCGTTCGTCTGACGTGGTGCTGACGTATCTGCAGCACATGTGCAGCAAGGTGGGTGCGCGAATGCGCCGCCATGATCTCGAAGCGCGCACCTTCTGGGTCGGTTTGCGCCTGCAATATGGCTGGGTTGGTGGCAAGGTGCGGCTGCCGACTTTCAGTAATGACCATCGCAAGATCTACAAATACTGTCGGGAAACACTGGAGCTGGCCTGGCAGGGCGAGGGTGTGCGCCAGATACAGGTAACGGCGCTTGATCCGCAACCGGAGTCGACACAACTCGACATGTTCGCCGATGACCCTGAAAAACAGTTGCAGGAAAAGATGCTGCACAAGGCCATGGATAGCATCAACCAGCGTTATGGCGAGTTCACGCTGTCACCGGCGCGCTTGCTACAGCGCTCAGATATGCCCAACGTGATTGCGCCGGCGTGGAAACCGGACGGGCATCGGCAGACGATATAAGCATGACAGGCCGAACATGATTAGGCATGTAACCCAGAGGGCGTTCACCAATGATCCGTAGCCGTTGAGTCGAGTGTGCAACGCAGAGACGCAAAGGCCGCTTAGCAACCGGGCTGAGCAACTAAAAGGTTTTTCATCCTGTTCAAGATATCAAGCATCTGGTTTATTTATGCGTTCTCAGCGCCTTTGCCGTTTTTGCGTTGAAATGCGTCTTTTACTGTGTTTCGCAGTAGCATTTGCAGTGCAGGCGAATGCGCGATTAACTGTCACAAAATTTTACACACGCCTGTTATGCCTGTCAGGGCGATGCTCATGCCTGAAACGCAAGTGGCAGTACTGATTGAGCCGGATGCTTACTGTTGTACTGATCAGGGCCGGCAAGCCTGTGTCGCGAAATATTACAAGCTCATGTTTGCGAGATAACATACAATCCTGGTTTTTTATCTATAAGATGTTGATATATATGGATATTTATACCAGGCGGCGCTAATTGGTATGAATTATGCATTAATATTGATGAATACTTAATAAATGAGCCAAAATTCAGGGACATAGAGATGAAAACAATTAGAAAGATCCTGTTAGCACTAGCCACGATCGGCACACTGTGTGTTGCATCAACTGCAAGCGCTATTCCAGTTACAGGTGTAGCTGTCGATGACTTTACTACACCAGCACCCGTTGGAAGTACGGAAAACAGAGGTGCGTTAGGTGGCGATGCCATCAAGTACTTTATCCCGTTAACTAAAACTAACTCGGGTACCTGTACCTTCGGTGTTGATTGTGGCACGGGTTCTGACACTGGCTATGGCGGCACCGTCATGAGCATGAACCTGATGTTTACGCCGGTTGTCACCAATGTCGCTGCTACGCTCTCAGTGAATTTCGAAGATCTGGATCTTATCGATGCCAATGATCCCTGGTGGTTCCTCGAGGAGCTTCAGGTCTTTGATGGCAGCGGTACCGCGCTGACTAACCTGATCACTGATATCAATGACCCCCTGGTTACCGGTGATGCTGTAACTCAACAGTTGCTCAGTCTTGATCTCGGTGTTTTGACGGATACCACGTACTTCGCGACGCTGAAATTCTCGGCCGATTCAATGTACTACGCCAAAAATACGCCGGAATATCTGATTGCAACCATCGATCAGACCGCTGTTCCGGAGCCAACTACGCTCTTGCTGCTGGCACTGGGTTTAGTGGGTATTGGTGCAGTTCGCCGACGCACGTGCACTATCTGAAGCAATAAAGCTGTTTTAAACATCTCCAGATTTTGATGGGCACTTTTAAGGAAGTGCCCATTTTCGTTTCACTTGCCTTTTCCTGATCCCGGGACACTCACTCAATCAATTCTTATACTTTTGATCAAACAGTGGGTTTGCTTATAGTAATAAAAAGTCTGATATGGTGTTTCCCAAAGCAAATGGAATTCAATCGATGAGTTTCTGCAAATGAATCTATGGGCATTCGGTAAGGCCATTGATCCACTCCCTGATTACAGCCATGGCTTGAGTGTCCACCAGGCTGGAGGCTAGAGGGGGCATTCGATGTTCTCCTGTATCTTCCATACGCAACACGAGAACAGATTGATGCGGAATTCCAGGTGCGATAATAACGGGATTAATGAGTCCGAGAGTGCTTCCCAAAGGTGTTGCATTACATATCCGTGCATCCTCTAACGGCGTTGCCATTCTAAGGTCCATATCTCCACCACCCGGGCCACCAGGTTGGTGGCAATTAGCACAATTCGAATGGAGATAACTGCGCGCCCTGCGTTCCGCTGAATAGGCTGTATCATCGATAGCATAAAAAGCGGTGGATTTTTCTGCATCGCTTAATGGCCTGGTTAATACATTGATGCTTTCCAGGGTAATGAGCTGATTTGCCTCGATTCCTGTCGCGGGGTAGATAAAAGCCCTGTTCAGCTGGCTGATCTCGGGTCCTAATGTGAAACCGGCTACCGTTGTATGGCAGCCATCGCACTCTATTCGGCTGGGAAAATGCCAGATCTGGCCATTAATGTCTTTGTCTTTTGCAGTGGCGAGTAATGTTGCCTCGGTTTCAGTATTATTCCATTCGTAGCTGTAACCCTTCCAGCCATGGGGTTGCTGATGATGTAGCAGAAGGCGGGTTTCTACTAATTTTCCATTGAGGTGAAAGTTCTTACCCACTACGCTACCAACAGGCAAGTCGAAGCGACCTTCGATATCAACGTCTATCGTGGTGCCGTCAGGAATCGCCATGAACCGACCTTTATCGGCATGATCGGACCAGAGCAGGGCGTTGATATCATAGGGGATAACATTGGTTGAAAATACAGTGGCATCGCTGCTCAGAAAGCAGCCCCAGTCAGAAAGCAGGCTGGGAATTTGCCCTGCTTGATTACCGCTATCCCCGATAATCTTCAGAATTTTGCCACCCAGGTCGACAACGTAGAGTTCACCGTCATGGTCTTCACCAAATGAGGCAATGTTCAAACTGGTGTCCAGTAGTTCAGTTGATGTGTACTGACCTTGTCCGGTTTTTTTCAGCGCCCAGATTCTACCGGTTGAGTAATCGCCATAAAGATATTGACCTTGTAAGAAAGTAATAGTCGAGCCTCGATAGACATAACCACCAGTGACAGCAAAACCCTGAGTATGGTCATATTCAGTTACCGGTAGCGTCAGCCCTGTTTGATCACAGCTTGAAGCGTTATAGCAATGTGCGCCTTCCATGATGTTCCAGCCAAAATTACCGCTATTGGAAATAATGTCGATCTCTTCATAGCTGCCCTGACCTACATCGCCCAGCCAGAGTTCACCTGTAATGCTGTCAAAACTCCAGCGCCAGGGATTACGCAAACCATAGGCATATATCTCTGGTCTGCCGCCACTGCTAACGAAGGGGTTGTCGGGTGGTATTGTGTAACTGCCTGATGAGCCATCGCCCACATCGATGCGTAACATCGAGCCAAGTAATGAAGTGGTATTTTGGCCGTGCCCAAGTGGATCACCCTGATCACCACCATCACCGAGTCCGATATAGAGATAGTTGTCCGGACCGAATGCAATCTGTCCACCATTATGGTTGCTATAGGGTTGAGGTACTGACAGTATGATCTGTTCAGAGGCAGGATCAAGGGATTGACCCGCTCCATCGAGATTGAAGCGGGAGATTCGAGAAACCAGACCTGCATTATTACTCGTGTAAGAGAGGTAAACGAAACCATTCGTGGCAAAGTCAGGATGAAATGCCATGCCCAGCAGTCCTGTTTCACCGCCATAGGAAAGCCTGCCATCATTTATATCAATAAAGGTTGTTACAGTGTTAGCTCCTGTAGAGTTTGCAAACTTGACCACTTGCCCTGTTTGTTGAACGACGTACCAGTAACCGCTATCACCTGGTGCCATAAACATGGCAACGGGTGAAGAAAGATTCGATAGATTAGGGAAAGGATTTTCCAGTTGAATACTGGAGGCTACAGGTGGTGTGGCCGGAGCAATACATTCCGTTGAATTGGAAGGTCTGTTGACCAGGCCGCTGACACCCGCTGCTTTCAGGTTAACTGTGATATCTACGGTATCATGTGCTGTGCCGCTATCTGTAGTTACCCTAAGGTCGAGCACATAGCTGCCAATTTTTGAAAATGTTACTGATGTATCCTCGGTATTCGGGCTGGTGAAATCGACCGTGCCTGTCCCGGATACCATTGACCATCTATAGGTTGTTTCGTCTTGTGGAGAAAGACCGTTTTCAGTGACGGTGGCATTGAGATCTAGAATATCAGATAAAATAATAGTCTGATCTGTTCCCGCATCGACCAATAGGCCTGCCTGGATATTGCCATCATTGTTTCCGCTACATGACGCAAATAGAGTAATGAAGCATAAAAGTGTTAGAGGATGACGATGTACATCATTTATGAAATGGTGTTGTGTCATTATTGCTACACTCCAGCCTCATTTTTCGCTATAGAAGAACGAGACGATATCGATGATCGGCACTAATTTGGTAGCAATTAAGTAGACGTTATAATCGGTAATAGGCCGCCATGCAATGATTATATTAACGTTTCGGTATGTATATATCGGTACAGGTGCCTTCGGCGACTTCGGCGGCGAAGTTGAAAGTTTCAGATAATGTCGGGTGAGGATGCACGGTGAGTGCGATATCTTCGACATCGGCGCCCATCTCCAGCGCAAGTACGGCTTCGGCGATGAGTTCACCGGCGTTGGTGCCAACCATGCCGGCGCCGATGATTTTGTGACTGTCTTTGTCGAACAGTATCTTGGTCAGGCCTTCGTTGCGGCCGATGCTGAGTGAGCGCCCACTGGCGGCCCAGGGAAAAACGCCTTTGTCGTATGTGATGCCATCGGCTTTGGCCTGATCCTCAGTGATGCCCATCCAGGCAACTTCGGGATCGGTATAGGCGACTGATGGAATTGTTTTCGCATCGAAGTAGGTTTTCATTCCGGCGATGACTTCTGCAGCTGTTTTGCCTTCGTGGGTGGCTTTGTGTGCCAGCATGGGTTGGCCAACGATGTCACCAATGGCATAGATATTTGCAACGTTGGTTTTCTGTTGTTTATCAACAGTTATGAAGCCGCGTTCATCAACGCTGATACCTGCGTTCTCGGCGCCGATGTCCTTGCCGTTGGGACTGCGTCCGACAGCAAGTAAGACACGATCAAAGGTATCAGTTGCGGGCACGCCTTTACCTTCAAAGCTGACCTTGAGCCCGCCTTTCAATGCCTTGATGTCTGTGACCCTGGCGTTAAGCCAGATGTTCTCGTAACGTTTTTTAACACGCTTTTCCAGCGGGCGTACCAGGTCGCGATCGCAACCGGGAATCAGGCCGGGGGATAGTTCAACAATCGATACGCTGGAGCCGAGTGCGTCATAGACAGTGGCCATTTCCAGTCCGATAATGCCACCGCCAATGACGAGTAAACGTTTGGGGATTTCAGCCAGTTCGAGTGCATCGGTCGAGTCCATCAGGCGTTTATCTTCGTAAGGGAATCCGGGTATGCGCAAAACTTTTGAACCGGCCGCTATAATGGCGTCGTCAAACGAGATGGTTTTGGTTCCATCTTTAGCAACGACTTCAATCGTTTTTGGTGAAGTAAATTTACCAACACCGGTTACTAATTTGAACCTTGCGTTTTGTTGCCAGCTGCGCGAGACCGCCAGTAAGCTGACCAATCACCTTGTTTTTGAAAGCAGCAAGCTTGTTGATATCAATTTGAGGTTTGCCGAAGGTAACACCGTGCGCCGACATTTCTTCGGCTTCGCTGATGATCTGTGCTGTATGCAACAACGCTTTGGAAGGTATGCAGCCGACGTTGAGGCAAACGCCTCCGATGTTGTCGTACTTTTCTATCAGAATAACCTGCTTGCCAAGATCGGCGGCACGAAAAGCGGCGGTATAACCACCCGGGCCTGAACCAAGCACAACCACTTCAGCATGCATGTCGACGTCACTGGCAGGAACTGTTTTCGCTTCAGGTGCCGGTGCTGTTTGTTCTGACCTGGTTTCTTCAGTAGCAGCGGGTTTCTCTTCAGCAGCTTTAACGGGTGCAGCTGCAACGGACAGTTCCATGGTGAGAATGACATCGCCCTCGGAAACTTTATCATTAACCTTAACCAGGACTTCTTTGACGGTGCCGGCCTGTGGTGACGGTATCTCGATGGTGGCCTTGTCTGATTCGAGCGTGATCAGTGCATCTTCGGCTGCGATCTGATCGCCGGGGCCGACCAGTACTTCAATAATATCGACATCGGTGAAATCGCCGATGTCGGGCACTTCAACTTTTACGATTTGCTCATAATTCATGTATCCGCTGCCGCTACACGATCCCTGCAGATAAATGCCCATGTTTCTGCGGGTAAGCATGTACGCTTAGTCGGGTTTGTCAGTATATTATGTACATTGATTTATTGTGGACACAGCTCATCTGTCTCATAAGCAGCAGTCGGCGTGTGTCAGATAATACCTTGCTCAGGAACGAGGTAAAGCGTGCGCCATCGGCACCGTCGATGACGCGGTGATCATATGATAACGATATTGGCAGTATCAAACGCGGTTCAAATCCACCGTCTTTATACACCGGTTTCATTTGTGCGCGTGAGACACCGAGTATGGCCACTTCGGGTGCGTTGACTATAGGCGTAAATGCCGTGCCACCAATACCGCCCAGGCTGGAAATGCTGATGCAGCCACCTGACATGTCTGCGGGTGACAGTTTTTTATCACGCGCGCGAGCGCTGATTTCAATCAGTTCATTCGCAAGTTCAATCAGTGACTTGCGATCACAGTCGCGTATAACCGGAACGACAAGGCCGTCCGGCGTGTCAACCGCCACGCCAATGTGAATGTATTTTTTCAGGATCAGGTTTTCACCGCCTGGATCCAGTGAAGAATTGAATCGCGGGTATTCTTTCAGCGCGGAAACCAGTGCTTTCATCAGAAAGGCGAGTACCGTAACGCGCGCCCCTTCGTTTTTATGTTCTTCGTTGAGTTGTTTGCGGAATTTTTCCAGTTCGGTGATATCAGCTTCATCAAACTGGGTGACGTGGGGTACAGTGACCCAGTTGCGATGCAGGAACTGGCCAGTCAGTTTGTTAATCTTGGTCAGTGGCAGCGTTTCGATATTACCAAACTGGCTGAAATCAATTTCCGGCATGGGCGCAACACTCAGACCGCCGCCTGTACCACCAGTTGTCATTACCTTTTTAATGAAGGCTTTAACATCCTCTTTCAGTATGCGACCTTTATTACCGCTACCGGTTATCTGTCCAAGGTCGGAACCAAGTTCCCTGGCGAATTTGCGCACCGAGGGGCTTGCATAGGCCTTGCGAAAACCGGCTTCATCAATCGGGCTTGGTGCAACAGGCGGCGGTCTGCTTGCGCTAGCCGGTACCGGTGTTGTGGCCGGAGTGACGGCTGTTTCGACTTGTGCTGCAGGTGCAGGCGCTGCCTGTTCCGGTTGCTCAGCTTTTTCTTCTGCTGCGGCAGGCTCCTGGGCCGAAGCCTGGGCAGCAGAGACCTCCATGGTGACCAGCAGGTCGCCTTGCGACACCTTGCCGCCAATGCTGACCTTGATTTCCTTGATGGTGCCGGCCTGCGGAGAAGGAATCTCCATTGCGGCCTTGTCAGATTCCAGTGATACCAGCGGATCTTCTATGCTTATGGTGTCCCCGGGGGACACCATGATTTCGATGACTTCAACGTCCTCGAAGTCGCCTATGTCAGGAACAAGAATGTCTTTTACATCTGCCATTATCTGATTCCTGTTAAGCGATTAGCGGGTTGGGTTTTCTGATGCTGATATGGTACTTCTTGATGGCCTCCTTGACTTTGGATGTCGGGATGGTGCCTTCATCAGCCAGAGTTTTCAATGCCGCTACGGTGACGTAATTGCTGTTCACTTCAAAGTGTTTGCGCAGCTGCTTGCGCGTATCCGAGCGGCCAAAGCCGTCAGTGCCAAGTACAGTGTATGTTGTGGGTACAAAGTTACGGATTTGGTCAGCCACATTACGAACATAGTCTGATGATGAAATGACCGGACCATCGCAGTCTTTTAGTTGTTGCTCGACATAACTGACACGAGGTTTCTTGTCAGGGTTAAGCATGTTCCAGCGTTCACAGTCTCGCGCTTCGCGCGCCAGTTCGTTATAACTGGTAATGCTCCATACATCTGCACTGACACCCCAGTCATGTTTCAGCTGTTCTGCTGCAGCAATGACTTCGCGAAGTATGGCGCCGCTGCCGAACAACTGGACTTTGGGTTCGCCTTTTTTTGCAGTATCCTGACTGTAACGATACATGCCATTGACAATGCCCTTTTCAACGCCCTTGGGTATTGCCGGCTGGACATAGTTTTCATTCATCGCGGTGATATAGTAATAGACGTTTTCCTGGTTCTGCATCATGCGGCGCATACCGTCATGAATGATTACGGCCATCTCGTAAGCAAAGCAGGGGTCATAGGCGATACAGTTTGGAATGGTTGAGGCTACGAGTAATCCGTGGCCGTCCTGGTGCTGCAAACCTTCACCGGCAAGTGTGGTACGACCGGCAGTTCCGCCAATAAGAAAGCCGCGGGCCCGCATATCACCGGCTGCCCATGCCAGGTCACCAATGCGCTGAAAGCCGAACATGGAGTAGTAAATATAAAAAGGAATCATGTTAACGCCGTGAGAGCTGTAGGCGGTTGCGGCTGCGATCCAGGAAGACATGGAGCCTGCTTCGTTGATACCTTCTTCGAGAATTTGCCCGCTCTTGTCTTCCTTGTAGAACATGACCTGGTCGCGGTCCTGCGGTTCGTATAGCTGACCCACGGAGGAATAGATTCCCAGCTGGCGGAACATGCCCTCCATACCAAAAGTACGGGCTTCATCCGGTACGATAGGTACAACGTTCTTGCCGATTTTCTTGTCGCGCGCCAACGCTGTCAGCATGCGCACAAAAGCCATCGTGGTGGACATTTCACGTTCGCCCGAACCTTCGAGCATGGCTTTGAAAATATCAAGTCCGGGAATCTCAAGCGGTGCTGCCAGTTGCTGACGTGTAGGCAGGTAGCCACCGAGTGCCTTGCGGCGCTCCTGAAGGTAGCGGATTTCTTCACTGTCATCCTGTGGACGGTAGTATTCTGCACGCTCGACCTGATCCTCGGTCAGTGGAATATCGAAACGCTCGCGGAAAGCCTTGAGTGCTTCAATGTTCATTTTCTTCTGCGAGTGCGTTATGTTCTGACCTTCACCGGCTTCGCCCATGCCATAACCTTTTACCGTCTTGGTCAGGATCACGGTTGGCTGGCCGGTATGTTTCATCGCGGCAGCATAGGCAGCGTAGACTTTATGCGGATCGTGGCCGCCACGATTCAGGCGCCAGATGTCTTCATCCGACATGGTTGCTACCATGGCTTTCAATTCCGGGTATTTGCCGAAGAAATGTTCGCGAACATAGGCACCGTCTTTGGCCTTGTAGTTCTGGTATTCGCCATCGACGGCTTCTTCCATGCGCTTACGCAGCAGGCCGTCCTTGTCCCTTGCAAGCAAGGGATCCCAGTAGCCGCCCCAGACGACCTTGATCACGTTCCAGCCGGCGCCGCGGAACACGGATTCGAGTTCCTGGATAATCTTGCCATTGCCCCGTACCGGGCCATCAAGGCGCTGCAGGTTACAGTTGATGACAAAGATCAGGTTATCGAGTTTTTCGCGGCCGCCGAGTGAGATTGCACCCAGTGATTCGGGCTCATCCATTTCGCCATCACCGCAAAACGCCCAGACTTTTCGGTCAATGGTGTTGGCAATACCGCGGTCCTGCAGGTATTTCATGAAGCGGGCCTGGTAGATTGCCATGATCGGTCCCAGGCCCATCGATACCGTGGGGAATTGCCAGAAATCCGGCATCAGCCACGGATGTGGATAGGATGACAGGCCATCGCCATCGACTTCCTGGCGGAAACGATCCAGCTGTTCTTCATTCAAGCGGCCTTCGAGATAGGCACGAGCATAGATGCCCGGCGCAGAATGGCCCTGCATGAAGATCAGGTCACCACCATGCTCGTGGCTGGGTGCACGGAAAAAATGATTGAGTCCGACATCGTAAAGGGTCGCGGCCGAGGCAAAGCTGGCGATGTGACCGCCGAGTTCCGAGCTTTCCTTGTTGGCGCGCACCACCATGGCCAACGCGTTCCAGCGCACCAGTGACTTGATGCGGCGTTCCAGCGCGGTATCGCCCGGGTGCGGCTCCTGCATATGTATCGGGATGGTGTTCAGGTAAGCGGTGACGTTGGTGAACGGCAGATTGGCACCTGAACGACGCGCGTCGTCGATCAGCTTTTCGAGCAGATAATGTGCGCGTTCCAGGCCCTCATTCGCGATAACAGCGTCGAGTGCGTCCAGCCATTCCCGGGTTTCCTGGGGGTCGATATCATTTTGCTCAGTCATGCGTCTCTCACACGTTCGATACAAATCGCCGCATATTCAGTGAATTTACGCGCAATATGTAGAAAATCTTTAATTTACTGTAGTTAGCCAGAGGACTTTCCCGATATCATTTCGGCCGGTTCAATGCTGGCAGGAAGCGGAATTATAGAAGTTAATGACGATATAGTCGAATCGTGAAGGCAATGAATCGTTAACTGTGAATAGCGGATATTGAGCACATCTATCAAGCTGATATGGACTCTATGTCAATGAATTAATGAAAATTTTGTGTTCGAGCCAGTATTCAAGGCTCACTATTGGTTATTCATCGTACTCACGCTGTATAATTCCGCCCCTGTTAATTGAAACTCGACTGGAGAGCCAGGATGTCTGTCAACAAATCGTCCATCAACAAAGCCGTGCTTGCCTATTCAGGTGGGCTGGATACTTCTGTCATCTTGAAATGGCTGGAAGATACCTATGGTTGCGAAGTGGTGACGTTTACCGCTGACATTGGTCAGGGCGAAGAGGTCGAGCCTGCGCGTGCCAAGGCCGAAGCGATGGGTGTCAAGCAAATTTATATCGAGGACCTGCGGGAAGAATTTGTTCGCGATTATGTGTATCCCATGTTTCGCGCCAACACCATCTATGAAGGTGAATACCTGCTTGGTACCTCGATAGCACGCCCGTTGATCGCCAAACGACTGGTTGAAATAGCCAATGAAACCGGTGCCGATGCGATTTCACACGGGGCCACCGGTAAGGGCAATGACCAGGTGCGTTTCGAGCTTGGTGCCTATGCGCTCAAGCCGGGTGTGCACATCATTGCACCATGGCGCGAATGGGACCTGCTCTCGCGTGAAAAATTAATGGCCTATGCGGCAGAACATGATATCGCTGTGGATTTCAACAAGGGTAACAAGTCGCCGTACTCCATGGATGCGAATCTATTGCATATTTCCTACGAGGGTGGCGTGCTGGAGGACCCGTGGGCGGAGCCTGAAGAAGACATGTGGCGCTGGACGGTGTCGCCCGAAAATGCACCCGACAGGCCTGCCTACATCGAGCTCAGCTACAAGATGGGCGATATCGTCGCCATTGACGGCAAGTCGATGACAGCAGCAGACGTTTTAACCCGGCTCAACGAGGTTGCAGGTGAAAATGGCATTGGTCGACTTGATATTGTCGAGAACCGCTATGTTGGTATGAAGTCACGTGGTTGTTATGAAACACCGGGTGGCACCATCATGCTCAAGGCGCATCGTGCAATTGAATCATTAACGTTGGATCGCGAAGTTGCGCATCTCAAGGACGAGCTCATGCCGCGTTATGCCAACCTGGTTTATAACGGTTACTGGTGGAGCCCCGAGCGTGAAATGCTACAGCAAATGATCGATGCTTCGCAGGTGAGCGTCAACGGTGATGTTCGTCTTAAGCTCTATAAAGGCAATGTTGAAGTCGTTGGTCGTCGATCCGATGATTCATTGTTTGATGAAAACATAGCGACTTTTGAAGATGATGCCGGTGCTTATGATCAGAAAGATGCTGAAGGTTTCATCAAGCTCAACGCTTTGCGCTTGCGTATCGCGGCAAATAAAGTCCGCAAATGAACGCTAATAAACGCAAATATCTTATATGTGTTGCATGATCCGGAGTTAAAGCATATATTTTTCTCTGTGTGTCTTCGCCGTTCTGGTGTAGTGCAGAAATTTACCTGTATAAGTTACGTGTTGCAGGCATCAAGAATTATTTACCACAAGACGTAAAGGACACAAATAAAAATAGAAGCCTCATATTCTTTTCAAATAGAGGCACTGGATTCCGGAATTAATTTAGGCTTCCTACCTTCCACCCTTCTGGCTAACCATCACTTGTTCTAAAATATTCCAGACGATTTTGTCGCAGGGGCGACATAAATATTATTTGCGTTTATTAGCGTGGGGCCGTGTAGCGGCAGGCGGACCAATAAAACCTTCGCGTCTTGGCGCCTATGCGTTGAAAGTTCTTTACAGCAAAAAGACAGTTGCCAGCCCGAGGAACACAAACAGTCCAACGATATCGGTTACCGTGGTTACCACGACACTACCCGCAATTGCAGGATCGATACCGACCTTTCTGAGGATTAGTGGAATTGCAGCACCGGAAAAAGCGGCGACCACCAGGTTGATGATCATCGCGGCAGCGATGACGATTCCAATGTTGGCTTGTTTAAACCACAAATAAGCAATAGCGCCGACAACCAGCGCCCAGATGATGCCGTTGAACAGGCCAACGATGAGTTCTTTTGAAATTAACCAGTTACGGTTTTGCCGGCTGACCTGACCCAGCGCCA
>CAWEEC010000093.1:0-6269 GCA_963807785.1 uncultured Gammaproteobacteria bacterium | reverse complement strand
GGGCAGTGATCGATGTCGCCAGCGAGATGACCGATCTGTCGGTGGAGGAGTTGCAGCGGCTGCTTGCACCGGCCGAGCTTACCAAAGGCGGTGTACAAAAATAGCTGTATCGCTAGCAGCTGATAACTAATAAATAATAAAGGCAACACCGGGCAGGGGCAGTAGATGGAAAACGTTATATCACGGATTGCGCGCTTGAATGAAATCGGCATTGCGCTTTCCGCTGAAAGCGACAGGGCGCTGGTCTGCGATAAAATCCTCAAGGGTGCAATGGAACTGACCAATGCCGATGGCGGCAGCCTGTATACCATCTCCGATGATCATCAGCATCTCGACTTTGCCATCGTTTCAACACACTCACTCGGTATCGACATGGGTGGTAGCAGCGGCACCGAAATAAACTTCCCGCCAATACACCTTTATCACAATGGCGAACCCAACATGTCGATGGTTGTCAGCAGTGCCGTGCACGATGATAAAACCATCAGCATAAAAGATGCTTACGACGCGCCAGGTTTCGATTTTTCCGGTACGCGTGAGTTTGATGCTCACACCGGGTACAGAACACAGTCGATACTGACCGTGCCGATGAAAGACCACCAGCATGAAATCATCGGCGTATTACAGTTAATCAACGCCGTGGACGAAGCATCCGGCGAGATTCGCGAGTTCACCCGGCAGGACCAGCAGCTGGCTGAGTCACTGGCCTCACAGGCCGCCATTTCGATCACAACAAACCGGCTTATAAACGAACAACGTAAATTGTTCGAAGCCTTCATCGAAGTGATTGCCGCTGCAATCGACGAAAAATCACCTTATACCGGCGAGCATTGCAAGCGCCTGCCCGAACTGACCATGATGATCGCCGAAGCCTGCGATGCACAAACACACGGGCCATTGAAAGATTTCAAAATGACCGAGCAGGATCGCTACGAACTTCGCATAGCGGGCTGGCTACACGATTGCGGCAAGGTCGCCACGCCCGAGTATGTTATCGACAAGGCTACCAAGCTCCAGACTATTTACGATCGTATCAACACCATCGATACACGTTTTGAAGTATTGCTGCGTGACGCTAAAATCGAAATGCTCGAACAAAAACTGAAACGCCTGGAGCATGACAGCAAGGCGGATATCACCGAGCTCGCGCAGGCATACGCAGAAACAATAGACCAACTTGAAGATGATCGCACCTTCGTGCGTTACAGCAACATCGGCGCTGAGTCCATGTCTGAGAATGATCAGCAACGCATCCGTGACATTGCCCGGCAACAATGGACCAATTCGAAGGGCGATGCCGTTGACCTGCTCGACGCTGATGAAGTCAAAAATTTGACGATTGAAAAAGGTACGCTCAATGATGATGAGCGTAACATCATCAACAACCATATCGTTGTCACCAACAGCATACTCGATGAACTGCCATTTCCCAAACATCTGCAGAACGTACCGGAATATGCCGGCGGCCACCACGAGCGCATGGACGGCAAAGGCTATCCCAACGGTCTGACTCGTGAGCAGATGTCACTGCAGGCACGAATGATGGGTATCGCGGACATCTTCGAAGCACTGACTGCCAGCGATCGCCCGTACAAGGATGGTAAGACACTGACCGAGTGTTTAAGTATACTGGGAAATATGAAGCTGAATAATCACATCGACCCGGATATCTTCGATATCTTTATCAGGGACAAGGTGTACTTGCGTTATGCGATGCAGTTTCTGCCTGAATCCCAGATCGACTTCGTCGATGAATCCGGAATACCCGGTTACAATCCGTATTAACGAAGGGATGATTAACAGGGCACTTCGATTAGACACTGCTTTAACAATATACAGGGGTGGATAATGAAATATCCAAATATACAAAACAAGATTAAATACTTCATGACCTGCGCCATGGGAATGATGTTTATCCTGACAGGTTGCAGTAGCAGTGATGATGCCGTGCAGGTGCTTGCTGATCAATTTATTGCTATCCGTGGTCAGATAACCAGTACAGCAATCCGGCAGGGGAGGTAGGTGTTACAGTCAAAGGGATATATTCCGATCCGAACATCCACTAAATCCTCAAACGACAACAGGTGCAAGCGGTACCTTTCTTTAAGTGTTCTGAAAAACACCCCTGTTTCAATTCAGATATCAAAAAGCAGCAGCGATTTCATAACACTGAATTCTGCCAAGGAGGCATCGAGTGCTGACGTGAATGGTTATGAAGTTGAATACCGATTACTATTACAGAAGCTAATGCAGTTAATTGATCAGACATTCTCAGGACCACATGGCGGGCTGTGCCTGGCTGGCTGTTAATGTGTTGATAATTTAGACAATGAGATAGCTGGAGCTACCATCACTACAACTGCAAACTAATATTATACTGAAGCTACACGGTTGTGATGGAACTGATAGCGGAGATGATGTCACTATTGCGGACTGCAATACCCTCGAGGGATGGCCCGATGTATTTTGCCTATTTCAGCGCTGATCAGGTCGTTAAAGTAAGTGTGACCGATGGCAGATCCGCAACCGGCACCTGTTCGTCGCTGGTGAAGTAACTTTCCTCGATTTCAGCAATAAACATTACAAAATCGCATGCCTGATGCTGGCTTCATAGCCTGGCAGGGTATCGGCTGAATCACAGAATAGCTCGACTTTTTTCATTAGTCCTTATTGATCATTCCGGATTGTTCAAGTAAATATATACGCTTGAACATATATATGTTTTCGCGTATATTTCGCCGCATGCTCAACGAAACCGATACCTTCTTCAAGATGCTGGCCGACCATACCCGGCTGCGCTGCCTCATGCTGATGCAGGCCGAAGGCGAGCTGTGCGTGTGCGAACTGACTCACGCGCTCAACCTGTCCCAGCCCAAGATCTCACGCCACCTGGCGCATCTGCGCGAAGCCGGCGTACTGGTGGCCCGGCGTAACGGCACCTGGATGAACTACCGCATCAACCCGGAACTCGATAACTGGGCGCTCAAGCTGATACAGACCACGCTTGATGGTGTGCGCAACACCGAACCTTTTGTTTCCGACAGAAACATGCTCGACACCATGGCCAACCGTCCGGGACTGGTGTGTTGTGCCTGAAAATAGCATTCAAACATTAACAACGCAGTAAAGTGAGTAAGCATCATGTCCGTTCAGTGTGAAACCACATCCAGTAAATCGACCGGCGAAACGACCAGCGAAGCCATGGGTCTATTCGAACGCTACCTGACCCTGTGGGTGGCACTGTGCATCGTGGCCGGCATCGGTCTCGGTCACCTGGTGCCACAAAGCTTTCAAAGCATTGCACAACTTGAAATTGCACAAATCAACCTGCCGGTTGCGATGCTGATCTGGCTGATGATTATTCCGATGCTGTTGAAGATCGATCTGAAAGCACTCAAGGATGTGGGACAGTACTGGCGTGGTATCGGTGTCACCCTGTTTGTTAACTGGGGTGTAAAACCGTTTTCAATGGCGTTACTGGGCTGGGTCTTCATCGGCTACCTGTTTCGTGACTGGCTGCCCGCAGACCAGATCGACAGCTATATCGCCGGCCTGATACTGCTGGCTGCTGCGCCCTGTACCGCCATGGTGTTCGTCTGGAGCAACCTGTCAAAAGGTGAGCCGCATTTCACCCTGTCCCAGGTTGCACTCAATGATGTCATCATGGTGTTTGCGTTTGCACCGATTGTTGCCTTGCTACTCGGCATGTCATCCATCGTTGTGCCATGGGACACCTTGTTGTTGTCGGTTTTGCTCTACATCGTTGTGCCGCTGTTAATCGCCAATATCTTGCGCAGGCTATTGCTCAGCGGCAAAGGCGGTGAGCAAAGGCTGCAGCGCACCCTGAAGACTCTGCACCCATGGTCACTCGGCGCATTGCTGGCAACCCTGGTACTGCTGTTTGGTTTTCAGGGTGAACAGATACTGCGCCAACCGCTGATCATTCTGCTGCTGGCCATCCCCATCCTGATACAGGTGCTGTTTAACTCGGGACTTGCCTACCTGCTCAACCGTGCGGTGAAGTCACCGCACAGCGTGGCCGGACCCTCGGCGTTGATCGGTGCGAGTAATTTTTTCGAGCTGGCAGTCGCTACTGCAATAGCCCTGTTCGGTTTCGAATCAGGCGCCGCACTCGCAACAGTCGTTGGCGTACTGATCGAAGTACCGGTGATGTTGTTTGCCGTGCATGTCGTCAATCGAACCGCAGGCTGGTATGAGCGGGGTATAGGTACTGAGCAAGTTGCCTGATAAAGATTAAATTTCTCGCCAGGAACGCAAAGGCGCGCAGCTGCAGAGAAAAAAAGCATTACATGCTGTGTTGAGAACAGGGCAGTGCGAATGAAATGCAGTGTAATCCAGTGGGATTAAATAATTCAGTGCCTCGATTATGATTCACTCAAGCAAGGCTGTAACGTCACGAGTGATTACTTACGGCCAGGAGCAGACGTTTACTGGTAATATCTTTCCGTGCAAATGTGGTGAATAAGTACCGCAGAAAAACCCCGCATGAGCGGGGTTGCGAGAAAAATTCCATAATCCTCTATTTTCGTATGCGTACTAATCCCATTGCAATTAATCCAATGGAGAGTAATGCTAACAATGAAGGCTCTGGAGCTGATGTTGGTGTAGCATCTATTTGGAAACCTAGTGCAAGGGAGTCATAAAAGTCTGCACCAGAATCAAGCCAAGTGCCAAAACCGCCTAGAGCGTATTCATCAAGAGGATTTGGTGCAATTCCCGGCATAATTCCGACGAAGGTGTCTGGTACAAATGAAACCCAGTAAGTGCCAGCATTTATTGACCAGTCCAGGCCACCAACACCATGCCAATCAAGAGGCAAGTTTGGATCAAAGATAATCTGTGTTGAGAACAGTGTTGCTCCTGGAGTATTGCCTGCATCAGAGTGAATGCTTATATCAATAACATTACTAACACTCGCACTACCGTAATTTTCGGATTGGAAATAACTTTCGATATTATTGATGGTGTAATTTCCAGCTACAGAAAACTCACCGGCAAAATATTGCGACTCGCCGTAAAGTGTTTCAACACTACCATCAGGTGTACCCGTATCAACAATCAGTACTGCATACACATCATGCGAACTAATCACGATGATAGAAAATAGTAAATACTTGATATGTTTGAATACCACTTTCCTTTTCCTTTATTTTGTTGTTTTGTCGTAAATACGACGGGCTGATATACAATAAAAGCAATATCTATACCAATATAAGAATGTGTTTGACTATCAGTAACTTGAATTTATTCAGGTATTTAATAGATTTCACATATGTAAAGCCTGGTTAACAGTTTGATAAGATTTGGCGACCTTTGCGTAAAGTAGGTTTTACACATTCCTGAATGCCAGTTTCTGGTCATCAGCGGACGGTCGGACCGTGATTTCCCCAAATTTCCACCAACAGGCCGTTTGCGGTCAAAAGCGGTAGATTCGATACCAACAAAAAACGACTCCCGAAGGAGTCGCTGTTGTTTATTAATTATTCAACTATGTCGCTTTTCTTCTAGCGACGCCGATCAAGCCGATAAGGCCGCTACCAAAAAGCCAGATAGCGGCTGGGATGGGGACAACATTCACTTGACCTCGTATCTCACCACCAGGGAAAGCATCGGTATGAATATTGATATACCAGAGTCCGTCCAGTAGATCAGTAGCTTGTGAAGCGGATATTGTAGTTGAACCTATCGATGGGCTACTTGTTCCACTGATAGCGCCAAAATTCACTTGGACACCCGCATTCACACCAGGTAACGCGGCCCGTGGAAATGCATAACGGTCTCATTACCTATAAGACCTGACCATGAAATATCCCAGCTGAAAAGATTCGTAACATCATCTAGCGTCATGGCCGCAAATCCCGTACCAGGACTTCCTGTACCTGCACCAGCATTAGCTTGTGCGCCATCAATGTCAGCTTCCAAACTAATAATCGCAGCACTCGCTGAATTTATAGATAGTGTAATTAAGCAGGCGATAGCTATCTTCAAGACTGATTTAGTATTCATATCCACCATCCCCGTTTTTTTCATTTAGCCGTCATCGCGACAAAAGGAACAAAATGTAGCTATTTGAAGCAAGTTTTATGCCTTAATAAGAATGCTTCTATTTATCAACCAGATAACAAAATATAAGTATTTCATTGAGTTTTAAAGTGTAAAGAACGTTGTACAAAATGTGGGATTTAAGGGTGAAAACGGTAGGATTTTTTTACACTTGCTGAGTGACTGTATTGGGTCGTCAGCTGACG
>CAWEEC010000092.1:0-148837 GCA_963807785.1 uncultured Gammaproteobacteria bacterium | reverse complement strand
CATTTATGATGGTGGGCGGAGCCCACCCTACGTGCTATGAAAACCTTTTTACTCTCGCAAAGGCGCAAAGTACGCAAAGAAAATCAAAAGCTATATTTTTTAACCCTAAAAAAACCTTTGCGGGCTTCGCGTCCTGGCGAGAGTTTATTTGTTTTTGTCTCTCGCAGAGGCGCAGAGATCGCAGAGAACTTCGATGTTTATTTTGTTGTTAACCCGAACAGCTTTGCGGGCTTTGCGCCTTGGCGAGATTAATGTAAATCCCGGATTGCGCTTCGCTCCATCCAGGCTACGGTACTATGAATACCTTTTTCTCTCGCAAAGGCGCAAAGAACGCAGAGAAAATCAAAAGCGATAATTTTTTTAACCCTGAAAGCGATCAATGGTTTTTATATCACGCCTGCCGGACAGAAAGTCATTACCGCTTTGCCGGGCCTGGTTCAACAAAGGAACCAGCTGGCGATGATACGTTTGCAGCAGAATATTGGCGAGTTGCAGCAAATCATCGGTGCCCCGCAACCCACTGCGCAATAACAAAACCACAACAGTAGCCCGTAGCCTGGATGAAGCGTAGCGGAATCCGGGGGTTTAATAATCGAAAACCCGGATTCCGCTACGCTTCATCCAGGCTACGGCAGTTTGAAATCTTGTTACTCTCGCAGAGGCGCCGAGTACGCAGAGAAAATCAAAAGCTATAATTTTTAAACCAAAAACCTTTGCGCACTTTGCGTCCTGGCGAGAGTAAATTTCTATAGTCTTTTCTTCATCGCCAATCGCGGCTGAAGCCGCTCCTACAGCGCTAGCGATCAGCAGATGGTGCTGTAATAAATTTCTGCAGTTCCTCCAGGGGCTGTGGTCTGCCAGGATTCTCCTGCTGTTCCTTCCTGTTGAGCTCGGCGATGAAATCAGCTTCCCGCTTGAACTGGCGCTGGAGTTCATCCTGGTAGACGATCACGTCGAAATGATTGTTGCGCAAATCGACAACATAGTCATTGAGCCTGTCCTGCATGTACGCCCTGAAAGCGCGCTCGCGAGTTTGAGGATTATCGAGATTCTCGGGCTGTGCATCGACCACAGCCAGCACCTTGAGCAAGCTCCAGCCCGTGTGTACTTCGACCGGGTCGCTGACAACTTCAGGCTTGCATGTTGAAAATCATTTCTTCGAGGCTTTCCAAGCCTGCGCCCTTGCTGATCCAGCCCATGTCGCCCTGGGTATACTTTGCATTCGGATCGATCGAAAGCTGCTGCGCGGCCTGGCCCAGGGTCATTTCACCTTGATCGATCTGTGCCCTGATGGTTTCAGCTTCCTCCCGGGTGTTGACGATAAGCATCTGCACCCTGCGTGCTTCCGGCACAGAAAACCTGTCCAGGTTGTCGGCAAAATAAGTTTTCAACTCGTCATCTGACGGATTCCAGCTGTGTATCAGGCCGTTGCGATGCTCGTTGATCAGCCGCGCCTTGCGATATTCCTCGCTGCGTTTGATAAAGGACGGATCGTTTTCCAGGCCTGCTGCACGGCCCTTCAGCGCCATAATGGCATTATCGATATGTTGCTGAAGCCGCGTGATACGTTCTTCGTTATTGCTGATATAAAAATCTGTCCCGGATGCACTCCTGTTGGCATTTTGCATCAGGTCTTTTACCTGGCTCCAGGTAATCCTGTGGCTGTCATAGGTGGCGACCACGTCGGCCTCCGAGCGCCTTTCATCGTAATCAGAACTCAGCACCTGTTGATTGATTACGACTTCAACATTCTCCCTGAGGCGATCGCGCAGCGTTGCTTCGAATTCGTCCATCTTGCTTTTGCGGATCATCGCCTCGAGTGCGAGCTTTAAGTCATCGGTCAGTTCAGCTTCCTTGCTTGTCCGGGTGTTGTAGTAATGCAGCACCTCGGTTTCACCCACCCGGGTTTCGCCGATCATCATTTTAGTTTTATACAATGATGCAATGATTGCATCTTCAAAACCGTTTACGTCTTCAATGTATGAGTTAAGGCGATCGACACCCTTATTCTCGGCATCCAGGTATATCAGGTTGGCGCTGATGGCTTTTTCCAGCATGGTCAGCATCATTTGATTGCGTTCAGGCGTACCCAGCGCAGGTATCGACAGACCCAGCATGGCCGAACTATTGAGCATGCTGTTGAGCTCACCGAAGGTTATTGCCTCATCACCGACACGGGCAACGAGGTCAACCGGTTCAACAGCTTTATCAGTGGCGACTTCGGCGGGTTTATCTTTTGACTTTTCATCGCTGCAGCCAGCCAGTAACAGCGCAAAAAACAGGAACACGACATTAATGAGTTTTTGAACACGTAGTTTCTGCATGGCACTCCCCGATGGATCAAGCCGTTTTTATTTTTATTAGAAGCAAAGATTCGCACAAAAGGCGTGCTGATTCTACGACTGTGTGAACGCAAAAAAGAGGGGAAGCATGCTTCCCCTGCATTCTGCTGTTGAAGCTCAATACAGGAAGCTAGCGACCTGTGGTTACTAGCCCGCATTTCTCACCAGGCGGCTGAGAATACTGATAAGGCATTGCTTGTTATAGAAAATCTAGAACAATTATTTATATAGTGTGTTATCCAAGTATGCCTATCACGGTTCAGGCAATTCTCCCGGATTACATAATACATCCATGTATTATGCCCTTCGGGCCAGCTAAAGCTGTTCAAATTCGGTCCAACCGAATTTAGTACGCTTCGCTTCATCCGGGCTGCCAACCGCAACTACTTCAGACAATCAGGTACATGAAACTCATCGTCCAGCCCGTAGACCTCTTCGAACACGCCATCGCAATTGCTGTCGCGGATGACGTAGTTGCGTACCCCCGAATCATTATTACGCGTATTCAGGCTCCAGGCCCACAGCCGCCCCCTGGTTGTCATGCTGACGATGCTGTCGCCCGCGGCGTTGAAATACTGCTTGACGTGGGTCTCGTTCTTGCCATCACCATCGCCGTCAGCATCACTTTCCGCATGCAGGTTAAAGCCATCGAGCTTTGGTGGATCAAATTGCGCGGCGATTGCATGTCCTGTTGATAAAGCAAGAAAACAGCCCAGGATGAAAGCTGTGCGGAAATGTAGCTTATGCAGGTATGCCATTCTTAATTCCTCGAGATTCTGCAGTTCAATTTAATAAAAAAATATAACCATAATTAATTCAACATGTTTCCGGATTTCGCTCCATCGTTGATCCGGTCGGGCCTGCCACCCCATCCCCGGCCAGGGAGGTTGCTGACTACCAGCCGCTTTTCTTCATCCCGCCTTTCTCAATCGGATACTTGCCCTGGATCCACCCCTGGAAGGCACCCTTGAGATGGTACACATTGGTGATGTCGTTGGCATAGACGATGGGCTCGGCCTGGCGTGTGCGGGCGCCGTTGATGCAGTAGATAAGCACACCATTGTCCTGGCGGAGCTCATCGATGCGTTTGTCAAGCTCGCTTAACGGTATGTTGATCGCACCCGGGATATGGGCAACGCCGTATTCCACCGAATTACGCACATCAACTACGAGTGGAGGCTTGTCATTGCCCAGTTTCTGCAGCACCTGCTCCGCGGTGAGCCCGGGCGACATGTAATCCGAGGCTTGCGCGAAAGCGCTGAACACAGCACAGAGCAGTGATATGAGGCCGTGTCTTGTAAGCCTGTATGTCATGAGATTCAACTCTCTACGCCCAGACACCATCACAAACCTCGTGCACGCGTCTCGGGAGCTTGCCGGTTGCGCTCCATGCCAGCACGCTCAGGGTTTCAGCAGTTCCTGCAGTTCCTTTAGCCGCTCCTGTGTAACCGAACCTGACTGGCGTGCCTTCTCTGTCAGTTCCGCTACCATGTCCGCTTCCTGCTGGGCCAGTTGCACAATCTTGTCTTCGTAGACTTCAACCTTGAATTCCTTGTGTCGCAGATTCACAGTGTATTCGTCCATCATGGCGTGAACGTACCTGCGCCACGCCGCTTTGCGGGTCCTTTCCTCTTCGAGCTTCTCGCGCTGCGCATCGCGGACATCCAGTACCCGCATGATGTGCCAGGCCTTGTCCACCTGCACCGGCCCGCCGATTTCACCCGGCCCGAGAGCAAACACCACCTCCTGCAGGCCCGGCAGCACCTTGGCCTTCTCTACCCAGCCGATATCGCCGAGGTCCCGCTTGGCGGTGGGCGAGATCGAATGCCGCGTGGCAGCTTCATACATGGTCATCTCGCCCGTTTCGATCCTGCGCTTGATGTCCTTCGCTTCATCTTCGGTGTTCAGCGCCACCATCTGCACCTTGCGGAACTCGGGAACGGTGATCAGGTGCCGGTTCGCCTCGAAGAAGGATTCCAGTTCCTCGTCGGTGGGTTCCATACCCTCGGCCAGGTTTTCACGGTGCAAATTGATCAGCCGGGTTCGTTTGTACTCGTTCAGACGCGCCCGGTAGACCGGATCCTTGTCCAGGCCCTCGGCGCGCGCCTTTTTCGCCATCAGGCGCAGATCGATCTCACGCTGTAGGGCGTTAAGCCGCGCATCGATCGCCATGGCTGTCGGGTCCCTGGCGATCGCGTGGGTACCGGCAGTGGTCAGCATGGCCCTGGTCTTGCCCCAGGTCATCGGCTCGCCGTCCACCTCTGCAACCCGGATATCGTCGGCACGACCCTTGTCGCCCTCCGGATCGAAGTTCTGCTGAAATATCTTGATGTTGGCGCCCTCACGCAGCTTGTCGCGCATTTCGATGCGTCGCGACAGGGTCTTTTGCTTGCGCAGTACCGACTCAATCTGCGCCCGGGCTTCCGGCGTGAATTCGGTGCCGGGCACTATATTTTTATTGAAATAGGTCTCGATCTCCTCGTCACTGACCGAGGTATCGCCCAGCAGATGATCGACATACGTTTCCGCAAGCATCGAGCCGGTGAAGCGCTCCATATCACTCAGGTACTGCGGATCCTGATCCGCACCCTGCTTCAGTGCATCAAGGTAAATCAGGTTGGCATCGACGAACTTGTCGAGCAGCGCGATGCGCACCGTATCGCGCTCCGGTGTACCCAGCGCAGGGATGGACAGGCCCACGACTGCTGCACTGTTCAACAGCGTATTGATCTCGCTGAAGGTGATGACCTGGTCGCCGACGCGAGCAATCACGTCCGTTGCGATCTTCGCGTCCTCTGAAACCGCGGCCTTGTTCTGGGCGGCCGTGGACGACTGATCGGAGCATGCTGCCAGCAGCAACGCTGCTGCGAAGAAATTGACGAAAATTGCAAATCGGAAGAATGGTTTCATGGATGTATCTCGACAGTCTGTATCACATTTAAGTAATGAGTTGTTCGGGTAGCATCACGCGACGCCGCGGCGCTGAAGTTCAACAATACTAGCATGCCCGACTCACGTCTGTACCCGACACCTGCCGGGTGATCAAGCGGGTCAACGCATAACGGGAAACCCGGAACCGGCTTGCTGCACGATGCGGTCTCCGCAATTTGGCACATACAAAGATTACAGGTGATTCGCACCACGGTCACTATTTTCCGTCGGACATTAAAAATGGAGAGAAAGTTGCCTTCCCCTCCACTGGTTGATTTGAGTTGGGTTGGCCTCCCCGGACCAGGAGGTCCGGGCAGGGGTTCGCGCCTTACCAGCCGCAGTTCGAGTTAGTCAATGCTTCTGAGATATTGCTCCAGACACTCCCTGCTGCCCGACCCTCGATCAGGTGATTCTTCCACTTGGTGGTGCATCCCCTGCGTTCCAGTGTCCGGCTGCGGTCTCCGTGGCAGGACGTGCAGACCGTTGTCAACGGATCATCAGCACCACCACCACCTACCGTGCCACTACCAGCTACGTCGCCCAGTTGCAGCACCTCCGCCAGGTCCATCAACTTACGGGAGGACCTATCTTTGTAGGCGTGCTCGGTCCACGTTCTGTTACTAGCTGATATTTGATCACGGAAGTCCGTGTGACAGTTCAGGCAGTAACCGTCACGCAGGTCGGCATTGTCCGTGAACGTATGCATCCAGGCAACAGCAGCATCGTAGTCTTCTACAATGGGCTGACCGTTGTAGAGTGTGCCGTCCTCGAGAATTGTCGGCACACCAGCACCATTGACCTCGTGACAGGCTGCGCACTTCAGCGGACCGTGCGAACCGTCCGGGTTCAACGCGGCGGCCTGCGCATAGCTGGTCGTGTCGAGGGTCGGGCTCACCGGATACAGACCGTGGCTTGACTCGTGACAGCTCTGGCAGGTGAGGTCCATGTGGCCGCGCGAGTAACGCATCAGGCTGGCCTTGCGCGGGTAGTTGAACGGCGGGTACGGGTTGATGTTACCGCTCTGCTCGACGAACGGTGCTGCGTGGCAATCCGCGCAGTGCGGTTCACCCGGTGCCAGCCAGTGGTCACGACCGTCGGTTGCGGCATCGAACGGTACCGGTGCAGCGATGCTGCCGTTGCCTTCGGCATCCAGGGTCTGCTGCGCCAGGGTGACACAGTCGGGCGTGGTGCAGAAGTCCAGGATGCGCACGCTCGGGTCACCAAAGCCGGTGATACCGCCCGGATCGCCATCGAAGTCGAGGCAGGCGTAGACACCGAAGCGCGGCACGGTACCCGGGAAGGCAAAGCGAGGTCCGCAACCTTCAGCTGATGTGCTGACTTCGATTGTGGCCACGTTGGCATCCGGGTTGGCAACCACATTCGGGTTCCAGATGGAGTGGGTGGCGTCATTAGGACCATCCTGCGGATCCAGCCAGATAGCGGCCTGACCTGCAGGAAGTCCAAGCTCCTGCTCGATCGCAGCTAGCGATGGCAGTGCCCTGATGTTCACCGCATCTGTGACCAGGTCAGCTTCCTTGCCCGGTATACCGTTGATCAGGTCGACCATGTTCTCGGCCGCCCAGATCGACTGACCCAGCTGGTTGTGACAGTTGGTGCACCAGATACCGCGGTCGTCGGCATCGCTGCCGGCCAGCCCGGCCTGGTTGTTGTACACGTTGTCAGACAGCCACTGGCCAACCGCATTCAGGTACACAGGCGTTTCGGCGCCATCGACATCCTTCAGCGGGTTGGAGTGAACATCACGTCCGACGAAGCAGCCACCCAGTGCAAGACGGTTGTCGCTGTTAGCCAGTGCGTTGTTGCCGTCCAGCGTGATCGGGTAACCGTCGGTGACGCCGTCGGAGCGGTGAGCAGGATGACAACCCTGGCAACCGCCGTCACGGCCGAGGCTGTCGGAGAAGGCAATCACACCACCCTCGTCTATACCGCGGTGGTTCCAGTGAACCGCCTCGGTGATCGGCTGGATGATCTTGCGGCCTTCTGTTGAGCCCACATCCGGACACAGCGGAGCGATCGAGCTGGAGCCCGGATCGACCTCACAGCCGGACTTGACTGCTGCAATCACGTTGTCTGCATGGCACTTCTGGCAGACCACGCTCTCGAAGCCGAGACGGTTGTTCTGGGCTGCGAAGGTCGGGTCGTTGAACGAACCGCAATCGGCAGGGTCCGGACCACAGCCCGGGTAGTTGGCCGTGAAACCGGTACCGTTCTCACTGTCGTGCAGCGCCATCATGTTGATGGCTGCCGACTTCAGGCGTGGATACCAGTCGGAGTCACCCTGGCTCGGCATGAGACCGTAGAAGGCCATCCAGTACTGGTATTCCAGGTCAGTCAGCGCCGCGAGATCCAGACCCGTCGGGGTTACGCTTGTATCAAACGTGGCGTTCTTGACGAAGATCGGGCTGTTGACGTTGTCCACGCCCTGACTGTTCTGTGCCGGGGTCGAGTGGCAGCGCTCGCAGTTCGGGATGTCGATCGGCGCGGTACCGAAACCGATAACCGGTTCGCCATTGGTGCCGATGACTGCATTACCCGAGGGGTATTCCACCAACTGTCCCTTCATGGCGACATACGGCCGGATGTTCTCTTCCGCAACTTCACCCGGATCCAGGTAGAAGCCGATGTCGTCCTCGAACGGCGTCAGCGGCAGACCCAGTCCTTCCCATATGCGAGGCGAGGTCAGCATGATAGGCAGGTCTTCCAGTACCTTCATCTGGGTGTAGACCACGGTGCCGGTATCGGTGGAGAAGGTCAGCACGTTGTCGAAACCGGTCGCATCGATCGACGGGATACCCTCGGAAATCGGGCCCAGCGGTTGCAGCGCGGCGCCGACGTTTGCCGGGTACTCGACCTGGCCGGTGACACCGAGACGCAGCTTGTTGGCTTCCTGGCTGTTGGTACCCGGCGGGATAGTGCCCTCCAGGTCGGCGTAGATGTAGAAGTGGTTCAGCCAGGCGTTGGCGTAGTTGTCCGTCGGGTCGTTGGTATCACCGTCACCCTGCCAGACACCGTAGGCCACTGCACCTGCGCCACCGTCTGCGTAGCTGCCGTAGATCAGCTCGCCGTTAGGACCAATCGCGGCCGAGTCGACCTTGGTGCGATGGTACAGCAGCGTCGCACCCTCGGCGTCGCTGATCAGCGTCGAGGTCTGCGGCTTGCCATTGCCTTCCGCACGCGGCTGCGCGTCGTGGAAGTATTTGACCTGGTAGCGCTTGAAGTTGCTATTGCCGTCCAGTTCGAGGTCACGCAACACCGTTTCGCGGCCCAGGCCGTCCCTGGTAGCCGGATCCGGGGTCGCATCCAGCAGGCGCGGGAACAGTTCCGCCTGGTTAGAGCCTTCGCCTGAACCCGGTTTGGTGATCTGTGCCACGATGGAGTTGTACGGCGGCAGTACGCAACAGTAGGCGAACTCGAAGCCGGTGCAGTGCATGCCCAGTTCGTAGTTCATCGTCATCTTGAAGTCGGGCTGGTCGGACAGGATCTGTACGGCCACGGTCGTGACAGCCGAGAGATTCGTGCCATCGGACGCCTGGTAGGTGAATGTATCGACCTGGTTGTCGATCGCACCGGCAGGAGGGGTATAGGTGAACGAGCCGTCCGCATTCAGCGTCACGCCACCCAGGGTACCGGTGGTGTCCAGGTTGACCGCGCTCAGCGGACCGGTTCCGCCGAAGTCGTTATACAGCACACCAGACACGCGGGAAGCCGCGACATCGAGGGTCTTGCCAATCGGCGTGGCGTAGGTGTCCCCGCGGGCGGTCGGACCACCGCCACCGGTTGGGGTTACGGTAATGCTCACTAGTGCCGGCGCTGCCGAATTCACTGTACCGTCGTTGGCAAAGTACGAGAACGAATCACCGCCGGTAAAGCCCGCGTTCGGTGTGTAGCTGAACGATCCGTCGGCATTCAGTGCCAGCGTACCGAAGCTGACATCGATATCCAGCACCGCGGTCAGCGGGTCACCATCGGCATCGGTATCGTTACCCAGCACCCCGGGGGCAGGGACACTAAGTACGACATCCTGATCGGTGCTGTAACTGTCATCGTTGGCAACCGGTGCCTGATTGCCGACATTGTTGACGGTCACCGTGGTGGCGCAGCTGGCCGCACCATCCTTCGAGGAGGTGGCGTCCAGGGTTACCGGGAAGCTGCCTGCGCTGGCGTAGGTGACTGTCTCACTGGCGTTCGTCGAACTTGCCGGGCTGCCGCCGGTGAACTGCCAGTCGTAAGTCTTGGAGCCGCGGAACTTGCCCTGGAAACTCACGCTGAATACGATGCTGTCACCCGCATTGATCGTCGGGTTCTGCGGGTTGATGCTGCAGGTCGCCGCCTGTGCTGGTGACGCTATTAGTAGAATATTGCAGCCCGCAACGGTTAGTACGGCTGCTTTCAAGAACTGTTTCAGGATATTGTTGAACATCCTCATCCTCCACATGTTTCGTTTCATTTAACCTGTCGAGGCCAGTCCTTGACTTAACTCTACGAGCTCGACGCTGATTCATTATTTATGGTGTCTGGATGCACCGGTGGATAATATATTGCAATTTCCAGGCCAATCTTCAGGAGTGTTGCAACACCCTAATTACAATAATTTTAAGAATATCGGCAAATTATAATTTACGACTGGGTGTGGCAATTTTTGACAGCCTGACATGACATGCTGTCAGCGTGACATGACAGTTTTGACATGACGAGACAGGTTTGAAGGGGGCGCGCATCATGAATTGCGTTGTTCATAACCTGGCGCGGTTGCAGGGCAGGAGCCGCTCCCTGGGCACCTATGCGATGAACAGGTTAAACAGGATCAGTTTTAACCATAAAAAAAGGACGGCAATGCCGTCCTTTTTTTATAACACTATATAAAAATAAATGACTGACTTGTATAGCGTGGCGATATAATTGGCCACGCCCGTCAACTGTTTGTTGTTCATATCTATCACGAACACTGACACCATAGCTGTTGTTATTATGACCGTCGCTGGTTACATCTAACCCAGCCACAAAACCACCGGCGCTGTTGCAGGAGATTCACACCGTCTGATGGCTCGAATTCGATTGAGTCCTTCTGCGAAAGTCCGGTATTAGTGCAAGGGCCCCAATGCTGTAACCGCTTTACTGAACTCAACCGACTGGCCGACAGTCAAGGCTGGAGCAGCTGGGGTTGTGGTGATGATACTGTTTGCTGCCAACGCGTTTGTCGAAGCGAGTAGAACAGCAATGGCACAGGCAATCGCGGACAGGGAAACGATGTTTTTCAGGATTATATTCAACGCGGCTTTAATCATGCCGTCATCCTCCGGGGTTCGATTCATTTGTAGCTATCAGTCGAGAACTTTTACCTGAATTGTTCATTATTATGAACTCGACGTTATTGTTAAATTCAGGCTGCACTCTCATACAATGCGCGTAGCCGTGGGCATCAGAGGTGCAATATCCAGGCCAGGAATACAACTCCCGGTAAGCTACTGTTTAGTTTAATTTTAAGAATATCAGTAGATTATGATTCAATAGCCTGCGTGGGAAAACTCGACAGTTTGGCATGAAATAATACCGCGTATGACATGACACATGTGTCAATGCTGTCATTGATGTCAGTGGTGATTGAATATTTTTTTACCGCAAAGGCGCCAAGACGCAGAGAGCGCAGAGTTCTTTTCAATGGCAAGTGGCCAGGGACGAGTGGCGAGGCATGCGACATGTAGATTTCAATGCATCGTAGCCCGGATGTAACGCAGTGGAATCCGGGTTTTTAATTCCAGGCTCCCGGATTCCGTTTCACTTCATCCGGGCTACAACAATATTAAATAACTTTGCGCTCTCTGCGCCTTTGCGTTGAAACAGGTCTTTAGGTTGAAAACACCCAGACAATAAAAAAGGACGGCAAAGCCGTCCTTCCTTACTCTTTAAATATTTCAAGAATAATCAGTGCAGTGTCGCGATGTAGTTGGCGACGGCTTCGAGCTGTTCATCTGTCATGTCTTTCATGATCGAGCGCATCAGCATCTTGTCGTCATTGGCGCGAGCACCTTCACGGAAAGCCTTGAGCTGTGCCAGCGTGTAATCAACATACTGGCCGCCAACCTGTGGATAACCGGAACCGGCCATACCTGCGCCCCTGGGGCCATGGCAGGCCTGGCACGCCGGTGTACCTTGCGTCAGGTTGCCACCCTTGTAGATCTGTTTGCCCAGTGCCAGCTTGCTGTCGTCTGCAGGTGCGGGTCCAGCCAGTTTCTGTGCTCGCATAGAAAGCACCGATATCGGCCATATCCTGCTCGCTCAAGGCGGCTGACATACCCAGCATGATTTCGTTTTTACGCGTGGTGTTGGTCTTGAAGTCCTGCAGCTGCTTGGCGATATATTTTTCGCCCTGTCCCGCCATCTTGGGGAAAGTCGGTACCATGCTGTTACCGTCCATACCATGACAACCACCACAGGCGGCGGCCTTGGTCTTACCTGCTTCAGCATCACCTGCTGCGTGTGCAGCACCGGTCAAACATCAGCACCAGGCTGGCTACGATCATCTTTTTCATTGAACTGGAACTCCAAAATAGGTTGTATGCCGGCGCGCGACAAAAAGTGGGCGAATTCTACACTACCGCTTGTTATTCATCAATTTGACACTGATAATGCGGGCGCTATGGGCCAGGCATCAAACAACCAGTACTACCGTCGCGCCTCGTTTCTGATCAGCGCCGGCAAGCCGGGCCAGTTTCCGCAGGGCGAGGGCGCTGAAGTCGCCTTTGCCGGACGCTCCAATGCCGGCAAATCCAGCGCCATCAATACCCTGTGCGGCAACAAGAACCTGGCCAAAACCAGCAAAACCCCGGGGCGCACCCGCCTGATCAATTTTTTCGCGCTGGACGAGCAACGCCGCCTGGTCGACCTGCCCGGTTACGGTTACGCCAAAGTGCCGGAAAAGATGAAGCAGGAGTGGGAACAATTAATGCAAGCCTACCTGCAGCAGCAACACAACCTGCGCGGGCTGGTCATTATCATGGACATCCGCCACCCGATGAGGGAATTCGACTGGCAAATGCTGGACTGGTGCCATTATTACCAGCTGCCTGCCCACGTGCTGCTGACCAAGGCCGACAAACTCAAACGCGGCCCGCAGCAAAACACCCTGCTCGCGGTCCGCAAGCAGCTCAAAGACAGTGGCTCCGATGCCAGTGTGCAGATTTTCTCCGCGCTCAAGCAAACCGGCCTGGATGAGCTGGTTGCCAGGCTCAATGAATGGCTTGAGCTTCAGTAATGATTTCAACGCAAAGGCGCTAAGGCGCAGAGGCCGCAAAGTTTTTAATTGTCTTTGTAGCCCGGATTCCGCTTCGCTTCATCCGGGCTACGATGCTGTTATTTTAAACCCAAAAAACACCTTGGCGTACTTTGCGCCTTGGCGAGATTTTCATCGTTTTTTTCTCTCGCTGAGGCGCAGGTCTCGCCGAGAAAATCCTGGTTTGTTTATCAACTCCAATAACCCTCTGCGTGCTCTGCGCCTCTGCGAGATCACAGGATTCTAAATCTTCAGTGCAAACGCATCCTCACGACGTGAAATCTGACAGTGATTGTCCGCTCAAGTCTGAGTTCGTACAAATAATCTTTGCGGCCTCTGCGCCTTAGCGTTGTAAAACAAATGCATCATACCGGATAAAGTGGAAAGTTTTCCGACAAGCATTAAGTTAGCTTCACATCTTGTTGTACAAATTTAAATAATTTTTTTATATATTGTTTTTATTGAAAAAATAATCTTATCCACAGCTTGTTCACAATAAATTTTTCTCCGCTTCGCGGTGATTAAGTTACCGCCTATCGGTTTCATTCAGCAATATAAAATGGTTGGTCTTTAATCATTATCAGGGAATGTGTGAGACTACTTGCTGGATCTTTGTTTTCACCGAATGCGCTGTAGCCCGGCGCAGGCTCGCTTGCCTCCCTGAGCGGGCCGTTAGGGATTAGCAACCCCAAGCTAGTCCCGTTTTATTGCCCGGCCGTTTTGGCCGGGCTTTTTTTTCGTATATCCAGCAAGGTTTTTAACGCAAAGGCGCGGAGGCGTAAAGTACGCAAAGTTATTGGGTTTTGTTGTAGCCCGGATGAAGTGAAGCGCAATCCGGGAGCCTGGAAATAAAAACCCGGATTCCACTGCGTTGCATCCAGGCTACGGCCCTGAGGCGCAAAGAGCGCAGAGAAAATTTAGCCGCGAATAACGCCAGGTACGCGAATTGTGTTTCAATAATCGAGATCTATTGACATTACTAACGAATAAAAACAGCTTTTGCGCATTTCGCGTTTTTCGCGGCTACAACTTATTAAAAACTTTGCGTTCTCTGCGCCTTTGCGCCTCAGCGTTAAAAAATCTCGTATCTGTCGTTAGTGGGCTTCGTCCCAGTTAGCGCCTTTGCCGACTTCCACGATCAAGGGCACGCTCAATTCGGCGGCGCTTTCCATGCTCGAGTGCAGCAATTTGGCCAGTTTGTCGGCCTGTTTTTCGGCGACCTCGACCACCAGCTCATCGTGCACCTGCATCACCACGCGGGCATCCAGTTTGTTCTTGCTCAGCGCCTGGTCGACAGCGATCATGGCGCGCTTGATGATATCGGCCGCGGTTCCCTGCATCGGCGCGTTGATGGCGGTACGCTCGGCGTACTGGCGGCGCTGGCCGTTGCGCGAGTTGATTTCCGGCAGATACAGGCGCCGGCCGAAAACGGTTTCAACATAACCCTGCTCGTGGGCTTTCTCGCGGGTGCTGTCCATGTAGGCCTTGACGCCCGGGTAACGCGCGAAATACAGGTCGACATATTCCTGCGCTTCATAGCGGCCGATGCCGAGCTGCCTGGCGAGGCCGAACGCCGACATGCCATAGATCAGGCCGAAGTTGATGGCCTTGGCGGCACGCCGCTGGTTGCTGTCGACTTCGTCGACGCTGACACCGAAGACCTCGGCCGCGGTCGCCTTGTGAATATCCATACCCTCGCTGAAGGCCTTGAGCAGGCTCTTGTCCTGCGACAGGTGGGCCATGATGCGCAGCTCGATCTGGGAATAGTCGGCCGCCAGCAGGCAATGGCCCTTGTCGGCAATGAATGCCTGGCGTATGCGCCGGCCTTCTTCGCTGCGTATCGGAATATTCTGCAGATTCGGGTCGGTGGATGACAGCCGTCCGGTGGCGGCCACGGTCTGGTTATAGGAGGTGTGTACGCGGCCGGTCTCCGCATCGACCTGCTGCGGCAGCTTGTCGGTATAGGTCGATTTGAGCTTGCTCATGCTGCGGTGCTGCAGGATCAGCGCCGGCAGCTCCTCACCTTCATCGGCGAATTCCTGCAGCACATCTTCTGCGGTGGATGGCTGCCCCTTCGGTGTCTTGCGTTTCGGCTTGAGCCCGAGCTTGTCGAACAGGATAGTCTGCAGCTGTTTGGGCGAGGCCAGGTTGAAGCTTTCACCGGCGACATCGAAGGCCTGTTTTTCAATTTCAACAATGCGCTTCGCCAGTTGCTTGCTGTGTTTTTTCAGCATGGCGACATCGACCTTGACGCCATTGCGTTCGATCTTCAGCAATACCGGCAACAGCGGCAGCTCGATATCGCGGTATACCGACATCAGCTTTTTCTCTGCTTTCAATTGCGCCGACAGTTTGTGGTGAATCTGCAGGGTGATGTCGGCGTCTTCGGCGGCATAGGGTCCGGCCTGCTCGAGATCGATTTCATTGAAGGTCAGTTGTTTCGCGCCCTTGCCGGCAATGTCGTCGAAATGAATGGTTTCATGGCCGAGCAAACGCAGTGCCATGTTGTCCATGTCATGACGCTGGGTGGAATCGAGCACGTAGGATTCGAGCATGGTGTCTTCGGCGATGCCCTGCATGTGGATGCCGTGGTTGGCGAGCACGTGGGCGTCGTATTTCAGGTTCTGCCCGATCTTGGCCTGTTTTGCATTTTCCAGCAGCGGCTTCAGGCTAGCGAGCACATCCTTTTCACTCAGCTGTTTTGGCGCGCCGGGATAATCATGACCAAATGGAACGTAGGCGGCTTCTCCGACTTGAACCGCAAATGACACACCGACAACACGCGCGGCCATGTAATCCAGGCTGGTGGTTTCGGTATCAAAGGCAAAGGCGTCGGCCGCCTTGAGTCGCTTCAGCCAGGCATCGAAACTTTTTTTATCCAGCACGGTTTGATAGCTGGCACCTGATGTTTTTTTCGCCGGCGCCGATTCACCAGCCGACATGTTTTCCAGCCAGGTGCGAAATTCGAGATCGACGTACATGTCGTGCAGGGTATCGTTGTCCGGCTGCTGCAGTTTCAGATCATCCAGGTCCAGATCCAGCGCCAGGTCGCAGCGTATCGTCACCAGCTCGCGCGACATCGGCAGGTCATCGATACTGTTGCGCAGGTTGTCACCGATTTTTCCCGTGACTTCATCGGCGTGCTCGAGCAGGTTATCCAGCGAATCATATTGCTTGAGCCACTTCACGGCTGTCTTCGGCCCGACCTTGGGCACGCCCGGAATGTTGTCCGAGGTATCACCGATCAGGGTCAGGTAATCGATAATGCGCGCGGGCGGTACTTCGAATTTGCTTTCAACACCGGCTTCATCCAGCAGCTGGTTGTTCATGGTATTGATCAGGGTGATATGCGGGTTGACCAGCTGGGCCAGGTCCTTGTCGCCGGTCGAAATCAGCATCTCCTTTTGCTTTTGCGTGGCCCTGGTTGCCAGTGTACCGATGACATCGTCGGCTTCGACACCTTCGACCGAGATCAGCGGAAAGCCCATGGCCTGTACCAGCTGATGCAGCGGCTCGATCTGCGCTTTCAGGTCATCGGGCATCGGCGGGCGATGCGCCTTGTATTCCTTGTAGATATCGTGGCGAAAAGTCTTGCCCTTGGCATCGAACACCACCGCCATGTATTCAGGTTGATATTCTTCGCGCAATTTGCGCAGCATGTTGATTACGCCATAAACGGCACCGGTTGGCTGCCCCTTGCTGTTGGTCAGGGGTGGCAGGGCATGAAAGGCTCGAAACAGGTAGGATGAGCCATCGACCAGTATCACGGGCGGATCTTTTTCTGCCATGGGTAAGTCCGGAAAATAATAGGTCGGGCGATTATCGCAAATGCGTACACCCGGTGGCTATGGTTTAATTAGGTTCTAGTAACCAGGCACCAGATTCTAGGTATTGGATAAACAGTGCGGCCACGATACGGCGTGGCTCGCTAATTTGTTGGTTTTAAGGTAATGCAATGGATGACAGATTAAAAAACAAGCTCAAGCGCATATCGCCGGTAAACGATGCGGCACTGATTCGTGAGTCGTGGAAAATCTTCCAGATTATGGCCGAATTTGTTGAAGGCTTTGAACGCCTGGCATTAATCAGCCCTTCGGTCAGCGTGTTCGGATCAGCGCGGACCAAACCGGATCATCCGAATTACCAGCAGGCTGAAAAGATTTCTCAAGCGCTGTCGAATGCCGGTTTTTCGGTAGTCAGTGGCGGTGGCCCGGGCATCATGGAAGCCATCAACAAGGGCGGCAGTGCCGGCAAGTCGCCCAGTATCGGTTTGAATATCCAGCTACCGCACGAACAGGTGGCCAACAAGTTCCAGGACATCAGTCTCAGCTTCCGTCACTTTTTTTCGCGCAAGGTGATGTTCGTGAAATACGCATCGGCCTACGTGGTGTTGCCCGGCGGTTTCGGCACGCTGGATGAAATGGCCGAAATCCTCACCCTGATCCAGACCGGCAAAACCCGTAACATTCCCATCATCCTGGTGAATAAACCCTTCTGGCAGGGCCTGCTCGACTGGTTCAGCAATACCCTGGTGGTCGAGGGCATGATCAACAAGGACGACCTGCTACTGCTGAAGCTGATCGATGAGCCGGAAGAAATCGTCAAGGCCATATTTGATCACTACGAAGGCCGCGACTTTGAACCGTCGCAGGAAGAACAGGAAAAACTGATGGAGTTGTAGTGCTGGCTGGATTTTTTTACCACAGAGGCACAGAGCGCACAGAAATGCGCAACAGCTGTTTAAAGTTGCGTAAACAACGCCAGAGATATTAGACATATGTTTCAATAATTTAAGAACTGATTTGCGTCTTTGGCGTTGTTAGCGGCTAAAATTATCTACAACAAGATACAAGGAATGGCCTGCCTGCGCCTGATTCCCGTGTTGCGCTGCGCTCCATCCGGGCCAGCGCACGTTATTAAATCAAATTATCTGTGTTTATCTGTGGATTTAATAACCCCAGCGTACGCCTTGGCTTTCGCGCCTCCAGCCACGCCTGAATATTCAGCCCAGATCGGCTAAAATCGCGTGCTTTGTAACGGCCCACAAGCGCACACGCTATGTCTGTCTACACCACCATTGAAAGTGATGAGCTGGAAAACTTTCTCTCCAGCTACTCGGTTGGCAGCTTGCGTGATTATGAAGGCATATCTGACGGTATCGAAAACACCAATTACTTCGTTAACACCCGTAATGCCGATGACAGGCAGTTTGTACTGACGCTGTTCGAACACCACACGCTTGAGGAAATGCAGTATTACCTCGGCCTGATGCATCACCTCGCCGATCACAGTGTTCCCAGTGCAGACCCGGTTGCCGATAATGACGGCAACTATGTGCGCACGTTTAAAGCCAAGCCGGCAGCCCTGGTGCATCGTCTCAAGGGTGGCAGCATTCGCGAAACCAGCCTGTCGCATTGCCAGCAGATCGGTGCCGCCATGGGCAAGATGCATACTGCCGGCCTGAGTTACCAGGCCCATCAGCCCAATCCGCGCGGGCCCGCCTGGTGTGCCACTACCGCCGAGGCGGTATACGGCAAGCTGGCCGATGAAGATGTTGTGCTGCTGAAGGCAGAGGTTGATTTCCAGCGTTCCAAGCGGAATGCCGACATTCCGCGCGGCGTGGTTCACGCTGACCTGTTTCGAGATAACGTATTATGGGATGGCGATACGCTCAGCGGCATCATTGATTTTTATTATGCCTGTGACGATGTACTGCTTTACGATGTTGCCGTACTGGTCAATGACTGGTGCAGCAAGGATGATGCCGGTATTGATTACGATAAAGTCATTGCCCTGTTACAGGCCTACAACAGCTATCGTCCTCTGCAGACAAATGAACAGCAGTACTGGCCCGCGATGTTAAGGGCGGGTGCGTTACGTTTCTGGCTGTCAAGATTGTTTGACAAGCATTTTCCACGACCCGGAGAACTGGTGCACACCAAGAATCCGGACGAGTTCAGGGCGATACTGAAAGACCGGGTCGCAAATAATGATAGCTATCGAGACTACTGGGTTTGACTTCATATGCGTTATGTCACCCGGGTTAGCGCGACGTATTGTTTGAATCTAAACAAATTCTGTTACACAACTTAAGGTATATAAAATATTAATCTCGCAGAGACGCAGGGCTCGCCGGGAACTTCAAAAAGTTATTTGTTAACCCACATTACCTCTGCGTTCTCTGCGCCTCTGCGAGAGTAAATGAATAACACACCTCTCCTTGATAAGGAGAGAAGACTTTTACCTGGCGCTTAGCCAACAAGCGGGTATGACACTGTAAATTATGTATTCATTAATCAACAACATTGAACGTTTCATTGACTGGTCAGGTCGTGCCGTATCCTGGCTGACGCTGCTCATGGTCATTATTACTTTCATCGTTGTGGTATTGCGCTATGTTTTCGATATCGGCTGGATCGCATTACAGGAATCTATCACTTACATGCATGCAATGGTCTTCCTGGTCGGTGCTTCCTGGGCCATGCAACAGGAAGCGCATGTGCGCGTCGATATTTTCTATAGTCGTTGTTCCAAAAAAACAAAAGCATGGATTGACCTGTTTGGCAGCCTGTTGTTGTTGCTGCCGGTGATGATATTTATCGCCTGGATCAGCTGGGAATATGTGGTCAACAGCTGGAACGTACTGGAAGGTTCGCGTGAAGCCGGTGGTTTACCTGCTGTGTTTTTGCTCAAAAGCCTGATACTGGTGCTGGCCGTGATGCTGGTATTGCAGGCACTGGTGCAGATCACGCGTTGTATACAGGCCATCCGGAGCAACGCCTGATGGAATGGATGGCGTTTTATTTGTTTGCCGTCGTATTTGTACTTCTGCTTGCCGGTTACCCGGTTGCTTTCACCCTCGCGGGTACCGCACTTTTGTTTAGCTTTATCGGTGACGCAACGGGCACCTTTGATGCTGTCTTTCTCGAAGCCTTGCCGAATCGTTTATACGGCATCATTACCAACCAGATATTGATCGCCGTGCCCCTGTTCGTGTTCATGGGTGTCATGCTGGAACGATCCAGGATCGCAGAAAAACTGCTGGACACAATGACACGCTTATTCGGGCCATTGCCCGGCGGCATGGGCATATCCGTGACACTGGTCGGGATGTTACTGGCAGCCAGTACGGGTATTGTCGGTGCCACGGTGGTCACCATGGGCCTGCTGTCGTTACCCACCATGTTGAAGCGCGGATATGATGCGCAAATTTCCACGGGTGTAATCTGTGCTTCAGGCACGCTCGGTCAAATCATCCCGCCGTCTATTGTGCTGGTATTACTCGGCGATGTGTTGTCGTCCGCTTATCAGCAGGCACAACTCGACATGGGCATCTTTTCTCCGGAAACAATTTCGGTAGGCGACCTGTTTGTCGGTGCCGTGATTCCCGGCCTGTTGCTGGTGGGCTTATACATTGTATACCTGGTATTGATCGCGTTTATTAAACCCGACGCAATGCCCGCAATGCCCAGTGGTGCGTATGCCAACTCTGGCCATATTGTCGAAGATATTCTATCGAGCCTGTTACCACCATTATTGCTGATCGTTGTGGTACTCGGTTCTATCATCGGCGGATTCGCCACGCCAACCGAAGCGGCCGCCATCGGCGCTGTCGGCGCCATGGTACTGGCGGCCGTGAAAAAACAGCTCAACCGTGAAAACCTGACCGAAGTTGTGCGCAGCACCACGCGCGTGACCAGCATGGTATTCATGATCCTGATCGGCGCATCGCTGTTCTCGCTGGTATTCAGGGGTTTTGGCGGCGATGAACTGGTACAGCAACTGCTCAGCGATTTGCCCGGTGGCACCTACACCGCTGTTTTTGTTGTTATGCTGGTAATGTTCCTGCTGGGTTTTGTGCTCGACTTTATTGAAATTACTTTCGTTGTTGTGCCCATCGTCGGGCCGGTACTGCTGGCAATGGACATCGATCCTGTCTGGCTGGGCATCATGATCGCGATCAACCTGCAGACATCATTCCTGACACCACCGTTTGGCTTTGCCCTGTTCTACCTGCGCGGCGTTGCACCCGATAGTATTAAAACCACGCATATATACAAAGGTGTGGTTCCATTTATTATCATACAGATTCTGGCCATGGGCATGATTGCCTACTGGCCGCAGCTGGCGACCTGGCTGCCATCGAAAATTGTTTGATCGATGGTGACGCTGAAGAATGTGCCGGCGGATTAAACCAACCCTGTTTGCCCTGTTCTCCTGCTTGTTGTCAGCGGCTGTACTCGCCGAGCCCGAGACCAGCTTGAGTAATATGTATTACCCGGTAGCGGGCAATACAGCCGAACAACTATGGGCGGATGTGCTGGCAAAATCACCGGTGCGGCAAAACACCAAACGCCATGTTGCCTATACCAGTTGGCATGTAAACTGGCATTTCTGGTGGCTCGAAAAGGGGGGCTCGTGCCAGATAAGCAAGGTGCAGACCCGGCTGGATATTAAATATACTTTGCCCAGGTTGAAACAATCTTCTTCTATGCCCGAATCGGTGATAGCGCGTTGGGAAATATACTACGTTGCTTTAATCGAGCATGAGCAGGGACATAAGGACCTGGGCACCAAAGCAGCAAATGAAATCGAGCAACGAATATCCGGTATGGGCTCGCGGGCGAACTGCAACCAGCTTGAGCAAGATGCAAATGCTATTGGTAAAAGCGTGATTGATAAATACAGCAGGATAGAAAAAGAATACGACCGCTCGACCAACCATGGCTTGAATACCGGCGCTGTTTTTCCATAGTAACTTGTAACCCGGATTATTTACTGTGCATGTATTACACGATTCAACTTCAGAGTTCCGTGAAGAGCAGCAATTTCGCCAGCCCTTATTGTGGATTTTATTGCTGGTAGCGACCGTGGGTGTAACCGCTTTGTTCGCGCATGGCATGTATACACAGTTATACCTTAACCAACCCTGGGGTGACATGCCAATGTCTGACACTGCACTCGTCATCACCAGCGCTATATCCATCCTTGTTACCGCCGGCTTCAGTTTGCTGTTTTACAAACTGAAGCTGGTTACCGAAATCAATACAGATGGCATTCATGTTCAATTCTTTCCGCTGGTAAATAAAATTATTTCATTCGACAATATTAAATCCTGTGGCGCGCGAACTTACAGGCCAATCCGTGAATATGGCGGCTGGGGCGTTCGCTTTGGCAAAAACGGCAAGGCCTATAACGTCAGCGGCAACAGGGGTGTACAGCTTGAATTTACCAGCGGCAAAACATTGCTGATAGGCTCACAACAATCCGACGTCCTTGCCGCAGCGATTAATAAACATATTTTGTGAATGCATTTATCTGTAATAGTCAGGATTTAATCTGACAGTCAGTGTCATATTCACTCAAACTCATACCATGATTATTTGTCAGTACACTCGGGGTTGGCCATATAAACAAAGGCTATAGATATTTACTCTCGCAGAGGCGCAGAGCACGCAGAGAATAACGATATATTTAATCAAAAAAAACAGGTATTACCTCTGCGTTCTCTGCGTCTCTGCGTCTCTGCGAGAAAACAGGATATTATACCTCCCACATAGGCTGTTTCCGCTTATACGAAAATCGACAACAAATGTCAGATCAAGTCTGAACTACTACAATTTATCAAATAAAAACGGGTAACAGTTCACTCGATTAACATACTGAAGATTCAGAGACTGTATTATGAATGATGACGAAAGCGTAAAACCGCCTGCACCCGGGCCGCAAATTTATACCGGTGCAACTATTCTTGTAATCGGTTTCCTGCTGCCCCTGTTAATTCCATTTGTTTCCTATCTCGACGTATCGACAGAGTCCAGGACACTGATATCCGGCATATTGCTGATCGGCGGGCCTGAAGTGTTTAGCATTATCGCCATAGCAATTATGGGCAAACCAGGATTTATTTATATAAAGTCCATGGTGTTTGCTATATTGAAACGGGCTCTGCCAACAGGCAAAGTGAGCCGACTGCGCTATAACATCGGACTGGTCCTGTTGATCCCGCATGTTATCTTTGGCTATATTACTTTTTATGCGCCCCACTGGATTCCCGCTTACGATGAATACCGTATTTCTATTAACCTGACGGCTGATGCCCTGCTCGTGATAACACTGTTTATTCTTGGCCAGGAGTTCTGGGAAAAACTCCGCGCGCTGTTCATCTATGATGCCAGGGCCAGCATTCCGCAACCATGACAGTGATTATTAACAAGGACCATATTACATACACTACACCGACCGCTTTGTGACCAGCTGAAAAAGCCGATTCAATATATACATAGCTCTGTTATCATATGCAGCCTTGAAAACTTGAATTTTTATAATGGAATTATCCTGTATGTACAAACTACTAATCATCTGTTCCCTGATTTTCACACTTGCCGCCTGTGAAATGACCGGTGCGGCAAAAAACATGGCTACCGGCGGTGCTGATGCCTTTTCCTGCGATCAAATGCGCAGCGCATTCGCCGCATACGATGCAGATCGTAATTCTGCTGAGGCACTCGCCGAAGTATCAGGCATGACCGGCCTTGAAATAACAAACGTTGCCTCGCAGACAGCTGCTGCTTACTATGAAAAAGCACGTAACAGCGTGAATCTGGCATTGATTGTTAAAGGCTGCGATCCGCTTTAAGTATTCACATAGTGTAAAGCCGGGTAATGAAAACTGCCAACTTCCCCTTTATTGCACTGGCTTTAGGCCTGTTTTTAATGGGGGTGCTATTTAAAACCGGGGCTACTGATGCTGATGCCGAACTGATTCTACCGCTGTTGACCGTGCTGATAATCAGTGAGTTCGGTTTTATCGTTATGCTTGCAGCCGTATTTTTCGGTGGACAAACGCTGGTAAAAAATGGCTTTGATATTGTCATCGCCGTGGTAACGCTTGTATGTGGCATGCTCGGCGTCGAGTTCATGCTGGTCGGACTTGCACACTGGCCCGGCAGTTTTCAATAGCGTAACACATCGCATTTTAATACCAATGTGACTTAGGTTACAGAAACAACTGTTCGAATTTGTTAGACTACATTTATTCAATTACCCTGAGCATAACCATGAAAAAACATATCCTGCTGATAATCAGTGGCCTGCTGGCCTCATCCTGTGTTTACGCCTCAGGCAATGAGCAACTGACCAATGAAACTCGCGACGCGATCAAAGCCCTGGGCTCTGAGCTGAAAGCCACCTTGCAGTCATCGATGAAAGCCGAGGGACCATTAAAAGCCATAGCCGTCTGTAATATAAAGGCACCGCAACTGGCTAACAAGGTATCTACCGAGAAAGGCATGGAAGTCGGCCGTACCTCGCTCAAGGTCAGAAACCAGTTAAATGCACCTGACCCATGGGAAACTTCCGTGCTTGAACAGTTCGAACATCGCAAGGCTGAAGGTGAACAGCTGAACACGATTGAATACTCGGAAACCATGCAACACAACGGCAACAAGGTATTTCGCTATATGAAGGCCATTCCAACCGATGACGTTTGCCTGATGTGTCACGGCAAGCAAATCCCGCAGAATCTGTCCGCAGCGCTGAATAAACTCTATCCAGACGACAGGGCAACAGGCTTCAGCAAGGGTGATATCAGGGGCGCATTTACCGTAATTAAAACGCTCGAGTAAAACCAGGCTAATGACCGGTATCAACACCCTGTGTTGATCGTGTCTGTATAATCCCGCCAATGTTTATCCGAGCCGGCATCACTACTCTTGTGTTTGCCCTTGCGCCAGCAACAGCCATGGCGAAAGATGCGACTTTCCCGGGGCCTATGGCCGAATTGCTGAGTAAAGGCGGGAAGATCTATCAAACGTGATATGACCTGATCGATATGTCATGCTACCACTGCCATACGTTATACCCCGGGCAGATGATACGCGGACAGAAAATCAGCCAGGGACAGGGCAACGGCTTTCCGGCTTACCGGCTGGATATCGGGGAAATGACTAACCTGCATCAGCGCATACAACAATGCCTTTCTTCGATGCGCGCGGAGCCTTTTGCCGACGACTCCGACGAAATCAAATTGCTCGGACTGTACCTGATGTCCCGCTCCAATGGACTGAAGATTGAAACCCCCGCGGTCCGTTATTAATACCGCCCGCAGCAGCAGTAGCGGATTTAAGCTGCCGTTATAAACAACAAAAACCTGATCCATTTTCTGTAAAATCACCTTTCCCTGACCTGCATTCCTTTGTTGATGCCATGGCTGATTCCGACGTTGAAAACATACAATCACTGCTGAAGCAAGAGATACATTCCGCAACGGCAAAAATTCCCTGGTCAGAGCTGCAACGATTTTTTGCTGCCGGTAAAGCCGTCCATGTATCTCACGAACTTGATCTTGTTGAAGTCGCAATACAAGTCTCGAATGATAACAGCGCCATAATCAGGCAATGGATGGATACTGCAAAGCTTGCGCCGGTTTCAGATGATCAGGCAAGATACTGGATCAATACAGATGCATCGGTTTGGGCAGTGGTGGTAAAACCCTGGGTATTGGTGCAGCAACTGAAGGAGAATCAAAATGAACACTAAAGTAGCAAATGCTGTTGGACGTTTGAATACAATCCTGCCGCTGGCTAAAAGACAGAGGCAAATCAGCAAGGAGCTTGCTGATGTATACCAGAATATCCTCTACAGCTATGTTGAGCGCGGCGAAACCCTGAGCAAGAGCGAGATCGCCCAACAGGTTCAAAACATTGAGGAGGCTATCAATGTTCTCAGCAACAATGACATGGTCGTATTTGATGATAACGGCGAGCCGGCCGGCGCTTATCCATTTACCATGGAGCAACGTGAACATGAAGTGACAGTCAATGGCCACAGAGTACATTGCATGTGCGCACTTGACGCTCTGGCAGTCAGCCCGATGTTTGATATGGAAACATCGATTAACTCAAAATGTCACGTTAGCGGCGAACCCGTAACAATTCGCCAGCGCAATGACCAGATCATGGATATGGATACACACAGTGATGTGTTTTTCGGTATCAGCTGGAATTCTGCCGCCAATGGCTGTTGTGCTATCAGCCTGTGTACTGAAATGATATTTCTCAAAGCAAAGCAGGTTGCTGATCAATGGCAGGCACAGGATGTAGATAACCGTGAAATATTTGGCCTGCGCGATGCTATTGAGTTTGCCGCTGAATTTTTTGTACCCCTGATGACCCGTAAAGCAGCGTGAAACATGCGTAATCTCGCATGAGCAGCTTTCACCCACTCAATTTTGTTGCCAGGAAACTGCTATATCTGTGGGCAAAAGTCGAGGTTGTTCCAACAAGTATCGAGCAATTAAAACTTGATCTCGACAAACCTGTAATCTATGTACTTGAATCACGCTCATGGTCGAGCCTGCTTGTGCTGGTACATGAATGCTCAAGGCTGGGCCTGACGTCGCCACTGGCAAGGCTGCCTACAGCAGAACTGCGCAACTGGCATTCTGTCTATACCATCGCGCCGCGCCAGCCATTCAAGGCCTGGTTGCAAGATCAGCCCAAGCGCTCACGCATGATCAGGGGCATACTGGAAACATTACTGGAGAATCCCGACCTCGATATTCAATTTGTTCCGGTCTCAATTTTCTGGGGCAGACCTGTCGCCAAGCAGCAGAGCGCACTTACCGTTCTGTTTGCACATTCATGGGAAATTGCCGGCCGTATCCGCCAGTTTTTCAGAATCCTCATACACGGTCGTGACACGCTGGTACAGTTTTCAGAAGTAATGAGCTTTCGCAGCCTGCTGCTGGACAGGCAGGATAACGATGAAAACGTCGACAATATCCAGCAGGCTCTGCTGGGCAGGCTGCATCAGGTTAAAACCGCGACACTGGGCCCTGACACATCACATCGTCGTACCCTGGTGAGAGAACTTCTGCTTGTCCCGGAAGTACAGGATGCGATCCGTAAAAGAAGTATTGATGAAAACATTTCACCTTACAAAGCCGCCTTGCAGGCAAGAAAATACCTTTATGAGATTGTGGCTGATCGCACCAGTATCACGATTCGATTAATGCAGCTGGGTCTTACTTCCTTCTGGAACAAATTTTACTCGGGAATCAAGGTACATCATGCCGAACAGTTACGAAACCTGGCGCTGACACACGAACTGGTATACGTACCCTGTCACAGGAGCCATGTGGATTATCTCCTGTTGTCCTACGTTGTTCACTACCAGGGGCTGTCTATTCCACATATTGCTGCCGGCAAGAACCTGAATATGCCGATTATTGGGCCGATACTGCGCGGCGGCGGTGCATTCTTCATCCGTCGCAGTTTCAAAGGCAATGAGCTGTATTCAACTGTCATGTTCGAATACCTGGCAAAACTGGTTTCGATGGGCACGCCTGTCGAGTACTTTGTTGAAGGCGGCCGCAGCCGTACCGGCAGATTGTTGAGGCCAAAGCCAGGCATGCTCGCCATGACAGTACGTGCTTTCCTCAAATACCGGAAACGCCCGGTGGCATTCATACCGGTATACATCGGTTATGAAAAAATGATTGAGGGCAAGGCCTACCTGGCTGAACTATCCGGCCACGACAAAAAATCAGAATCGCTGTTTACGTCGGTGCGAGCAATACTGGGCATCAAGGGCAATTTTGGTAATGTCCATACCAGCTTTGGCACACCGGTAATGTTAACGCATCATCTCGACAGCCATAATTCAAACTGGCCGATTTATAACTATGATGACACACACAGACCCGAGTGGGTAAAAGACACTGTCAGCGACATAGCTGACAGCATAATGACAAACATCAACCGGGCAGCACATGTTAATGCCATCAACCTGGTGTCCACGGTTTTGCTGGCAACACCCAAGCAGCATATGGATGAAACACAGCTCGCATCGATGCTTGAGATTTACAGCTCACTGATCAATTCACTGGATTATTCCAGCAAGATCATAGTGACATCTCTGACCGGTGCAGAGCAAATCGCGCGCGCTGAAAAATTAAAACGCGTGAAAAGACGCAAGCACAAGATGGGAGACATAATTTATCTAGACTCAAAACACTCGGTATTACTTACTTATTACAGAAACAATATCCTGCACCTGACCGCGTTACCATCAGTCATAGCGTGCTGCTTCAATAACGCGCCCGTACAAAAGCTTGATAATATTATTGCCCTCGTATCCATTGCCTACCCTTTTCTAAAGTCGGAACTGTTTATTACCTGGACGCAGGAGCAGCTTACTGAATCGATCGAACACATTATCGAAATACTGATAAACCTTCAATTACTTGAAAAAACCGGTAAGGAAGAATATCGCACTCCCAGGCCCAGCAGTATTGAATACGCGCAGCTCGAGTTACTGGCCAAGGTCGTCTCGCCGATACTCGAACTTTATTACATGACATTCGCTATTTTATTAAACACCGGCACCAGCAAAATTTCACAGTCGGATCTTGTTGAACACAGTTACTTAATGGCCCAGCGCGTTTCCATGATTTATGAACTGAACTCACCGGATTTCTTTGATCAAAGACTGATTACCAACTTCATCGATACACTGAAAGACTATCGATTACGTGAGTATTGATGCCGACGGCCTGATCGAATACAGTGATAACTACCTCAAAGTAGGCGAGGACGCTGTTTCATTGTTAAACAAAAATATTCGAAGCAGTATTCTTCAATTATTAAATGCGGACAAACGCGGCAAGCAACCATGAACACCAATACTTCGACTACTGCAACAACAGGTCAAATCAGAACCCTGTTCCAAAATCACCCATGGCAGGCAAGACTGGTTTTTGCAGTATTGATTATTTTCCTTGTATTGGCCGTTGTTCGCATTGCACTACCCTATACCATCATATACAGCGCCACTTACTGGCTTGACAGCCAGGGCGTGAGCTCACAAATAAAAGATATATCTATTGATGTCGATGAAGGCACGTTTACCATTCACGAAGCTTCAGGCTCCATAAATGGATCCCCTGTTTTCAAAGTCGGCAAGGCATCAATCGACTGGGAATGGCGGCCTCTCTCGAACAAAACCATACATATTACAAGCATCACTCTGCAAGACTTTAACCTTCATGTAACACAATATTCCAATGCGATTGCCATTGCCGGCGTAGTTATTCAAAATGACAGCGAAACTAAACTGCCTGATACGAAAGACGACCAGGCAGTGGCCTGGGGGGCCTCGCTCAACCAGATCGACCTGAGCAGGCTTGGTTTCTGTTATCAGCAGTTTGATACACCTATTGACGCTGCTACAGATGAAAACAAGCGCCTGGATTATTGTGGCGATGTTGATCTAATAACATGGAAAGGCAGCTTCAACTTTGATAAAGCAGGCGCGCAGCAGACGGCTACGGCTGAAAAGCTGACTCTCGATGGTACTCTGAGGATCAGGCAGCTACGCCTGCACAACAACAGTCTTGATGCAACACTCATAAGTCTGGGCGACACTTCACTATCGAATATCGAGCTTAACGGCATCAATGATATAAAACTCGACGCGTTAAATATCGAGCCAACTTACATTAATGCAGCGCTCGGGCCACAGCAGTCATGAACATGCTGTTCAATTCGACAACCTTGCTATTTCCGGTATATCAGTCAGCAATATCGATAGCGTGGCTATCAGCTCGATTACATTAGACAAACCCGTCATTTCAATGGCCAGAAATGAAACCGGTGCATGGAAATACGAACAATGGCTACCACCGGGAAAATCTGCTGTTACTGCAACGACACAGAAAACCGAACAACAGGCCGCTGGCGAAAAGCATGCTGATTCCCCATTCAATATCAAGCTGGGCAACATAAAACTTGGCGATGTAGAAGCGTGCTATCAACAGCAGGCCTCCAAGTCTAGCAAGACGATCACGGCGCTTGATTACTGCCTGTTCCTGGCCAGTGGCGACTGGGGCGGAGATATCGCCGTAACAACAGCTACAGCGAAAAAACCGCTTGCGCTGGTGCTTAATGGTAGCCTTGCTTTAAGCAAATTTATCAGCTCGAATAACCTGCTACAAAGGGATTTACTGACATTCGATAAACTCGCAGTGAACAAGATAGCATTCAAGGACATTGAGGATGTCGCATTTACCAGTCTTGAACTTGATAATGCTACGGGTCTTGAGCTGACCAGCGCTGAAAACAAACACACCCTTTCTGTTACCAGGCTTGATATATCTACCTTCAGTTATCGTAATAACGCAGTAGCGATTGACAAGGTAGCTGTTAATGACCTAGGACTTGAGCTCACGCAGAACAAGGACGGCTCACTGGACATTGATCAATGGAAGTTAGCATTAGCCGAACAGAAATCTGAAGACAGGGCCGAGGCTAAACAAACGGCAACTGAGCCCATCAAGATCAAGCTGGGTGAATTCAGCCTTAACTCGACTCGCATGATCGAATTTACCGATTTGAGTGTTACCCCGGCTATGGTCATTGGCTTCAACCAGTTTCATGTAACCATCAAGGACCTTGACTCCGACAAGCCAAAACAGAAAAGTCCGATAATGCTCAAGGCACAGACAACTCGCCATGCAACTGTAGATGTTAACGGCATCGTTATGCCATTTGATTCAAAACCATCATTTGATGCCAGTGGAAAAATATCCGGATTAGATCTGCGCGCCGCTTCATCAAAAGCCGAGCAGGCAATCGGGCATGTTATAAAAAGCGGGCAGCTGGATGCGAACCTCAAGCTCTTATCAAATGAAGGACAGCTCGACAGCAAGGTTTCGCTGGTGCTGCATCATTTCAACCTGAAGGCCAAAAGCAAACAGGATGCTGCAGCACTGGACGAGCTTTTTGGCATGCCAATCAACCAGTCCCTGATGCTGCTTAAAGACAAAAGTGGAACCATCAAGCTTGATATTCCTGTTACCGGCGATATCAATAATCCTGATTTCAATCCAACCGATGCCATTATCAAGGCAACTACCAAGGCCACGGCAGTTACCCTGATCACCTTTTACACACCCTACGGACTCGCCTACGCTGGCGGCAATGTTCTGTTTAACATAGCCACTGCAATGAATTTCGATCCGCTTGTATTTGATCCCGGCTCTTCACAGCTAACTGATACGCACAAGCAGCAATTGACCAAACTGGCAGAGCTACTCACCAAGCGCCCCCAGGTTCACCTGACCCTGTGCGGCTTTACCAACCTTGATGACAGGGACAGGTTATTTACAGAAATTCTCGATAAGAAAAAAGTTGTACCTATTTCGCCAGAGCGCCTGGTAAAACTCAAGCAGCTTGCAAGTGAGCGCCAGGACAGGGTCAAGGATTATCTCATTTCCGCTGGCAACATAAAACATGACCGCCTGGTACTGTGCGAACCTGAGCACAGTGATGAGGCTGGAGCCCTGGCCGGGGTAGAAATCAGCATATAACAGCCCTGATCAGCAGAATCCTGATAAAAACCTGCTATAAAAACAGATTATGTATATAGAAAGAGATTGGACTTGAGCTACTCCAGCAAGACATTGATATTATTGTCTTTCATAGTCACATTATCATCATGCGACACTGACGAAGCCAACACGTCCCGCGTCTCAATCGGACGTGGCGATACGATAATCGCATTAACAGAGCAACAGTATCAAAAACCGGTCGCTATTCAGTTATCGAGAGAGGATGGTGCACCACAACCCAATACCTCCGTAATCGTAAAGCTCAAGACCCTGGAATACAGAAAGGGTTTCTATTCGTTTACCAATGATGTTGATGGTGATGGCATGCCTGACCAGTGGGCCATCAATACCTCAGCAGAATGTGCCAAGGAAGATGCCAATGAAAACGGGATTCTGGATGCTGGAGAAGATACCAATACGAATGGCATTCTTGATCCCAAGTCGCCTACGGTTACGCCACATCCTACCGACACTCCAACGCTGACCCCTGGTACTTCATCACTGCTTACAGATCAGAACGGTTTCGGTTATTTCACCATCACCTACCCTCGATCTGAAGGCGCCTGGGTCAAGGTTGAACTCACTGTAACCGCAACGGATGGCCTGCCGGAAAATATTGGCAAGGATACATTCTATCTTCCGGTACTCATCAGCGATATTAGTGATCCATCCAATGATCCACCGGGCGGCATTACCGGCCCATATGGAGTAGCGAACAGCTGTACAGATCCTGACTAGTTACCGTCAATCCCTGCTATCAACTGCCTTTTGCTTGCGGCGCATGTCTGCCAAATCGAGGATGCGCAGTTTGCCTGAATCATCCGCTTCATTCCAGATGATTATCTCCTGCACGCTTCGGTAACAACCTAGACAGATATCGTTATCATCAAGGCAGCAGTTTCTAACACAGGGTGAATCTATACCCGGCACGAGCTATCAGCGTACGTTGTAATATATCTTCTCTGAAATTTCATGCCAGGCCGTGACCTGTTTACGGAACTTGTCATATGAGTTGTAGATTTTTTTTGCCGCCGGGTTCTTGCCGGCTAGTTCTGTCACCACCTCTTCAGACAATTGCTTGAGTTTTGCCAGCACATCATCAGGCAGCTTGCGCACATCAACCTTGTGCTTGTTCACCAGGGTATCCAGTGCGGCATTGTTTTTAGCGGTGAACTCGGTCGACATATCCTGGTTTACTATTTTGCATGCGTTGCGCACGATACTCTGTAAATCCTTGCTCAGTCCGTCAAACGCCTTTTTGTTGATCAGGGCTTCAAGTGTTGTACCCGGTTCATGCCAGCCTGGATAGTAATAGTATTTTGCTGCCTTGTATAAACCAAAGGCGAGGTCATTATAGGGTCCAACCCATTCGGTGGCATCGATAGCGCCGGTTTTAAGTGATGTAAATAGTTCACCACCCGGTAAGTTGACCGGTGTGCCGCCTGCGCGTTTGAGCACTTCACCGCCGAGGCCCGGTATTCGCATCTTCAAGCCGTTCAGATCAGTTACGCTATTTATTTCCTTGTTAAACCAGCCGGCCATCTGTACCGTGGTGTTACCTGCTGCAGCGGGTAATACGCCAAACGGTTCATAGGTTTCCTCCCACAATTGCATACCACCGCCATGATACAGCCATGCGGTCATTTCCTGGGAATTCATACCGAATGGCACTGTTGAGAAAAACTGTGCCTGTTCAATTTTTCCTTTCCAGTAATAGGCGGCACCATGGCCCATTTGTGCGGTTCCTCGCGATACTGCATCAAACACTTCGAACGCAGGCACCAGCTCACCCGCACCGTATACCTTTACCTTGATACGGCCATCGGTCATTTCGTTGATTAGTTTAGCCAGCTGGTTTGCCCCTGTCCCCAGTACCGGAAAGTTTTTTGGCCAGGTAGTTACCATTTTCCATTTCAGCCTGGTAGCGGCAGAAGCAATCGCTGGCGCTACGACGCCTGCCGCTGCAACACCACTGATTCCCGCTTGCTTGATAAAGTCACGACGTTTCATTTTTTTATACTCTTTAATTATAATTTTTAACGCAAAAACATTAACCGCAGAGGCACGGAGACGCAGAGGTTTTTAAGTAGTAAATGTTTCCTGTCCTTTCGACCAACGGGAGAAATCTCCTGAAATTGGGGAGATCTCTCACATCCGTTCGAGATGACAGCAAATAGGTTCGAAATAACAACGTACTGTAGGAGCGGCTTTAGCCGCGAATGCTTGTTCGCGGCTAAAGCCGCTCCTACGAATTCATCTGCACGCTGTTAGCAATCTCATACTAACAAAACAATTATTCATCTCCGTGCCTCTGCGGTTAATAACTGTACTAATCGTTTCTTTGCGTACTTTGCGCCTTTGCGGTGAACCTATCACCCGACCGGCTGTAAATTGGCATAAGCCATCACCAGCCACTTGGTCCCGGAGTATTCAAAATTAACCTCAACCCTGGCATGCGCGCCATTACCTTCCAGGTTGATTACAACGCCTTCACCGAACTTGGCATGCATGACTCTCTGGCCAACACCAATCCCATTTACAGACTCCATCGCATGCGCTTTCGGTGAATACAATGGCTGCGAAACAACGGGCCTGGAACGCACTTCATTGAGCAAATGCTCGGGTATTTCACTGACAAAGCGTGATGGCGTCGGGTACATATCCTGGCCGTACAGGCGCCTGTGTTCTGCTGAAGTTAACACCAGCTGCTTCCTTGCGCGTGTGATACCCACATAACACAGCCTGCGCTCTTCTTCGAGCTTACCTTCTTCATCGAGCGAGCGCTGACTGGGAAACAAACCTTCTTCCAGCCCAACGATGAACACCAGTGGAAACTCCAGGCCTTTTGCGCTGTGCAGCGTCATTAGCTGAATACAGTCTTCCCATTCCCTGGCCTGGCCTTCGCCCGCTTCAAGTGCTGCATGCGTCAGGAACGCGGTCAATTTATCCATCTCCTGCCACGCTTCATTTGCCGGCGATTCGGTATCGTAGTCAAAGCCACGGGCGGCGGTAACCAGTTCTTCGAGGTTTTCTACGCGTGCTTCGGCTTTCTCAGTTTTTTCCTTGCTGTAATGCTCTATAAGGCCGCTTGCATGCACAATATGCTCGACCTGTTCAAACAATTCCAGCTCGGCGGTATCCACAGACAGGTTGTCGATCAGGCGCATGAAACCTGCGATCGCGTTTGTCGCCCTCGCAGTAAGCACTTTATTATCCAGTAAAGTGCGCGCTGCTTCCCACATTGAATAATCTTTTTGTTTGGCAATTTCACGAATTTTCTCAACACTACGATCGCCTATTCCGCGTGTAGGTGTATTAACGACGCGCTCAAATGAAGCATCATCATTTCTGTTGTCTATCAGGCGCAAGTAAGCAAGCGCATCCTTGATTTCCGCACGCTCGAAAAATCGCAAGCCGCCGTATACCCGGTAGGGTATTCCTTCACTGACCAGCCGTTCTTCAAATACACGTGATTGCGCATTGGAACGGTAAAGTATTGCGATCTCTGCACGCGCATGGCCCTGTTCTGCCCATTGCCTGGCGCGATCAATGACAAAACGTGCTTCATCCAGTTCGTTGAACGCGTTATAGAAAAGTATCTGTTCGCCATCTTCTCCGCTGGTCCACAGTTTCTTGCCCATGCGGTCATTATTGTTATCGATCAATGCATTGGCTGCAGACAATATTGTTGTTGTTGAGCGATAGTTCTGTTCCAGGCGAACAATCTGCGCATCTTTGAAATCCATCTGGAACTTGTGAATGTTTTCAACACGTGCGCCACGCCAGGCATAAATTGCCTGATCATCGTCACCGACAATACAAACCTTGTTATTTTTCCCGGCAAGCAACCTTATCAAAGCATACTGAATGGTATTGGTATCCTGAAACTCATCAACGAGTATATGCCTGAAGCGATGCTGATAATGTTCAAGTAAGGAGTCATTGTCGCGCAATAACTCCAGAGTTTTGAGTAGTAATTCTGCAAAATCGATAACGCCGGCACGCTGACATGCTGCTTCATAAGCTGTGTATATACGAACGAGCTGGGTATAAACCGGATTATGTGAAGTGTCGATATGCTGCGGTCGCTGCCCTTCGTCCTTGCGCGTATTTATAAAGGCCTGTGCCTGGCGTGGTGGCCAACGTGTTTCGTCTAGCTCAAGCGCTTTTAATACACGCCTTATCAAGCGATACTGGTCATCGGCATCCAGTATCTGAAATGTTTGCGGCAAGCCGGCCTCTTTCCAGTGAGACCGTAACAGGCGATGCGAAAGACCATGAAAGGTGCCCACCCACATGCCGGCAGATGGCATACCTTGCAGCTTCTCTACACGTGAGCGCATCTCAGCGGCGGCCTTGTTGGTAAACGTTACCGCAAATATATTGAACGGTGAAGCACCTTCTACCTGGCACAGCCACGCAATTCGATGTACCAGCACCCGGGTCTTGCCACTACCGGCACCAGCGAGTACCAGCATGTGACCCGGCGGCGCTGTAACAGCTTCTCGCTGAGCTTCGTTCAGATCATCGAGGATATGGGATACATCTGCTACTGCAGACTCATTCAATGCAAAATCAACCTCATCCGTCATCTGTGTTACTGTGCCATATGTGAAAGTTTTAGTTACTTATTGCCCGGTGACATCTGCGGCAACTAGTCCTGCAACGACAGTACTAAAATAACGGCGCCAAGACCGCCCGCTATCCAGGACACGAGTGGTGCCCCCCAGATCAGAGTTGGAGTAAACCCGTCCAGGCCAAACACAACCAGACCGCCAAGTAACAGGCCTGTACCTGCAATAGTAAAAACAATGCGTTGATTGGCACGTCTAATTTCATCACGAATTTTCTGCATTTCCTGCAGGTGCTGCTCATGTTCCGTGCCTTCTGCAAGTTTTTTAGTGGCGGCATAAATCAGGCCGGGCATCTCTGGCAGTTTTTCAACCAGGTGCGGGATATTGTCCTGCAATGCATGCAGCATGGAACGCGCACCAACCTGCTCTTCCATCCAGCGCTCCAGAAATGGCTTTGCTGTTTTCCACAAGTCCAGGTCGGGATACAGCTGGCGCCCCAGGCCTTCAATATTAAGCAAGGTCTTTTGCAGCAACACCAGTTGTGGTTGAACCTCCATGTTAAACCTGCGCGCAGTCTGAAACAGGCGTAATAACAGCTGGCCAAATGATATGTCTTTTAACGGCCGTTCAAAAATCGGCTCACATACACTACGTATTGACGACTCAAATTCATCAACCCGGGTACCCGGCGGAACCCAGCCTGACTCAACATGCAATCTTGCTACCTTGTTATAGTCACGCTGAAAAAATGCAAGGAAGTTTTCTGCAAGATAGCGCTTATCGACTGTGTTCAAGGTGCCGACGATGCCAAAATCCACAGCAATATATTTCGGATTTTGCGGATCATATATATCTATAAAAATATTCCCGGGGTGCATATCCGCATGAAAAAAGTTGTGCTTGAACACCTGGGTAAAGAAAATCTCCACGCCCAGCTCTGCCAGGCGTTCCATGTTGGTATTGTTGCGCTTTAGCTCATCGATATTTCGAATTGGTACGCCATATATACGCTCTAACACAAGCACATTCTTGAATGTATAATCCCAGTATACTTCGGGTACATACAGGCTGGTTGCGCCTTCAAAATTTCGCCTTAACTGGCTGGCGTTTGCTGCCTCTCGCAACAAGTCCAGTTCATCCAGGATTGTTTTTTCATATTCGGCGACTATTTCAACGGGGCGCAGACGCCTGGCTTGTGACGAGTAACGAGATGCCAGCTCGGCAATTATGTAAAGCAGGGAAATATCACGGCGAATAACCGGTAAAACATTTGGTCGTAAAACCTTGATTACTACCTCTGCACCATTTTTTAACTTGGCGGCATGCACCTGTGCTATCGATGCTGAGGCGAGCGGTACAGTCTCAAACTCATCAAATATTTGATCGATCGGGCGCTCGAACGCTTTTTCAATTAGCTGTTGCGCAATAGCGCCTGGAAAAGGCGGCACTGCATCCTGTAAACGCTCAAGCTCATCAGCAACATCATCAGGCAGTAAATCCCTGCGTGTAGATAACATCTGACCGAACTTGATGAATATTGGCCCCAGTTCTTCAAGTGTTTTTCTGACTCTCTCTGCTCGTGATGCGCGCTTGCGTAGAAACCAGTTGATCGGGTTCAGGTAGATTATAAAACGGAAGGGGCGAAACAGATGGGTGGCAAAAACGATGTCATCCAGGCCATGTCGCATCAAGACGAAGTTAATACGCAACAATCGAAAAAACTGTCCGGGTCCGATCATAATTATCGATTACAACCAGATAATTGTTCGATACGCGCCTTCAACCTTTCCGTATCATCTCTCAATCTGTCGACCTGTTGATAAAACACTTCCATTTCTGCTCCGCTTACTACATCTCTGCTTTCTTCCTGAAGGTATTCTCCAACATCATCTGCAAAGTTAGCTGCTGCCGACTCTCTCCATTTTCTGAATTGATTAAATGCATCTGCAACCCGGTGTGCAGCAATGTCCCCAATCAGGCTGGAAAGATGTTCTTCCCAGTCAATATCCATATCTGCAAGCAGTGATTTGAACTTGCGGCCAAGTCGTGTATCGCCACGAATTTCAACCTCGCCGGCAAAAAACAGCGGCGCTGTATCTCTATGCACGCCAAGTTTGAACAGCGCCGCGGGCGAGCCGCTTATAATGGTATCAGGCTCGGCGTCATGATTATTTACCACGGCTATCTTGTTATCATTGATTAACAGATACAGATTCTTGTTAAGGCCGTTAATCTCGATACATAAGGTCTTGCCGTCAAAGGCCTTTAACTTATCCGGCGCTTCGGGATCCAGTGCCAGATATTTATTCAACGCCGTCTCGAGTAGTTGCGATGAATTCAAAGTTTGAAACCCTTGTGTAATGCAACAATACCACCACTCATATTGTGATAGCTGCATCTCTCGAAGCCTGCCTGCTGCATCATCTGTTTCAATGTTTCCTGATCAGGATGCATACGAATGGACTCGGCCAGGTAACGGTAGCTGTCTTCATCATTGGCAATGGCTTTGCCCATCAACGGTAATATGTTGAAGGAATAGAAATCGTATGCTTTATTCAGTCCGGGCATGACCGGCCTGGAAAATTCCAGCACCAGCAAGCGGCCACCGGGCTTGAGCACGCGGTACATGGAAGCAAGTGCCTTGTCCTGATGTGTCACATTGCGCAAACCAAAAGCGATGGTGACACAATCGAAGCTGTTATCCTCAAACGGGAGATCTTCAGCATTGGCCTCTACAAACTTGACGTTACCGGCTACGCCATTATCCATTAAACGGCGCCTGCCCTGTTCAAGCATAGCAGCATTGATATCCGACATGACAACTTCGCCGTCAGCCCCAACCTGCTTTGAAAGCTGAATCGCCAGATCGCCCGTGCCGCCGGCAACATCGAGTGCTCGCTGCCCTTTTTTCAGACCGGTCTGTGCCAGGGTGATTTTTTTCCAGATACGATGAATGCCAAATGACATCACATCATTCATTACATCGTATTTATCCGCCACCGAGTTGAACACGCCGGCGACAAGGCCTTGTTTTTTTTCGGTATCGACCTGTTTGTAACCGAAGTGAGTTTTCTGTGGCATGGTTTAAGTGGTCCGCCTGCCGCTACACGGCCCCACGCGAATGAACGCGAATGTTTTAGTATTAATTTGCAATGTTACACCCCTCTGATTGCTTGTACAGGAATGCTGGCTTAAAAACAGCACCACATCAACCACGGTTTAAGCCAAATTGTTCTGCCTTCGGCCCACTCGAAACAAACATCATATATTTATTTGCGTATATTGGCGTTTATTTGCGGACTAATCGCTCTTCTTTCTTTTATGGCCGGCTTTTTCTACACGATCGAGGTAATCTTTCCACCTGTTATCGTAATTCGAACCCAGCTCAAATAGATAATCCCAGGTATAAAGACCGGTATCGTGCCTGTCATCGAATACCAGCTTTACCGCATAGTTACCCTGGGGCTCGATTGCAGTTATATTTACATCCTCTTTACCAAGCTGAAGCACTTCCTGGCCAGGCCCGTGACCGGTGACTTCTGCAGAGGGTGAATAGACACGCAGATATTCACAGGGCAACTGAAACTTGCTGCCATCATCGTACTCGAGCTCGAGTACCTTACTTTTCTGGTGTAGATTGATACTGGTTGGTCTTGGCATTGTTATCGCCTATGTGTTGTCTTCACTTTAGATTAAAGTTACCAATGATGAGCGTTTTTATTCGAGAACAAGGCGTGCTGATTTATGTGTATCGCCGTGTCCATATAATTTACCGTTATACGGCCGCGGACACTTAAAATTGCCACAACGCACATCGGACAATTAGCTCACCTGCGAGTTAAAGGATGTAGCGGCTAAGGTCCTCATCTTCGACAAGCTCACCCAGACTGGTATCTACATATTCCCTGTCTATGATCAGCTTCTGCCCGGCTTTATCCGGGGCATCAAATGATATCTCTTCCAGCAAGCGCTCTACCACGGTATGCAAACGGCGGGCACCGATATTTTCCGACCGCTCATTCACATCAAAAGCAACCTCGGCCATGCGCGCCACGCCATCTTCTGCAAACTCAAGATCAACACCCTCGGTCTTCATCAGGGCCGAATATTGTGTTGTCAGTGAAGCATCCGGTTCTGTCAGTATGCGTTTAAAGTCATCGGCATTCAGCGCAGTGAATTCAACCCGGATAGGCAGGCGCCCCTGCAATTCGGGTATCAGGTCCGACGGCTTGGACAGGTGAAACGCGCCCGATGCGATAAACAGAATGTGGTCTGTCTTCACCATGCCGTACTTGGTCGTTACCGTGCAACCCTCAACCAGTGGCAGCAGGTCACGCTGCACGCCTTCACGCGAAACATCAGCACCGCCGGTATCAGCACGTTTCGCCACCTTATCAATTTCATCGATGAAAACAATGCCATTCTGTTCGGCATTCTCCAGCGCCCTTGTCTTGATTTCATCATCCTTGATCAATTTCGACGCTTCTTCGTCGAGTAACAGCTTTTTTGCCTGCGCTATGGTCATCTTGCGCGTCTTTTTCTTTTCGCTGGACATGTTCTGGAACAGGCCCTGCAACTGGCTGGTCATCTCTTCCATCCCGGGTGGCGCCATGATCTCTACCCCAACCGGTTTCACGGTGACATCGATCTCGATTTCCTTGTCATCGAGCTGGCCTTCTCGCAATTTGACCCTGAATTTCTGCCGCGTGGATGAATCCAGATCCGGTTGCGGCTCGCCATAGCTGTCGCGTGGTGGTGGTAGCAGCGCATCCAGGATGCGCTCCTCAACGGCATCCTCAGCCAGATGACGCACTTTTTCCATCTCATACTCACGCGTCGATTTTATGGAGATATCCACAAGATCGCGAATGATAGAGTCAACTTCGCGGCCAACATAACCCACTTCAGTAAACTTTGTGGCTTCAACCTTGACGAAGGGCGCATTTGACAGGTGTGCCAGTCGGCGCGCAATTTCGGTTTTACCGACGCCCGTGGGGCCGATCATGAGGATATTCTTTGGTGTTATCTCGTTGCGCAGTTCTTCATGAATCTGCATGCGACGCCAGCGGTTGCGCAGCGCTATCGCCACGGCACGCTTGGCGGCGTCCTGGCCGATAATATGCTTGTCCAGCTCCTGTACGATTTCACGCGGGGTCATTTCAGACATGATTAAAACTCTTGATTGATTCCATTATTTGTCAATTTCTTCGATCGTGAGTGCATCATTGGTATAAATGCAGATATCTGCAGCGATCTTCAGACTTTTTTCGACTATTTCCCGTGCCGGTAATTCCGTGGTATCGAATAATGCACGTGCCGCTGACTGCGCATAAGGTCCGCCTGATCCAATCGCGATCAGGTCATCCAGTGTATCGACGACATCGCCCGTGCCCGATATCAGCAGCGAGAGATCAGCGTCCGCCACGATCATCATCGCTTCCAGACGGCGCAGCATGCGATCGGTGCGCCAGTCTTTTGCCAACCCGACAGCCGCGCGCTTGAGCTGACCATTATGTTTTTCCAGCATGCCTTCAAAGCGTTCCAGCAATGTGAACGCGTCCGCGGTGGCGCCGGCAAATCCGGCGATTACCCTGTCATTGTAGACCTTGCGCACCTTGGTGGCATTACCCTTCATGATGGTATCGCCCAGCGTGACCTGGCCGTCACCGCCAACAACAACACTACCACCACGGCGTACGGTCAGAATCGTGGTGCCATGAAAATTCTCCACGTGAAACTCCTGTTCGGTATTACGGCTGAAAGGGCGCTAATTTTACACGTATTAGGCGGCTGGTGGCTGCGGACGCTCAAAGGTCCATTGCCCGTCATCAGACAGCTGTTTGCTAAAACGGTAGCCGCCCTGGTTGAATTGCTTGATGTCTTCAGGTTTTTCGATGCGGTTACGCAAAATGTAGTCGGCCATCATGCCGCGTGCGCGCTTGGCGAAAATGGCCACGACGCGGGTTTTGCCATCTTTGGTCTCCTTGAAACCGATATTCAGTAGACGCCCTTTGAGTTTTTTCGGTTTGACTGACTTGAAGTACTCGTTCGAGGCAAGATTGATCAGTACCGGCTGTTTCTGTTTTTCCAGTGCCTTGTTCAGCTGTTCAGTGATACTGTCACCCCAGAACTGGTAAAGGTTGTCGCCACGGGCATTCTGCAGTTTTGTTTTCATCTCCAGGCGGTATGGCTGGATCAGGTCGAGCGGGCGCAGGCAGCCGTACAATCCCGAAAGAATGCGCAAATGGTCCTGGGCATATTTGAAATCTGCTTCCCTGTACTTTTCGATATCGATACCGCTGTAAACATCACCTTTGAAGGCGAAAATCGCCTGCTTGGCATTGCCGGGTGTGAACGGCGTCTTGAATGACCGGTAACGATCAGCGGTCAGCCGGGCAATATTTTCACTGACACTCATCAACGCCTGGATATCATCCGGCTTGATTCTGCGCAGCTCCCGAATGAGCAAGGCGGAATCTTTTAGTGCTTCGGGTTCGCTATAGGTTTTGCTCAGGCCGGGCGTATCAAAATCCTGGCCCTTGGAAGGGGACAATGTAATCAGCATAACAAAGAAATCAAGTTAATGATGGTAATGATGGTAATGATTCAATAATGGCGACGATTATACCTGTTTCAACCGTTGTGACTGTCACACAGGCTGTAAGTCTTTTTTCACCGCAAAGGCGCAAAGAAAGGCTTTAGAACATTATGTTAACCGCAGAGGCGCGGAGACGCAGAGGTTTCTTTACTTTATGTAGGAGCGGCTTTAGCCGCGATTGCTTGTTCGCGGCTAAAGCCGCTCCTACGGATACATTCACGCTGTTATCAAGATCATTATAACGAATTAAATTTTTGACTCTGCGTCTCCGCGCCTCTGCGGTGAATCACTTATTTTCCTTTGTGTTCTTTGCGCCTTTGCGGTGAATATATTATTTCACTTTACGGAGAATTACTTCCTCGAACGGGGATGGGCCTTGTCGTAGACACCGGCGAGATGCTGGAAATCGAGGTGGGTATAGATTTGTGTTGTGCTCAGGTTGGCATGTCCCAGCAGCTCCTGCACCGCGCGCAGGTCCCTGGACGATTCCAGTATGTGTGAGGCAAAGGAGTGGCGCAGCATGTGTGGATGCAGGGAGATACCCACACCCTGTTGTAGCGCACGTTTTTTCAGTCTTTGCTGTATGTTGCTGTTACTTATACGCGTGCCACGGCGACTGGTGAACAGTGCTTTTTCAGCCTGATCGGCCTGGGCAGGGCGATGCTGCAACCATTGTTTTAAAGCTGTTTCAGCCTTACTGCCGAATGGCACGTGGCGCGATTTGCGCCCCTTGCCGGTAACTGACAGCGAGCGTTGTTGCCAGTCGATGTCGCCCAGCTCGAGACCGGTCAACTCCGACAGTCGCAGCCCGCAACCGTAGAACAACTCCATTACCGCGCGGTCGCGGCAAGCGAGGACGTCATCACCCGGGAATGCAAGCAGATTTTCAAGCTGATCAACACTCAGGGTTTCAGGCAAGCGTTTCGCTGCCTTTGGCGCAGGTACACCCTGGGCCGGGTTTTTATCCGCACGATGATGTCGGCAGAGGAAATTGAACAAGCTTCGAATAGACGATAGCTGGCGTTTCAGGCTGGTACCTGACAGGCCTTTGCGATGCTGGCTGGCAACAAATCCGCGAACATGCAGATCATCCACTTGCTGCCAGCTGCTGATATTTTGCTGTTTGCAGAATGCCATGAAAGCGTTCAGGTCACGCTGGTAAGCCGCCAGTGTATGCGGTGAATACCTGCGCTCGGATTTCAGATAATTATGAAAATCGTCCAGCTCCGATTCGAAACTCATCAGGATTCGAGATGCACCGCCAGCGTTGCACTGACCAGCTCACCGATCTGGGTGAGGAAATCGGTACCCATGGCAATACTGAATCGACGCTCATCTTTACTACCGAGGCCGAGCAATCCCAGCCTGGCTCCTGCCGCCAGCGGTATTACGGCAGCCGAACCGATCTGATCAGCATCGTCGCCGAACATAAAGTCATTCTGCTCCGCCGAGCAGTGACCGCACAGCGATTTTCTGTTGTCCATCATGGTGCTGAAGGCCTTGAGATCTTCAGTATTGATATTCACAAAAAGTTGCGGCTTGTTATTCAAGCGTTCATCGTCGTCTGTGAACAGACGAATAACTGCATAATCAGCACCCAGCTCATTACCCAGTTCATCCAGAACGATGCTGATAACATCGTCAAGGTCATGCGCCCCCAGCAGATTAACTGCCAGACGATGGCGGCTATCTGCGAGACGTTCATTATCGCGCGCGATACTCATTAACTCGCGCAAACGATGATCGGACGCCTGCAGCTTGTCGCGCAGGACGCCAACCTGTCTTTCAATCAATGAGACAGCCTGTCCAGACTGATGTGGAATTTCCAGCTCGGCCAGTAGTGCAGGATTGCGCACGAGAATATCCGGATAGTCTTTTAGCAGTTCCAGTAACTGCTGTTCGGTATCAAGCGTTTGTTGTTTTTTTTGTGCTTGTGTACTCACAGTGATATTTTTCCTTCATATACAGTTTGTGCCGGTCCGGTCATTAGCAATGTGTTGTCATTGCCCGCCCAGCGAATTGTTAAGCAGCCACCTTTTAGTTCTACCTGAACAGTGTTATCCAGCAGGCTGTTGTGGATACCTATGGCCGCAGCCGCACATGCGCCGGTACCACAAGCCAGTGTCTCGCCTGCACCGCGTTCAAAAACCCGCAGTCGAATATGCGACCGGTCCATGACCTCCATAAAGCCGACATTGACGCGTTCGGGAAACCGTTCATGTCCTTCGATAGCGGCCCCGAGTGTTTGCACGGGTGCATCATCCACCGAATCAACCAGCAGCACCGCGTGCGGATTGCCGATTGATACTGCACCTATAGCATATTTTTCACCATTAACCATGAGTTGGTGGTATTCCGCATCACCTTCCCCGCTATCAACGGGCTCGAATGGTAATGATTTCGGCTCAAACGAAGGCACTCCCATATCGACCGTGACATTAGCATCATCTTCGAGTTTCAGGTGGATCATGCCTGCAGCCGTTTCGACCGGAATATCTTTATTGCTGGTCATGCCCCTGTCATATACAAAGCGTGCGAAACAACGCGCACCATTACCGCATTGTTGCACCTCGCCGCCATCAGCATTGAATATACGGTAGCGAAACTCGGCGCCTTCAACAACAGGCTTTTCAACCAGCAGCAACTGGTCACAACCGACACCAAAATGCCTGTCCGCAATGAAGCGCACCTGCTCAGGACTCAGCTCGACAGCCTGGTTGATGGCATCGATCACGACGAAGTCGTTACCGAGGCCGTGCATTTTGGTGAATTCGATTTGCATGATGATGATTTCACCGCAATGACGCACAGAACGCAAAGTTATTTAATAATTTCACCGCAAAGGCGCAAAGTGCGCAAAGAAAGATTTTAGACATTTGTTAACCGCAGAGGCGCGGAGACGCAGAGTCAAAAATTTACTTCGTTATTATGATCTTGATAACAGCGTGAATGTATCCGTAGGAGCGGCTTTAGCCGCGAACAAGCAATCGCGGCTAAAGCCGCTCCTACGTAAAGTAAAGAAGCTTCTGCGTCTCCGCGCCTCTGCGGTTAAACAATCAGATAAACTTTGCGCACTTTGCGCCTTTGCGGTGAATAAACATAAAAAAGGCCGCCCTGCGGCGGCCTTTTTCATCATCCGATGATATCGGGATTATTCGCCGGCAACGGTGGAAAGACCCAGGATTTCCCAGTCCTGCATACCGCCACGGTACCACTTGATCTTGTGTGCAGGGTAGCCGAACTTGAGCAGGTTTTTGATGTTGTTCGGCGACTGGCCGCACCACATGCCATTGCAGAACATGACCAGGGTCCTGGCGTCATTGAAATTCCACAGGCCTTCGCTTTCCTTGACATTGAATTGATCCTGCATGATTTCACCGATAGAAATCGGGTCCGCGCCCTTGGCCGGGTTGAGCTTGGTCCAGGGAATGTTTACTGCGCCGGGAATGGTGCCTTTCTTCACCCAGTCAGGTGTGCGCGAATCCACTACCAGGATGCTGCTGTCACCAGCGGCCATTTTCTTCAGGTAGTCGATCATCTCGACTTCACCGATGGTTTCTACACCCGGCGCCAGTACTGCAGGTTGAATACAGAAGGGCGGGCAAGGGCGTGAAGTCTTTGCAAACGCAGCTTTAACCGTGTTCTTGTTGTTCTGGTTACGTGAAATTTTCACTTTCTTGCCGTTATGTACAACTTCGGCATCCATCATTTTCGGGGTAATGCCAACGGGCTTGTCAGCAGCACTTACATTAGCAGACAAAGTCAGACCAGCTGCCAGCAAAGTAGCAGTAATCAGTTTTGCTTTCATCATTAGAGATGTCTCCTCCGGTTGTTTCAGGTGCAGCGGTTGCTGCACTTTTAAAATTGGTTTAATCAAACAGGATTATTATTGGAATTATTAGAAATGTTGATTAATCGCAATCAGGCTCTGCTTCATCATCGGCCGGCTTTTTTTTGTCATCGGCTTTTTTGTCATCGTCTGCAGCAACGACCTCACAGTAAGCATCCACATCCACTGCAACCACTGCCGCTGCAACCGGCGCGGTAAAGCTGATGGACATGATCAGGAGCATGATTAGACGGGATAGATAATTCATTGTTTGACCTCAAAAAAATAGCTTTTTTCAACCTAACTAGCATATCAAAGAATAATAAAAACAATAGGACAATTTGTCATGTCAATTAGTCGGCTTCAGGCAGGCAGAGATGTGCTCGCCCTGCATCAATTGCGGCAGTGTTTCGCGCTCACGCACAACCGTAACAGCATCACCATCGACCATGATTTCTGCCGCGCGGGGACGCGTGTTGTAATTCGAGCTCATGGAAAAGCCGTAGGCGCCCGAAGAGCGCACCGCCAGAATATCCCCCTGCTCAATCGCCAGCTCACGGTCTTTACCCAGAAAATCACCGGTTTCACACACCGGGCCGACCACATCATAGGTTTTTACTGCTGCGCTATCGTGTACTGAATCATGCCGATGCTGCACGAGCGGAATGATCTCCTGCCAGGCGCTGTACAATGAGGGCCGCATCAAATCATTCATTGCCGCATCAACCACGGCAAAATTTTTGTGCTCGTTATGCTTGAGGAACAATACCTCGGTAAGCAGGATACCGGCGTTACCTGCAATGGCGCGTCCGGGCTCGATCAGTATTTCCAGATCGCGCCCGTGCAGATGTTTGACCAGTGCAGCCGCGTGTTCTGCCGGCTGCGGCGGCGTTTCATCACGATAGCGAATGCCAAGTCCGCCACCCATGTCCAGGTGCTTGAGCACAATACCTTCCTCTGCCAGGTGGTCAACCAGGGCTAATACACGTTGCAACGCATCGACAAACGGCGCTATTTCGGTGAGCTGGGAACCGATATGGCAATCGATACCATGAACATCGATATGGCTTGCTTCGGCCGCGCGCTGGTAGGCAATCAGGGCTTGCTCAATGGATATGCCAAACTTGTTTTCTTTCAGTCCGGTAGAAATATACGGATGGGTCCTGGCATCAACATCGGGATTGACGCGTAACGATACTGGCGCAGTTGTGCCATGTGCAGCCGCAACCTGCTCGATCAGTTCGAGTTCGGCAATTGATTCAACATTGAAGCAACGTATACCCACTTCCAGCGCGCGCTCGATTTCATCCCGGCGTTTACCAACACCGGAAAACACGACCTTTGTTGCATCGCCACCAGCCGCTAGTACGCGCTCGAGTTCACCGACAGAAACAATGTCAAAACCGGAACCCAGCCTGGCCAGCACATTGAGCACTGCCAGGTTGGAATTGGCCTTGACGGCATAACACACCAGGTGAGCAAGTGAGGACAGCGCATCATCAAAAGCCCGCCAATGACGCTCCAGAGTTGCACGCGAGTAGACATAACACGGCGTGCCCCATTGTTTGACATGTGCTGCCAGGTCAACATCTTCAGCCCACAGACGCCCATCACGATAATTGAAATAATCCATCAGTTGGCTTTCTCGTCGTTAGTTGCATCCTGGTTCTGCTGTTGTGCATCCTGATCTGCCGGCGCTGGTGGCTTCTCGGGCAGGTACAGGGCGCCGGCTCTGCCACAGGCAGACAGCATGAAACACATCACTAGCACTGTTGAAAATCGCATTAATTGGCACACCGCATGGTAAAACGTCGATTATTGCAATATTCTGTGCACACTGAAACCTGCATTGCTGTGTTATGTGCCACTGATCAAGCCTTATGTCTGACGATGATCCAATAATTTTACAAACCGGCGCCGATACTGCGGGCACGGCCGATGCGGCTGTTATCTGGCTGCACGGTCTTGGCGCTGATGGCAGTGATTTTGTACCCGTCGTGTCTGAGCTGCGCTTGCCTGCTGCCATCAACATTCGCTTCATATTTCCCCATGCACCGCTGAGACCAATTAGCATTAACCAGGGTTATCGTATGCGTGGCTGGTACGATATAACCAGTCTCGATATCGCCAACCGCGATGATGAAGCAGGTATCATCGAATCCAGCACGCTCTTGACGCAATTATGCGAGCACCAGGTCACGCAGGGGATCATGCCGCAACGTATTGTTGTTGCAGGCTTTTCTCAGGGAGGCGCGATCGCGTTGCACGCGGGCTTGCGCTATGGGCGTAGGCTCGGTGGCATCATGGCACTGTCAGCCTATTTGCCCCGGCAGCAAAGCCTGGCTAGCGAAGCCACTGCTGCAAACCGCGATACACCGATCTTTATGGCCCATGGCCTGCAAGACGAGGTAGTGGCAGCGCAAGTCGGTATCCAGACCCGCACACTGCTGCAACAGCAGGGCTATCGGCTGCAGTGGCATGATTACGCCATGGGACACAGCGTATGCATGGAAGAAATCGGCGACATCAGCGACTGGCTGGGCAGCGTCTTAATATAAGATCTGATCCACTTTGAGCTGCAGGATGCGCTATGATTAGAAATGTAGCACCGTCTAACGGGGTATTTGATGGATAAAAACATCACTTTGAGCATTGATATGTCGCCTGCCGAGCCGCTATGGAAAATCGCGCCGACACGCGATGAAAATGGTGATCGCGTCAGTGATTTTCTGATGATCATCCCCAAGCTGCGTCACAAGCCGGAAAATCATATCAAGCGCACCCTCAACGATATTGACCGCGCACTGAAACAGTTTAAAACGGATATCGTGTTTGCCAATATGGACATGAAACTCAATACCCTTTGGGTATCATTCAAATCCGAGCCCGGCCTGTTCATGAAAATCGCAGCCGCGGTCAAGTTGCAGGTACCCGAGGCCATACTGGTCGGAGACATGAGTTCACGCCTGGCTAAATGAACAAAGCCTGATAATTGATCCAAATCGTCACCACAATAATAACAACAGGGACCTGATATGGAACAAGCAATCAAAATGGATACTCTCAACGAGTTGCGAAGCCTGATGGGCGATGCGGTTAACGACGTTCTACAAACATTTCTCGATTTTGTACCTGGCCAGATTGATGAACTGGAGCGGGCGATCTCGAATGATAATGCAGAAAGCGTATTCAATATTGCCCACCGAATGAAAAGCTCCAGCAGCAGTATCGGAGCACTTGCTCTGGCACACGCGGCTGAACAGATCGAGTTGATCGGTCGTTCAGGCACGACCCAGGGCACCGCCGAGCTGCTTGAACAGCTGAAACAACCTGTATAGCAACGCTGAAACCGTTGTGCGTGAAGAGCTGAAGAAATAGTTAATTTGCTACGGTATCAGGCCGCTAAGGTGCTTCAATTCACCACAGAGAACGCAGAGTAACCCGGATAAAATTGTTTTTCGCGGTGACCTGAAGTCGCAGGTGTCCACTGATTGTAGTATTTAAATAAAAATCTGTGTTTATCCGCGTTCATCTGTGGATTGACATGGAACAACAGTGCAACCTGATTGCAGACAAGCGATCGCGGCAAACATTAAATTCGCTGTGCTCTCCAGCCGCTGTGGTAACGATTATATTTCCTGCAACCGCTGGCGTGCTTCGGCAATGGCCTTGCGTACCTGTTCCGGGGCAGTGCCGCCGATATGGTTTCGTGCCGCGACCGAGCCTTCCAGTGACAGTACTTTAAATACATCGTCCTCGATCAAGGCTGAAAAGCCTTTCAGCTCGTTGATATCCATCTCGCTCAAATCCTTGTTGTTTTCCACGCCATAGGCAACGGCTTTGCCAACCACCTCGTGCGCATCGCGAAACGGCAGCCCCTTGCGTACCAGGTAGTCGGCGAGGTCGGTTGCCGTGGAAAAGCCCTGTTTCGCTGCGGCATACAGATTTTCGCGTTTGCACACCAGTGCCGGCACCATATCTGCATAAGCGCGCAAACTGCCGATCACCGTATCGACGGTATCAAACAGCGGTTCCTTGTCTTCCTGGTTGTCTTTGTTATAAGCCAGTGGTTGTGACTTCATCAAGGTCAACAGGCTGATCAGGTTGCCATTAACGCGGCCTGTTTTGCCACGCACCAGCTCCGGCACATCCGGGTTTTTCTTCTGCGGCATGATTGAGGAACCTGTGCAGTAGCGATCCGGTAACTCAATAAAATCAAACTGCGCTGAAGACCACATCACCATTTCCTCCGCCATACGCGACAGGTGTGTCATCAACACTGCCGAGGCGGCGCAGAATTCAATGGCAAAATCGCGGTCACTGACCGCATCCAGCGAATTGGCTGCGGGTGCAGCAAAGCCCAGCTCTGCAGCAGTAAAATGTCGGTCGACAGGATAACTGGTGCCTGCGAGTGCAGCCGCACCCAGCGGCGAAACATTCATACGCACAGAGCAGTCGTGCATGCGCGTGGCATCACGTTGCAGCATTTCGAACCAGGCCATCATGTGGTGGCCGAAAGTCACCGGCTGGGCAACCTGCAAATGAGTAAACCCGGGCATAATGGTGTCCGCTTCTCTTTCTGCCAGTTCGAGCAAGCCGTTTTGCAAATTGATAATCTGCGAAATAATGACATTGATCTGTTCGCGCAGATAAAGTCGAATATCGGTCGCCACCTGGTCATTGCGTGAACGCCCGGTGTGCAGGCGTTTACCGGCATCGCCAACCAGTTCGGTCAAGCGTGCTTCGATATTCATATGCACGTCCTCACGTGCAAGCGACCATTCAAACCTGCCGCTTTCGATTTCCTCGCTAATGCTATCGAGCCCTTTCAAAATAGCATCACAATCAGCAGCGGATAACACCCCGGTTTTTTGCAGCATGCGAGCATGCGCTTTTGAACCGGCAATATCCTGTTTGTACATGCGCTGGTCAAAATCAACAGACGCGGTAAAGGCTTCGACAAACGCATCGGTTTGTTCGCTGAAACGCCCGCCCCATGAGAGGTTGGTCTGCTTGTGATCTTTTTTACTCATAATGCTGGCGAGTATATCAGAACAATACTTGCAATCCGGCTTTGCTCGACTATTTGTAATGCATGAGAAATGAATCATTTACAGGCGAAACAGGCAAATTTGATACTGGCTTGTTGCCGGATTTTTGCGATGTGCGTGTCATTTTCATGCTGGTACTTATCGTTGAATTACTCGCGATTGTACTGGCCATGGCGATACCATCAACATCCGAAGTATTCTGGGACTATCTCGCTTTCATATCCATGATGATGCAATGGATTGCACTGCTCAATGCAGCCGTCTTATGTACGAGCCGTAACATACTTAACCGGCTGTCAGGGCCCGCCACCATGCTCACCAGCTTTATAGTCATGATGAGCGTAACCCTGATGTTTGCCCTGGTGGTGATAAAACTCAATCTGTGGATGCGGCTGGATGAACACACTTCGCCACTGGGCGAACACTTCCTGATACGTATCCTGATTATGGGTGCTGCAATCTATGCCGTGGTATTACGTTATTTTTATATCCAGCAACAATGGAAACTGAATCTGAATGCCCAGTCAAAAGCTGAAATACAGGCTTTGAAAGCAAGGATCCGTCCACATTTTCTGTTCAACAGCATGAACACGATCGCAAGCCTGATCTCATTCATGCCCGATAAAGCAGAAAAAGCCATCGAAGATCTCGCTGATCTGTTTCGCGCCAGCCTTAAAGAACAGAACATTCATACCCTGAAAGATGAACTCGAAATTACACGCAGCTATGTCGATATTGAGAAATTACGGCTCGGTGATCGCCTGCAAGTCGAGTGGAATATCGATAATTCACTAAAAGATGCAGAAATTCCGGCATTATCCCTGCAACCACTCGCAGAAAATGCTATTTATCATGGTATAGAACCTCTACCTGATGGCGGCAAGATACGAATTTCCGTACAACGCGAGGGCGAGCACATCAGGCTCGAGGTTAGCAACCCGCCATCCGAGGCTGGCGCTAAAACACATACCAGCGGCAACCAGATGGCACAGGACAATATCAAGCAACGGCTGCATCTTGCGTATGGCGAAGATGCGCGGTTCTACATAAATGCGACCAAACAGGATTACACCGTCACACTGGAAATACCGGTCACATTATTATGAATGTATTAATCGTCGATGATGAACAGCTGGCTCGCCAGCGTCTGCGCCATATGCTGAGCGGCATGGGTGAGCAAGTAGTAGGTGAAGCAGCCACTGGAGAACAGGCGCTGCAACAAACGCAAAATTCGAGTCCGGATCTTGTTCTGATGGACATCCGCATGCCGGGCATGGACGGACTCGAGGCTGCTGGTTATATCAACCAGATGGATAATCCGCCCGCAATCATCTTTACCACTGCATACACTGATCACGCGCTGCAGGCCTTTGAAACCCATGCTATCGATTACCTGCTGAAACCGATCAAGCAGGACCGGCTAGCGAACGCCATTAACGCTGCAAAACGCCTGACCCGGATCCAGATCCAGCGACTGCGTAACGAGGAAATGGGAGAAGCACGCAACAGGATTTGCGTTAAAAGCCGCGGCGCGCTGGAACTGGTTCCAATCGATGAGATTATTTATTTCAAAGCCGATCAAAAGTATGTCACCCTGAAAACCGATGACCACGAATACCTGATTGAAGAATCATTAAAAGCGCTGGAAGAAGAGTTCGCCAGCAGCTTTGTGCGCATACATCGTAACGCACTGATCTCGGAAAAACATATTGCAGGGCTTTCAAAAAACGAAGCTGGTCATCAATGTATCGTACTGAACGACACCAATGATGTGCTGGAAATCAGCCGCAGGCATCTACCGTCTATTCGCAAGAAACTCAAAAGCATGAGTAGCTGAATCCAGCGTAGTGCAATCTGCGGGTCAGAGTGCCCCGGTGGTTGCCTGAACGGCACTGTCAATAGACATATCCAGCTGTTCGGCAACATAGTCAATTACGGTTATGCCCACGATGCGCGGGCTGATTTCCCGACCACTGGCATCAAAAAACACCAGTGTAGGATAAAGCCCGACATTGTACATTCTGCTGAGCTGGTCGCTGCGATACTGTTTGCCATCAAAACCGGTGACGCTCGAATACGTGTTCACTTCCATTTTTTTAATGATAATCTGTCCCTCGTACTTGCCACTGAGTATTAACGGTTTCAGTATCTGCTCTTCCAGGGCTTCGCAGTACTGGCACCATGGCGTGCTGAATTCAACCAGTATGGGCACGCCGTGTGTTCTTGCAGCATCAGCTACTTGCTGAAAACTGCTCAGTCTCGGTATTGGCGCTGCTTCCGGTTTTTCTTCTTCGTACTGGTAAACTAACCCCTCAGTCGCATAGGCGGAAACGCAACAGGCGAATGTGATTAAGTTCAGGGTGAGCGTGTTGACGATTCTCATATAAAACCCGGCTTTGGTTGGACAATGCTTTCAAATAGAATAGCTCACAGCAATATCAAATCAACTGGATTGCCATGCACTTAATTGAAAGACCGCTGCAGGATTTGAAAGTTCTGGTGACACGTCCCCGGCAACGGGCCGCCGGCCTTTGTGAATTAATTGAACAGGCAGGCGGTATAGCGCTTCAATTTGCCGTGATTGAAATTACCGAACCTGCGATAAATCAAAGTCGTGAATATGCAAAACAGCACCTCGCTGAATTTGAGCTCGCTATCTTTATCAGCCCGACTACTGTTGAGAAAACACTCGAATATCTAAAAACGCTGCCTGAAAATATCATTATATCGGCGCTAGGCAGTCGCACTGCAGATGCACTCAAGTCAAAGGGCTTGAAAACAGACATCGTACCCGATGGCCACGACAGTGAATCCCTGCTCAATCATCCGCAGATGCAGGCCGACCAGGTATCCGCTAAAAAAATCGTGATCTTCCGGGGCGAGGGTGGTCGAGAACTGCTTGGCAAAACCCTGCAATCAAGGGGGGCTGAAGTATATTACGCCGATATGTATCAACGCTCATCGCCACCATCCGCCAAACAGCTGGATGAACATCTGGCCGCTGTGGATGTAATTACGGTGAGCAGCAATCAGGGGCTGCAAAATCTGTATGACCTGGCGACTGACAAGAACAACCTTACCAGTCATTTTCTTGTCGTCCCCGGTGAGCGTGGTTTTACCCTGGCGAAAGCACTCGGATTCAGTAATATAGTGGTGGCAGAGAATGCTACAGACAAGGCCTGTATTAATGCCTTAGAATATTTAGTACCGAAAATGAGCAAAAAACCATGAAACGTTTAGTATTTATCCTTTTATCGTCGGTCATTATCGTTGCCGGCTATGCCATGTACAGCAAAAACGACGTTGGCCTGATGCAGATCAGTTTTGCCGAATACCAGTATCAAGCCAGCCTGCTTGAAGTTAGTCTGGGAGCATTGGCAGCACTGCTTGCTTTTCTGTTACTTGCATATAGTTTCAAGTTGTTATTAAAAATCACCGGGCTATTTGGTGAAAAAAGAAGCCAGCGGCTGGCGGAAAAAGCACGGCATTCACTTGAGCAGGGCCTGATTGAATTATCAGAAGGTCGCTTTGAAAAAGCTGAAAAGATACTGTTGCAAAAAGTCGAACACAATGAGAATGCCCTGTTGACGTATCTTGCAGCCGCTCGCGCAGCACAATACCAGGGTGCCCATGACCGCCGTGATGATTACATTCGGCTTGCACATCACAGCGCGCCCGATGCAGATGTGGCCATTGGTCTGACGCAGGCGGAATTGCAGATGGATCACAACCAGTTTGAACAGGCCCTGGCGACACTTAATCATCTCAACATGCTAGCGCCGCAACATTGCTATGTGTTGAAACTGCTGGCCAGGACACACAATAAGCTGGCCGACTGGGAAAGTCTTCGTGAATTATTGCCTGCTATTAAAAGAACAAACGCAATCAAAGGTGAAAAACTGTTGTCGCTAGAAATCGACACCTGGTGTGGCCTGATTAGTGATCGAGGCGGGACGGGCAATATCAATTTACTTACCCAACTCTGGGATGCCATACCACGCAACATGAAAGTAATCCCTGAAGTAATTGAGTACTACGCTGCCGAACTGATCAAACTTCATGCAGCAGGTGAAGCCGAGCAGGTATTACGCGATTACCTGTGCAATAACTGGGAGGAATCAAGTGTTATTCTATATTCCGAACTTGATGTCATGGTCAGTGAAAAACAAATCAGCGTAGTTGAAGGCTGGTTACAGGATCACCAGCACAATGAGTACCTGTTACTCGCCCTGGGCAAGATGTGTATCAGAGGGAGTCTGTGGACCAAGGCAAGAAACTATCTTGAAGCCAGCCTCGCGGTCAGACCAATGCCAGTGACCTATCTCAAGCTTGCACAATTACTTGAAGACCATATGGATGACCGTCGCCAGTCACAGGAATACTATCGCCAGGGATTACATATGCTTTCGGGTGATTATGGTGAAGAGGCTTTGGCAAATGCTGAAAACGATTTTCAGCGCGTTATTCTGAAGCCGGAATTAAGGGTCATATAGTTACATGTAAAGTAACAGAATCAAAACCTAATCGACAAGTTTGTAATTCAACTGACGACCTCGCGGCCATTACGAGCAACCCTGTATTTGGTGATCATACATGCTTGATTTGCAGCACATCACCATAATCGGTAGCGTGCTGCTGCTTGCAGAACTGCTCGGCATTCTGCTTGCCATCAATGCAGTGATGCAGCCAAGATCATCACAGGGCGCGATAGCCTGGTTCATTGCACTGATCACTCTTCCTGTAATAACTATACCTTTATACACGCTATTTGGTCGCACACGTTTTCTGGGTTACAAAGAAGCACTACGCGAAGCGCAGGCTATTATCGGTGAAAGACGTCAGCAGTGGTTTACGTATATGCATACATTGGCCGCCGAACATCGGCCAGGGCTCGAAGTCATCGAGACCATAACCAGAAGGCTCACCAATATTCCTTTTCTGCGCTCTAATCATGTCGAACTACTGATCGATGGCGCAGCAACTTACGAAGCAATGATCAGTGCTATCGAATCGGCCAACTCGTATGTACTTATACAGTTCTATATTGTCCGCGATGATGCTGTTGGTCGACGCATGCGTGACCTACTCATAGCCCGGGCACGTTCAGGCATACGTGTACTGTTCCTTTATGATGAAATCGGCAGCATTAAATTAGCAGATAGCTTCCTTGACCCCTTGTATAATGAAAAAGGCATTGAGGTTTCCGGATTTAAAACCACAAAAGGGCGCAGCAACCGCTTCCAGATAAATTTTCGAAACCATCGCAAGCTGCTTGTGGTTGACGGCCATACCGGCTTCATTGGAGGCCACAATCTTGGCGTAGAATACCTTGACTACCGCGACACACACTTGAGAATAAACGGCCCTGCAGCCCAGCACATCCAGTTAAGCTTCCTCAAGGACTGGTTCTGGGCGACGGGACAAATTGCACTCGTCAATGCAGAAACCGTTCCCGCGGATACATACAATCAAGCAGTGGCCATAGTTAACACTGGGCCTACCGATACCCAGGCAGATTGCAGCCTGCTGTTTTCTTCCCTGATCAATTCGGCGCGCTCACGACTGTGGATTACCAGTCCATACTTTGTTCCCGACGATATAACGGTGCGCGCATTACAGGCCGCCGCTCTCAGGGGTGTTGATGTACGCATCATTCTTCCTGACAAGGCAGATCAACTCATCGTTGAACTCGCCTCGTTCACTTATTATGAAGACATGCTGAATAATGGCATACGCCTGTATCGATATCGCGACCGATTCATGCATCAGAAAGTGATTCTGGTCGATGATCTGGTGACGGGCATCGGCACGGTCAACCTGGATAACCGATCCCTGTACCTGAATTTTGAAGCAACTGCACTGGTCGCAGATGAAGACTTTATAAAACAGGTCGAAGCCATGCTGCTTACCGATCTCGAAAACAGCATTCCGGTAAGTTGTGTACATTTCGACAGCAAGCCGTCTACTGTTTCGGGTGGCATCACGGGTTGCGCGCCTTGCTTCGCCATTATTGTAAAAACCGGTGATCGTAAAAACAAGATCAACTAAACCTGTGGCTTGGTTATCCCCATCGCCCTGAGCGCATCATCTGAATATTCAAACGAATCGGAATAGATCTGGTTTTCTGGCAGGCCATGCGCATAAAATGCTTCCATCCCTGCCTTGATCATGGGCGGCGGACCGCTCAGATAAACATCATAACCGGACAAATCGGGATATTCCTCGATGATGGCCTGGTGAACAAATCCGGTCTTGCCTTGCCAGTTATCGGCGTTATCGGGTTCCGACAAGACCGGCGTATATTTGAGGTTGTCCTGTTGTTGCAACCAGCCATTGACCATTTCATCCATATACAGATCCTTGCGCGCACGCACGCCACAGAACAAATGGATGGGCCTTTCCATACCGATGTGAAAGGCATGTTCAAGCATACCCTTGAGTGGTGCAAATCCGGTTCCACCACCCATCAGGATAATCGGCCTGTTCGAATCTTCGCGCAAATAATAACTACCGAGTGGTCCTTCAATGCGTAACAGTTCCTTGACTTTCATGCCATCAAATACGTAATCGCCAAACTGGCCATCTGGAACATGGCGTATATGTAATTCTATATACGCATCATCATGTGGTGCATTGGCTATGGAAAAAGCCCGCCGTTTACCGTCTTTGAGAAGAAATTCGATGTATTGTCCCGCAAGAAATTGTAATCGTTCTGTTTCAGGCAGCTTTAACTCGATCTTCATGATGTCGTGAGTCAGCAGCTGCATAGATTCAACACGGCAGGGGAGGGTCTTGATTTCGATATCGAGATTGTTGCTGATCTCGCGCACCATTATCTCAACATCGCTTTGTGGACGTGCCTGGCAGAACAGGGTCTTGCCCTGTTGCTGCTGTTCCAGTGCAAGACTTTTAAGCTCTTTTTCATAGCGGATTTCACCCGAGATCAGTTCGCCGGCACATTTACCACAGGCGCCATTACGGCAACCATAAGGCAGGGCAATGCCCTGGCGTAACGCAGCCTCGAGTATGGTCTCGTCATTTTCAACGCTAAATTCATGGCCGCTTGCCGGCACACTCACCCTGAAACTCATGTAAAATCTGTCCTGTTGTAAATGCGCCTCATTTTCACACAATATAATCGTAATAGAAACAACCCGTTATAAATGGAATAACCGCGTTAACCATGGCCAGAGTTAAAGTATTCAGTACCGGCATATGTCCCATATGTGAAAAAACCAAAGCATTGCTCACCAAGTGGAGCATCCCCTACGATGAAGCACGTGTAGACACTGACATGAGCGCACGTCGTGAGTTCACCCGCATCACCAACGGTGCACGTACGGTGCCACAGATAGCAATTGATGGTAAATGGATTGGCGGATTCACCGAGCTTACCGAGCTCCATATGGAAGACAAGCTCGATGAACTTGTAGAATAAGCTTTTTTTGTAACTTATAAAATTATTATGCGACCGGAGAGTATTCTAACCACAGCCATAACCTGCCTTTGCCTGATCTTAACCACGAATACAGGCGCTGATACTCTAGCAAACGATGCCGATCCCGAAGCAGCCGATCAATATACAGAGGACGTGTTCAACTGGGAGACATCGACACCATCAGCAACAGATTTTGACTGGGTGCAACTGGTATCGGGAGAATGGTTAAAGGGTGAAATCAAGGGCCTGTATAAAAACAATCTTGAGTTCGACAGCGACAAACTGGACTTGCTGCAACTGGACTGGGACGACGTTAAGTATGTTGAAAGCCACATACCCGGTAGCGCTTACATAGAAGGCCATGGAACCGTATACGGCTATATCACAATAAACCAGACGAAAATAACTGTTACCAACGGCAAAACAATACAGCAATTCGATCGCTCAACGCTGGTTTCGTTTATCACCGGCGAAATGGAAGAAAAAAATTACTGGTCTGCAAAACTTACCCTTGGCCTCAACATCAGGCGCGGAAATACCGACCAGCTTGACTATACTTCAAGAGCAGATTTAAAGCGCCAAACGTCATTTTCCAGAATCATACTGAATTACATTGGTAATGTTTCTAATATACAGAACGTAGAAACAAGTAATAATCAACGCTTCAATGCCACCCACGACATATTCAAAACTCGGCATTTCTTTTTACGCCCGTTATTCTTCGAATATTTTCGTGATCCTTTTCAGAACATCGACTCGAAAGTAACACTTGGCACAGGTCTTGGTTACACCATCCTGGATACCAAGAAAACCAACTGGGAAATGGCCGGCGGCCCGGCTTACCAGGCAACACGCTTTGTTAGCGTAGAAACAGGTGAGGATATCCAGCAAACTACACCGACACTGGTTCTGAGCACAGATTATGATCTCGAATTAAGCAGTAGTATCGACTTTATTTTAAGATACAGCACCCAGTGGGGCAATGAGGCTTCAGGTGGTTATATCCACCATCTTGTCTCCACCATTGAAAGCGAGATAACAACATCGTTTGATCTCGATATTTCGTTAATATGGGACCATATCAGCAATCCAGCTACTGCTGATGATGGTATTACGCCTGTAAAAGACGACTACCGCTTAACTGTAGGCATCAGTTACAGCTATTAATCAGACTGCGTTGTGCGCCTGAATGATTAATACACGTATAGCTGGTATTATCAATCGCATGACAATATTGGCACGTTACAAATATTTCTGATCTGCAATGAACATAAAATTATCTGTCCCTATTTTACTCATCGTGCTGCTTTCATCCTGTACGAATATCATTCGTACACATGACGATTCTGATAGCGTACGTCTTTATTTCCTCAAGCAAGCTATAGATAAATCAGCTATCGTCGAGTTAGAACGAGACTGCACTCTGATTGGGGAAGTGGTCGGTAGCGAAGGCCACTGGTACACCTATCTGTTTATCAGCAACGCCGATCTTACACATGGCGCACTCAACAATTTAAAGAACAATGCTCATGAAATGGGTGCAAACACAGTCATTGTTTTTAATAATATTTCATTTGTTACATCCGTTACTTTTGTTGGCCAGGCTTACAACTGTTCGAAACAAACAATATGACAGTCTTATTCATCTAATGTACTTACTTGCTGATATTGCTGTTTTCTGTGTGGCTATATTTCACCTGTGCTTTATGGCACTGGAAATGTTTTTATGGGACAAGTCAGCCGGCCATAAAATCTTCGGGATAAAGCCTGAGTTTGCCAGCAAAACCAGAACACTGGCCGCTAACCAGGGTTTATATAACGGCTTTCTTGCCGCCGGATTACTCTGGAGCCTGTGGGCTGGGCAGTTTACCTTCAGGTTACAAATATTTTTTCTAGGGTGCGTCGTTGTTGCGGGTCTATTTGGTGGCATCACCACCAGTCGATCGATTATCTGGATACAAGCATTACCCGGAACAATTGCGCTAGTTCTGGTTTTTTTGGCACAATCGACTTACTAGACTCATAATTACAAACAATAGGAAAGCCATGAACTTTCTTGAAGAGTTTATTAAAAAGGAATCATCTGCCGGGATTACACTAATCTTTGTAACGATCCTTGCTTTATTACTGCAGAATTCTTTCCTGTCCAGTCTATATGATGCATTTCTACACACACCAGTAGAAATCCGTTTCGGCAGATTACATATAGACAAACCATTATACTTATGGATTAACGATGGTCTGATGGCCATTTTCTTTTTCCTCATTGGCCTCGAGGTTAAGCGTGAAATCTTCGAAGGCCACTTATCCACTCTGTCGCAAGCTGTCTTGCCTGGTATAGCGGCTGCTGGCGGTATGATCGTGCCAGCATTGTTCTATGTCTACTTTAATCATGGTGATTCTGTTGCGATGCGTGGATGGGCGATTCCAACCGCAACAGATATTGCTTTTGCCCTTGGAATACTTTCAATGCTTGGCAAAAGAGTACCCGCTTCATTAAAGGTTTTTCTTCTTGCGCTGGCGATTATTGATGACCTTGCTGCAATCGTTATTATTGCGCTTTTTTACACGGTTGATCTTTCAACAATGTCGATCATCATCGCCACCATTGCACTTGTGACATTAATTGCGATGAACCGTTTCGGCGTTATTAAAAAGGCCGCTTACATCATTGTCGGCATTATTTTATGGGTGAGTGTCCTGAAATCCGGTGTTCACGCCACTCTGGCTGGTGTCGCACTGGCATTTACAATTCCGTTAAAATCGGTTGATAATGACGGCAATCAATTTTCTATTGTGAAATCTCTGGAACAGGACCTGCATTACTGGGTGGCCTTCTTCGTATTACCATTATTCGCTTTTGTCAATGCAGGGATTGACTTGAGAAATGTATCCATAGAGCAGATAACAGGTAACGTACCTCTCGGTATTATTACTGGTCTTTTTGTGGGCAAACAGCTGGGCGTATTTGGCTTCAGCTTGATAGCTATCAAGCTGAAGCTTGCATCACTTCCTGAAAACAGTAACTGGCTCCAGCTCTATGGCTTATCGGTATTAACAGGCATTGGTTTCACCATGAGTCTTTTTGTTGATTCCCTGGCCTTTACTGACGACACCCTGTACCAGCACACCGATAAACTGGCTATTCTGATCGCCTCGTTTTTGTCCGGCATGCTCGGTTATCTGCTTCTAAGATGTTCAAAAGGCTGCAACACAGAAAGTAGAATCGAATGAATCAAGTAAAAGTATTATTGATAACCTTACTGCTTTTATTTGCAAACGCAGCATGGACTGCTACCGGGAATGAAAAAAGTGAACGGCTTGATGTGCTTTCCGGCGAAATAAAGACCATATCTCAAAAACTCGATCGTGGTGATTTCAATGCCGAGGACCTGGGCACATGGACCAAGACAGCAATCAAGCTTAGTGGTGAAGCATCTGTATGCATAGCAGACAGTGATGAAAAACTGAAAAAAGTACAGGAATCGATCGACGGCCTTGGTGAAAAGGTCAAAGATGAGGCCAAGGCAGTTACACGACAAAGAAAGGAGTTAGCCAATGAAAAAGAGCAAATCGACAAGACCCTTGCCAAATGTAATCTACACAAGCAGAGCAGCGACAAGGTCAGTGAACATATTGCCCTCGCTGAAAAATCCTATTTCAAGGAAAAATATTTAATTCGTGGCCCCAACGTTTATACATTAATCATCGAATTTATTAAAAGCCCGTTCGAGCTGATAACTGATTCCGGCACGTTCTTCTGGAAACATGCAGGTCTGCAAAATTTTAATATGGCGCAGGCGTTGGTCGATTCGTTTATTGTCATCATCATGGTGTTTGCCGGCTTGATGATACGCAGGTTTTTATTCAGGCTGGAACGGTCATACCAATGGCATGATGATTTCGCTGAGCATTTCACGCGTGCAGCGTTGACGACTTTCTCTAAATTTTTGCCATGGCTACTGGCTACTTCAACCGCGGCATTGATTTTGCATATATCTACAAAAGATATATCGCCCACACCTTTTATTACGACTCTTGCAATTTACTTGCTGTTTTACCTGGTATTCATCGCCACAGTTCGTTTCATCTTTTCACCGGTTAAACCCGCAACAACATTCATTGATTTCACCCCTGGAATTGCTGTCAAACTTTCACGTCGCTTACGCATACTTGCAATACTGGCACTTGTTGGATACATGGCTTTCTACACTGTTTTTTCCGAAAGCATTCCGGAACTCAATCGATTATTACTCAGGGATATATTCTCACTTCTTATAGTCCTGAACCTCATCTGGCTTTTCATGGTGCTGGTAGGATCACCAAAGCTTAAAAATATACGCTGGCTGCTGATTACATTAATCATTGTTTTCGCGATTTCCCTGTTCATCGAATGGGCTGGCTATAGAAATCTTGGTCTTGCAGGCCGTAGAAGCATCCTGCTTACATTTATTGTATTCGCCATTTTCCTCACCACATCCAAGCTTTTAAGAGACATGTTCAATGCTATCGATGATGGCACATACGACTGGTGTAAACGTTTACATGAGAAACTTGGCGTAGAGGATGGCCATGCGCTGCCCGGGCTTGTATGGATGCGTTTGTTCACGACATTAATCATCTGGGGCGGTTTTTTCTTTATATTACTCAGCTCATGGGACCAGTCCGGCGCGATTATTGAGCACGCTCGTAATTACATCGTTAATGGTTTTCAGATCGGCGAATTCAGGATTGTACCCGCCAAAGTCCTGACATCTATTCTTATATTTGCACTCATCATCATCTCTTCAGGCTGGGTTCGAGGCCAACTTGAATCTAACTGGCTGCCAAAAACATCCATGGCTCGTGGTGGTCGTGAAGCAATGGTAACCGTAACCGGTTACATCATGTTTATTATCGCCGCACTGGTTGCGCTCTCGGTCGCGGGTTTTGATTTCAGCAATATAGCTATAATTGCTGGCGCCCTGTCGGTTGGTATAGGTTTTGGTTTACAGAATATAGTCAATAACTTTGTATCCGGACTCATTTTGTTATTTGAGCGCCCGATACGCAAAGGTGACTGGATCATGGTCGGCAATACGGAAGGTTATGTGCAGGATATACGTATTCGCTCAACACGCATTATCACTTTTGACCAGTCCGATGTCATTGTTCCTAATTCAGAATTAATTTCTAACCAGGTTACTAACTATATGCTCGAGAACATACGTGGTCGTGCAATAATTAAAGTTGGTGTTGCTTATGGCAGCGATGTTGAAAAAGTCCGTTACATACTCACCCAGGTTGCAGAGGAAAACGAGCTGGTTATAAAAGACGGGTCTTCACCAAAACCGCTGGTGTTGTTCCGTGGTTTTGGGGACAGCGCCCTGGAGTTTGAACTGCGCGTACATTTATATAATGTCGATCGCCGCTTGAGCACCATCAGTAATCTAAACTTCGCGATTGACAAGGCGTTCCGTGAAGAAGGCATCGAGATACCATTCCCGCAACGCGATGTTCATGTAAAAACTTTACCTGATAAGGCACCTGAAGAATAAAACCTTATTAACCACAGAGGCGCAGAGAAGATTTTTATTGCGTCTTTAGAGATATGTAATATCGAAAACCAGAAAACCATAATACATAAATTTGTTACCTACTAAACGTCTCTGTGAACTCTGTGTCTCTGCGGATAGACATTTTTTATATAACCGGAATTGAATTAGCTTGCTCTGTAAAATTTCTAGCCTGTTATTTTCAAATCATCCCATATCAAATCAATACGTTGTTTTACCTGTTCGCTCATTTCAATCGGCGTTCCCCACTCACGGTTGGTTTCACCTTTCCATTTATTGGTTGCATCAATTCCGACCTTGGAGCCCAGACCAGAGACAGGCGATGCGAAGTCGAGATAATCGATTGGTGTGTTGTCTACTAATGTAAAGTCCCTGAGTGGATCAACGCGTGTACTGATTGCCCAGATAACATCTTTCCAGTCACGTGTATTCACATCATCATCAACCACGATGACAAACTTGGTATACATGAACTGTCGCAGAAAGGACCACACGCCCATCATGATGCGCTTGGCATGACCGGGGTATTGTTTTTTAATACTGACCACAGCAAAACGGTATGAACAGCCTTCCGGTGGCAGATAGAAATCGATAATCTCAGGAAACTGTTTCTGCAGTATCGGAATGAATACTTCGTTTAAAGCGACACCCAGGATAGCGGGTTCATCCGGTGGTCTTCCGGTGTAGGTGCTGTGGTAAATCGGATTGCTGCGATGGGTTATGCGCTCGATGGTAAACACCGGAAAGGTTTCGGTTTCATTATAGTAGCCCGTATGGTCTCCATACGGGCCTTCTTCGGCCTGCTCTCCCGGATACAGATAACCTTCAAGGATGATTTCTGCTGTTGCCGGTATCAGCAGTTCACCGACACCACTTTTTACTACTTCTGTTTTACTTCCTCTGAGCAGGCCGGCAAAGCCATACTCTGACAGGGTGTCCGGTACTGGCGTTACGGCACCCAGTGTCGTTGCCGGATCTGCGCCCAATGCGACTGCGACTGGAAAAGGCTCAGCGGGATATTTTTGCTGCCAGTCACGATAATCCAGCGCACCGCCTCTATGCGACAGCCAGCGCATGATCACCTTGTTGTTAGCTAACACCTGTTGACGGTAAATGCCAAGGTTTTGCCGTTCTTTATCCGGCCCCTTGGTTATTACCAGACCCCAGGTTATCAAGGGGGCGATATCGCCCGGCCAGCAGGTTTGAATCGGTAAGGTAGTCAGATCAACGCGATCTTTTGAAATGATGATTTCCTGGCAGGGTGCATTCTTGACCACCTTTGGTGTCATGTTGAGCACCTGTTTGAAAACGGGCATTTTTTCCAGCGCATCTTTCATGCCCTTTGGCGGCTCCGGCTGTTTCAGGTAAGCCAGCAATTTACCGACTTCGCGCAGCGCCGCCACTTCATTCTGACCCATTCCCATGGCAACGCGCCTTGCTGTACCAAATAGATTAGCCAGTACTGGCATGGTCGAGCCTTTTACATTTTCAAATAACAAGGCCGGACCTTCGGCTTTCAGTGTGCGATCACAGATTTCCGTTATCTCGAGATAAGCATCTACTTCATGCTGAATACGTTTGAGTTCGCCTTGTTGCTCCAGCTGATTTATGAAATCTCGTAAGTCCTTGTGTTTCATCTACTTGGTCGGCTCAAATCAAAAATAATGCGAAAGTATGCTATAAATCCGCATCATATGTAATAAATGCCACTAAATTCAATCTTCAGCCCATTGCATAAGGGGATATATGTGTTTGAAATTAAAAGGATTTTATCTGTATTCATTGTTCTTTCCATTTCATATAACAGCAATGCAGATAGCACAGAACTAAACTGGGTGGGTTGTGATGTCAGTAAAACGGCCTATGTCACCGACCTGACAACTGCCTATCAACAGAAAACGGGTATACATATTAATCTGCGTGCAGGTAATGCCGCCAGCGGCATTCGTGAGGTGAAAAACGGCGTCGCTGACCTCGGCGGAACATCGCGTTACCTGTTGCCGAATGATCCACGCGAGGCCGGCGTTGAGCTTTTACCGATCGCATGGGACGCACTAACCGTCATCGTTCATCCACAAAATCCGCTCGAGAGCATCAGTCTTGACCAGGCAAAAGCCATTTTCACCGGTCACATACAAAACTGGGCGGAACTCGGTGGTGCTGACCAGATAATCGAAGTCCTGGCCCTTGATGCCATAAACGCTGAGGAAGGGCGTGCACTCAGAAAATTACTGCTCTCGGACATTAACCGGAAGATTATTGTCAGCCGCGTATTTGACTCCAGCGAAGCACTGGAACAGGCACTAATGCAAAACCCGAATGCGGTTGCGATCACCGGGATCAGCACTGCACGTCTGGGTGATTATAAAATGGTTGCGTTGGATGGGATAACGCCATCTATTGAAAATATAAAGACGGGTGATTACAGCTTATATCGACCGCTTTACCTGGCTTATGACCCTGACTCTCCCCATATCGATATCGTCAGGGACTTCATCGAGTTTGTACAAAGTAAGTCCGGGCGTGACATGATGCGTGCCAATGGCGTGGTGCCATACAGGGAAGCATTGAGCCTGGTCATGAAGCAGGTACGGGAAAACGAGGCAAGTTATCCACTGACTGTGGATAAACTCTGATAACAATATATAAATGTTGAAAAGCTGTGGATATTTACGCTTGATTATCTGTTGAAAACCTGTTGATAACGGGCTGATGGCCCTTATATTCAGGTATCAATATTTTCTGCGGATAACGCGTTCTGTTCTATAAAATCACGTCGCGGCTCAACCTGGTCTCCCATCAGGGTGGTGAATACCTGGTCTGCGGCAATCGCATCTTCGATTCGAACCTGCAACATACGGCGCGTTTCCGGATTCATCGTGGTATCCCATAACTGTTCAGGGTTCATTTCACCCAGGCCTTTATAGCGCTGAATATTCTGCCCTTTGCTTGCCTGCTGCATCAACCAGTTCATGACCTCGGCAAAATTGACTACTTCAGCCTGTTTGTCACCGCGCTGTATATAGGCACCTTCACCGATCAAGGAATCCAGCTTGCCTCCCAGGCCAGATAATAATGCATATTCGCTGGAGCTAAAGAACTCGGCATCGAGTGTAAAAACATGGTCCAAGCCATGCACGGTCTTGGTCATTTCCAGGGCACCGTTTGCTTCTTCATCGGTCGTTACCTGAGCGCTATAGTAGATCCCTGTTAATCTGTGTTTTTCTAATAAAATCAATAACTTATTAATATATTTCTGAAGTATTTCCGGTTCTTTCAGGTCGTTTTCAGTCAAACCCTTGAGGTAGATCATTTCATTCAGAACATTGCCGTCAACCCTGCGTGACAGGCGACGAATAATCTTGCTGGCAGCCAGGTATTGCAGCGCGATATCTTCCAGCGCGGTCTCTGAAATGGGCGGCGTATCCTTGCCTACGTGCAGACGTGAACCCTCGAGTGCCTGCTGAAGTAGATAGGCATCAAGTTCATCATCATCCTTTACATAGCGTTCTTGCTTGCCCTTCTTCACCTTGTACAAAGGTGGCTGTGCAATGTAGATATGCCCACGTTCGATGATTTCGCCCATCTGGCGATAGAAGAAAGTTAACAACAAGGTACGGATATGCGAACCATCAACATCAGCATCAGTCATGATAATGATGCGGTGGTAACGAAGTTTGTCCGGATTGAATTCATCAGCGCCAATGCCACAACCAAGTGCGGTAATCAACGTACCAACTTCAGCTGAATGCAGCATTTTATCAAACCTGGCTTTCTCTACATTCAGAATCTTGCCTTTAAGCGGCAAAATGGCCTGGGTGCGACGATCACGTCCCTGTTTAGCGGAACCACCAGCAGAATCACCCTCCACCAGGTAGATTTCGCTCAATGCGGGGTCTTTTTCCTGGCAATCAGCCAACTTACCCGGTAACCCGGCTATATCCAGCGCGCCCTTTCGGCGTGTCATTTCACGTGCTTTTCGCGCTGCTTCGCGTGCACGTGAAGCTTCTATTATTTTCGAGGTAATGGCCCTGGCTTCTACCGGGTGTTCCAGCAGAAATTCCTGTAGCTTTTCACTCAGTGTCGATTCAACCACAGATTTCACCTCGGAAGACACCAGTTTTTCCTTGGTCTGGGATGAGAACTTTGGATCAGGTACTTTTACCGAAAGCACCGCTGTCAGACCTTCGCGGGCATCGTCTCCCGAAACATTCACCTTGGCGCGCGAAATAATGCCCTCTTTTTCCATATACTGGTTCAAACTGCGTGTCAGTGCTGCACGAAAGCCCGCAATATGGGTACCACCATCCTTTTGTGGAATATTGTTGGTGAATGGGTAGATATTCTCCTGGTATGAATCATTCCATTGCATGGCGACTTCAACACCAATGCTGTCTTTCTCGGTATTGAAATGCAAAACCGTTTCGTGCAACGGGGTCTTGTTTTTGTTCAGATGTTCAACGAACGACTTGATACCGCCTTTGTATTCAAATTCATTCTTTTTATCGTCTCTTTCGTCTGAAAGTACGATTCTTACGCCGGAATTGAGAAATGACAGCTCTCTAAGGCGCTTGGAAAGAATATCGTAGTGAAATTCGATGTTATTAAAGATTGACTCGCTGGGCCAGAAGCGCAATGCTGTTCCTGTTTTTTCGGATTCACCCGAAATAGCCAGCGGTTCTACTGGCTCTCCCATCTGGTACTCTTGCTTGTAGATCTTGCCTCCCCGGTAAATCGTCAATTCCATTTTTTTCGACAGTGCATTTACCACTGAAACGCCTACACCATGCAGACCGCCGGATACTTTATAGGAATTATCATCGAACTTACCGCCGGCGTGCAGCACTGTCATAATAACTTCTGCTGCAGAACGTCCTTCTTCGGGATGAATATCAGTCGGAATACCACGACCGTTATCGGTTACGGTAACTGAATTATCGCTGTGAATCTTTACATTGATTTCAGTGCAATGGCCTGCGAGTGCTTCATCAATCGAGTTATCTACAACCTCGAACACCATGTGATGCAGTCCGGTACCATCATCGGTATCGCCAATATACATTCCGGGGCGCTTGCGTACCGCATCCAGTCCGCGCAGTACTTTAATATTGGATGAATCGTAGGTTTGATCAGAGCTCATAGAAATAACAAATTAACCAGCAAGAGCGCATTATATCAGGCTTTGAAGCACAATACGCAGCTGCATCATACAACGATCAAGAAACACAACAGATTTGAATTGGCCGATGCGGAAATCATCTCAGCCGACCCTGTTCCACGTGGAACATGTGAACATCCGACCATTGTTGCAGATCGATCTGTTCTGCTTCGATTGCAGTCAGGAACAACTGAACAGGCATCGTTTTTAAAACCGATAAGATTTGATTTCGGTGGCTTTCATCCAGCTCTGCCGCCAGGTCATCATATAGAAGTATGCAGTGTCTCGCCGCAGTCTGAGTAAAATGCTGCGCCTGTGCCAGTTTCAATAATGCGACCAGGACTTTTTGCTGCCCTCTCGATATACCCGTCTGAGCAGACTTCCCATTAACCTGAATATCTATATCAGCCCGATGCGGGCCTGCATATGTTATGCCTCGTTTGCGGTCCCTGGCAAACGTTTGTTGCAGCACTGATTTCAGGCTTTCATCACTCTTCCAGCCACGCCTGTATTCCAGTTTAACAACCTGATCAGGAAAAAATTGATGAATCATGGCCAACAGGTATGGCTGCAGCTCAAACATATAGTTTGATCGTCTTTTATCGATTTTTTCTGCGGACTGATTCAGCTCGTTATCCCAGAGCTGGCAATAAGAAGACTTCTGCGCTGACTTCAGGGCAGCATTCCTTTGTGATAATGCTTTTTTATAGCGTTGCCAGGCTTCAAAGAATCCATGTTCCACGTGGAACACGCCCCAGTCGATATAGGCGCGTCTTTCTGCCGGGCTCCCCGTTATCAACCGGTAACTGTCAGGATGAATTGCCAGCACCGGAAATATGGCCGTGATATCTGCGACACGTTTAACCGGTTTCTGGTTGGCCCTTACCTCGAGCGAGTCTTTGGCGCGTATTATTCCGATGGGTACCTGATTATCATGTTGATCTTTAGCTTTTGCGATTAGCTGCAGGCTACTGGCGTTGTGCTGAATCAGGTCAGTTAGATAAGGTGTCCGGAATGAGCGTAAATGGCTCAGGTAATAGATGGACTCCAGCAGACTGGTTTTTCCCGATGCATTTGGACCCACAAACAGGTTAGCGCCTGCACAGGGCTCGAATTCAACATCGACAAGATTGCGAAAATCACGAATCTTTAGCTGTGATAATTGCATGAAACCTGTGTTTTAAAATGAAGAATCTGGCGCCTTGATACCAGATTCACAATGCTATAAACGCATCGGCATGATGACATATTTACAATCAGGATGATCGGGATAGGTCATCAGGCAACTGCTGTTTGAGTCTCTTAAAGTAGCATGAACCACGCTGGCAGCGGTCACATTGAGAACATCGAGCATGTAATTGACATTGAAGCCAATTTCGAGCGCATCGCCTGTATAGTCGACTTCAAGCTCGACGTCAGCCTCTTCCTGGTCCGGGTTCTGCGCCTGCAGCTCTAAAACATTGGCTGCGACTGAAAGCCGAATGCCGCGGTATTTTTCATTTGACAGGATTGATGCCCGCACCAGTGCCTGACGCAAATTGTCCCTGTCTGCGATGATTGTATTGTTACCATCATCCGGGATTACTCTGTTGTAATCGGGGAAACGGCCATCGATTAATTTTGATGTAAATCGAATTTCTCCAACCTCAATCCGGATATGGTTGCTACCCAGTATCATTTTTAACGGTTGCTCGCTGTCATCAAGCAGTCTGACCAGTTCCTGAACACCCTTTCTTGGCACAATCACCTGCTTGATTTCAGTAACTTCACATTCGGCCTGTTTTTCACAATAGGCCAGCCGATGCCCATCAGTTGCCACCGCACGCAGTAATCCCGAGCTGACTTCCAGTAACAGGCCATTGAGGTAATAGCGCACGTCCTGTAAAGCCATGGCAAATGACGTTTTATCAATCAGTTCTTTCAAGGTCTTTTGCGGCAATTCAAACTCGGCAATCGCATTGATTGAATCCAGGGCTGGAAAATCGTCTGCCGGCAGGGTTGATAATGAAAAACGACTGCGCCCTGATTTAATTAATGCCTTATTAGAATCTACTGTAATACTTATAGATGATTCTTCAGGCAGCGCCTTGCAGATATCCAGCAACTTGCGGGCAGGCAAAGTGGTATCCCCGGTTTCGTCTGCAACCATGCTCAGTGTGGTTACCAGCTCAATTTCAAGATCTGTTGCTGTAAAGGATATCTTGTCGTTATCGGCTTTTACAAGAATATTTGAAAGCGCAGGCATAGTTTGCCGCTTTTCTACTGCACCGATAATTTTTTGTAACGGGATTAACAGATCTTCCCTCTGGATCTGAAATTTCATGCGAGATACCTATTAGTATTATTTTTATATATCTATTTAGTAGTTATTATTAGTCACAAACAAATTTGTGGATAAGTCGTAAATTTATAATTAATTCAATTATTTAACTTGTGTATATTAAAACAGATACTGGGAACTCAGCAGTGCTTTGTTGTAGATGATCTGTGGATAACTTTCAAACTGATTATCATCAACACTTTATGCACAATTCATGCACAGCTCATCTAGAGCTTGTTAGCCCGCCTTAATTGCTCAATATTCGCATCATGTTCATATAGTCTTCATTAATTTTCATATCAGATTCGCGTAATTCTGCAATTTTCCGGCAGCCATGCAGTACCGTGGTATGGTCTCTTCCGCCAAAGGCCTCGCCGATCTCCGGCAGGCTATGGTTGGTCAGTACCTTAGATAGCGCCATAGCCAACTGTCTGGGTCGGGTAATGGAACGGCTGCGGCGATTGGAGAGTAAATCTGAACTTCGTATTTTGTAATATTCTGCTACGGTTTTCTGAATGTTTTCAATGGTTACAATTCGATCCTGCAGGGCGATCAGGTCACGCAAGGTTTCCTTGGCAAATTCCATCGTTACCGGCTTACCGGTAAAGTTCGCGGTTGCCATAACGCGGCGGAAGGCGCCTTCAAGCTCCCGAATATTGGAGCGAATGCGTTTGGCAATGAAAAAGGCCACTTCGTTGGGAAAATGAATGCCTGACTCTTCAGCTTTTTTCTGCAGAATAGCAACACGTGTTTCGAGTTCGGGTGGCTCGATACAAACCGGCAGTCCCCAGCCGAATCGAGAGCGCAGCCTTTCTTCCAGGCCATCAACTTCTTTCGGGTAGCGATCACAGGTAAGGATGATCTGGCTACCGCCCTCCAGCAAGGCATTGAAGGTATGGAAGAATTCTTCCTGGGAACGCTCTTTACCGGCGAAAAACTGGATATCGTCTATCAACATGCAGTCCAGTGAGCGGTAATATTGTTTGAAGGCATCGATCGCATTGTGCTGCAAGGCTTTGATCATATGACCGACAAAACGCTCGGAATGAAGGTAAACAATTTTTGCTTCGGGTTGGTGCCTGAGCATCATATTGCCAGTGGCATGCATCAGGTGGGTTTTACCCAGACCTACGCCCCCGTAAAGAAACAGCGGGTTGTAGGCATCTGCCGGATTCTCTGCGACCTGCTGAGAAGCGGCTTTTGCAAGCTGGTTGGATTTACCCTGTACAAAACTCTCGAAAGTGAAAGAAGGATTGAGATTGTGATCAATTACCGCCCTGGGAGCAGTGGTCTTTGCCGGAATACCAAAATCTGTAACAGCTGCAGGTTTTTGTGCGACCACCGTTTCTGCCCTGGCTGGGCTCGCAGTCTGGGCAGGTATTGCAGCACTTAGCTGGGTTCCAATTTCCAGCTGTAAATTGAAATCATCATCACGTGAGACCTCGAGCAGAATAGTCTCGATTTTGTCTCTGAAATTTTGTTTAACCCAGTCGAGTACGAATCGGTTGGGTGCCAACAAAGTCAGTTGATTATTATCCTCACGAACCTGTAACGGACGAATCCAGGTATTCAACTGTTGATCTGACAGTTCCTGTTCCAGTCTTTGTAGGCAATTCGTCCAGAGTGCATTGTTCACTCGAACCCAACCCTCCGATCGAATGATATTGAAGATAAATCTGCAGGAAGCACGTCGCATTGTATACCCGTTATACGGGGTTATCCACAATGATTTACTTATTTACTCAAAACATATAAAAAACAGCGGCTTCTGCTTTGACTCCAACCATCAGCATCAGTAAAATGCGCGGTTCGCTGAATACACAGGTACAGGTTCAAGGCAATGAAGAGAACATTTCAACCAAGCCGGATCAAACGCGCTAGAACACATGGCTTTCGCGCACGCAGCCGTACGCTGGGTGGCCGTAAGGTATTAAAGGCGCGTCGTGCAAAAGGCCGCCATCGCCTGGCGCTCTAAGAGGCCTTAGAATTATGCGCAGGGCGCGCTTGCAAAAGCGTGCCAGGTTGTTAAAGGCCGCCGAGTTCAACCGGGTTTTTAGCAAGGCAGCGCGCTCAAGTGATCAATACTTCACAGTACTTGCCAGGCTGAACGACATTGCGTTTCCGCGCCTGGGTCTGGCAATCTCTAAAAAAAGGGCACGACTCGCAGTCACGCGCAACCGGCTCAAAAGAATCATTCGGGAAAGTTTCAGGCATAAACAGCACGAATTATGTTGTGCGGATTACATCGTGCTGGCCGGAAACAAGAGCAGCAACGCCAACAACAGCCGCCTGCTGCAGTCACTGGAACAACACTGGCAGAAACTGAGTAAAATATGCGCCAAATCCTGATAGCACTGATTAAACTATATCGCTATGCGATCAGCCCGTATCTGGCACCAAGCTGTCGCTATACACCAACCTGCTCCAGTTATGCGCTTGAAGCGGTTGAGCGTTTTGGAATTTTTCGTGGCAGCTGGTTAGCCATTCGTCGCATAAGCCGTTGCCACCCCTGGCATTCTGCCGGTTATGATCCCGTACCTGATAATAACAACCTGTCCATAACTAGAAAGGAACACTGATGGAAAATCAGCGCCTGTTATTGTATTTCACCCTGTTTTTCATCGTATATCTGTTGTGGGCTGAGTGGCAGATCGATTACGGACCGAAACAGGAAGCTCAGGTTGCAGAAACAACTACACCAGTGCAACAGGAAATAACTGAAGTTCCTGAGGCGGCAGCTTCGCCGGACGAGACAGCTATTGTTGAAAGTAAAAAACAGCAGCAGGTTGCCAGCCAACGAATTAATGTCATTACCGATGTGCTCGATGTCGAGATCGATACCAGGGGGGGTGATATCAGAAAAGCGGTTTTGCGTAACTATGCTAAAACACACGAAAAGCCCGAAGAAAAACTGGTATTACTGACTGATGTTGGCAATGAGTTGTTCATTGCGCAATCAGGACTGGTTTCAGTTAATGCAGACAGCGCACCTACACATAATGCTACTTACTCTAGTGAAAAAACCGCTTACCGACTGGCGGAAGGTGTCGATGAAATCAAGGTGCCGTTGCACTGGAGCGGTGAAAATGGCGTACGTGTAAGCAAGGTATATACCTTTCGTCGAAATAATTATGTCGTTGACCTGGAACATAATGTTGAAGCAGGCAATACGGACTGGAGCGGAAGCCAGTACATGCAGCTTGTGCGCACGCCACCAACAGAAGACGACGGCAATGCTTTTATTCATACCTACACTGGCGGTGTTGTTTTCAATGAAGAAATCAAATATGAAAAAGTTGATTTCGACGACATGGCTGAACAAAACCTGCTGGCAACAATAGGTGATGGCTGTATTAATATTGGTAGCACGCAGAAAGGCTGTGAGTTAAGTGGCGGTTGGCTTGCTATGATCCAGCATTATTTTCTCGTTGCCTGGATACCCGAATCCGGTGTTAATAATCTTTTTTACAGCAAGCAACCATCCAATACATCGAAATATATTCTAGGTACACGTACACCAGCATTGAAAATTAGCGCCGAAGATAAAGCCAGCTTTAGCACCAGGTTTGTTGTTGGGCCTAAACTCCAGAACCAGCTGGAGCAAATCGCACCAGGGCTTGAACTAACGGTTGACTACGGTGTGCTCACAATCATTGCAAAGCCATTATTCTGGTTGCTCGATATCTTTCATGGCTGGTTTGGAAACTGGGGCTGGGCCATCATATTCCTGACCATCACTGTCAAGGCGATTTTCTATAAATTGTCTGAAATGAGTTATCGCTCCATGGCGAAGATGCGCAAGGTTGCACCACGCATCAAGCAAATGAAAGAGCGCTATGGTGATGATCGCCAGGGCATGAGCAAGGCTATGATGGAGATGTACAAGCGTGAAAAAATCAATCCCATGGGTGGTTGTTTTCCAATACTCGTGCAGATGCCCGTGTTCATCGCGCTGTACTGGGTGCTGCTCGAAAGTGTTGAAATGCGCCATGCACCATTCATTCTGTGGATTGATAACCTGTCCGCCAAGGATCCATATTTTATCTTGCCGGTTTTAATGGGCGTTTCAATGTGGATACAGCAGAAACTTAATCCTGCGCCAGTTGACCCGGTTCAGCAAAAAATATTTCAGTATATGCCGTTCGTGTTTACAGTCATGTTTGCTTTCTTCCCCGCAGGCCTGGTTCTTTACTGGGTTGTTAATAATATTCTTTCGATTACGCAGCAGTATGTAATTACCCGGCGAATCGACAGAGAATAACCAGATGCGCACATGTTAATTGACACATGGTTAAAGCAAGGGATTGTTTGCGCCGACTCGAAGCGGAATTATTATTACAGGCATTACATGTCAGCCGTTTTATCTAATTAACTATTAGCTTGCCTGAAAGCATTTATCTTTTTCTATGGATACGATTGCTGCAATAGCCACACCACCAGGACAGGGTGGCGTGGGTATTGTGCGTGTTTCCGGACCACTGGTAAATACAATTGCACACTTCATTCTAGGACGATGTCCGCAACCGCGCCTTGCAGAATACCTGGCTTTTACTGATGATACAGGTAACGTTCTCGACAAAGGCATAGCGTTATATTTCAACAAGCCAAACTCGTTTACCGGTGAAGATGTTCTGGAGTTGCATGGCCATGGTGGACAGGTTGTACTTGATCTTTTGTTGCAACAAACAATAAAACATGGTGCACGAATCGCACGTGCAGGTGAATTTTCAGAACGTGCGTTTTTAAATGAAAAGATAGATCTCGTTCAGGCCGAGGCGATAGCTGATCTAATAGCTTGTGAAAGCGAAGATGCAGCACGTGCTGCAATGCGTTCACTAAAAGGCGAGTTTTCTGCAAACATCCATGCTTTAGTCGAGCAGCTTATTCAACTACGCATGTTTGTCGAAGCGGCACTTGATTTTCCGGAAGAAGAAATCGATTTTCTTGCTGACAAAGCAGTGGCCGAAAAATTAAGCTCAATCACAGACCAGGTTACTATAGTGCTTGATTCTGCAAAACAGGGATGCCTGTTAAAAGAAGGCATGACAGTTGTTATTGCAGGAAAAACTAATGCAGGTAAATCCAGCCTGTTAAACCGGCTTGCGGGGAGCGAGACTGCAATTGTAACTGATATACCCGGAACAACCCGGGATGTCTTGCGTGAACACATACAGATCGATGGCTTGCCATTACATGTTATAGATACTGCGGGAATGCGCGACTCACAAGATGTTATTGAGCAGGAAGGTGTACGCAGGGCCTGGAAGGAAATAGAACGATGTGATCGCGTGCTATATGTAATAGATTCGCAATCCAAAGATTATATGCTGGAAGATATTTCTAAACAGATACCGCCTAACATTGGGCTCAGTGTTGTATTCAATAAAACAGATTTAAGCGGAGAACAAAACCGTATTGTTTCAACAGGCGATCACACCGAAGTTTACCTGTCAGCCGTCAGTGGCGAAGGCGTTGATCTGTTAAGGCAACATTTAAAGCAGTGTATGGGATATGAAAGACATACGGAGGGCCAGTTTATTTCCAGGCGCAGACATATAACGGCAATAAACAATGCATCGAATCATTTAATGGCCGCGACAGCATGCTTGCGAAACAACACAGGCGAGTTGCTGGCAGAAGAGCTCAAGCTTGCACAACAACAACTCTCAAGCATTACGGGTGAGTTCACCAATGATGATCTACTGGGCAGAATCTTCGCCGATTTCTGTATAGGAAAGTAATTAAACTATTGAAAATCGAAGCCGTTGATCAGGCTTTCATTAACAACGCTGTCCCACTCCCCAGCAGTAGTACGCTGATTAACCTGACGAAGATGTCGCGGCCCAGTGCGGTGTGTATTTTTCCTCCAAAGAACAGGCCCAGGCCGGCAACCGGTACCGCCATAACAAGAAAGCTCAACAACTCCAGTGTATAAAAACCCTTCAGTGCATAACCAGCTAGTCGCATAGCACCATCGATCAGAAAAATGGTGGCAAAGGTGGCGCGAAATGAATTTTTATCAAGATGACGAAGGTTGAGATAAATTACATAGAAAGGGCCACCGGTCCCAAATAGCGTTCCTACAAAGCCACCTAAGAAACCTGTAGGCACAGAGATGACCTGGTTTGCCTGACCAAGCTTCATCGGCTGTAACTGGTAGATAGCGAATATAATGATGAATCCACCCAGTGCCAGTGACAACATTTCCGGTTTTACCGAATCCATTATAAAAAGTGAAACAGCAACCCCGACCAGGGAAAATGGCAGTAACGGCCATATTTCTTTCCATTGAATGCATTCACGATTATTCATTCCCTGACTTGCCGAACCGACATAATCGAGAAATACTACAAGTGGAACAACGATAGTTAACGGCAAGCTCAGAGCCAGCAGAGGCACTGCAATCAAGGCGGAGCCAAAACCGGCAATTCCACGTACAAGGTAAGCAAAAAATAATACTGAAGCAGGAAATAACAACGACAGTAGTGCCGATGCCATTCCCGACTGGCTGGTAAATTCAAACATGTGTGTAGCCCGTTTATTGTTATCATTTACGGGCAGGTTGCATGAAGCTGATTATTTTTATCGCATCTGATATGGTCACTGCCCAGATGTCTACTAAGATAATGAAGAAAAAAATAAGATCAACACCTTATGGCGCTTTGGTTACAATTTGGTTACAAAAAAAACTCCAACCTGGGGTTGCTTGATGGCGATATAGTTCACATTTACCACGGTGATTTATTCGATAATCCGCAACCTGTTGGTGAAAGCTGCAAACTTGCAGATGTTGATATACACGTCCCCTGCCAGCCTGGAAAAATACTTGCGTTGTGGAATAATTTTTATTCTCGTGCCGAGCATGAAGGTTGGGACATACCTCCAGAGCCACTCTACTTCGTCAAAACACCCAATACCTACAATGCGCATGCACAGCCGATTATTCGGCCTGCTTGTTATAGCGGCCCTGTGTTCTTTGAAGGTGAGCTTGGCATTGTTATAGGTAAAGCCTGCGCGGGCGTTGCCGAATCAGAGGCTGCCGATTATATATTTGGCTATACCTGCATTAATGACGTTACAGCGAAAGAAATTCTGAAACGCGACCCATCATTTCCGCAATGGACACGCGCAAAAGGTTTTGACAGCTTTGGCGTCTTTGGGCCAGTGATTGCCACCGGCCTTGATGTAGATTCCCTGATTATTCAGTCAAGACTGGACGGCAAGTTGCTGCAGGAGTACCCGGTGACTGATATGGTGTTCAGACCACAAAAGCTGGTAAGCATGATTTCGCAGGATATGACCTTATATCCTGGCGATATCATCGCTTGTGGCACAGGGCTTAACGCAGCTGCTATGGAAGATGGTCAGCTGATAGAAGTGTCAATTGAAGGCATTGGTGTGCTATCCAATAAAATGACTGCAGTCTAGCAACACGAGTTGTTTGCTTGTGAGATTTGTATCGATGGACAGGGAACGCTTCCATAGGAACAGAACACACAGCAGTCCCCTGCTTTAGGCCTGATTAACTTTCCACACTGGCGGCATTCATGGAAGTACAGGCATGAATCTTCCGCCATGGATATGGTTTCAGCATAGCCACACAGGGGACAAGTCAGTTTTGATTCATTAATCACGTTCATGCAATAAATATAATACAACCATCAGCCGGCTGATTTATCTCTTCCGGTGGCAAGTTCATAAATAGTCAGCAGATCTTCTTCTGTTACCGTTACCATGGTATCAATCTGGCTGAGTGCATAAACCAGGTCAGCATGTGCAATTGGCGGGTAATGGTCATCATGTTTTATATTTTGCAGGCCTGATTTAGCACGCAGTGCCGGGTATCGGTAAAAGTCAAACAATGCATTGAATACGATAGTGATAGCCAGTATCACGATACAGTTGATAAATACCGGTTGTAGTACATAACCATATCCCAGTGTGTAAACCATGGGCCCACCTATAACGGCACTCAATGCTGTTGCACCACCTGGTGGATGAATGCAGCGTAAGTAATGCATGGCTGCGATAGCGCAACCAACACTAAGTGCGGCAGCCAGCAGCATATCAGGAATAAAACGTGCACAACTAACACCAATGACAGCGGATACCAGGTGGCCGCCTATAACATTCCATGGTTGAGCAAGTGAAGAGTGCGGTACGGCATACAATAATACGGCGGAAGCGCCCATAGAGGCAACGATCATGGCTGTGCCCTGCGCATCCAGTAGTGAGTCACTTACGAAATAGACACCGACAATGCCGCAGAAGCCGCCCAGGCTGGTAATTATACGCTCGCGGTGACTCACCGTGCGGCGATTGAAACCTATAACATCAAGAAAGTTATTTATCAGTGTCTTCATGACAGCCCCGGTTTTTGAACAAGTGTGTAAGCATGTAAAAAAACATGTTGTTGACAATAACATGCCCGGCAAGATCTCACCATGCGTTGTTAGCCGACGCATTGATCTATGTTAACTATACTTATGTATACGAATACAATTAATTCCTTTAATACAAGCGCATGCTCAATCTCTAATAGTAATTAGAAAGTTGAATATTCCATGCTAACCTTTGTGTCAGGAAAATAACCACACATCAATATTAATTATAGAATGAATAATGCCAGCACAAATTCTGCAATTCTGCTGATTTATTGCAAAGACAAACCCGGTATTGTGGTATCGATTACCGACTTTATTTTCAATAACAGCGGAAACATTCTCAGCCTGGACCAGCATGTTGATTCAGAGCATCAGAGGTTTTTCATGCGGGTCGAATGGGACCTGGAAAAGTTTGCACTTGCTTCAGATCAGATTGGCGAGATGTTCGCATCGAATGTTGCCACTCACTTTGATATGCAATGGTGGTTGCATTTCTCTTATGATGTGCCTCGAATGGCCTTGTTTGTATCAAAAAAACCACATTGTTTTTATGACATATTATCGCGTTATGAAGCCGGTGAGTGGCAGGTGGATATACCGCTGATCATAAGCAATCATAACGACATGGCCGCAGTTGCCGAGCGATTTGATATTGAATATTTCTGTTTGCCTGTTAGTAAGGAAAACAAACAGGCGCAGGAACAGAAGCAGCTCGAGTTGCTGGATAAATACCAAATCGACTTTATCGTGCTTGCGCGCTATATGCAGATATTGAGCGAAAATTTTATCGAACATTATCCGCAACGTATTATCAATATTCATCATTCATTTCTGCCCGCCTTTCCCGGCGGCCGCCCTTACCACTCAGCTTACGAACGTGGCGTGAAAATTATTGGCGCAACCAGTCATTATGTGACAGCAGATCTTGATGCGGGTCCGATTATTGAACAGGATGTGGTTCACGTCAGTCATAAAGACACGGTTGATGACATGATAAGAAAAGGCCGCGACCTTGAGAAAGTCGTGTTAGCGCGCGCGATATGGCACCAGCTTAATCACAACCTGCTGGTATGTGGTAATCGAACAGTGGTGTTCGACTGATGCGGTGTATTAATGTTTTCCACAAATAAGCGCACATATAGACTATAGAATAATTGGCTGAAAACAAAGAAAAGTCAGTATATTGCTATGGTTTCAATACTTTGTAATCCGTATGCGAGCCAGGCGTGATTCGCGGCAATGATGCACGCATTATTATTTATGCGCTTGCTTTCCCCGTAACTGATATCCGCGCATACACTTGCTGATAATAATTTTCAAAACGGAGAGCAAGCTTGTTGAGCCAGGCCTTACGCCTGACGCTGGTTTCTTTTTGTTCCAGCTGCCGGGCTAGATGACTAATTACGCGCAGGATTTTGGACTGGCTGAGCAACAGGTTCTTTTCGAAGTCATCGGTGTCCAGGAGAAATTCTTTTGCGGTAGCGATACGTAAAGAATCGAGCGTGGCCTTGCCGATTGAATCATCAGAAAAGTCGTGAAACACGATAACCGGTTTGGCTGCTGCAAGTTTTTCCAGTTCCTCAAGCGCCTGTTCTGAGGAGTCGGCTATGTCGTCGATAAGTTTTTTAGATCCGTCGCTGATACCCTCAAAAGTAAGCACGGTTTTAACGCGCCGGATGGTTGTCAGGTGTTGTTCGTCCTCAAGGAAAAGTTTGAGTGCACTGTATCCGGAAGCAATGGTGTCATCAGCCTGTTGTTTAACAGCACCAGTCGCGAAATTCGGGGTTATAAAAAGGACACCAAGTAAACACGTTACAAAAAATAACCTGTAAACAGAAGACATATTGATTCGGTAAATTTTCATCACCAATGACAGACTGTTATTCACGGACAGAGTTCCATTGGTGTTGTAACGATGTAGCACTTTGTTAGATATGGATTCTATATAAACAGCTTATGCCTGACGTCAGTATACAAACCAGACCGGTCCCAGTGCGAAAACCCGGACAAAATCAAAAAGAAATAAATGCATGATTAATTTATAATTTGCGGCCTGGGTTTATGTGAGCAGATGAGTAATGTTCTATAGTGAAAGTTTTGATGTGATCGTGATCGGCGGTGGCCATGCAGGCACCGAGGCCGCGCTGGCGGCCGCGCGCATGGGTGTAAAAACCCTGTTGCTGTCTCACAACATCGAGACCCTGGGGCAAATGAGCTGCAACCCGGCCATCGGCGGTATTGGCAAGGGCCATCTGGTAAAAGAAATCGATGCCATGGGTGGCATCATGGCAAAGGCGGCTGACCGGGGTGGCATCCAGTTCCGTATGCTCAACAGCCGCAAGGGACCAGCGGTACGGGCTACCCGGGCCCAGGCCGATCGAGTGCTGTACAAGGCCGCGATTCGACAGGCGCTGGAAAATCAGCCCAATCTTTCCATCTTCCAGCAGGCGGTTGATGACCTGATTATCGCCAACGATGGGCAGGGCGACCAGGTTTGCGGCGTTATTACCCAGATGGGGCTTAAATTCCGCGCGCGGTCGGTGGTTTTGACCGTGGGCACCTTCCTGGGCGGCAAGATCCATATCGGCGAAAGTCACCATTCAGGCGGTCGTGCCGGGGATCCGCCATCGATAGCGCTGGCACATCGTTTGCGAGAACTGCCTTTCCGTGTAGGCCGATTGAAAACCGGCACCCCGCCCCGCATTGACGGCCGCAGCATTGATTACTCCGGCTTGCAGGAACAGCCGGGCGATACCCCGACACCGGTATTCTCTTTCACCGGTCAAGACTGAACAACACCCGCAACAGATCAGCTGCCACATCACCCATACCAATAACCGCACACATGACATCATCCGTGGCGGCCTGGACCGTTCACCGATGTACAGCGGTGTTATCGAAGGCATTGGCCCGCGTTACTGTCCGTCGATCGAAGACAAGATCGTGCGTTTTGCCGATAAGGACGCGCACCAGATTTTCATCGAACCCGAAGGTCTGAACACGCACGAGGTGTATCCCAACGGTATTTCAACCAGCCTGCCGTTTGATGTCCAGCTCGCATTCGTGCGCTCGATGAAGGGATTTGAGCATGCCCACATCACCCGCCCCGGCTATGCCATCGAATATGATTATTTTGATCCGCGTGACCTGAAAGCATCACTCGAAACCAAATTCATTCATGGCCTGTTTTTCGCAGGGCAAATCAACGGTACCACCGGTTATGAAGAAGCAGCGGCACAGGGCTTGCTGGCAGCCATTAATGCCACTCGCCGAGTGCAGCAACAGGAAGCCTGGACACCCGCTCGCGATCAGGCTTACCTGGGCGTACTGGTCGATGATCTGATTACGCGCGGTACCACCGAGCCCTACCGTATGTTTACCAGCCGTGCCGAATATCGCCTGATATTACGCGAAGACAATGCGGACCTGAGATTAACCTCGGTAGCGCGTGAAATGGGCCTGATCAACGCTGCGCACTGGCGCGCGTTTGCGCAAAAAAGCGAGGCTATAGCCCATGAACAACGCCGTTTGAGTGGGCTCACAGTACTGCCTGATTCGGAACCCGGCGAGCAATTATCGGCTTATCTCGATAAGCCGCTGTCGCGCGATTACAAGGCCAGCGATCTATTGCGTCGGCCCGAAATCGACTATCAAAAGCTGACAGCCGCGATTGGCGGCGCCGTCAGCGATGCTGCCGTGGCAGAACAGGTGGAAATCCAGGCCAAATACTCGGGTTATCTCCAACGGCAGCATGCTGAAATCGAGAAAGCCCGCCGCCATGAGCAGACACTGATACCAAACGTGATCGACTACCAGTCCGTGCGGGGACTGTCTGCAGAAGTTACCCAGAAGCTGACAGATTTTCGGCCGCAGACCATCGGCCAGGCCAGTCGTATTCCAGGAGTGACGCCCGCTGCGATCTCATTATTGATGGTACACCTGAAAAAAGCTTCGCATTAATGATCTGCGCCAATTAGTGGAAAGCCTGTTAACAGAATTAAATATCGGCCTCGAGGCCATGGACATCGGACTGCCCGAGTCCGCCACGCATAAACTGATTGACTATCTTGGCCTGCTCAGTCACTGGAACCGGGCTTTCAACCTGACCGCCATCCGCGACAGCAGTGAGATGTTGAGTAAACATTTACTGGACAGCCTTGCTGTGTTGCCCTATATCGGCGCAGGCCTGATACTCGATGTGGGTAGTGGTGCCGGTTTGCCCGGTATACCACTGGCGATCGCTATGCCGCACAATCGCTTTGTGTTGCTTGACAGTAATGGCAAAAAAGCCCGCTTTCTGACCCAGGCCAAAATAACCCTCGGACTTGCCAATGTCGAAGTGGTCAATCAACGGGTTGAAGCCTATTCACCCATGATGGATGATCATAGGATATACTTCGATGCAGTGATTGCACGCGCCTATGCAGACAGCAGAGAGATTGTTAAAAATACGGCGCATTTGCATAAACCGGAGACCCGGATATTGATCATGCAGGGCAAGCTTGATGAATCAATTGATGTTCCAGGTTATGTCTTGAAACAATCACATACATTGAATATATATGGGCTGGACGCTGAAAGGCATTTACTCGAAATCGAGAAAACACACTGATATGACTCAAGTAATGGCGCTCGCTAACCAGAAAGGCGGGGTAGGCAAAACCACGACCAGTGTGAATCTTGCCGCATCGCTTGCTGCCACCAAACGCAAGGTCCTGCTGGTTGATCTGGATCCACAGGGCAATGCCACCATGGGCGTTGGCGTTGATAAACGTGCGCTCGAAACGACGCTGTGTGATGTGCTGCTACAGGGCCTGGATGCACGCAGTTGCCTGCAGCATGTTGAAAACGTTGGCATAGATCTGCTGCCGTCAAACAGCGATCTGACTGCGGCCGAAGTCGAGCTGATGCGCTCCAACGGGGCTGAAACGCGGTTGAAGGAGTGTCTTGCTAACATCAAGCATGACTACGAATTTGTCATCCTGGATTGTCCGCCGGCGTTAAACATGTTGACACTGAATGCCATGGTTGCTGCTGATGGCGTCATTATCCCGATGCAATGCGAATACTATGCACTCGAAGGGCTGACGTCGCTGCTCGATACTATCGAGCAGGTACGTTCATCGGTTAATCCACATCTGCAAATCGAGGGCCTGTTGCGTACCATGTTTGATCCGCGCAATACCCTGTCAAATGATGTATCGGCACAATTAGTCGAGCATTTTGGCGACAAGGTATACCGCACCATCGTGCCGCGCAATGTTCGACTTGCAGAAGCACCCAGTTACGGTCTACCGGCATTACTGTATGAAAAGACTTCGCGTGGCGCACTTGCCTACCTGGCGCTGGCCGGTGAAATATTGCGACGTAATGCACGCAATGCTTCAACACAAGCATCGGCAGATGCGCCAGCCATGGTCTGAGTGTAGCGGATAAATTAAGCAGAGTTCTCAACGGTAATAATGATGGCAACAAAGAAAAAAGGCCTGGGTCGAGGATTAAATGCCTTGCTTGGCGGCACCGATACGGTCGAGGCCATGACCACTGTTCAACACCAGGATGAGCTGCGTGAACTTGCGATTGACCTGGTCAGGCGCGGACCGTGGCAGCCGCGGACCCATTTTGATGAACAGACGCTCAATGAACTGGCCGACTCGATCCGTTCCCAGGGCGTGGTGCAGCCGATCGTAGTACGGGCTGGCGCTGATAACAGCTACGAGATCGTCGCGGGTGAAAGGCGCTGGCGTGCTGCGCAAATAGCCGGGCTCGAACAGGTGCCTGCCGTCATCAAGCACTTTGATGACCAGACCGCTGCGGCTGTATCTTTGATCGAGAACATACAGCGCGAAAACCTTAATCCACTGGAAGAATCGGTCGCGTTACAGCGCTTGATCGACGAGTTCAGTATGACGCATCAGCAAGTCGCTGATACCGTAGCGCGCTCCCGTGCCGCGGTGACCAACCTGTTGCGGCTGCAGGATTTGAATGCCGATGTGAAACAGCTGCTGGAGCAGCGAACCATTGAAATGGGCCACGCGCGCGCCCTGCTCGGTGTCACCGGCGCAGTGCAAAGCCAGCTCGCGAGGGAAACCGCGAAAAAAGGTTTGTCCGTGCGTGAGACCGAACAGCTGGTACGCAAGACGCTGAATCCGGCGAAAAAGCCCAGGCCCTTGGCCAAGGACCCGGATATCAAAAAACTGGAAAGCGATTTGTCAGAAAAGCTCGGGGCTGCCGTTAATATTCATCAGAAAACCAAAGGCAAGGGTCGACTGGAAATCAATTACAGTTCGCTGGATGAGCTCGAGGGTATTCTGGCGCACATCCAGTAAAACACGCCCATAAAATACTTTTATAACAACATATCAACTTGACCAGCAAGAGCGCGCTACTTATAATCTGCGCGCGTTCCAAAGCCGCGCAAACAGTCACCTGCGCTGAAGGTTAGCTCGATTGTCGACCGAATCGATAAACAGGGAAACAGCGAGGCAGGCAAGGCGCTTCATCATTGCGCAACTGGCAACAACACTTATATTGTCAGCTATCTTGCTCGGCTGGTACTGGCCGAGTGGCTGGACAGCGGCCTATTCGGCGCTGACCGGCGGCATGATTGCGACCCTGGCCAATGCCTGGTTTGCACTCAAGGTTCTCGGCGGCGGACAGTCTGACGAGCCGGCCGTGGTCCTCAGAAGTTTTTACTGGGGCGAGTTGAATAAGATTTTATTCACGTGCGCGATGTTTGTGGCCGCCTTTGTGCTGATCCGGCCCGTGAATGCGGCAGCCTTACTGGCTGTTTATTTTTTTGTACACATGACACCTGCTGTTGTGAATGTTCTCAGCAGGCGCAAATAAAAGAGAGCAACTATCAATGTCGGGTGAAGGCCAGACCGCAGGCGAATACATCAAGCACCATTTGCAGAACCTTACCTATGGCAAGTTTCCGCAAGGTCATGAACACGCCGGTCACTGGGGTCTTGCTCACAATGCGCAGGAAGCCAGGGAGATGGGCTTCATGGCAATTCATGTCGACACCATGTTCTGGTCGATTATTCTCGGGGTTCTGTTCCTGTACCTGTTTAGAAAAGTGGCCAAGAATGCGACCACGGGCGTGCCTGGGGGCATGCAGAACTTTGTTGAGATGATTGTCGAGTTCGTCGATTCCAGTGTCAAAGGCGCTTTCAGCGGCAGAAACCCGATGGTTGCCCCGATGGCGCTGACCATATTTATCTGGGTGTTCCTGATCAACTTCATGGACCTGATCCCGGTTGACTGGTTGCCGCAGATAGCTGCCCTGATCGGCCACCATGTGTTTGGCATGGATCCGCATCACGTGTTTTTCAAGGTTGTGCCGTCGACCGATCCCAACGCGACCTTTGGCATGGCGCTGGCCGTGTTTGCACTGACCATTTTCTACAGCTTCAAGATCAAGGGCCCGATTGGCTTTGCCGGCGAGCTCACCCTGCATCCATTCAGTTCAAACAACAAGATACTCCAGCTGGTGTTTATCCCGATCAACTTCGTGCTTGAATTCGTTGCGCTACTGGCAAAACCTTTATCACTGTCGCTGCGCTTGTACGGCAACATGTTCGCCGGTGAAATGATTTTTATCCTGATTGCACTGATGTATGGCGGCGGTCTGGCTACTCGGACTATTTGGTGGTGTGCTGCAAATGGGGTGGGCGATTTTTCACATCCTGATTATTACCCTGCAGGCCTACATCTTTATGGTATTGACCATCGTCTATATGGATCTGGCCTACCAGACTGACGAAGGTCACTAACACAGAATTAATTAAGTATTTTTTATTAGGAGAAAAGCAATGACTGAAGTAACTGCAATGCTGTACATCGCAGGCGCGCTGATGATGGGTCTGGGTGCCCTTGGTGCGGCCATCGGTATTGGTGTACTGGGTGGCCGTTTTCTTGAAGGCGCTGCCCGTCAACCTGAGCTTATCCCGCTGCTGCGTGGCCAGTTCTTCCTGATGATGGGTCTGACTGACGCGGTTCCAATGATCGCGGTTGGTGTCGCTTTCTACGTCATTTTCGCTGTTGCCGGATAACAAGCGACATAATCAGAAACGGTACTAGCGTATGAATATCAATTTAACGCTGATTGGGCAATCGATCACTTTTGCCGTGTTTGTGTGGTTCTGTTACGCCTTCGTGTGGCCACCCCTTGTCAACGCACTGACTGCGCGCAAGAAAAAGATTGCAGATGGCCTGGCTGCAGCGGAACGTGGACAGCATGAACAGGAACTGGCTGAGAAAAAAGTCGCTGAACAGTTGAAAAAGGCCAAGGGCCAGGCGGCGGACATTATTGCGCAGGCGCAGAAACGTGCGACTGAAATAGTCGATGAAGCCAAGGGTGACGCAAGAACTGAAGCCGAGCGTATCAAGCTTGGAGCCAATGCTGAAATCGAGCAGGAAGTTAATCGCGCGCGCGAGCATTTACGCAAGGAAGTCGTCACGCTGGCAATTGCCGGTGCAGAGAAGGTGCTCAAGCGCGAAGTCGATAATGCAGCGCACTCAAGCGCGCTCGATGACCTGGCGGCACAGCTTTAGGCTGGAGACTGACGCACCATGGCAGACTACACCACTACAGCACGTCCCTATGCCCGCGCGGTTTATGCGCTTGCAACCCAGACAGCATCTGTCGATAGCTGGGATGAGGCACTGGCATTGATGGCTGCAGTCGCATCTGATGCAGGCATGCAGGACGTGCTCGAGCAGCCGCAACTCAGTAAAGAACAGAAAGGCGAGCTGATGCTGAAAGTCTTGTCTGACAAGCTCAATCAGCAGCAACAGAACCTGGTCAGATTAATGGCCGAAAACGGACGCCTCAAAGCGCTTGCGGAAGTTGCCCGTCAGTTTGAAACCTACCGCGCAGAAGCCGAGGGAAAAATTGAAGCCCAGGTGATTTCTGCATTCGCACTCAGCGGCGAACAGGAACAGGCCATTACCGACATGTTGAAAAGCAAACTGGGCCGTGATGTATCAATTACCACATCAACCGATGAATCACTTATTGGTGGCGTTGTTATCAAGGCCGGAGACACAATTATCGATGGTTCAATGAAATCCCAGCTCGAGTCGCTGGCGATAAATTTGAGCCGTTAAGAGGAAATTAAAATGCAGCTGAATCCATCTGAAATCAGTGAACTCATTAAATCCAGAATCGAGAGTTTCGATTCGACAGTCGAGGCACGTACCGAAGGTACCGTGGTTAGTCTGACTGACGGCATTCTTCGAATCCATGGCCTGGCAGATGCCATGCAGGGTGAAATGATCGAATTGCCGGGCGATACCTATGCCATGGCGCTTAACCTTGAGCGTGACTCGGTCGGTGCCGTCGTGCTGGGTGCCTACGGCCATTTGTCAGAAGGCGACACCGCCAAGTGCACAGGCCGTATTCTCGAAGTGCCTATTGGCGAAGCCCTGCTTGGCCGCGTGGTTGATGCACTGGGAAGGCCGATTGACGGCAAGGGCCCTATCGATAGCAAGGAATCAGCGCCAATTGAAAAGATTGCGCCGGGTGTGATTGAGCGTAAGTCCGTTGACCAGCCGGTTCAGACCGGGCTGAAGTCGATCGACTCCATGGTGCCGATCGGGCGAGGCCAGCGCGAGCTGATCATCGGCGACCGCCAGACAGGTAAGACAGCCGTTGCCATCGATGCGATTATCAACCAGGCAAAATCCGGTATCAAATGTATCTATGTTGCGGTTGGCCAGAAGGCATCAACCGTTTCCAACATCTTGCGCAAGCTGGAAGAGCACGATGCCATGCAACACACCATTATCGTAGCAGCTACCGCTGCCGAGTCAGCCGCGATGCAGTTCATCGCACCCTATTCCGGCTGCAGCATGGGTGAATATTTCCGTGACCGCGGTCAGGACGCGCTGATTATTTATGATGATCTGACCAAGCAGGCCTGGGCTTATCGCCAGGTTTCGCTGTTGCTGCGTCGCCCGCCAGGTCGTGAAGCCTATCCGGGTGATGTGTTCTATCTGCATTCACGCCTGCTGGAGCGCGCATCACGCGTAAACGCCGAGTATGTGGAAAAGTTCACTAACGGCGAAGTCAAAGGCAAGACCGGCTCGTTGACCGCGTTGCCGATTATCGAGACCCAGGACGGTGACGTTTCCGCTTTCGTACCAACCAACGTGATTTCGATTACAGACGGACAGATCTTTCTTGAAAGCGATTTGTTCAACGCCGGTATTCGCCCTGCGATAAACGCAGGCCTGTCAGTATCCCGCGTTGGTGGTGCCGCACAAACCAAGATCGTTAAGAAACTTGGTGGTGGTGTTCGCCTGGCACTGGCCCAGTATCCGTGAGCTGGCGGCATTCGCACAGTTTGCATCCGACCTGGATGATACCACACGCGCACAGCTGGAGCGTGGTGAGCGTGTCACCGAGCTGATGAAACAGTCGCAGTACTCGCCAATGACGGTGGCTGAAATGGCGTTCTCACTGTTCGCTGCCAACGAAGGCTATCTTGATGATGTTGAGACCAACAAAATTGTTGATTTTGAAGCCGCCATGCAGGCGCACCTGAAAAGCAACAACAGCTGATTTGCTGGACAAGATCAATGAGACCGGTGACTACGATGATGACATCGAAGCGGCCATGCGTAAGGCGCTGGATGACTTCAAGACTAACGGCGTTTATTAAGCGAGAAATAACAGGATAACGGGATAAAGAAATGGCAGGCGCAAAAGAAATACGCACCAAGATCAAGAGTATTCAGAATACTCAGAAGATCACCAAGGCCATGGAAATGGTTGCTGCGAGTAAAATGCGTAAAGCACAGGACCGTATGCATGCCTGCGCGCCCGTATGCCGAAAAAATCCGCAACGTGCTGGCGCATCTGGCGCAGGCCCATCCCGAGTACAAACATCCTTATTTGAGTGATCGCGAGCAAGTAAATCGTGTTGGCTACATCATCGTTTCCACCGATCGCGGCCTCTGCGGCGGTTTGAATACAAACATGTTCAAGGCGACGGTACGAGAGATGATGGAATGGGACAGCCAGGGTGTTGAAGTGGATGTGTGTGCCATTGGCAAAAAAGCGGTCAGGTTTTTTCGGCCGTTTCAAGTGCAAGCTGGTGGCCCAGGTGGATCATCTGGGTGACAATCCCTCGATGGAAGACCTGATTGGTACCGTTAAGGTGATGCTGGATGCCTATGACGAAGGCAAAATTGATCGCCTCTATCTAGTGCATAACGAATTTGTTAATACCATGACGCAGCAGCCGACAATTCACCAGATGGTTCCCATCAGCGGTGAGCTTGACCAGGAGCTGGAGCACCACTGGGACTATATCTATGAGCCCGAGGCCAGGCACATCATTGATGGCCTGATGTTCCGCTTCATCGAGTCCCAGGTCTACCAGGGCCTGGTTGAGAATATTGCCAGTGAAATGTCAGCCCGCATGGTTGCGATGAAGAGCGCAACAGATAATGCCGGCGACATAATTAAAGAATTACAAACCGTTTATAACAAAGCCAGACAGGCCGCGATTACCCAGGAAATTTCCGAAATCGTCAGTGGTGCTGCAGCTGTTTAAACACGTTGAAAAGAATTTAAATATAGTAATGAGGACACAATCATGAGTACCGGAAGCGTAGTCGAAATTATCGGCGCGGTTATTGATGTGGAATTTCCACGGGACTCCGTTCCAAAAATCTACGACGCACTCAAACTGGATGAAACCAATTTGACCATGGAAGTCCAGCAGCAGCTGGGTGACGGTGTAGTGCGTGCAATTGCACTTGGACCGTCAGAAGGTTTGCGTCGTGGTATGGAAGTGAGAAATACCGGTGATGCAATTCGAGTGCCCGTAGGCCAGAAAACGCTGGGCCGTATCATGAATGTACTGGGTGACCCGATTGATAACCAGGGTGATATCGGTGCAGAAAGTGATGCAGCGATCCACCGCGCGCCACCACCATTTGAAGAACAGAGCCCGGCTACAGAAATTCTGGAAACCGGTATCAAGGTAATCGACCTGGTTATGCCGATTGCCAAGGGCGGCAAGATTGGCCTGTTCGGTGGTGCCGGTGTTGGTAAGACCGTAACACTGATGGAGCTGATACGTAATATTGCGGTTGAGCACTCCGGTTTCTCGGTGTTTGCAGGTGTCGGTGAGCGTACCCGTGAAGGCAACGACTTCTACTACGAAATGCAGGAAGGTGGCGTACTCGATAAAGTGGCACTGGTTTATGGCCAGATGAACGAGCCGCCTGGTAACAGGTTGCGTGTTGCTCTGACCGGTTTGACCATGGCCGAATTTTTCCGTGATGAAGGCCGGGATGTATTGATGTTCGTCGATAATATTTATCGTTACACGCTTGCCGGTACAGAAGTATCCGCATTGCTGGGTCGTATGCCATCAGCAGTGGGTTACCAGCCGACACTGGCAGAAGAAATGGGTGTGCTACAGGAGCGTATTACTTCTACCAAAACAGGTTCGATTACATCATTCCAGGCGGTGTATGTGCCGGCGGATGACCTCACCGACCCGTCGCCAGCCACCACCTTCGCGCATCTTGACGCAACCCTGGTATTGTCTCGTCAGATAGCCGAACTGGGTATCTACCCTGCTGTGGATCCGCTGGATTCAACTTCACGTATTCTTGATCCGCATGTCGTTGGTAGTGAACACTATGATACTGCCCGTGAGGTACAGGGTACCTTGCAGCGTTACAAGGAGCTCAAGGACATCATCGCTATTCTGGGTATGGATGAATTGTCAGATGAAGACAAGCTGGTTGTTGCGCGTGCGCGCAAGATTCAACGCTTCCTGTCGCAGCCGTTCTTTGTTGCGGAAGTATTCACCGGTTCACCTGGTAAATATGTTAGCCTGAAAGACAATCTCGCGGCATTCAAGGCGATTCTCGCCGGCGAGCATGATGATCTGCCTGAGCAGGCTTTCTACATGGTTGGCGGTATTGAAGAAGCGGTTGAAAAAGCCAAGAGTATGCAGTAATTGGCAAAGAGTGATATAACATGTCAATGACAATGCACGTAGATATCGTAAGCGCTGAAACCGAGATATATTCGGGCACAGTCATCGAATGCTATGCGCCTGCAGAGATGGGCGAAGTTGGTATTCACCCGCGCCATGCTCCCCTGCTCACCAAGTTGAAGCCAGGCGAAGTGCGTATCATTCTGCAGGACGGTGAAGAGCAGTCATTCTTCGTTAATGGTGGAATCCTCGAAGTACAGCCACACGTCGTGACCATCCTTTCAGATACGGCGATCAGAGCTGCAGATATTGACGAAGCCGCAGCGAAAGAAGCCAAAGCCCAGGCTGAAGCCGCCATGGCGGACAAGAAATCAGATCTGGATTATGCACGCGCCAAGGCGGAGCTGATCGAAGCTATCGCTAAAATCGAAACCATCAAGAAGCTGCGCAGAAGAAAATAAGCAATCGCCATCACTGCGCGTGTATATAAGCTATTATTACCAGGCCGGTTAATCCCGGCCTTTTTTCAATACAAGGCAATTGCATGAAACTCAGTGTGATTATTCTTGCCGCCGGCCAGGGCACACGCATGAAAAGCGCCTTACCCAAGGTAATGCACAAGCTTGCGGGAACGCCGATGCTTGAGCATGTGTACAAACGCAGTCTTGAGCTTGGTACAGATGATATCCATATCGTTTATGGGCACGGCGGCGAACACCTCCATGACTATTGTAGTAATTTCAATGTAGAGTGGGTGCTACAGGCAGAGCAGCTGGGAACAGCGCATGCTGTTCAGCAAGCCAGTCCGCATATCGAAGCTGACCATGTTGTGCTGATATTGTATGGCGACGTTCCCCTAATTAAATCTCACACACTCAAGACGCTGGTTAATAATGTCACTGCAGACACCGTTGCATTATTGACGGTTAATCTGCAGGACCCAACCGGGTACGGGCGCGTCATTCGTGATGGTGATAACGTGATTGCCATCGTTGAGCATAAAGACGCAACGGATGAACAAAAACAAATTACAGAAGTAAATACTGGCATGCTTGCGTTACAGGCTGGTTTCCTCAACGAGTGCTTGAGAAAAATTGATAACAATAATGTTCAGGGCGAATATTATTTAACAGATGTAATAGAGCTGGCGGTCAAAGACGGAAAAAAGATAATAACATCACAGCCAGAAAATACATATGAGGTGGAAGGCGTGAACGACAGAAACCAGTTGTCCAGACTCGAACGAATAAAACAAAGCGAAATAGCTAACGAGCTAATGGCACAAGGCGTATCAATGGCAGATCCGGCAAGGGTTGATGTGCGCGGTGAGCTCATAATCGGCAATGACTCATTCATAGATATAAATTGTATCTTTGAGGGCAAGGTTACTATTGGTAATAATGTAACAATTGGTGCCGGGTGCGTGATCAGCGAGAGCAGCATAGCTGATAGATGCGTAATCAAACCTTATTCCGTGATCGAGAACACAAGCATTGATACTGATGTCGAAGTGGGACCCTTTGCAAGACTACGTCCTGGAACACACTTGAAACAAAACAGCAGGGTCGGCAATTTTGTGGAAGTTAAAAACTCGCAACTTGGAATTGGCAGTAAAGCCAATCACCTTACCTATCTGGGTGATACCGAAGTTGGTAGTAATGTAAACATAGGGGCCGGTACGATAACGTGTAACTATGATGGCGCCAACAAACATAAAACCATTATCAAGGATGGTGCTTTTATAGGTTCGGATACACAGCTTGTTGCTCCGGTAACCGTAGGTAAAAATTCAACGATTGGTGCTGGCAGCACGATAACCAGGGATACGGAAGATGGCGAGCTAACATTGAGCAGAACAGCACAGAAAACCATCAGCGGCTGGCAGAGACCGAGCAAAAAGTAATTTTAGTATGCTGTCATAGTTCTTCTGCAATATCAGTCATCATCTCGCGCTGAAGAACATTGGCCGGATAAGCCTGGAAAATCACAAGATACAGCATAAATCTCACTGCCCAATACAGCGTAACTTCCAGTAATTACGCACCTTTGTAGTGCAAGGTATTAATAACATCAATATAACGCTGCTGGAAGTTGATATTGATTGGCATTCAAAGCCGTTTTTGCCAGTTGCAGCGTAATTGGTAATATATACTCCAGATTATTAAAATACACCCTCCGAACTGAACAAATCAGGAAGCAATAACTTGGCTACGGTAATTAAATCTGATGCGCAGTACTCCCGCCCTGAAAGAAGAGCGATTGATCAACGTCAGATCAACCTGGAGCATATATGTTTACAGCTGGCGGCAATGGGGCATCGCTGTGAGCTCAACACAGATCGTAGCTACCTATCAATCGCCGACAGCCTGCTGAAAAACTATTCTGAGCAGAGACGCCTGCTGGCTGAGTATCGCTGTCCTGCTGATCAACGCATACAGGATTTTCTCAACGATTATTTTGCACGTAATGATGTTGATGTCACTGTGAGTTTACCGGGTGAAACGTTTACGCTTAATGCGCCTGGTATTGCACGCGAGTTATCCTTGCCGCTTGATGCAAACAAATACCAGTCTTCATTGCTCGAATCCTACCGCGTGCAACAGGGCGTGCTGCATAATCCAAAAAATGATCGACGCACTACTGCGGGTGTGTTTCATATTGTCGAAGGCGGATTGCCGGTACCGGCCGACAAGAAGGCAGTCCCTGTGGCCGTTTTTGCCAACTTATTGCAGGTTGCCCTGGATCCGCCAACAGAGTTTATGGGCTTGCCGATTACCAGTCAGTTAGCTAAACCAATAGATCTGTGGGTATCATTACTGGTAAGGCCTGTCGTGCGCCCGGAGGTGGCAGGTGTAATGCCTGCGAAGAGCCTGGAAACACGCATGTTTGCGCCGGGCAGCCTGGTAGCAAATCTCGATTTCGTAGAGTCAATCTTTGGCAATGCGGGTGATCCATTCCTTTCCGAAAATGATGCTGCGCTAGATATTGATCACTGGACAGGACATAGTGGCTGTATCATTCTGGCACCACATTTAACACGACTTAGTAAAAAAGCGCTTGGCCTGCCGCATATTGATAATGCAACGCAACGTCAACGCAAAGACGGTATGTGCTGGGAAGATGATAACGAGTTATATAATGATGGCCAGGCGTTCAAGATTGTTTGTCGTGATATGTCAGGTGTTGTTGTCACGATAATTGCGGATAATTATTTTGGTTACAGTAAAAAAGAAGTTAAATCACAAATAAGTTATTCAGCCAATCTGTTTGGTGGTGTTGAGGAAGAGCATTCAGGAGGCGCGCTTGCCTTCCCTCGCTTTAATCTTGGTGAAACATATTTGCCAAAGATCGAACTGGAGATGAGTGGTCATACCTTTAAGCGTTTATGCAAGCAGCTGGAAGGCAGCATTAACATCAAGGAACAGGGTTATGCTGTAGATTTGAACTATCCGGATATTCTATATATTCCCGAGACTGCGCAAATTGATATGCAACAACATCATATCAGCTGGTATAAACATGGAGAACTACAGCAAATAAAATTATTGGCCAGGCACTCATACCTGTACCCCAGTGGTTTTAAAGTACATATGGAAAAACATCCCAAGGCGCCCAGCTGGCGGCTGATTGGAACCCTCGGTGAAGGTACTTTCTGCCATAAGCCCAGCACGGTATCCGGTGGTGGTAAATCAGAAATTTCAAAATCTATACAGGACTCCATGTTATGTGGTCCGATATATATAGGTGATTATGATAAAGACCTTGACCAGGTTGAAGCCATTTTCAACAGGGACTATTCAAACAGGTTTCGTGATCCATCGGTAACAGACGCACGAACGTTATTAAGCAACGAGCGTAGCCTTGGTTCGGTAATCAAATTGTTAACACCATCTGCTGAATTTACAGATGAACATAACCAGTGGCTTGAAACTATAGCGCAACATATTCTTGCGCTGGTATTCATGATCAAGCGGTTCTACAAGCAGAAATGGGGAAAGACCTGGCGAAAACACTTTACGGTAGATGAAGTAAATGGTAATCCCGGGCATGAACTCAAATACCAGGGCCGTAAGCTTATCACCGGTTACTTGCGTGTCGGTATCCACAGTGATGGTACCTGGCGCATATACAAACTGCGTCAGGATTTTGTAGCTGCAAAAAAAGTACAAATGGAAGATGACATAACAGCTTCCGTGGTGGTGCCAACCAATTACGTTGAGGGACTTAACAGGGATTACAGTAATAAAAGTATCAAGCTGGTTGTTAATTGTGAAAACCATCTGTTCCAGCGCCCGGATGATGCCATTAATCGTGGTTTAGATACACAAACAGAGTCGGATCTGGCTGGAACGAATAATTTTATTTCCAACTTTCAGCCACTAACCAGCCTTGATGCCCGCGAGCTGGTAGAAGATGTGGTCGGCTTTGAAGAGTATTCAGAGCCTATGCAACAACGAATTCGTGATGCTGCCACCAAGCCAGACGACCAGTATTTCGTGTCATCGTCACATCCCCGTATCGTTAATGGCAAGCCCAGCCTGAATGTACGCTATCTACAGCAGCGTCCCGATCTGGCAAATCCGCGACACAAGTATCTTGCTGTAATGGGCACGCGGCTGGCACGCGGCCTGACACTTGAACAGCCAGTATATTTCCCGGTGAATTCAGTATTGCAGGGTCATCGAAACAATCCGCAGGATAAAAAAGCAGGTATTCGCCCGCTGGCGGTGTACAACCCGATCCATTACCAGGAATTGCCTGAATTGTTTATGGACCTTATCTGTAGCCTGACCGGCAAGTCACCTTCTACTACGGGAGCCGGATCGGAAGGTGCGCTCACAAAAGGGCCGTTCAATTCATTATCAACAACTTCGGATCTGAATAACGCCCTGGTTGCATTCATATTATGCGGGCACCATGGTTTTACCACGGCAGCAGGCTATATTGGTACGCGCCGCATCGATCATGATATCAGTATGCTGATACCGGAAATATGGTGCCGAATTCCGGTAAAGCATCGTGACCCCGAGTTTTTGATTGAGCATGGCTACCTGGAAAAACTGGATGATTTTGAATACAACGGGAAAACAGTACATGCGAGCAGGCTTGGGTACAGAATAACAGACCATTTTGTACATGCCTATTTCGGTAAGGTATTTGATAGTCCAACAATCGTATTTGATGAGGTCATGTTACGGCCTGAAACGCAGGACATGGATGCCTATGTTGATGGTATACACAATATAACTGAAGCACAGCAACGTGTTGCTAATGCTTACTTTGAAGATGATTCGGTCAATGACGCCTGCCCTCCTTTACAGGCCTTGCTTCATATCATGGCGCATGGCAGTTATGAAGGTATGAACATTGATGATCCAGCTATTCGTGACATGTTCACAAGAGATTATCTTTTGCAGAGTGACTGGTACCAGGAGAGACTGAGGATCAAGCAGGAGCGAGATGCTGCGCTTTGGTGTATGAACAGGGATTATGTTGAACAGAAAATGGACGATACCAACGAGGATGAAACAGAAAAATGGGCGGATTTGAATGAACATTTCGAAAAAGCCGAGCATATGATCGAATGGGTGACCAGCCAGAACTATCTTGACAGGTCACAAGGTACACTAGGGGCTGACTGGGTACATCGAGAAAAACATTAAAAACGATACTGGTAAAACAGGATTAATAATCAGGGTTTACTCAAATAAGGCAGTATATTTATTTTGAAAATTAGTTTGACGGAATCACATCGCTGTGTATAATCCTTACAGCCTGAAATATAAGGCAATATTTATGTACACCATTATGACGTCTATTCTCGCTAATTCGTCCTGCAATTCATAAGTAATACCTGTATTTCTTAGCAATAACCAACTTAAAGTAATTATATTTATACAGGTAATAACTATGTCAAACACCGTTACAGGAACAGTTAAATTCTTCAATGATACAAAGGGTTTCGGCTTTATCGAACAGGAATCCGGCCCCGATGTTTTTGTGCATTTCAGCGCCATTACTGGCGAAGGCTTTAAAACCCTGTCTGAAGGCCAGAAGGTTGAATTTACAGTAACCCAGGGCCAGAAAGGCCCGCAGGCTGAAAACGTAAAAGCGATCTAGTACTCGCTGCTGCTTTTTCTGATTTGAAAGCCCCTGCCGGCGTCAGCCGACAGGGGCTTTCTTTTTGCAGGTCTGTCAGGGTGCTGGAACAGGCTGAAGTAGCAGCGGGCTCGATATCACAACAGCATCGGTTAATAAATAATAAATATAAACAATTAGTTACAAAAAACAGATGAGATTCAATCTATCATGTCAGCTTGACACCCACGGGCATCTATATTAGAATTCGCTAATATTAATCCGCAGTCTATGACTATGGTGTGTAGTATGAAGATCATTAAAAGTGTATTTGTCGGGTTGTTACTGTCTGCTGTTTCAGCGCTTGCCATAGCTGAAAGCGATATTTGTGCACCTTTCAAAGAAGGTATCGTTGATGACGCGGTTGTCTCGAAAATGCTGGCTGCTGCTGAGGACGGTCACTTGTATCGTATCAAGCCGTCGACATCTAAAGTCGGATTTTGTATCAACAGCCCAATTGGCCTTATTGAAGGCGAATTTAAAGACTTCAAGGGTGGGCTCACATTCTTGCAGCAAAGCCAGTCCAAAGACGAGCAGGCCGTGGTTATGGTCAACACAGCCAGCCTGGACGCAAACGGGTCTTTTATTGAAAGCATACTTAAAGGCAAGAAATTCTTTGATGTCGATAATTATCCCGAAATCCTCTTTGTCAGCACCGGATTCAAGTGGGTCAGTAAAACCGAGGCAGTGCTGCTGGGTGATTTGACCATGCACGGCATCACCAAGCAGGTTGGTTTTCATGTGAAACTCATCGAAGAGTCCGGCGAGCACGAAAAAGAGCAGCGTATTCTTGTTAAGGCAACAACCTTAATACGTCGGTCTGAATTCGGATTAAATGCGCTATCACCTATGGTTAGTGACTCGGTAAACCTGTGCATGAGTGTTGACGCAGTAAAATACAGCTCATGAGACGGTTTGTATAGCAGCTATTGTTGTATATCAAAACCATCTATTCACCGGTTTAAGCTGCAAAAGGTCATTTAACAGTCTTTGACCTGTCTCAATCTTTTTGTCCGGGCTACTGCCTATAATCGGAAGACCGATGCAGGTCCGTGGTTATAAATGCGCCAATTCCTTAAAATTACTCTCGCCCTTTATCTATCTGGTTTTATATTTGTAGTAAATGCGGCAGATAACCGCATTTGTGCACCCTTCAGAAACGGTGTGGTTGACCAGGCGCTGGTTGCCGAGATGCTGGATGCGGCTAAAGATGGCCACCTGTATCGAATTCATTCGACAACTTCCAGAGTCGGGTTCTGCGTTGATAGCCTGGTCGGGCGTGTAGAGGCCGAGTTCAGGCGAATTCAGGGAGGACTCGCCCTGCGACGTGAAGTGTGGGGAGATGAATCACAAATGCTGGTCATGATTGATTCTGCAAGCCTCAAGACTGATAGTGAATTTATTAGAGATATGTTGCAAAGTGAGCGCTTCCTGCATGCGCAGAAATTTCCAAAAATACTTTTTGTCAGCAATGCGCTCAGATGGGAAACTGATACCACAGCGAGCTTGTATGGCATGTTAACAATGCACGGCATAAGTAAACCCGTCAGATTCAGAGTCGAGTTGACCAATATAATAGGTACACGTGCCGAGCACGAACAGGAAATAGTGGTAACAGCAACTGCAAATATACAGCGTTCAGATTTTGGAATAGACAGCCTGTCCTTGCTTGTCAGCGATAATGTCGATCTATGTATGCGAGTAAGTGCGCTCAGGTACCAGGCACAATAGTACGCAGCTTTAATTCAATAGCTGGTTGTAGTTGTCAGTTATGAGCATCCCACCATGCGGGTAATTCGGCGATGCTTGGTATTACGTCATAAGGCTTTATGCCCTGCTCCATATCCGTGGGTTGAAACTTGCCCGTTGTTACCAGTATGCCCCGTATACCCGTATTCTGTGATCCCTCGATATCACCCCGGATATCATCACCTATCATTATGGTTTCACTGGCATCGCAGCCAAGTTTGTCCAGTGCGCTTGAATAAAATTCTTTTGAGGGTTTTCCGAGTACAACAGCTTGACGACCACTGGCATGTTCCAGCGCTTTTACAAACGGGGCCGCATCCAGCCTGAGCCCGTCTTCTGCACGCCAGTAACGAGTCATCCCCAGGGCAATTAGCTTTGTATCTGGCGAGCTCATGAGCAGGCGAAATGCACGGTTCAGCGTTTTAAAATCCCAGGCTTCGCCCAGATCACCAATGACAACCGCAGCAGCACCGGACTCGGCCGATTGCCCGCATTGTTCGAACGCTGTAAATTCATCGCGCGTTGCATCAGGAATGAAAAGTGCAATGGCGCCGTCAACATGCCTGATTAACCATTGCTTTGCCGCGACGGGTGGAGTCAGAAAATCGGCAGGGTTTGAGTTGATATTAAACCGGGCAAGTTTATCGACCAGGGCAGTACGTGGACGAGAAGTTGTGTTGGTCAGAAAAAGATGAGGGATAGCCTTGTCCAGACACCAGTTAATTGTAGCTGCTGCTCCCCCGATCGCGTTTTCACCGGTATAAAGTACGCCGTCCAGATCAAATAAAATGGATCTCATGTCCTGGTGCCAAAGTTCTGCTTACTCTGAGCCATAAACAACCCGGTAGTAATAATCATGCAGTGATTTTAACAGCCTGTATCTGACTGGATTATAAAATGTGTGCAATTGGGCAGATATACCGGTCCACTGAATATCAGCTTGTTATCGCCGACAAACCTACTGGCATGCCTGTATATTCCCGGCCCATCAGGCGCGGCAATGCCAAGGCACGCAGGTTATATCAGGTCTGCCCTTGGTTTGTCCTTACATAACCGTAATAAAAATTCATATCATTTTGTCTGGTTACTTGATTTTATATAATAAGCATATTATAAATTACTAATGTTAACTATGGAGGTTGCAGGATGTTTATACAGTTCAATACACGTGCAATGCTTGCCGTGGTTTTTATTGTGATCATGGGCTATGCGGTATATTTTTCCCTCGAGCGAATCGATGCGGTACAAAATGGGCAGGCAACGGATGTTGCTTTTGCTAGAAAACCTGCTGCGCAGCATGAAACAGTCTTCCACATACCAGTTGATACCCGAGTCAATAATGACGGGCTTTTGCTGGCGAACTGACGATGGTACAAGCGAAGGTATCTTCAAAGACGTGAATTCGGGCCTGTCACAGTGGAGAGAACGGCAATCGATTGTATCTGCAGGTCATGTAGCTACCGATGCGGTCACGGCCAGCATCTCAGATAATGAGTACCTGTCAGACGAATTGAAGCGCATGTCATTTGAAGCAACTGATTTCGCTATCACGAAACAGACAGCTAAAATTACCGGTATTCTGACGACTGCCAGCGATAAACGTCAGCTTGTGCTGGATATTGCTTTGCCGGATGCCGGTATGCCAGGCACCCGGCAGGATATCATCGCCCTGAAAGCTATCACGGAAATCAGCACAGATACTTTTAACCGTAAGCGGGTGGTTGTGCGAGACCAGCCGGTTAAATTATGTCTCACAATGCAGGCAGCGAGAAACATAAACATACCAGATCCGTCATCTGGAAAGCCGTTGCTGTTAAGTCACTATTATTAGCTTGGTACGGTTTTATTCAATATGTTTAATGTCCGCTTGTTATCGAAAATACTGATTTTTATCGTACTTTCTTTTGTATCAAACGCTGATAATGTTGTGATGCAGGATGACAGTAGTGATGGACTCTGTGCTGCCTTCAAACACCGCAACGTTGATGAGTCTGCGCTTCAGCATATGCTTGATGCTGCTGCTAAAGGAAATCTGTATCGTATTCAACCAACATCCTCATCAATGGGGTTTTGTGTCGATAGTCCAATAGGTATGATTGAGGGGAAATTTAACAACTTCAAAGGTGGCTTCACGGTAGAAAATGATTCAACCGGCACTAATGGCCAGGCCATGATGATGGTTGAAACGGGAAGTCTGGAGGCGCCGGCAGGATTTATTGAGATGCTCCTTGAAGGAGAAGATTTTTTCAACAGTGATGATTACCCTGAATTCATATTTGTGAGCACAGGTTTTTACTGGGTTAGTGAAAAAGAAGCAGTATTAATTGGTGATTTGACAATTCGTGATGTGACGCGGTCAGTCGGGTTTCATGTTGTACTGACTGAGAAGGACGCGAATATCAGTGATAACGGTCAACGGATTCAGGTGAAAGCTTCAACGAAAATCCGTCGATCGGAGTTTGGTATTATCAGTCTGACACCGATGGTGAGTGATGATGTAACACTGTGTATGCGCGTCGAGGCAGTACGTTATGCTTCATAATGAGAGGGCTGTCTGCAGGCCGGGGTAGTTTTACCAGTGCTGTAACGACAACAGACCCCTACCCGCTCTGAATGGCGACACAGAAAATAAATTTTATCCATGGCTTGCTGCTGCCAATCGACAGGCAGCGAGAACATAATTTAGCACCGAAATATAAAAGCTAACTTACAGTGGTATCTAGCTACAACCTTTTGGTCGAGGTAATCCTGCAATCTTGTTGGCACATTTAATCAGGCCTGTGGGAAACAGGGAATAAATGTATTTTTGATCGCTGCGGTCATTGCCAAATTTTTTCTTCATGATTTTAGAAAATGCGCGTGGCTCGCACACCTGGCCATTATCAATAAAGTACTCGCGAGCTTCGTTGATGATGTCCCAGTGTTCAGTGGTTAACGCATCAATTTTTTCATTGCTGGCAATCTGCTGTGCGAGTTCTTCGTTCCATTCGTCCAGGTTTTCCAGCCAACCGGCCTCGCTGAGTTGAATGGTTTTGCCGTTAATTTGTGCCTGCATCATCGTATCCCGAATTAATAACCTGGTAAACAAGTCAGGTATTATAGCGGATCAGCTATGTGTATAAATATTAAAATATTCAGGGTCTTATCGTGGAGCTCGATACGCGGGGGTTATCTGACCAGTTGCTGGTTGACCTGCTCCCTTTTGGCCGGTCCTTCCAGCAATTCGATAAGTGCCAGCGTGAAATCCATCGCCGTACCCGGTCCGCGCGAGGTCACAATATTGCCATCGATTTCCAGGGCCGAGCTTGTTATATCAATCTTGTCATTACCCAGTGCTTCGAGCGTGCCGGGGTATGCGGTTGCTTTTTTTCCTTCGAGCAGACCAGCAGCAGCAAGCGCTTTGGGAGCAGCGCAAATGGCAGCTATGTACTTGCCACGGGCAGCATGGTTCTTCAACAGAGTCTGGATGCTTGCGTTATCACGCAAATGATCAGCACCGGGTAAACCGCCTGGTAATACGATCAGATCGAAAGTTTGATCGAGTAGCGTATCTATCGATGTATCGGGAACAATGGTGGTACCACGAGATGCAGTCACGGGCCTGTCATCGAGACCGGCGGTAGTTACTTCTACTCCGGCGCGTACCAGCAAGTCAGTAATTGTTATGGCTTCAAGTTCTTCACAGCCTTGAGCCAGCGGAACCAGTACTCGCGACATTGTTAGTTTCCTCGCGGATATGTATATTGGTTATCATCTCTGATACTGGAACGAGCTTAATACCCTGCTGTTCAAGCTCATAGATATGTTCTTTTATGAATTGTATTGTGCGAGGGTGCGGATGCGCAATAGCGATCGCATATCCTGTCTGTTGGGCCTTGTTGACGAAGCGTGTGAATTCTCTGCGAATTGTTTCCGGCCTGAAGTCCGGATCAAGGAAAATATCACGATCCAGATGCGGTACCTTGTGTTTTTTGGCAAAAAGTGAAACTACAGATTTGGTTGTTGTTCTACTGTCAACAAAATAGAGATTACCCTCGTTTGCCAGCGCAGCCATTAACCAGTTCATGTGACCAGGATGTTGTGTGAGCAAACTTCCCATGTGATTGTTAATGCCCTTGATATGCGGAACAGATTTCATATCTGATTCGAGCTGACTGATGAACTCGTTATGCGTCATATGCAGTTTTAAGGTTCCGGGTGTATGACTGTGATGGCTGACTGACTGTAATGGCAAGTGCAGCATGATTTCTTTACCGGAACGGTGTGCCTTGTCTGCGAGCTCAGTGGCAAACACAGTATGTGGCAGGAAGGCTAATGTAATCGGGCCAGGTAGATCAATGGCCTTTTTACCGTACTCTAGATTATTACCAAGGTCATCGATAATAATGCTGGCTAATTTATCTGCATAACAGGCGGGCACAAAAAAGGCGATCAGTATAGATAGAACTACCGATCGCCTGTATCGTTTAGGCAGCATCTAGATGGCTGTTATCCGGAATCAGGATTTACTCAGGATGGTCAAGCCTTTCAACAGTAGAAGCGCTTCGTGAAGCTGATAGTCTTCAGTCGCCAAAACCTTGTCGCCCTTGGCCTGATTAGACGCCTTTTCCGACTTTTTGATGTCTTCATCCGACATGGTCGGGTTGCTGATATGGTTGCTCAAGTCAGATTCTTTAATGCGTGAAACTGAGTCATCTTCGGTTGAAGTCACGGTGTATTTATCGAGTATGATGTCCGGTGTGATTCCAGCGCCCTGAATCGATCTGCCTTTTGGCGTGAAATAACGCGCAGTTGTAATCTTGACAGCACCGCCGCTTCTGAGCTCCTGAATGGTTTGTACTGAACCTTTGCCGAATGATTTACTACCCATGACAACAGCGCGTCTATGGTCCTGAAGTGCGCCGGCAACAATTTCTGATGCCGAAGCGGAGCCACCGTTAATCAGTACAACCACAGGAGCGCCATCAAGAATGTCACCGGGCTTGGCGTTATACTCATAATGCGAGTTATCGATACGACCCTCGGTGTAAACGAGCTTACCCTTGTTTATAAACAGGTCAGAAACTTCTGCTGCCGCATTCAAAACACCACCTGGATTATTACGCAGGTCAAGTACAAGGCCTTTCAGATTGGCCTTGTTTTCTTCCTTCAGAGCGTTGATTGCTGCCAGTAGTTGCGGCGCTGTTCTTGACTGGAAGTTACTGATTCGAATGTAACCATATCCCGGATCGAGCATTCTATTCTTGACACTTTTAACCTTGATGACATCGCGAGTGACAACGAAGGTGAGCGGTTTGTCCTCGCCCTCACGCACCACGGTTAATTCAATATCGGTGCCTGGCTTGCCGCGCATGATTTTTACCGCTTCATTGAGCGTGAGGCCTTTGACGGTCTTTTCATCCAGGCGAATAATCAGGTCCCCTGCTTCCAGTCCGGCCTTGAATGCGGGCGTGTCATCGATGGGTGAGATCACTTTTACGAAACCGTCTTCCATGCCAACCTGTATACCCAGGCCGCCAAATTCACCCGACGTACCGATTCGCAGTTCGTTGTATTCGTCAGGGCTGAGATAGGTTGAATGTGGATCGAGTCCAGATAACATACCGCGAATGGCATGTTCCAGCAGTACATCGTCCGCTACATCTTCTACATAATCCGATTTGATTCGGGAAAAGATGTCTGAAAAATTACGCAGCTGATCAAGCGGTAAGCCTTTGGCCTCTTCTTTGTTGGCCAGAACATTGCCCGTTAGGGAAACTGAGATGCCGAAAAATATGCCGAAGACCATTACCAGCGCGGTCTTGAATTGTTTGCTCATGAATATCTCCAGGCCGACATGGCCCTGTACCTCACTACTATAGCCCAGTTACCATCAAATTCGTATCTGGATTTCACATTATTATATATAGAGCTATCGAACGTCTACTGGTTCCCGATGGCAGGCTATTTAACACTGGCCCTGTGCGCGGCCTTTCTGGAGCACCAGCTGCCGGGATTGACCGGTTTGCCCCTTGAGCGTATCTCGAAATAAACCCCGGGCATTGGCTGTCCCCCGCTGTCGCCGCTGGTGGCTATAACATCGCCCGCATTGACCCAGTCACCGGCCTGCTTTATCAGGGTTTCATTATGCCCGTAGAGGCTCATGTATCCCTCGCCATGGTCAATAATCGTAATAAAACCAAAGCCTTGGAGCCAGTCTGCAAATGCGATCCGGCCACGACTCACAGCGCGAACCGGGCTGCCATGGGCTACGCTGATCAGTACGCCATTCCATTTTAAACCGCCCTGATTGCGCGTTTCACCATAGGTGGCGAGAAATGGGCCGGATGCGGGCCATGGCAGCTTTCCCTTCTGCTGTTTGAAAGGCTGTGAATCTGATGGTCCTGGTGGAATGTCTGCCAGCAGCTCACCCAGCGACATCAGCAAATTTTCGATTCGATTACGACTGCCTTCGAGCTCGGTGAGGTTTTTCTCCTGATTGTTGATTTTGCGTTCCAGTCTGGCGAGCAGCCGGTTTCTCTTAAGTCTTTGACCAAGAAGTGAATTTTTCTGTTTTTTGCGTTTATTCAGGCTTTCCTGGTGCTCGTGCAGTGCCGTCTTCAGTTCATCTTCTAGTCCGTTGTTTTTCAGCGATACTGTCAAGAAAATCACTGATCTGCTGCTTGCGCGCACGATTAAGGTAATTAAAGTACACCATAACCCGCCCCATTTCAGCTGGATCTTGTTGATTTAACAGCATTTTTACCTGTTGCTGATGACCGATGGCATACGCTGTGCGAACCTGCTCCGCCAGGCTTTGGCGCTGTGTTTTCAGCTTTTTATTGAGCTTGCCGAGGTCGCCGCGCAGGTCTGATATATTGTTATTCAGGCTTTCGATTTTCTCCTCGGTTTGTTTCAGCGCCGAGGCGTTTTTACTGATCTCGCTTTCGAGCTGTTGTAACTCCGTTACCACGTGGCCACGCTTGAAGCGTGTGCTCTTCAGGTGTTTTTTTACCTTGTCGATACTTTGTTGAACCTTCTCCAGCTTTTTCTGATAGCGTTCAAATTCTACTTTGTCTGCGGCAAAAACCGGTGTTTGAAGAAATAACAGAGAAAATAACAGTATATTGATGACGTTTATGGATCTGTTACGAAGGTACATATGTGTTTTATGTTGCTCTGAAATTACAACAAGGCGAACTGCGCCAGTAAAGAATATATAAAATCTTGCCTATTTTCTGATAATTGGTATTTTTTTTGAATTAAAATTGTGTATTATTGTATTGTTGTTTACTTATATAATTATAAATAATTCTTGCCAGGTTACACTAAAGATGAATGTTGCAAATCTTGAAAATACAGTTTTGATGACTCGTGAAGAGGACATCAATCGAGCATCCCGTTCCCTCAAGGCCATGTCCCACCCGCTAAGACTTAAAATACTATGTACACTGGGTGATCAGGAAGTGAGTGTACAGGATATTGTCGAATCGGTGGGAACATCACAAAGCAATATTTCCCAGCATCTCGCTATTCTGCGTGATAAAGGTATACTCGCTTCACGCAAGGATGCTAACAAGGTTTTCTATCGTGTGAGTGATACGCGTACACTGCGCCTGATAGGCATGATGCAGGAAGTGTTTTGTTCCGCCAAAAAGATACATGATTAAGCCTGTTCTGGCTTGATTTGTAATACAACTTGATCCTGGTTCTATGGAACAGTTAATCGAATTTGCGGGCAATAATCTGTTACTGGTTGGTGCCTTCGTCGTGGTTTTGCTTCTGGTCATCAAGGCCGAGTATGAACACCAGACCGGCAGGGCAAATCAGATAGAGCCGACGGCGGCAATTCGACTAATGAACAATGATGATGCGGTCGTACTTGATGTGCGCGAGGCCGCGGATTTCACTAACGGTCATATCAGGAATGCCAGAAATGTTCCGATGTCAGCATTAAAAAGCCAGCTTGACGCACTGGCAAAAGACAAGGACAAGCCCGTACTGGCGTATTGCCGCAGTGGCAATATCTCAGGTAAAGCCTGTAAAATTCTAAAGCGTACGGGTTTCAGTAATGTGCATAATCTGGCTGGTGGGATTCTGAGCTGGCAAGATGCAAATTTGCCGCTCACCAAAAAATAAACATCAAACAACAATCTAGAGACATCATCATGGCCGAGGAAAATCAACCAGCACAAGGGCAAGCCCAGGAGCAGCAATTTTCGATTCAGAAGCTCTATCTGAAAGACGTATCATTCGAGTCGCCCAATGTGCCTACCGTTTTTGCTGATGGCGAATGGCAGCCTGAAGTTAATATTCAGCTGAACAGTTCCAATCAGTCCATCGGCAAGGATACCTTTGAGGTCGATCTGAAAATTACCGTCACAGCAAAGCAAAGCGAGAAAACAGCTTTTCTGGTTGAATTGACGCAGTCAGGCATTTTCACCATCGCTGGCTTTGACCAGGAAAACCTGAGAGGAATGCTGGGCGCATTCTGCCCGGAAACCCTGTTTCCGTTTGCGCGTGAAGCCGTTGCCGAACTGGTAGGCAAGGGTGGTTTCCCGCCGTTGTTACTCGCACCGGTAAACTTCAATGCCCTGTATATGCAACAGGCTCAGCAGCAACAACAGGCGGCCGCGGCCACTCAGGATACGGCCCATTAAGCAATCTTTGTGAGTACGCAACATAAAACCGTTACTGTTCTGGGAGCGGGATCATGGGGTACCGCACTCGCTATTCACCTGGCCCGGGCAGGATTAAACGTAAGGCTCTGGGGTAATCACCCGGAGCATGTCGAGCACCTGCAGCAGGATCGTTGCAACCAGAAATACCTGCCTGATGTCGCGTTTCCCGACAATCTGGAGCTTTATTCCAGCCTCGAACAGGCACTGCACGGTGGTGAACTGCTGGTGCTGTTAGTTATACCCAGCCATGCCTATCGGTCGTTTTTAAATTCATCCTCATCATTGTTCCATGAAGGCATGTCCGTTGCATGGGCCAGTAAGGGCCTTGAAGAGGGCACCGGTAAGCTGTTGCACGAAATTTTTGCCGAAGAAATTCCCCAGTGCAGCAAGCTGGCAGTGATTTCCGGCCCGACTTTTGCCAAGGAGGTTGCGCGTGATTTGCCCACGGCGATTACCATCGCAGCAAATCTCGAGGTGGTCGCCAATGAGTGGCGTGACTGCCTGCACAATGGCTACTTTCGTGCTTACACCAGCGATGATATCGCCGGTGTTGAGCTCGGAGGCGCACTCAAAAACCCGCTGGCTATTGCCGCCGGTATCGCTGACGGGCTTGGCTTTGGAGCCAACTCCAGGGCCGCCCTGATTACTCGAGGCCTGGCCGAGATTATGCGTCTCGGTGATGCCATGGGATGCAAACGTGACACCTTTATGGGGCTGGCCGGATTGGGTGACCTGGTACTGACCTGCACTGAAGATCAGTCGCGAAATCGCCGTACCGGCTTGCTGCTGGCGAAAGGCCTGAGTAAACAGGCGATTGCTGCAGAAATCGGCCAGGAGATAGAAGGTGTACGTTCATCGCTGGAAGCAGTGAGACTGGGCCAGAAATTTCGCGTCGAATTACCCATCATCGAGCAGGTGCATAAAGTACTGTATGAAGGCTTTCACCCGCATGACGCGGTGCGTTCACTACTGGAGCGAAAATCCATCGCCGAACTGATCTAGCGCAGTTCTATCGCCTCGTCAGCAAAATTGTTCTGGCGCAAACCCTCGTAAACCACCACGGCTACCGCGTTTGACAGGTTCAGGCTGCGACTGTGCCTGAGCATGGGAATGCGAAGAATCCTGTGTCGGGCGATTGTATCCAGGTAACTGTCGGGTAAGCCCCGCGTTTCGGGCCCGAAAACCAGGGTATCGCCGGCCCGGAATAGCGCCTCGTTATATGTCTGCGTGCCCCGGGTTGATAGCGCATAAATATTGCCTGCCGAGCTGCACGCCGATGCCAGGTCAGGATGGACTTCGATATCTGCCCACTCGTGGTAATCCAGCCCGGCGCGGCGCAGCTTCTTTTCATTCAAGTCAAAACCCAGCGGTTCAACCAGGTGAAGCCGGCAGCCGGTATTCGCGCACAGGCGGATAATATTGCCAGTATTGGGCGGTATTTCTGGCTGGTACAACACGATATTGAACATGGCTGGAGTTTATCTTTTATATTTAAATTCGATGACCGTAAATACGCCCAGAACACATTATTAATAGTGTGTTCTGCTATATATGGTAGATGGTCAACATAATTGCTAAAAACGGGGCGTAGTATGCCTGAAACCGCGATGAAATCGGAAATAGCGCACAAATCAACACTACTGCTGGTCGATGATGATCCATTAATAGCGGAGAGCCTTGGTTTCATGCTGGGCAAGCACTACCAGGTGATCGTTGCGGATACCAGGAATGCGGCCATCAGCCGGGTGTCTGCGCCTGAGCTTTGTCCGGACATTGCGCTGGTGGATCTTGGGTTACCGCCTTTTCCGCACAAACCTGACGAAGGTTTCGAGCTGATTCGAGAGCTCATCACAAAAAATCCCCATATGAAAATTCTGGTTCTGTCCGGGCAGGATAATGACGTCAATATCCAGCATGCATTGACATTGGGTGCGGTTGATTTTATTGCCAAACCGGCAGATCCTGACCTGCTGCTGAGTCGTTTGCAACATCAACAGCGATTGCATGCGATAGATATCAAGCGTGAAACCCAAGCGCAAAGCCGTCTCATTGGTTGCAGTGCCGCCATTGAAGCAGTGCACAACCAGATACAGCAGTTTGCCGACTCGCCATTTCCGGTATTGATCGAAGGCGAATCGGGAACAGGCAAGGAAATGATAGCAAAAGCACTGCATGAAAGTAGCAAGCGTAAAAATGAACCCAACATGGTAATCAATTGCGCGTCGATCGCGCCCGATTTGCTCGAGGCGCAGCTATTTGGCCATAGAAAGGGTGCCTTTACCGGCGCTGATCAGGAGCACAAGGGCTTCTTTATCGAGGTGGGCAAAGGCACTTTGTTTCTGGACGAGATCGGCGAGCTGCCCCTGGAACTGCAAAGCAAGTTGTTGCGCGTACTGGAGACAGGTGAGTTCTACCGCGTCGGTGAAACCAGGGTGCACCAGTCACATGCCCGTATCGTTGCGGCAACTAACAAGGTATTGAGTGAAGAAGTGTCGACAGGTTATTTCAGGGCGGATCTATATCATCGCCTTGGCATATTACACATCAGCATGCCGCCGCTACGTGATCGTGAGGAAGATAAGCAGCTGTTGCTCGATCATTTTCAGCAAATGTATGCTGATACGGTATCACCGTTCACCTTTGATAACGAAGCAATACAACTTTGGGAGAGCTATGCATTCCCGGGTAATGTTAGAGAATTAAGAAATATTGTTATTCGGCTGGGCACCAAGTATCCGGGAAGCGTAGTGACATATGCACAGCTGAATGAAGAGCTCGAGACGCAACTGTCAGCCGAGGCTCTGAACGAATTAAGCCCGTCTCTCACTGATGAATATATTGTAGGCAAAATTGAAGCGGGTGAATTGAAGCTTGATGATTTACTCAGTGATATAGAAAGTCGCTGTATACGTATTGCGCTGGAAAAATATAATAATAATATCAGCAAGGCAGCTGAAGCCCTGCATGTAAATAGAACCACGTTGTATAGCAGAGTACAAAAACTGGGGAGCAATTAAATGTATCTTGAGCATTTCGGACTCGATCGGTCGCCGTTCAAAATAACGCCTGACACCAGCATGTTCTTTGAAGGTAGCAAGCGTGGTGCTGCACTGGAAGCATTGATTTATGCAATAAATTCGGGTGAGGGCATCATTAAAGTTGTTGGTGAGGTTGGCAGTGGTAAGACGATGTTGTGTCGTATGCTGGAAGTGAAGCTGTCAGACGTCGTAGACGTTGTTTATATAGCGAACCCGAGCCTGTCCCCGGATAATATCCTGCATGTAATTGCACATGAGCTAAATCTGGGGGTAAGAAACGATGATAGTAAACTCGATGTGATGCAGAAACTGCAGGGCTACCTGTTGAAGAAGCACGCAGACAATCGCCAGGTGGTTGTGTTTGTTGAAGAAGCGCAGAGCATGCCTGTGGAAACGCTGGAAGAAATTCGCTTACTGAGTAACCTTGAAACTGATCAGCACAAACTTCTGCAAATGGTGCTGTTCGGGCAACCCGAGCTGGATGACAAGCTGGCGCAGCCACAGATCAGGCAATTGAAAGAAAGGATTACGCACAGTTTTTATCTGGATCCGTTCCCGCCGGAAGATACCCTGGATTATCTCAACTTCAGGCTGCGGTCCGTTGGTTACCGGGGGCCCAGCCTGTTCAATCAGCGCACGGCCAGTGCTGTTGAAAAATATTCAAGTGGCTTATCCAGACGTATAAATATCATTGCTGACAAGTCCCTGATGGCCTCGTTCTCCGAGGGCAGTCATGAAGTCAAGGTCGGGCATGTTGCCAGCGCAGCCAAAGATAGTGATTTTAGAAAGGGGACTAGTTATAGACCTGTGTTTATGACCGGCGGAGTGATTGCCGCTTTGTTACTGGCAGTTTGGGTCGGGTCAATGATACCGGGCTGGATTGGACCGGGTATAGAACAGGTATCGGTTATGCCTGTGTCTCAAAGTAAACAGTCTGTACACAACAGTGATAATGGTAATGCAACGTCAGCCATGACGATAACAACTAAAACAATGGCGGTGGCTGATGCATTAGTAGAGGAAAAAACAGGCAGCAGTGAAACAAATAATAAGAGCAGAATCAGGCCCACGTTACTTGATCAGCGTCTCAGTGAAACAGAAAAATGGCTGTCAGCAGTTGATGATGAACACTACAGTATCCAGCTCTTCATGACACGCATCGCAGACGCAAAAGCGCTTGAGGATTTTCTGCGCGGCCCATCCGATCTCCTTGATTTTGAAAAGATTTATGTCTATGAAACTAGAATCGGAGGAAGTCGTATGTACAGTGTTCTGTATAACGATTTTGATTCGAGACAAACTGCCCGTTCCATACTTCAAAATCTGCCGGCAGACATGAAGGCTAGCAAGCCGTTCTTGCGCCGTGTTAGTGCACTTAGGAAGGATCTTGAGTCAAGCAGTTAAGCCTGTGACATGAGCAAGCATGATTGATGCGCATTTTGTACTTGGTAAATTAATGAACATTATAATAATAAAAAGCAGTTTAATTTTCGGGCTATTGATGATTGCCGGATGTGGGGCATCCAATCCTCCGGATGTGTCTGATGGCCACTTGATGATCGATGCACCTGCTATGGATAACATTCCGGAAGCTATCTCGCGCGTACCAGTGCTGCCAATGCCGGTGCAAAGGCCTAACCTCGAAACATATACAGTAGTTGTGCACGATGTGCCAATTCGCGAATTGCTGTTTTCAATGGCCAGAGATGCAAAGCTTAATCTCGATATAGAAAATGATATTGAAGGTAACGTCACTATGAATGCTATTGACCAGACGTTACCAAAAATTCTTGACCGAATATCACAACAGGCCAACATTCGATATCATCTGCTTGACGGCACATTACGTGTGCAGGCGGACAAGCCACATCTGAAAATCTACAACATCGACTATCTGAATATGTCACGCATCAGTACGGGTACGGTTGAGATTTCATCCGAGATAAAATCAACCGGTAGTGGCAATGTTGAGGGTGGTCAAAGTGGCGGCGGTGAGAAAGGCGGAAATAATTCCAGCTCACTTGTAGAGAATACATCGAACAATCAATTCTGGAAAACGCTGACGATAAATATCGCGAAAATGATTGGTGAGAAGGTTAAATCCAGCAAGGGTAATGATGTTGATACCAGCGAAAACATTATCGTCAATAGAGAAAGTGGCATGATTGCGGTGAACGCAACCGCAAAACAGCATGTGCAGATACAGAGTTTTATCGACAAGGTGCTCGACAGTGTACAAAGGCAGGTACTCATCGAAGCAACCATTGCCGAGGTCAAGTTAAGTGATAAGTATCAGGCAGGTATTGACTGGTCATTTGTAACCAGCGATCCGAATGCATCGGTTACCCAGGACCTGCTCGGTGGTAATCTGGGCCAGACACCTTTCTTTTCGCTCAATATTGCCGATAGTGTAAATGGTAATCCACTGAACGTTACATTAAAGGCGCTAGAAACCTTTGGTGATGTGAAAGTGCTGTCAAGCCCAAAAGTAATGGCGATTAACAATCAAAGCGCATTATTGAAGGTGGTCGATAACGAGGTTTACTTTAATGTCGAAGTTGAGGCGGTTCCCGGGGCTGTAAATCAAAATTCTGCAGTGGCAGTAGATACTGATGTTAATACGGTACCGGTTGGTTTTGTTATGACCGTGACGCCCTATATTGATCAGAACGATGTGGTAACGCTGAATGTCAGACCAACTATTTCACGCATCATTGGATTCGTCAAGGACCCGAATCCCGCACTGGCCGATGCAGGCGTTACCAACGAGATACCGATAATACAGGTACGTGAAATCGAGTCAGTTCTTAAGATAGAAAATGGCGATACCGCTGTTATCGGCGGTCTTATGCAGGACCAGATTGACAAATCGATAACCGGTGTTCCGCTATTATCCAGCATTCCATTTCTTGGCGCCTTGTTCAGATATCAGCAAGACGAGTATGTTAAGTCAGAACTGGTCATTTTTATTCGCCCCGTCGTTACTCATGACGCAAGTTTGACCGGTGATTTCAAGGAATATAGAAAATATTTACTTGAAGAACTGCAGACAGAAAACAAGAAGAAGCTGAATACTGCACAGGCGATCGAGAGTGGCTCAAATGAAGATGAGCAGTAAATACCATTTTGAATAATATCGAGCAAGCGTATAAACATGAGCCTGTTACTGGATGCCCTGAAAAAAGCTGCTCAAGCGAAGCAAAGCGCGAATTCTGCAGATTTACAGGCAGAGTCGGGTGATGAGTCTGAGCTGCTGCTTGATCAAGACCCGGTGCAGCCCGAATACAAGGGCAGGCAACCAGATCTAGAGCTGCTTGAGGAGCTTGAGCTTGATGATCAGCATCTGGCTTCGGCTGCCATGCAGGATACTGCATCGCCTGAGTTTAATGAAACGTCAGAAGCTGGTTTTCATCAGCAACGCATAATACAAACGCCGACAACAGTAACTGACGAGGCATTAAAGCTACTCATAAATAAGACAAATATCGAACACAAGAAGTCAAGGATGCTGAGTTGGGGTGGTGTGGTGATTGGTTCTCTTTTGCTTTTATCAATTGGTGGCCTGTATTTCTATTTCGACATGCTGGATGAGCTGGAGTCAATGCAGCGTAAACACCAGATTGCGCTTGCAACACTCAAATCCAAAACAAGAATCGAAGAAAATTTGACCTCACTGGCGGTTGTTCCCGAGTCGAACGTCAAGACAGAATCGAGCACCAGGAAAGGAATAAAGGCCAGGGCTGCAGCCAGCACATCAACAATAAATGATGCCAGGCCTGGAGATGTGCCGTTGGCAAAACAGACATTTAGCGTGCAAAAAGCAGAGAAGCGTGACCCGGTAAGTGAAGCACTGCAACGTGGCTGGCTTGCGTATCAGAGCAAGCATTATGAATCAGCAAGACGTGAATATGAAAAGGTTCTGGACAAGGAGCCAGATAATCATGACGCTGTGCTGGGAATGGCTGCTGTGGCGCTGCAACAGGGTGATTCTGCAACGGCCAGGGATCTATACATTCAACTACTGGAACGTGATCCACGAGATCCGCATGCACATGCCGGGCTTGCAAACATTGCTCAAACCAGTGGAGCAGAACTTAGCGAGACCAGGCTTAAGCAGTTAATAGAGTTTCGGCCTGACGATTCTAATCTGCAGTTTGCACTGGGCAATCTGTATATACAGAAAAAGAGCTGGCCAGAAGCACAGCAGGCCTTTTTTAACGCATGGAAAGTTGATGGTGAGAACCCTGATTACGCCTATAACCTGGCTGTCAGCCTGGATCATCTTGGCAAATACAGGGAAGCCAGGGCCTATTATGAAGACAGTTTGAAGCTTGCCAATGGCAAGAATATCAGTTTTTCTCCAGATGCTGTTAAAAGCAGACTGGCTTATCTGGGGGCCATTCAATAGTCATGAACGCGCCAGCAATTATAAAGAAAAAAAAGCGACTCGGTGAAGAGCTGATTGAGAAAGGCCTGGTGACTTATGACCAGGTAGAGATCGCATTAACCGAGCAGAAAAAAAACGGGCGCCTGATAGGTGAAATTCTCGTTTCCCTGGGTTTTGTCTCCGAATCTGTCATGCGCGATGTGCTTGGCAAGATTCTGGGTGTTGGTAGTGTAGACCTTGGTAATGTAATTCCCGATCAGGGCGCGCTTGCTATGATTCCGAAAGAAATTGCCGATCGCCACACCATCATCCCGGTCAGTTTTGATGAAGTAGCCCAGCAGCTGAAAATTGCGATGAAGAATGCTTCTGACTTGATGGTGCAGGACAGGATCCATGCGCTGGTTGGACGCAAGGTCGAAATTATACCGCTGGTCGCTGGTGTAGGTGAAATTAAAAAAGCCATTGACCAGTTTTATGGTTACGAGTTGTCAGTCGATGGCATTTTGCATGAAATCGAAACAGGAGAGATTGATTACAAGAGTCTTGATGCGATAGATGATGAGTACAGCCAGCCTCTGGTGCGTTTGGTAGACGCGATATTGGCTGATGCCGTCAAGCGCGAAGCTTCAGATATTCATTTTGAACCCGAAGACGGATTCTTAAGGCTGCGTTACCGCATAGATGGTGTATTGCGCCAGATTCGCAGTCTGCATAAAGACTACTGGTCGGCGATTGTTGTTCGCCTGAAGGTGGTGTCTAACATGAACATAGCCGAAACCAGGATACCGCAGGATGGCAGGTTAAGTTTGCAGGTACAGGGACATCGTGTTGACTTTCGTGTTTCTGCACAACCAACAACCCACGGCGAAAATATCGTACTTCGTGTACTTGATCGCGCTAAAGGTATTGTACCTCTGGACAGGCTTGGTGTTAATGATTCCACCCTGCACACATTGAGATTGATGATGGCAAGGCCGGAAGGAATCATCCTGGTAACAGGGCCTACCGGAAGTGGTAAGACTACGACGTTGTATTCCATGCTGAATTACGTCAAGTCGGAACAGGTGAATATTATGACACTGGAGGATCCTGTTGAATATCCGGTTGACATGATCAGGCAAACATCGGTAAACGAAGTCGCACGTATGGATTTTGCTAATGGAATTCGATCCATGATGCGGCAGGACCCGGATATTATTCTTGTCGGTGAAATTCGTGATGAAGACACGGCTGATATGGCTTTCCGCGCCGCGATGACAGGACACCAGGTACTTTCCACGTTACATACAAATTCGGCAATCGGCGCTATACCACGTTTGCTGGATATAGGCGTGCTTCCGGATATCATGACCGGTAATATCATCGGAATTATCAGCCAGAGGCTGGTGCGGCTGCTTTGCCCGTCATGTAAAAGACCCAGGGAGGCCGATGATGTTGACAGCAAGTTACTTGGTGTTGAATACGTTAACGAAGCGCTGACTATATATGAGGCAGACGGCTGTGCAAAATGTGATAACACCGGTTATAAAGGCCGCGTAGCTATCATCGAGGCATTACGCATTGATAGTCAGCTTGATGAGCAGATCGCCAAGCGCGCAACGCTTGGCGAATTACGAGCCTGTGCTAAATCAACAGGTTATAAGACACTGGCTGACGATGCGATACGGCGCGTACTTGAAGGAGAAACATCACTGCAGGAAGTTTCACGTGTTATCGACCTGACACAGAGGTTGATGTAAATGCCGGATTATAAATTCAAGACTATCGATGCTGCAGGAAAAGTGCGCTCTGACACCATGGTCGCCAGTAATCCGATGGAGCTTGAAAAAAGACTGGGCAGCATGGGTTTTGACCTGCTTAGTTATAAAGAACACAGTAGGATATCAAGATCCATTCTGCAAAAGAAAACGATATCTAGACGAGAGCTGATAAATTTTACTTTCCATGTTGAGCAGCTTACCAAATCTGGCGTTCCTTTACTGGATAGCCTTAAAGATATCAGGGACAGCATAGAGTACAGTCACTTCACCGATGTGTTGCAAACAGTAATCGATGATATTGAAGGTGGTAAAACGCTTTCGCTGGCATTATTAGAACACCCACAAATATTTGACAAGGTGTACGTAACGCTGGTTCGTGTTGGTGAAGAAACAGGCAACCTGCCAGAAGTGCTAAGAGACCTTGCAGAAACCACCATGTGGCAGGATGAGCTGGCTTCGCATACTAAGAAAATCATGATTTATCCTGCTATTGTGACTGTTGTTGTATTAAGTGTAGTGAGTTTCCTGATGATCTACCTGATGCCACAATTACTGCCTTTCGTTAAAAATATCGGCACAGAGATCCCCCTGTATACAATAATTTTGATGAACATATCTGATGCATTTGTGAACTACTGGTATCTGATATTTACAGCACCAATAATAATGTATTTCATAGTGATTGCTTCGGCCAGGAACAGTGTTGCATTGAGGTACTTTCTAGACGGCCTGAAATTGAAAATCTGGTTAATAGGTCCATTAGCTTCAAAAATCAAACTGGCACGTTTTGCTAACTATTTTGCGATGATGTACAGCTCGGGAATTACTGTGCTTGACGCACTGAGAATATCTGAAGATATGGTTGATAATCTTGTGCTCGAGGACTCCATTAACAGGGCGAGAAAGAGCATAGCCGAAGGATCGCAGATAAGTGAAAGTTTTGAAAGTATCGGCGTGTTTCCATCCATGATCGTTCGTATGCTCAAAGTCGGTGAAGATACGGGGGCAATGGATGAGGCATTACTAAATGTAAGTTACTTCTATAACAGGGAAGTGAAAGAATCGATAGATAAGCTTGAGCCAGCTATGATGCCGATACTCACCATAATACTTGGCGGTATCATGATGTGGATAATGATGGCTGTATTAGGCCCCGTTTATGATGCTGTTTCCAGTGTCAAAATGTAATCGGTTAATCATATGAAGAGAATATTCTATTTTTCAGGCCATCGACTAACAGTTTTTCACTGGAGCAGGAAAAAACTGGAAGGTGCGTGCTCGTTTGAGTCAAATGTAGATGGTTACGAAAAATTCAGACAGTATCTTGAGTCATCGGCGAAAACACCAACCGGGTTATTGCTGGATGTTATTGAAGAAGATTTCAGAAAGGACGTGATACCACATGTGTATGGTAAGGACAGAAAAGCCGTAATATCAAGACTGATAGACAGGCATTACAGGTCCAGCAGGCAGTATACATACTCTGAAATTCAGGGGCGACAGAAAAGCGGGCGTAAGGATGATGAGGTATTGTTAGCGGCAATAACAAATCCGGAACTGATCAGGCCGTGGATAAGAATTATCGAAGAGTGTGATGTCCCTTTGTCAGGCATCTGGAGCCTGCCATTAATCAGCAATTATATTCTTCCAGTTATTGGTGCAAAAAAAGGTTATGTGCTGCTTGTAAGTCAGCAGGTCAATAGTAATCTCAGGCAGACATTGTTTAAAGATGGGAAAATGTTATCCAGCAGGCAATCTGTAATCAATCAGGACGCTAGCAATATTAGCAATATTGGCTCACATGCAAAACCAGAAGTAGAAAGAACTCTGACATATATAAGAAATCAGTATCAGATAAAGGATACTGACATGATACATGTGCATATAATTGGCTCGAATGCGCAGATTGATTCACTGGAAAGCGCATTCGCTTCTGATCATTTCAACGATTACCATGTGCACCGATTAAATGATGTGACTGCAAAGCTGGGCATTAAAGGCCTGCCCGACAAGTTCTCGGATGGACTATTTGCCTGTATTGCTGCAAATAAATACAGCGCATCCAGTCATTATGGCCACAGGTACGAATTCAGCCGCTTTTACTATGCGCTTGCATCAAATGCACTATATACGGCATCCGTACTGATCATCATAGTCTCACTATTGATGACTGAGGCAAACATATCCGAAGGTATATCATTTAAAGAGTCAACAGCACTACTGAACGAGCGTACAGATGAGTTCAAGCGTGTTTACGAGGAAAAATACGCAGCATACGAAGAGCTGTTTTCGAATGCTAACCTGATGGATCTGGCAGTCGACATGGTTGAGCAAATAGAGACCAATAGTCAGACAACCCCACTAAACTTCATGGTTGCCTTCAGCCAGTTGGTGGGCGATCCCAAAATTGGTCGTATTTATATAGACAAGATTGAATGGTCAACCAGGCAAGTCGATGATGCTAAACACAAGAAAGCGCGTAATAGAAGGTCAGAGCCAGAAAAGCTATACAAACCGACGGATGTCACGTCATCCAGTGAAGTACAGCATGTTGCAGTTATAACAGGTCGAATCCCGCTCGATAGCAGTAGTTACAGGGATTCAGTAAATAGTATAAACAAAATAATTTCTACACTCGGCAACAGTGAGCGTGTAGAAGAAGTCAGGGCAATCAATCTGCCAGTCGAAGTCAGACCGGAAAAGAAATTTTCCGCTGAAAGCCGGTTTATGGCTGGAATTCCACAGAGTGCGCAAAGCAGTAAAAGTGGACAGTTTTCACTCCAGGTTGTAATGAAGGCGCCTGAACATGTATAGGCTAAGCATTCATCGAAGTATTAAAAAACCCCTTGTGCTTTTTACAAGCGTTCTGTTGTTAATGGTAACTGTGGTGACATTGTCTGGTATGTATAAAAACACGGCAAACGACGAAAACAGCAAAATGAAGAGAGAAATGCATAGCTGGAGAAACAAGATCGACGAAGCTAACCGGAACAACCAGATTCTTGTTGAGCATGAAGATACATTTAAAAAGCTGATAAGTAACTCAGTCATAGGTGATGAAAACAGGCTTAGCTGGTTAGAGATCGTGCAACGTGTTGCCGAGTCAAGGGGTATGACATCAGTCAAATACAATATTGCCAGCCAAAAGTTGCTTGACAAAAAAGCCCTGGACAAAAAATATAAAGGGATCGACGTATTTAAAAGCATGATGACGCTCGATATGAAATTCCTTCATGAAGGGGATCTGTTTGCAATGTTGAGCACATTAAAGAGGGAAGCAAAAGGCCTTGTTTCTGTAGACAAATGCGATATCGAGCTGATTAATAAAAATATTCATCATGGTGAAATCGATCAGGAGGCTGCAGATAATATGAGAGCCTATTGTGAGCTTAGCTGGTATACGCTAAAAAAAGCAGAGAAGAGTTAGCCATGAATACTATTCAATTGCTGTCCGGTCGATCCGCATTTTTACTGATATCAGCCATACTGCTGATTTCTGGCCCGGCGGTTTCTGCTGACGAAATAGATAAGCTGGGGCGGCTTTTTACTGACGCTGGGCAGAGGCAAAAACTGGATGCGGTAAGGCGCGGCACTTATCAGGAAGAGGCAGAGCAGAGCAGCGCGACAACAAACGTGAGAGTCAACGGTGTCATGATGAGAAGTAATGGAGAAAATGTGGTCTGGGTCAATGGTGAAAGTACGCTTGATAACGGCTTCAGTAAAGGTGTGAAGGTTAATCCGAAGGCAGCTGATCGAGAAACCTATAAGGTTCCGGTAAGAGTCGATGGCAAGCGTATACAAATCAAGCCCGGACAGAGCTGGTCTCAGGGGGAAGATCAGGTCAAGGACAATTACCAGTAATACCTTGATCGTGAAAGCAATTCATATGGACAATGTCTCAGGGCAAAAAGGAATCGCGCTACTAATCTTTGTCATCGTGATTTCTCTTGCTGCGATTGTTTATCTGTTTAGAAAAGTACCAATAGAATATTTCCGTCTCGAACAGACACAGACAACACAAACATCTTTAAACCGGGCAAAACAGGCATTACTCGATTTCGCGGTATTGTATGAAGACAGTAATCCAGGTGAATATGGCTTCCTGCCCTGCCCGGATACGGGTATTGATGCCATTGTCGAAGGTGGTAGCCATGGTACGTGTGGAAGCAAGCAAGTGAATACGCTAGGGCTGTTTCCATGGGCCAGCCTGGAAACAGGCATACTGAAGTCGGGTAGCGGTAATTGCCTCTGGTATGCGGTATCAGGTGAGTACAAGGACGCGGTGTCGACTCTGCCGGACATGTTGAATGAAGACTCAAATGGCGCGTTCCGGGTATACGATGCTCAAGCTAATCTAAAAACAGGAGCATTTGCAGAAGATCGAGTTGTGGCAGTATTGTATGATCCATCAGTTGCGCTGTCCGGACAGGCCAGAACTTTCGATATTACATCGCAGTGTGGCCTTGATTATACGCCGGCGAACTATCTGGAGGGCGATGGCGTTTATGATAATTCGACACTTTCCGGCGCGGCACTATCTATAGACGATGTAATCAACCGGGGTGTGGATACGGACCAGCTGCCGGTGCCTTACAATGACCAGCTGGTCACTATTACTCGGCAGGAACTATGGGACGCCATTACAAAGAGGCGGGATTTTATGACCAGTGCGGACAGTGCGATGAGGCGGCTGACGCAGGCATTGGCGCTGTGTATCGCTGCCTATGGTAATAACAGCGGTAATCGCAAACTACCCAGGCCCGTAGCTGTAGATTTCGCCGGACTGGATTACAGGCTGGATGGAAACTATGATGATACAGTGGCTGTAAGTTACCTGGGGCGCTATCCGCATACTGTCGACGATTCTGATGCAGCGTTAGGTGCTGCCAATGCACCAAATGATGCAGTGCCATTCCTGTTTGACAAAGGTTATTGTGACTCACTGGTGGTTGGCGGTGGACCGAACATAGATTTGAATACAGGCTCGGGGGCTAAAGGATATACGTTATGGAAGAACTGGAAAGATCACTTTTTTTACGCAGTATCGGCCTACTATGCACCAACCAGTATCGCCGATGCAGGTGCGCCCAATTGTGTAGGCACAAACTGCATCGATGTCGGTGCTAATGAGTACGCCGCTGTGGTGCTCTATGCCGGCAGCCGTACCGGTGCCCAGTTGCGAAATGAACCGTTTGCCGGAGATGTAGATACAAAAAACGTACTGGCAAACTATATTGAAGTGAATAATGCTGTTGGGGACGGTACCGGAAATTACACGCCAACAGCCAATGATATAGCTTTCTGCATAACAGATTCAGATCCGTTAACTGTCGTGAGTTGTCCATAATGATCAAGACCATGAATCATAAACAAGCCGGCTTTACATTGATCGAACTCGCGATTGTGCTTGTCATTGTTGGTGTGCTGATCGGAAGCTTCCTTGGTACCCTGGGTGCGCGCATCGATACGACCAAAAGGGCTGAATCGCAGGCTGATCTTGAAATCATCAAAAACGCGATCCTCGGATATGTCTACAGTTCAGGCGGTCCATTCCTGCCTTGTCCGTGCGAGACCAATTGTGATAGCGAAAATGGCGGACTCGAAGACAGAGACTTAGCAACTGGAACCTGTGATGCCGATGCAGCAGATGGTTATCTGGGTTACTTGCCCTGGGGAACATTGGGGTTGAAACCGTCGGATTCCTGGAACACGCTGTACCGGTACTGGGTGGATCCCGCCTTTTCAGATGACGGCAGCGGTGCGGGCAGTGTGTTTGGCCTGACAGATGCGGGAACCGGACGAATCAGAACCCGCAGTGCGAATGGTGCAACAACACCACTGGTTGCAACCAATGCTGTCGCTGTCATCTTTACGCATGGTAAGAATACCTACGGTGGTTTGAGTGTTGACGGTGTTGCACGGCCGGCTATACCGGCAGCAAATCTCGACGAGATCAACAATACAGATACAAACTCGGAGTTTCTGAGCCGTACACCAACAGAAGCGGGTACCACCACGGCGGGCGGAGAGTTTGATGATATCGTTCTCTGGATAAGCGATTACGAGTTAAAAGCAAGGATGGTCGAGATCGGGATGTTGCCATAGCCAGTTATGTTGAAGACAAACAAAAGCAAACATTGCCCTGGTTGTTGCTTTCAAGCTGTAAGTTATATCCTGCACGTTTAGCCAGCTGCCCAGACTGGTAAAGTCCGATACCAAACCCGCTCTCCGAAAAGATTACCTCGTCAAACAACTGCATCCTGGTTTCACTCGCTATAGGCGAACCGCTATCAATCACACGAAGAGTGACTCTGTTGTTATCGGACTGTAGTGACACAGTAATTGACAAATCGTTCTGCATCAGCCGTTTGGAGCGTGCATTATCGAGTAGATTCTCTGTTACGGTGTTGAAAACCTCGAGTGGTATTAACGCGTCACTGTGTATGGACTGTGTAAAATTGATATCACGCCCCGCGTATTTCGACTGTACTTCCTGCCACCATGACTTGAGTGATATGGATTCCGAAACTTCCAGTGTCGGTGCGCTGAGCTTGTCCAGCGTGGCCTGCAGTCTTTCAGTTAGTAGCGGCAGCTGTCTTTTCAGTATCTGGTAGGTCTCGGCATTACGACCATCTTCCAGCATTACCGCTTGCGTAAGTGTCTTGGTAGACTGCAAAATATTTTTAACATCATGTGTAAGCTTTGAACCGGTTTCATAAATTGCGCGTAAATGAGCCTGCCTGGTTAATTGTCGTTCCTGCAACTTTGCCTTGTAATAAAACATCAGAACACTGAGTAATAATTTTGTATGCAGTAGCAGGGCAGGGCCTATTGGACTGAACGCATACAGTGTCAACTCAACCTTGTCATCATTTACCGTAACCTGGTATCTGGTTTCATCTCCGGCAATCCCGTCGGTTTTTTGAGTTTTCCACGAGATGCCACTAATCCAGTGCCTTTCCTGTAGATACCTGATGCTGGTATCCAGAAAATAATCGGGTTCGAGCGAGGTATTGGCTTCAAGTGATGATAGCTGCGATATCCATTGTTCAAACGGTCCGCCGATGTTGAGCAGATATTTTTCCCAAAGTTGTGCCAGTCCTGAAAAGCCGCCTCTTGGCGACCACAGTAATGCTGTAACCAGCAGGAACAGGGCGGCTATAATGATACTGCTGGCAAGAGCCTGAATATAAGGTATGTTTGCCTTGAAAGTAACGAGTACGCTACCCATGCAGAGGTACGATGTGAGTATTACGATGAGAAAACCACGTATAAAATCAACATGTGTTGCGTGGCGATGCTCATCTGATTTGATAAAAAACAATGGAAACAGGGTCAAAATCAATAGCAGTTCGAGCGTCGCTACAACGGGTGCTGAAAAGCCATGCAAGTTGAACAAGTCAGGTGTCGTTATCAAGATGAGCTGTAAAAAAAGCACGATAACTGCTATGCCGTAGGCAATGCGCCCCATACCATGAGAGAAAATCCGGCCGGTTAACAGGCTAAGAAGCAGCAGCATCCAGAATGGTGTTAACCAAACATTCAGCCAGACAATAAATATTCCGATCAGGCCAAGCAAGATCATGAGGTCGACCAGGCTGAAGTTGTCTTCCTGTTTGTATACGGGCTGCCACATCAGGAAAAACCCAAAATGTGTTATAAACAGGCTGCGCGAGATATTTATGTTTTCACTGAATGAAATAGCTGCAATTAGTGAAACCATCATCAGGCCAAGCAGCCGATATTCATTTCCTAAAAGCAGTTTTTCAGATAGAAAAGACATCAGGTTATGCCTACACTTAACATGGATAAAGTAATTTGCGGCTTAAAAATGCATTCGAAAATATTCACTATCTCGAAATTTACCATAATAGAGTCGATGCGTAATCGCCTGCTGTGGCTGTCATTACTCATCATTGTGATCAGTTTTGGGCTGGTAGAGTTTATTGGTGATCTGGCTATTACCGAGCACAGGGAAACACAGGTTTCAGTGCTCGCGGCATTTCTTAGAATAAGCGCAGTTGTCATTGTTACGATGTTTGTTGTTTCAAGTAGTGTGCGCGAGCTGCAGGACAAGACACTGGAAATGATACTGGCGATGCCAATCCATCGCAGTAGTTACTTTCTGGGTAAATTGACCGGTTTTGTTCATGTATCACTCATCATCGCGGTCATGTTCAGCGCCATGTTGCTGTTTTACGCTGCTGCTGACCAGGTCATTATATGGGGTATTTCACTCTTTTTTGAGCTGGTTCTTGTAGTGGCGTTGGGCCTGGTAATGATGTTTACATTCAACCAGATACCCGCAGCACTAACAGGCGTGTTCATTATCTATGCGGCATCACGATCGGCGACATCGATTTACCTGATGTCCAAGTATCCAATTATTTCACATACTACGGTATCACAGAAGTTTATGGATGGCTTTGTTGAGCTACTGACCTGGCTGTTACCCGATTTGCATCGATTTACCCAGACCGAATGGCTTGCACACGGAACCGGCAGTTTTGGCTTGCTGATGCCTGTAATCGGACAGGCTGTTATCTACTCGGTATTACTGTCAGCCATAGCAATGTTTGATTTTTATCGTAAAAATTTTTGATGATCAGGCGTTTTATCGAAAAAGACCGTCCAGTCAGGGACGTCCCGTCAGCCATAATTATATTACTGGTGATATCGCTGGCCATGCAATTACTCTGGCACAGTCAGCAGGAGCCCATAGTAGCCAGAGCTGACGATTTATCGCAGCCGATGTCGCACCGGGCCTATGTGATGAGCTCGTTTGGTGAGCCGGTAGCGGCAGCAAAAGTGCTGAATTTATGGCTGCAGGCATTTGATAATCAGCCCGGCATCAGTATACCGCTGCATGCGCTTGATTATGGTGTTGTTACACAATGGCTCGATACCATACTCGAGCTGGACCCGAGAGGGCATTACCCCATGCTGGTTGCGGCCAGGGTATACGGCGGCGTGAGTGACCGCGAAAAACAGCGCGAAATGATGGACTACATCTTCTCCAAGTTCAACCAGGAACCGAACAAGCACTGGCGCTGGCTGGCGCATGCCGTGATCACAGCCAAACACGAGCTCAAGGACTTGCCGCTGGCATTGAAATATGCCCATGCCCTGGCAGAAAAAGCGACCGGTGCAAACGTGCCTTATTGGGCCAGGGACATGAAAATTATCGTACTCGAGGACATGGGCGAAGTGGAGGCGGCAAAGATACTGGTTGGCGGCCTGATTGCCAGCGGTGAAATCACGGATCCATATGAGTTTGAGTTTCTGCAGAACAAAATTCGAGTACTTGAGGAAAAAATGACGAAAATTCGTCAAGATGTTGATAACTAGACAAAATAACAGTTTAAATCAGCCTGTAAAGCGGCAAATTTGCGGGTAAATGGGCGTTTCTTGGTCTATATAATGTTGGTATGGATATTGCTTTAATAACAATAACAACACGGCAATAACAAATGAAAGTGACAGTTATGAACAAATTGAATAAACAGCAAGGCTTCACCCTGATTGAAATCGCGATCGTGCTGGTCATAATCGGTCTGCTCCTGGGTGGTGTGCTCAAGGGTCAGGAACTAATCAACACCGCGCGTGTGCGCGCGATGAATAACACTGTTGATGGTATTACCGCAGCCTGGTTCAGTTTCCAGGACCGCTATCGCGCATTCCCTGGCGATTACAATACAACTCAATCAAACGTAAATCTGCCTGGTGCACCAGATGGCGGCGACGGTAATGGCCTGGTCGATACAACGTCCGAAAGCGCGCGTGTCTGGGTTCATCTTGAAGCCGCCGGCTACTTAACAGGTGGCTATACAGACGATACACAAACTGTCGCTGCTGATGCTTACAATTGCGCGCCAACGGTTTGTCCGGATAATGGCTTTGGTTCAGGCATGAATCTGTCATATGGCACCATGGTACAAACAGGCGCAGCTGCTTCTCACGAGCTTATTAGTGGCCGTGGCATACCTGTAGAAGTTATCGCCGAACTGGATCGCAAGGTAGATGACGGTTCACCTGATTCTGGTGCGATGCAGCTGGGTACTGCTGGTACAGGTTGGGATGCAACAGCCGAAGGCTTGTGTATAACTGCAGCGAATGATTATGAATTACAGAATCCGAGCGATAACTGTGCAGCCGTGTTCAGAAACTTCTAATCTGTATTGAACATATTTTAAAAACAGGAGCCCATATACTGGGCTCTTTTTTATGCAGTAATAACAAATCGAATAAAATGCTTGCTATTCAATGCCAGAACGTCGATAAATCTTACGGTAAAAAACGTGTACTAGATAGCATTGATCTGGATGTCCCTGAAGGTAATTTTTACGGCCTCGTGGGCATGAATGGAAGCGGCAAGACGACCATGATCAAGGCAATACTGGATTTAATTTCAATCGATGGTGGTTCAGTCAATTTGTTTGGCAAGCCGCATCATAAAGTAAGTTCCCGAGAACAGGTTGCCTACCTTCCTGATCGTTTTTCACCCCCCCTGTATCTCAAGGGCAAGGATTTTATTCGATATATGCTTGAACTGCATTCTAGTAACATCAACAGCGCTGATATAGATAAAATGCTGGATGCACTCGAGCTTGATCGTGAAATTATGGAATCTTCGGTTGGGCGTTTGTCCAAAGGCATGACACAGAAGCTGGGCATTACATCATGTCTACTGAGTAATAAATCACTGTTAATTCTTGACGAGCCTATGAGTGGCCTGGACCCTAAAGCACGTGTATTATTCAAAAAACAGCTGCTCAATTTAAAGCAACGGGGGCTTACAGTGTTTTTCAGTTCGCATGTACTGGCCGACGTTGATGAATTGGCTGACAGCATGTCTGTATTACATAAAAGCAGAATTCTGTATCAAGGTACATCAACAGAATTCAAGCAAGCATATAATGGAAAGAATCTTGAAGAGGCCTATATTAATTGTATTAATTCAAACGAGTAGTTAACACTAATAATATATAAAATTATCTTCCGAAAGAACTTAATATTAGCCGCGAAGAACGCAAATGACGCAAATAATAGTAAATTACTTTTAACACATAATATTTTACTTGCGCTTTTTGCGTTCTTCGCGGCTTATGACTTTACCGCCGAGAGATCAATCGATATCGCGTTCCTTGATTTTTCTTGTTAGCGTGTTTCTTCCCCAACCGAGCAGATTTGCTGCATCATTCCTGCGCCCGCCAGTTTTATTTAATGCAACCTTGATCAGTATCATTTCAACTTCTGTAATCACCTGCTCCGCGATTCCCCTGTTGCCAGATGCCAGCTGTTGCTGACACCAGTTAGATAGTCCATCCTGCCAGTTAGGTGCAGATGATTCGGTCTGTTTGCCGATATCAGGTTGCAATTCGTGTGGTAGATCGGACATATGAATGGTTTGTCCGGAAGTCATCACTGCAAGCCAGTGGCATGTGTTTTCGAGTTGTCTTACATTGCCTGGCCACTCCAGAGTCGAAAGGTAGTCTTCAACTTCTGGCAAAATTGTTTTTTGTTCGACCTCAAGCTCTTTTATCGCCCTCTCCATGAACAGCCTGAGTAATGCAGGAATATCTTCACGCCTTTCTCGTAATGAAGGTAGCTGGATTCGAATGACATTAAGCCGATGAAACAGGTCCTCACGAAAAAGCCCCTTTTTAACATTTTGTTCAAGGTTCTGGTGAGTTGCAGCAATAACACGTACATCGACCTTGATTGGAGTATGTCCGCCAACGCGATAAAATTCGCCATCGGATAACACTCGTAGTAATCGAGTTTGCAATTCTGCCGGCATGTCACCTATTTCATCGAGGAACAGGGTGCCCCCATCAGCCTGTTCAAAACGGCCATGTCTGAGTGATTGCGCTCCTGTGAATGCGCCTTTTTCATGACCAAACAATTCTGATTCAAGCAACTCTTTTGGTATCGCAGCAGTATTTATAGCAATAAACGATTGCTGTGCACGCGGACTGTGTCTGTGTAGCGAAAGTGCAACAAGTTCTTTACCCGTTCCGGATTCGCCAGTGATTAATACATTTATGTTCGATTTGGATAAACGACCAATAGCGCGAAATACTTCCTGCATGGATGGCGCTTCGCCAATAATTTCAGGCGTGTCTGAGGTGATATCAGACACGCTGTGTAATTGCTCCTTATGACGGTCACTGGCACGTTGCGCAAGCTCGACAGCATCATCAATGTCGAATGGTTTGGGTAAATACTCGAATGCGCCTCCCTGATAAGCAGATACGGCACTGTCGAGATCAGTGTGAGCGGTCATGATTATGACCGGTAATGTTGGATACTGATCAGACAATTTTGAGAGTAATTCAAGGCCATCCATACCAGGCATGCGAACGTCGGTAATGATGGCATCAGGCTCGCCCAGTTGCAGCCTGTCCAGAATATTGTTGGCGCTATCGAAACTGGTGACCTGCATGTTGGCATTTTCCAGCGCTTTTTGTAAAACGAAACGTATCGAATCGTCATCATCGATGATCCAGATATGACGTTCGTCAGTCATGGCCATTCTCCAAAGGTATTAAAATAGTGAAACATGTCTCATTCGGCTTACTGGTAAATTCAATCAGGCCGTTGTGTTGTTGTATCAATGACTGCGCAATGGATAGACCAAGGCCGGTGCCCTCAGCCCGACCAGTGACCATGGGAAAGAAAAGTGTTTCAGCGAGGTCTTCAGGTATGCCTTCACCATTATCGATAATGTCAATCTGGGCAAGCAGTGGGTAAATGTGAGATCTTATTGCGCAGTTTCGTCGTGACCGTGTACGTAATGTTACCTGACCTTCACCACTGAGTGCGGCAACCGCATTTCTGGCGATATTCAACAATGCCTGTATCAGCATGGATTCATCTGCATGAAGATCTGGAAGGCTCGGGTCATAATCCGCGATAAATGTAATTGACTTGGCTTCGGCCTGAACAAGCTGGCGAACATGTTCCAGTACCTTATGTATATTAAGCTTACCTTTTACCGGTAAATTCTTGGGTCCAAGCATTCGATCTACCAGGTTCTGAAGACGATCAGCTTCACGAATGATTATGCCGGTGAATTGTTTGCCTTCTTCATCCAGCTCTCTGTCGAGTAACTGTGCAGACCCGCGAATGCCACCAAGCGGATTTTTGATCTCGTGGGCAAGACCTCGAAGCAGGCTTTTGGTTGCCTCGTGCTGGTGCAACAAGGTTTCTTCTTTTGAAATTCGCATCAAACTGCCCAGGCGGGTAAATTCGAGCAACAGGTATCTACCGTTCGCTTTGTAAGCAATTGGAGAAACCGAATAGTCAGCATTGATGATAGTGCCGTCATGGCTTTGCATGCTGATGTCGTACACCGTAAACGGGTGACCCGAAATAATTGAGCGGCTCAGTCGATCATGAAATTCAGGTTTATCAGGAATCAGGTCCTTGATCGAGCGCTTCAGGGCGCGTTTGTTACTGATCTGGAACAGATGCTCGGCTGAGGGATTCATGCACTCAATGCCGAGGTCCTGATTTATGACCAGTACCGCAGAATGCAGGTTGTCCAGAATGGCTTGTAACGGATTTGTGTCGCTCATCGTTATTGCTATTTGCAAGTATCGAACCAATTCTCGGAATTCAATATGAAATCAGTTAAATATTGAAAAATAGTTCTGAATAACAGTGACTTACGATATTGTCACCGTGGTTTTAGAGCTCGTTTCAGGGTAATTTGACAGCTTTATGACTGTAACAGGGATTATAACGCACCAATTTGGTGCGCAGGTGACTATTTATAATGAAGGTTAGTGATCGACGTGGTTAGTAAAGCCTGTTGAGCCGTCAGGGGCCGCTGCGGGGTATGGCGGAAACGCGCTTCAGGTAAATCGTCACATCACTGGTGCGTTTCAGGGTCTTGCGCTTTTCATCCCTGATTTCAGCCCGAATTCTGTGCGTGCCGCGGTCGATTCCGGACAATGGCTGTACCAGGCTCTGACTCTTTCTGACCACAGCCTTGCCATCGACATAAACCCAGATACTGTGGCCGTTTTCGGTATCCAGGGGAGGTTCAAGTTTCAGCGACACCGGTACCGCACCGTTGTTGCTCCAGATGGTGTCATCTTTGACGGGCTGCACGATACTGAATTTTGTGTACCTGGTCGGCGGCTTTTTACTCGGTTCTTCAGTCGCAGCCTCATCGCTGGTTTGTGCTTCATTGCTGGTGTCTTTGGCTACAGGCCGGCCTTCAACCGTCGAAATTGGTGGTGGTGTAAGTTGTTCTGCGCCCGGCGTTGGTGTATCGGAATAGACGATATTACCTTCTGCATCCACGCTTTTGTAAAACCGGGCATCAGCGCTAGCGGCATAAATCATTGCTGTTGAAGCCAGCATCAGGATAGTGTATTTCAAGTTCATGCCATGAGCTTAGTCTTAGTTACAGGCAAGTTCAACTAATTGTTTTGGTAAGGTAATTTACAGACAAGTTCACATTGTGCAAAAAAAAGCCCCGCGATTGCGGGGCTCTGTTTGCGAAGATATGTAGCAGTTAAACGCTGTAGTACATATCGAATTCACAGGGATGAACAGCAGCACGATAACGTTGCACCTCGGCCTGTTTGAGCTTGATGTAACCATTGATCACGTCATCATCAAATACACCGCCGGCAGTGAGGAAGGCACGGTCTGCATCGAGTGCTTTCAATGCTTCGTCAAACGAGAAAGCAACCTGTGGAATAGCCGCTTCTTCTTCAGGCGGCAGATCATACAGGTCCTTATCCAGTGCTTCGCCCGGATGCAGTTTGTTCTGAATACCGTCAAGACCTGCCATTAGCATAGCGGCAAAGCACAGGTATGGGTTGGCCGTTGAATCCGGGAATCGGATTTCAACACGACGTGCTTTCGGGTTCGACACGTGTGGAATACGAATCGATGCAGAACGGTTACGTGCGGAATAGGCCAGCATTACCGGTGCTTCGAAGCCCGGTACCAGGCGCTTGTAACTGTTGGTAGAAGCGTTGGCAAAGGCATTCAATGCCTTGGCATGTTTGATGATGCCGCCGATATAGTAAAGGGCTGTTTCCGACAGGCCGCCATACAGGTCGCCTGAGAAAATGTTTTCTCCATCTTTCGAGATTGACTGGTGAACGTGCATGCCGTTGCCGTTATCGCCTACCATCGGTTTTGGCATAAACGTCGCTGTTTTGCCAAATGCATGCGCGACATTGTGTACAACATATTTGTAGATCTGGACTTCGTCGGCCTTGCGAACCATGGTGTTGAACAACGCACCGATTTCGCACTGGCCAGCGGTACCCACTTCGTGGTGATGCACTTCTGTTTCACAGCCCATTTCTTCCATGGTCAGGCACATGGTGGAGCGCAGGTCCTGCAGTGAATCGATAGGGGGAACAGGAAAGTAACCGCCTTTTACGCCCGGGCGGTGACCCATATTGTTGCCATCATAGTCCTTGCCGGTGTTCCAGGCTGCTTCTTCGGATTCGATCGCGTAGAAAACGCCACCCATTTCATCACCCCATTTAGCGCCATCGAAGACGAAAAATTCATTCTCGGGGCCAAAGTAAGCGATATCACCGATGCCGGTTGATTTCAGATAAGCCTCAGCACGATTGGCAATGGAACGAGGATCACGGTTGTAACCTTGCATATTTGTCGGTTCGACAATATCGCAACGCAGGTTCATGGTTACTTCCTCGCAGAAGGGGTCAATTACCTGTGATTCGCAGTCTGGCATCAAAATCATGTCTGATTCGTTAATACCTTTCCAGCCCTGGATTGATGAACCATCGAACATTTTACCTTCGCTGAGTACATCTTCATCGATAGTATGGGAAGGTACGGATACATGCTGTTCCTTGCCCTGGGTGTCAGTAAAGCGGAAATCAACGAATTTAACGTCTTTTTCCTTGATCATTTTTAAAACGTCACTTGCAGACATTTGTTTACTCTCCAGAATATTATGGAATGAATTTTCCGCCACTAATCAACGAACAAGTGTTAGCGACGGGGCTAATCTTAGTAATGCGGTATTCTGCATGAATTGTGCCAGCTTTAAAATGGACTAAATGTCTGTTTTTTTGTACACAATCTTGCAAATATGCGGATAAAACGCACCATAGCAGTGCGGCTGGATAGTATATGCATCAAAATGGTGCGCTAGTGATATCTCAGGATCGCGCGCCCAACTGAAGGCACGTTAAGGCTGGCTTTTGAGAAGCGGGTTTGCAATTCCCTGGTCAGTTCGGGGTCACCCACTTGTTCCAGTGGTAAGCTGGCCTCAACAGAGATCTCGCCAGCCAGGTAATGCAGGGTAATATCATCAATCGCATCCAGCTCCGGAATTTTTGACCATTCGTGTTTTAATGCAATGATCAGCTCACTGCGCAAGGGCAGGTACATGCTGCGTGCTTCCTGTTCGTCGTCTTCCGGATCGATATGCACCGTCACGTCGTTGATTTCATCAAATGAATCTATCAAAGATTTTTCTACGGTTTCAGAGATATGATGACCTTCCGAAACGCTGAGCCTGGGAGCAACGAGAATATGTACATCAACCAGCGCGTTGTGTCCCATTCTGCGTGTGCGCAACATGTGTAATGCGCAAACATCTTCGTGTGACAGGATGTTGTTACGAATCCGTTCCACCAGCTCGGGTTCGAGACTTGCATCAACCAGCTCCTGAACACTGTCATATCCGAGTTTAAAACCTATCCTGGCAATCATTATGGCAACAACAACCGCAGCATAGGCATCGAGTTTAGGCATATTAAACTGTGTCCCGGCAATACCAACCAGCACAATGACGGACGAAACTGCATCACTGCGATGATGCCACGCATTGGCATGTAACAGGTTGGAGCGTATACGGGTACCGACAAACTTGGTGTAGTGATAGAGACCTTCATTACTGAGTATGGAAAAAGCTGCTATCCAGAGGGTGAAAAGATCCGGTTTCTCGATGGCTTCTTCAGTCACCAGACTGACTATGGCGTCATAGGCGATGCCTAGACTAACGATCACCAGCAGTACAGAAAGCGCCACGGTGGCGATGGTTTCAAAGCGCGCATGGCCATAGGGATGTTCCTCATCCGCGTCTTCGCTGGCATGTCTGGCGGCTACAAAAACCATGGCATCACTGGCCAGGTCAGACAGTGAATGCAGTCCGTCAGCGATCAGGGCCTGGGAATGACCGTAAAATCCGCCAGCCAGCTTGGCTACTGATAACACAAGATTGACGAAAACGCCCCAGAGGGTAACGTGGTTGATTGCCTGGCGACGCTGATGAGTCGTTAGTTCCATTGCGCTATTGTCATGCTCAATGGGATTGTGTGCAAGGGAAGTGACAAATATTGCTAACTATCAAGTTGGTCTTGTGAATTAATATTGTGAAACTACGTCTCATTATCGATTACGAGTGTGTAGTGATCGATGAGTCGCTTGCCATTATATTGCAACAAGCCTTTATCAATACCGCCCATGCGCTTGCCATTGCCACCGGCCAGGATAATGCAGCTTGTTTTTTGCATGCCTGTATTGTGCCGAACATGAGGTAGATCAGTACCAGGTTTAACAGTATCGATATTCCTGCTACAAGCTTCCAGAGCAGGGCGGGGTTGCTTTCCAGCAAGGGTACTGAACGATTCATGAAAGCCGGATTAGGGTGTGTCAGATCATAAAGAAATTCGGAGAAAGTATCATAACGTGAACACTGGTCAGTGCTGACTGCTTTTTCGAGCGTGCCATCAAGCTATAATGGAATCATCGGGTTATATATTATTGCACAGTATACTCAATTTTAATCAACGTACGCCCGTTCAGATTAGGCGTCAAGCTGTCTCCATATGGTAATTTACCGGTCAGCATTTCATATGTCAGCACGCCAAGCGAATAGATAACCGCGCGATTACTGCCTTGGTACGGTTATTAATTAGGTTGATGTAGATATAACCGCACCAAGGAAGTGCGATGACTGCAGCTAGTGCACCAAGCGGTTTCACAGGATTGATGAAGTCCTCTATATAGAAAGTTAGCTCCTATGCATTTTCAAGCGGTTAAAGCTGTTCGTTCTGATGGCATATATATTGCAATAGTATATATATCTTATATTTTAAAGATGGTTACATGGATCTGATTCTTGTTGCTGATTGTCTGAACAGTTCGCAGCCGCTGCTGCGTGCTGCGTCCAGGGCCGGCTATCGCCTGCTGAAACTAATCGGACCAAATGATCAAGCCAGCAAGTATGTTGAATCACTGCGCCCGGATGCGATGATAATCGTCAGTGATGAAATAGACCAGCCGATATTGCGTGAAATGAAGGCAATTTCAGAGAGGCGGCCAACGCCAATGCTTGTCTTTACCCGTGACTCACAACACGATTCGATTGATGCCGCGGTAAAGGCCGGGGCGACAGCCTATGTTGTAGATTGTAATGATCCAGAGCGTCTGGTCACACTACTGGGTGTAGCCAGGGCGCGTTTTCAGGAACAACAGAAACTTAAAAAAGAGTTATGGCAAACAAAAAATGCACTACAGGAACGCAAGCGTGTAGAGAAAGCCAAGGGTATCATAATGAAATCAAAAAGCCTGAGTGAGGATCAGGCATATAATGCAATGCGGAAACTGGCAATGAATCATAATAAACGTATGGGGGAGATCGCTGAGCAGATCATATCTGCATCTGAAGTACTAGTATAAAAATAAGGCAGATATAACTGCCATTACAACCACTGAGTGAAGGGAGGGTCATATGCCTAACGACTGGATACAAATTCGAGGTGATCCATCAATACGGGAGTTTCTTTTTCATCAGGAACGTAAATTAAATGAGTTTGATCAACACCTGGACGAAGTCCTTGCGCGTGTTGCTGATCTCATATGCAATTACGGTGTGTTTCATGCAAAAGTGCATTTTTCAAGTGGTCAAGTGACTTTATGGCTAATCGATGATCCGCTCAGATATAGAGTACATGTGAAAGACGAGTTTCTTAAACTCGATAACTATAATGTCTACCCGTTGAAAAAATATGCGCGAGATGCAGTAATAAATCCCGAAAGCATTACACCGATACTCGAAAAGTTCAAACACCTTCGATTGAAGGATCCACAAATATACTTACGCTCCGGATCATTGAATATCGTAAACGGTATGGTCGGGTTGAATTTTTCCTGTGATGGAAGCCATTATATAAATTTCGATGAATTTCTTTTAAGAGTAGATGAAATCACATGTTAGGCACAATAGCAGTGCAACCGCTCATGCGTCTGTTCCAACTTGGTGCCTTAAAGGTAAGTACGATGATGTTTCAATAAATTATCAAGGAGATATATAAAAAAAGATTGGCACGCTAAATGCTAGTTTAATTGCAATCTTTAATATAGCTCTGGCCAAAGAAGGCCTTTAGTACATTTTGTACAGAGTCAATGAGCAGAGGCGCTCGCACAAATGATGAAGATCATGTGCGGGCGTTTTTTTTGTGACAGGTAATTAATGAGCATAGCAATACAGCAAATAGAACATGTTGACGAAACTGACGAGTCAAAGACACATGTGCCATTTGAACAAGAAGCGATTGTAGTTGTTGGCGCAGGCCCGGTTGGCATGCACTTTGTCAATGAGCTTGTGAAAAAGGCTTGCGACTACCCGGTTGTTGTATATGGCAGTGAGCCGTGGAACCCTTACGACAGAGTAAGGTTGTCATCCTATCTTGCTGGAGATGTAGACAGGGATGAGCTTGAACTTGGCACGCCTGTGCAGCCTGATGCTGTTATCGAAATGCGTCTAAATTGTGCAGTCCAATGGATTGACAGAGTAGCAAGAACCATTACGGACGCATCAGGCAATGTACAACATTATTCACATCTTGTTCTTGCTGTTGGTTCCAGACCTTTTATACCTTCAATAGGCAATATTCATTATCAGGGCGTATTTACTTTTCGTTCATTGAGTGAAGCGGATTCGCTATTTGCTCGCAGGTTGAAATCGCAGCACACGGTCGTTATAGGCGGTGGATTGCTGGGGCTGGAAACAGCTCGAGCGATGCAGCGTTACAATACTCAAATCACAGTTATCGAGCATAACCAATGGCTGATGATGCAGCAGCTAGATCAGCGTGGCGGCAACTACCTTAGAGATTACGTCGAGCAAAATGGTGTTTATGTTGAGCTGGGTGACAGTGTCGTCAGTGTGCTGGGGAATAATCGGGTAGAGGCAGTTAGCTTACGTAGTGGTAGAGAAATCACCTGTGATACAGTGATTGTAGCTGCGGGAATTCGACCCAATTCTGATTTGGCCAGAGATAGTGGCATTGCTTTTCATAAAGGGATTCGTATTAATGACTATCTCGAAACCTCAGATGAGCATGTTTATGCCATCGGCGAATGTGCCGAACATAATAATAATGTTTACGGCCTGGTCAAACCAGGATTGGAGCAGGCTGCAGTGTTGGCTGACCGGTTGTCAGGGGGTAATTCACGTTATATAGGCTCGCTGGAATCGACTCGTTTGAAAGTCATGGAGCAGGCTGTGTTCAGTGCGGGTCGAACAGGCGTGGACGAGGAATCGGCTGGTGGCGTCAAGGAATACATTTACACATCAAAAGATCACGGCATTTACAGAAAGATTCGTTTATTTGGTAATCGACTGATCGGCGCCATAGCTATCGGTGACTGGCACGAATCATCATTACTGCAAGATGCAATTGTGAACAAAAAAAGACTGGCTTTCTGGCACCTGCTACGGTTCAAGTCCAGTGGTAATCTGTGGGGTAATGAAGAAGACATGGATGTTGTGTCATGGCCTGCAGCTGCGGTGGTCTGCAATTGCACCGGTGTCACACGTGGCCGATTGACACAGGTCGTTACATCAGGCTGTGAAAATATAGCCTGCCTTACTTCCGAAACACGTGCAGGAAGTGTATGTGGATCATGCAAGCCATTACTGGCCGAGCTGCTGGGTGAAGATATACGTGTCGAGCCGACCAGATCGTGGCGAAGCCTTCTCGCCATGTCAGCCTTCACCCTGTGTCTCGTTGTATTGTTCATTTTTATCTGGCGTATTCCCTATGCAGATAGCGTTCAGGTTGATATTCGCTGGGATGAGCTCTGGCGAAACTCGCTATTGAAACAGATCAGTGGCTTCACCATGTTGGGGCTAATGTTGCTCGGTCTTGGTATTTCCCTGCGCAAACGCATTAACAAAATAGATTTTGGCGATTTTAATCTATGGCGATATTTCCATGCAGTGCTGGGAGTATGTGTGCTCGTGGCATTAATTGTCCATACCGGGTTTCGTCTGGGCAACGAGTTGAATATGTTGCTAATGATTAACTTCCTTGTACTGACAGTTGTTGGTGCATACGCGAGCACTGTCGTTGCGACTGAGCACAGAATGTCACCCGCACTGGCAAAAAAACAGCGGCGTCAATGGACATTGCTGCATATTGTGTTGTTCTGGCCAATTCCGATTTTGCTGGGGTTCCATGTTGTTAAAAGTTACTACTTCTAGGCGGCAGCATGGTTATAACCCAAAAAGCAGTTTACTGGATCGCGTGGGTTTTACTGTCACTCATACTGGGCTCATGGCTGGCGATGACCATGCTGAATGATAATACTGACAAAGCGATATTCATGCCTGGTGATTTGTCACCCGGTCATCACCAGTTAATCGATGCCTGCGATGCGTGCCATACCGATTCATTTGGTGGTGGTGAAGTACTGCAGCAAGCGTGCGTGGATTGTCATGGTAAAGATCGGGTTAAACCATTTGATTCGCACCCGGCAAGAAAATTCAAGGATCCGAGAAACGCGGAATTGCTGGAGAGCATAAATGCATTGCAGTGTATCAGTTGTCATAGCGAGCATAAGCCGGAGATAACAGCGAAAGACGGATTAACACAACCGGTCGATGTCTGTTTTCACTGTCACCAGGATATTGCAGAAGACAGGCCTTCTCATCAGGGCATGGGCTTTGAAACCTGCAAGGACTCTGGCTGCCATAATTTTCATAATAACCGCGCGCTCTATACAGATTTTTTGATCAAGCATTTGAATGAACCCCCATTGCTTGAGGAAATGAGTTTACCGGCAAAAGAGTTTGCAGCTTTGCTGGATGAAATAGTTGAATACCCACGGGAAAAATACCCCGTTGAGCGGCTGGATGAAAACGATATCGATGCCAGCGACAGGTTAACTGTAGACACAGACATAAAAATGCAGTGGCTTGAAACTGCGCACGCCCGCTCGGGAGTCAACTGCAGTGCTTGTCACATGGCACAGCAAGTTGATGATGAGCCGGCACAATGGGACGACCACCCTGATCATACTGTATGCGAGAGTTGTCATGGTGTTGAGGTAAGTCGTTTCATGGAAGGTAAGCATGGAATGCGCCTGCAGCAAGGGCTGTCCCCGATGACTCCTGCACTGTCGCTGCTGCCGATGAAAAAAGATTCAGGCCATCTTGAGCTGAACTGTGTCAGCTGCCATGGTGCACACAGTTTTAATGTGCAACAGGCAGCTGTAGAAGCATGCCTGGGTTGCCATGAAGATAAGCACAGTATTTCCTATAAGGATTCTTCGCATTATCAGCTTTGGCGAAAAGAAACCAGTGGAGAGTCTGCGCAGAACACTGGTGTGTCTTGCGCGAGCTGCCACATGCCGCGGTTTAATTATGATGTTAGCGAATGGATGAGTCGCATCATTGTAGATCATAACCAGAGTGCCAGCCTCTCGCCAAATTCAAAGATGATTCGCTCATCCTGCCTGCATTGTCACGGCCTGGAATATACCCTTGATGCCCTGGCTGATGTGTCACTCATAGAGAGCAATTTTAATGGCAAGGCTCAAGTTCATGTTACGAGTATGGACCTGGCGCGCAAAGAAAGCGCAAGACGTGAGCAGGAAGCGGCCGAGCAGGATGATGATTCGGATATGTTTGGATTCTAGTAAACGTATTTTTTAATTTTAACTCGACCCTATTAATTACTTAAACAAGTGAGGTAACTATGAAGACGATGAAAGTAAAGACAGCTGTTGGTGTAATTGCAGCAGCATCAATAGCCATAGCAGGCGTATCGATAGCCAGTGAACCGGTAACCAATGCTACTGTTTCGGTGAAAGCGATGGCAGATGCTCTGCATCTGGTCATGGATTCAGACCGGTCTGTATACACCAAAAAAATTGTAAACAGGCTTGTAAAGAAAGAGAAGGTCATCAAGGCGTCCGAGCATTTTGAAGACGATAAGGCACTGGTACTGCCGGCGCAGATGTTCAGGTTTGGCTCTGAGCTGGCAATGAAACGTGCAGAAAAACTGGATGATGTCGATTTCAGTTATACATTGCAATCCATGTGGCCAATCAATAAACAGAATGCACCAAAAACGGATGCCGAAAAAGCAGGCTTGAAATACGTTGCCGAAAATAAAGGTAAAAACTATTACACCACGGAAAAGCTGGGCGGAAAAACATATTTTACTGCGATCTATGCCGATACCGGCGTCGCACCGGTATGTGTGTCCTGTCATAACAAGCACCCGGATACACCGAAGAAAGATTTCAAGCTGGGTGATGTTATGGGCGGCGTTGTAATACGTATACCGGTCGAAGGCTGATGGCTTTTGTCGTGCAGGCATTAATCACAGCCACTGCATTGAGTTTTATCGGGTCATTAATCATGTCTCCGATTTATGCAGATGTGAGATATATCACATCAAAAGAGCAAAGCATCTCACAGGGACGTGAGCTCTGGCTGCAAAACTGTGAGCCCTGTCATGGCTATGGGGTTGCGGATGCACCTATACCCATGCGGCCGGAAGAATGGAGCTTCAGGTTAATTAAAGGTAAACAGGTTCTTTATGAACATGCGATCAATGGTTTTATCGGGCCTGATTACAGCATGATGCCGGCACGCGGCGGTAATGATGATTTGAACGATGAAGAGGTGAAGTTGGCGGTTGATTACATGATTTACCTTGCCGACTATTACATTAACAAACTTGAGATTAACAAAGAGGTGAATTATGACTCCGCAACAAATTGAACTGGTGAAGAAAACCTGGGTAATGGTGGTACCGATTGCTGATACGGCAGCAGAACTGTTTTATGGGCGACTGTTTGAACTGGAGCCTTCGTACCGTGAGATGTTCAAGGGCGATATGACCGAGCAGGGTAAGAAACTGATGAAGACCATCAACATTGCAGTTGAAGCCCTGGATGATGTAGAACCATTGATTCCTACACTGAAGCAAATGGGGGCTGATCATGCCGGCTATGGCGTTGTCGACAGGGATTACAATGTGGTAGGCGCAGCATTACTGTGGACGCTTGAACAAGGTCTCGGTGATGCATTTACCGATGAGGTAAAAAATGCATGGGCTGCGGTATATGAAGTACTTGCCAACACAATGAAACAAGGTGCGGCAGAAGCCGAAATGGCTGCCTGAAACACAAGCTTTTATAAGGGAAAGGATAGCAGGGATGCTGTTTTGCTTGACCAGTCGTCAAGGCGCGCCTGTATTTGCATATCTATTGGTGCAACAAACACCCATTCGCACCCACATGGTGCGAAAGTACCCGTTGGATTCAATTTAACTTGGACATACGCAGCGCCATATCAGTCTTTGCCGATATTGGCACGGTAACTGCATTTATCTATTGCATAGGATCCGGCTAATGATGGCCGCTTCGATATATTTATATCTGAGAAAACGAGCAATGGCGCTCATTCCGCAGTCAGACTCCGTCTGTGGGGTGGGTGCCTTTTTAATTTTCAAAGAATTTACACCAAACCAGGAGACCTCAATGAAATACCTCAAGACGTCAGAACGGGCAGCTGCCCCTCGACGCCGCTTCCTAAAAAGATTCGCTGCCGGCATCGCTGCCACGGCTTTGCTGATGAATGGGAATGTCTCTGTATTTGCAGAAACAGCAGGGCTTGAAAAGGAAGACCTCAAATTCGGATTTATCAAACTGACCGACATGGCACCGCTTGCCATTGCTTATGAGAAAGGCTACTTCGAGGACGAAGGCCTGTATGTCACACTCGAAGCGCAGGCCAACTGGAAAGTACTGCTCGATCGCGTCATCGACGGCGAGCTCGATGGCGCACACATGCTCGCAGGTCAGCCACTGGGCGCCACCATCGGCTTTGGCACCAAGGCCGATATCATCACTGCGTTTTCCATGGACCTGAATGGCAACGGCTATCACTGTATCCAACAGCATCTGGAAACAGATGAAAGCAAATATTCCGCACGAAGGCGGTAAGCCGGTACACCCGATCAAGGCCGATTACCTGAAGCCGGTCGTCGACAAGTTCAAGCAGGAAGGCAAGCCGTTCAAGATGGGCATGGTGTTCCCGGTATCGACACATAACTATGAACTGCGCTACTGGCTGGCTGCAGGTGATATTCACCCGGGTTATTACGCGCCACACAAGGGCGATACCTCTGGCACCATCGATGCCGATGCCCTGTTATCGGTAACACCGCCACCACAGATGCCGGCAACGCTCGAAGCGGGCACCATCTATGGTTACTGCGTTGGTGAACCCTGGAACCAGCAGGCTGTTTTCAAGGGCATTGGTGTACCGGTAATTACCGATTACGAAATCTGGAAAGACAACCCGGAGAAGGTATTCGGTGTCTCCAAGGCGTGGGCCGAAAAGCATCCGAACACGCACAAGGCTGTGGTCAAGGCACTGATACGTGCAGCCATGTGGCTCGACCAGGGCGGACTCGAAAACAGAAAAGAAGCCTCGAAGATCATGTCGCGGCCTGAATACGTCGGTGCAGACTACGAAGTCATCGCCAATTCCATGACCGGTACCTTCGAGTATGAAAAAGGTGATAAACGTTCGCTGCCTGATTTCAATGTGTTCTTCCGCTACAACGCGACCTATCCGTATTACTCCGATGCTGTCTGGTACCTGACGCAGATGCGTCGCTGGGGGCAGATATCCGAATACAAGTCCGATGACTGGTACATGGATATGGCGAAAAAGGTCTATCGCCCTGATATCTATGCCACAGCAGCGAAAGAACTGATTGCTGAAGGCAAGGCCAAGAGCAGTGACTTTCCCGACTTCGACAAGGAAACCGGCTTTCGTCCAGCGCAGACCGAGTTCATCGATAACGTGACTTTTGATGGCAGCAAACCCAATGCCTATCTGGAGAAATTCGAGATCGGGCTCAAGGGCAAGGATGTCGTGAAGTAAAGCAGCAACATCGGTGGGCTGTGACTTCAGCAGCCCATCGTTTGATTTCAATCGGAGAAAATAATGTAACTGTCACCTTATAAAACATTTACTGCTGAAGATTACACTGAACTTTTCAAATCAATTATATTCCCGCTGATCGCGATTGCAGTCTTTCTGGGCTTGTGGAGCGTATCCGCACAACAGGTACAGACATCGCTGGGCCAGCTACCGGGGCCAGTTGCGGTATTTCAACAGGCCAGTAACCTGATAGATGAGCATAATGCCGAGCGTGACAAGGAAGCGGCGTTTTACCAGCGCCAGCAGAAGCGCAACGCGGAAAAACTGGCAAAGGATCCGGATGCAGAAGTAAAAATTCGCCCCTATACGGGTAAGCCGACCTTTTTTGACCAGATCATCACCAGTCTGGTGACAGTATTTACCGGGTTTATACTGGCGTCACTGATCGCGATACCCATCGGTATTATGACCGGACTGAGCAACAACCTGTACAAGGCCATCAATCCCATTGTGCAGCTGTTGAAGCCGGTATCACCACTGGCCTGGCTGCCGATGGTGACGATGGTTGTGAGTGCTGTGTACATATCGGACGATCCGATATTTGACAAGTCTTACCTGAACTCGGCGATCACGGTCATGTTGTGTTGCATGTGGCCGACACTGATCAACACCGCCGTGGGTGTATCGTCGGTGGACAAGGACCTGATCAATGTCGGCAAGGTGTTGCGCCTGGGCTGGTTCACCAAGGTCTATAAAATCATTTTGCCATCATCTGTGCCGATGATATTTACCGGCCTGCGCCTGAGTTTGAGCATTGGCTGGATGGTGTTGATTGCTGCAGAAATGCTCGCGCAAAATCCCGGTCTGGGCAAGTTCGTCTGGGACGAGTTCCAGAATGGCAGTTCCAATTCACTGGGCCGCATCATGGTTGCGGTGATTGCAATCGGCTTCGTCGGTTTCCTGCTCGATCGTGGCATGCTGATGCTGCAGCGCCGGGTGTCCTGGGACAAGACCGCAGTGTTGCGATAATCAAAAGTCAATCGGAGAAAGATAATGAATAAAGAACATTTGAATATCGATCATATTTCGATGGAATTTCCGACACCAGCGGGCCCTTTTGTGGCGCTGGATGATGTTGATCTGGTGATCGACAAGGGTGAGTTCGTTTCGCTGATCGGTCATTCCGGCTGCGGTAAATCCACAGTGCTAAACGTGGTTGCCGGTCTCTACCAGGCGACCACGGGTGGCGTAGTGCTGGATGGTACCGAAGTCAACGAGCCTGGCCCGGATCGTGCCGTAGTGTTTCAGAACCATTCATTACTGCCATGGCTGACGGCGTACCAGAATGTTGAACTGGCTGTGAAACAGGTTTTCGCCAGGACCAAAAACAAGGCAGAAATGAGGGAGTGGATAGAGCATAACCTGCATCTGGTGCACATGGATCATGCCATGCACAAGCGTCCCGATGAGATCTCCGGTGGCATGAAACAGCGAGTTGGTATTGCGCGCGCGCTTGCAATGCAGCCCAAAGTGCTGTTGATGGATGAACCTTTTGGTGCGCTCGATGCACTGACCCGCGCCCACATGCAGGAATCGCTGATGGAAATCCATGCCGACCTGGGCAATACGGTGATCATGATTACACACGACGTCGATGAAGCCGTTCTGCTATCAGACCGGATTGTGATGATGACCAATGGCCCGGCTGCAAGCATTGGCGAGATTCTGACTGTTGATTTACCACGTCCGCGTGACAGGGTAGAGCTGGCAGATAATTCGGCCTATAACCATTATCGCCATGAAGTGCTGCAATTCCTCTATGAACGCCAGCGCCGACCGGGCGAAGAAGCCGCCGAAGTTACAGAACAATCAACACAAGATGATAAATCATCACCCGCATTCAGCGTTGTCAAAACTGAAGCGGCGTGACGTCATCAGGCGTAACCGAAGTACTGTAATGATCTGAAGATTATCAAGTAATCCATCTCCGATTGGATGATGTATTTCCATGGATGGAACTATTCGGGCCAGCGCATGGCGCTGGCCCATCTCTTTAGCTGCGCACACAGCCGGTGCGTTTGAGTCCAGATCGCACTTTGTTAGTGCATCGGCTTTTCAGTAGATCATCTTAAGCCATTGAAAAAGCGATATATAAATGTGGCATGGTTCTTGTTTATATTAATCAATAATTATATTCAGCAAAACGCAACGAGGCGAAAATGCGAGAGAATCTGGTACTGGTTGGCAATGGCATGGCGGGTGTCCGCACGCTTGAAGAACTGCTCAAGCACGGAAATGATCATTACAACATCACGGTCATTGGCGCGGAGCCCCATCCTAATTACAACCGCATCATGCTGTCACCCGTGCTGGCGAGCGAAAAAACCATTAATGACATTATTCTCAACAGCCGTGAATGGTATGCAGAGAATAACATCGAGTTAATTACCGGTGACGCAGTCACAGAAATCAGCCGGGTTAAAAAATCCGTTATTACAGCAAGCGGTAATGAAATCCCTTATGACAGGTTGTTGCTGGCGACGGGGTCCAACCCATTTATCATCCCTGTACCTGGCGCTGACAAGGAAGGCGTGATCGGTTTTCGTGATATCCATGATGTCGAAACCATGCTGGCAGGCGACCCGGGAATATAAAAATGCAGTTGTCATCGGTGGCGGTCTGCTCGGTCTGGAAGCAGCCAATGGCCTGATGAAGCAGGGTATGAATGTAACGGTTGTACACCTGCTCGATTCCTTGATGGAGCGCCAGCTGGACAAGCCGGCTTCGGCCATGCTCAAGGCATCGCTGGAACAGAAAGGCCTGAAGTTCCTGATGGAGGCGCAGACTGCTGAAATCAGCGGTGACAAACGTGTTACCGGCGTCAAATTTGCTGATGGCTCGGAAGTCGAAGCCGACCTGGTAGTGATGGCTGTTGGCATTCGTCCGAATATCGAACTGGCGCAACAGGCAGGTATTTACTGTGAACGCGGCATCGTCGTCAATGACACCATGCAGACATATGATCCGCGTATCTATGCGGTTGGTGAATGTGTACAGCACCGCAACGAGTGTTATGGACTGGTTGCGCCTTTGTTCGAACAGGCGCGTGTTGCTGCCAATCATCTTGCCCAGGTTGGCAGTACCCGTTACGAAGGTTCGGTGACGTCAACCAAGTTAAAGGTAACCGGTATCGATCTGTTCTCGGCCGGTGAATTCAATGAAGAAGAAGGTGATGAAGCCATGGTGCTTCAGGACCCGGCCAGTGGTACCTACAAGAAGCTGGTAATTCGTGATAACAAAATCAAGGGTGCCGTACTTTATGGCGACACCATGGACGGCACCTGGTATTTCCAGCTTATGCGTGAAGGCACCAATATTGCTGATTTCAGAAGAACCATTATGTTCGGCCAGCATGATCTCGGTGATGCCGGTCACGGTGATGCCCAGGTTCTTGCGCTGCCGGACAGCGCTGAAATATGCGGTTGTAACGGTGTTTGCAAAGGTGACATCGTCAACGCGATATCGAACAAAGGTCTATTTACGCTCGAAGATGTGCGTGCACATACCAAGGCCTCATCATCCTGCGGTTCATGTACCGGCCTGGTGGAAGCACTGCTGGCAAGTACGGTTGGTGAAGGCTACGACGAGAAGCCCAGTAAGAAACCCATGTGTGCCTGTACCGAGCACAGTCACGATGATGTGATCAGGGCGATCAAGCAGCAAGAACTGAAAACCATGCCGGCTGTGCGAGAGTTTATGGAATGGAAAACACCGGATGGATGTGCCGCCTGTCGACCCGCACTGAACTATTACCTGCTGGCCAACTGGCCTGAAGAATATGAAGACGATGCGCAATCGCGTTTCATCAACGAGCGTGCACACGGCAACATACAGAAAGACGGTACCTATTCCGTCGTGCCGCGCATGTTTGGCGGCTTGTGTACTGCCAACGATCTTCGTACAATCGCCGATGTATCCGATAAGTACAATGTACCGGAAATGAAAGTCACCGGTGGCCAGCGTATCGATTTGTTCGGCGTCAAAAAAGAAGATCTTCCGGCGATGTGGA
>CAWEEC010000091.1:0-4230 GCA_963807785.1 uncultured Gammaproteobacteria bacterium | reverse complement strand
TCAAGCCCTTGGGTATGCGACACGACCAGTTTCCAGGTCAACAACCCCATCATTCGACTGGAATAATCCCGCGACATGGCGAACTGCAATCGAGGGCACTACCACTGCATATGTCACTTATCAGCCAGACCTTGCGGTACCTGGTGCAGAATCGACTATTAAAGAGTTCGTGCGCGTAGCCGCAGCAACAGGATTGAAACACATCGTTCTGCTGTCAGGTCGTGGAGAGGAAGGCGCAGTACGTGCAGAGGAAATACTCAAAGCCAGCGGTATTTCATGGAATATTGTCAGAGCCAGCTGGTTTTGCCAAAACTTCAGTGAAAGCTTTATGCTGGAAGGCATCCTGGCGGGCGAACTGGTACTGCCAGCCGGAGACACCGTTGAGCCTTTTATTGATGCTGATGACATCGCTGACGTTGTGGTTGCCGCTTTAATAAAACCAGAACATCGAAACAGACTGTTCGAGGTCACTGGTCCACGCGCACTTAGCTTCGCACAATGCATACAGGAGATTTCCGATGCACTCGGCCGGCCGGTGAAATATACCAGTGTCCCAGTCGATGAATACATTAACGCGTTGCGCGATGAAGGTGTTCCAGAGGATCTGCAATGGTTACTGCGTGAGTTGTTCACCGTAGTTTTTGATGGCAGAAACAGTAATGTGATGTCGGGTGTTGAAGAGGCGCTAGGCAGACCGGCTACAGACTTCAAAACCTATGTGCAAAAGACGATTGAGTCTGGCGTTTGGAATACAGTGATGCAGAGAGAATCTGCGTAATGTCTTCATCTAAGTGGGTCGTCGTGACCTGCAAGGTCACGCTTACTAAAAAGGAAAGCTAAGAACATGAAAAACTCAAAAGTGCTTAAAGTTGTATTATTTGTCTCCGGTCTGATAGCGGCAAGCATTGGTGGAGCCGTACTGGTAATGCCTGCGGCTTTCTATGCGTCAAACGGCATTGATCTTGGTGGTAATGTCAGCTTATTGAATGAAATCAGAGCGTCGGGTGGTGCATTGTTGGCGGCTGGAATTTTGATTATTTCAGGTTCCATCGTGGCGAGTTTGACTTTTACCGCCGTAGTGGTTGCCTCTTTGTTGTACCTGTCCTACGGCTTATCCCGAGTTCTTAGTTTCGGAATAGACGGTATGCCATCTGAGGGACTAGTGCAGGCGGCGGCTTTAGAAATAGTTATTGGTGTGGTTTGCGTGTACGTTTTCGCTAAATATCGAGAATCACAGAAGGAATCTGCGTAATGTCTTCATCAATCGTTATCGCGCTCTTATGGACCGCTGCACTCAGCAGTGGTCTTATCGCCGGGGTTTACTTTGCCTTTTCCGGCTTTATCATGCAGGCATTCGGCAAACTCAACACAACACAGTCTATCGCCGCAATGAACTCTATCAATGAAACGATACTGCGTTCATTGTTCATGCCGCTTTTCTTTGGATCGTCGATTATTTCGCTGTGTCTTACTATTGTTGCCTTTGTTTATTGGGGTGAGGCTGGCACCGAATTGACTCTGATTGCGGGGGCGGTCTATTTCATTGGCATGTTTATTTGCACTGTTGTTTTTAACGTACCGCTGAACAATTTACTCGCGAGAACAGATCCAGATAGTGATAACGCGCACCAGGTTTGGTCTCACTATCTAAAAAACTGGACCAGGTGGAATCATCTACGAACTGTTAGCTCGCTGGTTACTTGCGTACTTTGTATTTGGCTTTTATCTATTCATTAAATTCGAATTTTGATACGGATATGTATCAAATTTGCTTTTAACGGAGTGTCTGTTATAGAGTAGTCAGCATGACACTCAGAAACTGAATCTATTTCATGTATTAATGGCGAGGTCACCCAACAGGGTGTTGGGTGATATACATAACATGGATTACTACTAATGGTCGATGGCGGGCATTAACACGAAAGCCTGCCTGTGTGATGCAGTCGAAAACACAGCTTGCAGTGAGCGATACCCGAGAGCATGCTATCAGTTATTCTTTGCGCCCTGGTCGATCCACAGTTTGATGGTATTGATCTGGTCTCTCGTTAGCGGACCAAGCTTTCCATCCGCGACAGCATCGTGGTGCGGCGGCATTTGAATCTTGGGATCAGCCTGGTGATCGATCAGGCGATATAGAGTGCTGGATAAGCTATCGCCCGGTACAACGACCTGTCCGTATTTCGTGCCTTTCATGACATCATCGTATGTCAGCACACGGTATTCACTAGCTGTGGAGCCTTCACCTTTGCCGTCATGACAAGATAGGCAATTGTCACGCAGGATCGGATTAACATCATTCTGGAAACTCACATCTTGACTACAGCCAGCAGCGAAAGCGGTAATCGCCATAATATATAGAATCTTTTGTGTGCTCATACGCATTCGAAACTCCTCAGCCATCTGTCGTTAAAATATTCGTCGTATACCACACCGACAAATTCATAACAAATTTACCTCAATTCGCAGTGCTTGGCCATAGTATCTATACCCGGGGTCTGCCTAATTTCTTCCCGGCGGGCGCTAGATAAGATTTTCGTTGATAAATCGGGTATTGCCGCTTTTAGTTTCAAGGGTGTCACTATGTTGAGCTGGATATTTTAGGCCAAAGTATAAACTAAGTATCAAAACCTACGCGTTTTAACACTGACCTCGAGTATTACGCAATAGGCGTGTTGATGGAAGTGCCGGTGATGTTGTTTGCGGTGATTATCGTCAATCGAACCACAGGCTGGTATGAGCGTGGTATAGGTGCTGACCACGTTGCCCGATAAAGATTAATTTTCTCGCCAGGAACGCAAAGGCGCGAAGCTGCAGAGAAAAAAAGCATTACATGTTGTGTTGAGAACAGGGCAGTGCGGATGAAATGCAGTATCATCCAGAAGAATTAAACGAATCAGTGCCTCGATTATGTTTCACTCACGTAAGGCTACAACTTCACGAGTGACTACTTACGGCCAACTCCGGACCTACATGGACGACCCGCGAAGGGCAACTGTGCAGCAGAAGCCGTCGTCTCATTCATTCATACTCTACGGCTTCGCTGCTTTCCTTCTGGCGATGCCCACCAGACCCAGCAGACCTGTGGCGAACAACCAGACAGATGCGGGTACAGGAACAACAGCCGGTGGCAGTAGCGCAACTTGGTCGTCGGTGGCGATGACGCGAACCGATTCCCAGCGCGAGTTGAAGCTACCGGCAACCGCGTGGCCGAAGCCCAGTTCGTTGGTATTCGCCAGATTAAAGCCGAAGCCGCTGAGCGCTGCTTGCACGCTGTCCATCTGGTCCTCCCCAGCGTTGGAAGGGCCAGCCTGCAGCACCATGTAGTCCGTGCCACCGATCAGCTGACGCATGAGACGGATGCGTAGCTGCGGTGCAGCTACTGCCCAGTCGAGGGCAAGACTGGTCATCTCGGTGCCGCCAATGCCATCAAACAGGGAGACACGGCGGTTGCCAGCGCCATCCTCTTGCAGCCGAATCTCGACCTTGCGACTCTTGTCGCCGGGCGGGAGTCCAGGCGCGTCGGGGTCGAAGAACGAGGCCCAGAGCCGAGCTTTGCGCTCACCTGCGCCGCCGAGCGAGCTGGCCGACATCACGGCCTCGATCAGAAAGGCCTCACGGTTACCCAGTGACAGGTCGGTGCGGCTATAGGTCAGGGTGTTGCCAGCAGTGGAGAACAAGATGCCGGTGCGGGTTCCGTCTCCGGCCCTCGTCCAGTCCGGAAGGGGATCCGGTGCGGTCAACAGGTCATAAGTTTGATCGTATACGATAGCGGCACTGACATTGGCCACTGCAAACACAAACCCCAGCAAGCAGAGTACGCCCCGCAGCCACAGGCTTCGGTTTTGTTTTTTCATAGTTTCCCTCCTTGTTCTCATTATTGCACTCGGGTCATGGCCAACAGTGTCGCGCTATGGGCGCCTTCTTTGAACACAAGGTTATTCACCCCAATAACCTGATAAATAGTGTTTTGTACATCATCCTCTCCGTTATTGAACACATTTCAAAATCTACAAATGACATACAAGATTCATGCAGAAACGAATATGTAACTTTATTACAGATACTTAGAAATAATCTTGATTTGAAACAATTGATGAAAGTGTAAAGCTAGTCAGACAGGTTTCAGGATTCTTTACAGATTGTCGAACGTCGGCTATGGGTCGTCAGCAGACACCCAGACCAGGAATTTTCTCAAAATCCCCAAACAGGCAGCTTGCGGCCAATAGCGGA
>CAWEEC010000090.1:0-16056 GCA_963807785.1 uncultured Gammaproteobacteria bacterium | reverse complement strand
GATGTTATCGCGCAGGCACTTTATGCTCAACGCCGTCATGGCCCACTAACGTCTGGAAGAATAATTCGGGTAAGCATCCTGATCAATCATGATCTCGATGAGATTGATGCCGTTGAAAAAATCCATCGCATCAGCCAGGCCCGACAGGTCGTGTTCGTTTTCCACGCGCACATGCTTGATGCCGAATGCTTGCGCCAGGGTTGCATAATCCGGGTTGATGAAATCACAGTCGATGAAACGGTCCTGGTAATGCTGATGCTGGTTTTTGCGGATCAGGCCCATGGTATTGTTATTAAACAGCACCACGTTCAGAGGCATGTTGTAATTCACCGCGGTCATGATCTCCATCGCGCACATATGGAAACCCCCGTCGCCGGTCATGGCAAACATGGGCTGTTTCACCTCGACACCGGTATTGAAACCTGCGCCCAGTGCCGCAGGTATGGCATAACCCAGTGACGATATACCGGTATTGGGATAAAAACGGTCGTTGGCAGATACCCGGTAAAAGTTCTGGGCGAACACAATGTTATCGTCAAACATAATCAGGCCATGCGGAAACTGTTGTTCCAGCCAGCGATAAAACGCTTTTACATGATCAAACTGCTGGTTGAAAATGGTTTCACCGGCGTTATCGATTTGTGTTCGTGCGTCCTCGATGAACGCAGCAACATCCACCGGTCGTTTCGCGGTTAGCTGTTGTTCCTCGATGGCTGCAACCAGTGCGCGCAGATACGCACCAAGGTCGGCCTGCAGCGCCAGGTCGGCGCGAAAAACTTTTTCCAGTTGCTGGGCGTTATTATCCACCTGTACCAGTTTCTTTCCCGCCAACAGCTTGCTGTCCCATACATAGCTGGTGCGTTCATTAAAGCCTGCACCCAGCATCAGCACCAGGTCGGCTTGCTGTTCCAGGTAACGCAAAGCGTAACCGCCGGAGGTGACACCGAGACTGCCCAGCGACAGCGCGGAACGCTCATCGATCGCACCCTTGGCTTTCAGACTGCTGGTCACAGGTATATTGAGCTGTTCACTCAGTTTGCGTAGCAATTCCTGAGCGCCGGAACGAATCACGCCATAGCCCGCAATGATCAGCGGACGTTGTGACTGGCTGATCAACGCCAGGCTTTGCTCAATATACTGCCCGGCAATCGCGGCGGGATCGGCGGCACGCGCAAAAGACACCTGCTCCAGAATGGAGGCATCCACCATTTCGTTTTGCAGGTTATAGGGGATGCTTAACACCACCGGCCCGGGCGTGCCTGAAAGCAGGTAGATGGCCGCCTGGTTGAGTACGCTTGCCAGGTAATCGGTGCGTTCGATCAGTTTATGGTAACGCGTGATGCCGGCAAACAGCGTGACCTGGTCAACACTGCCGCCTTCACCTGAACTTTCCTGCAGTCCGCCTTTACCGAAGATATGGGTAGGCGCCTCGCCGGTAATCGCGATCACCGGCAGATTATCGGTATAGGCACTGGCAATACCGGTCACCAGGTTGGTGGCACCGGGCCCGGCGGTGGTGATACAGGCACCAACGCCACCGGTTAGCCGTGCATGCCCCCCGGCCATAAAGGCGGCGGCCTGCTCGTGCTTGACCAGTACCGATTGAATGGAAGAATCATAGATCGCGTCGTAAACCGGCAATATATGCGAGCCTGGGATGCCGAAAATGCTTTTTACGCCCAGGTTTTCCAGAAATTTTACAAGTATTTGGCTGACCGGTAGTTTCATTCTTATTTGGCAGCGATGCTTAGTCTTGACAAGAAGCGGAAGGATAAAGGTATTGGTGAATAAATGAAACCGTCAGGGCAGATATGTGCGTGCCGGCACCAGGTGTAATAGTCAGGATTTAATCTGACAGTCAGTGTCATATTCACTCAAACTCAGACCATGATTATTTGTCAGTACACTCGGGATTGGCCATATAAACAAAGGCTATAGATATTTACTCTCGCAGAGGCGCAAAGCACTCGAAGTAAAAAGAATTGACTCTCGCAGAGGCGCAAAGACGCAGAGCACGCAAAGTAAAAAGAATTGACTCTCGCAGAGGCGCAGAGCCCGTTAAGTAAAACAAATCTACTCTCGCAGAGGCGCAGAGAACGCAGAGGTAATACCTGTTTTTTTTCATTAAAAAATATCGATTTTTCTCTGCGTTCTCTGCGCCTCTGCGAGAAAAAAGGATGTTAAAACTCCTACATAGGCTGATTTTCCGCTTATACAAAAATCGACAACAAATGTCAGATTAAGTCGGAACTAGTACATTTTAAGTCACTGGATCCCCGCGTTCGCGGGGATGACGATAAGTTTAGGAAGACTATAAGCTAGGGATGACGATGAGTTAAGGATGACGATGAGTTAAGGATAACGATAAGTTAGGGATAATGATGAGCGAATCAGCGGTATTATTGAAAGGAGGTCAAATCCCTTTACAACTCGTAGGAGCGGCTTCAGCCGCGAATTCTCTTAAGTCACTGGATCCCCGCTTCCGCGGGGATGACATCCTAATAAAATATTTACTTACATCCCGATAATATTTACTTACATCCCGATAATATTTACTTACATCCCGTCATCCCCGCGAACGCGGGGATCCAGTGTCTTTAGTTTCTCCTGGCCCCTGGTACCTCGTACCTGGTACCTGTATTTACAGGCGGGGAACCAGTACGGCCAGAGATAAATCGAAATGTACTCATTTGTCACCGATCCCTTTAATATGCTTAGCTGTCGAACACCAGCCCAGGTTCAGGCTCACTTATCACGCTGAGAGTTAATCCAATCTCAAATACATTGTCGGCCTGGCACAACATCAGGAATGCACCGTGGAAAATGATTCAAGGTCGAAAAACAGGAAAGAGCCACCTGCAAGCAGGACGCAACAACCACTGCCTGCTTCATCACAGACCATCAATCCCGGTTCTCTCATATCACTGCCATCGAATGTGGCGCTACCACTCTTTGCCGGCACCCTGTTTCTGAGTGCTGTTCTGCTCTTCGTTATACAGCCTTTCTTCAGCAAGATGGTGCTGCCTGTATTAGGGGGTGCTCCGGCGGTCTGGAACACGGCGGTGATGTTTTTTCAGGGAATGCTGCTGCTTGGTTATCTTTATGCCCACATGTTGACGCGTCAGTTCGATTTTCGAACGCAATCAGTCATCCACGTTGCTTTGCTGCTGCTGGCTTTTATTTCTCTACCCATTGCTGTTTCATCAGACTGGACGCCGCCCATCGACTCCACGCCGGTATTCTGGCTGGTTGCACTTTTCACCGTCTCAATCGGACTGCCGTTCTTCGTCGTATCGAGTACCGCGCCGCTGATGCAGAGATGGTTTTCCTATACCGACCATCCCCACGCAGCTGATCCCTATTTTCTTTATGGCGCGAGCAACCTGGGGGCACTGCTTATATTACTTAGCTACCCTGTACTGATTGAACCGTTTCTTGGACTCGGTGAACAGAGCAGGGCCTGGACTGCAGGTTACGGTTTATTAGTCCTTATGATCGGCTTGTGCGGCATCACTGTATGGAGGAGTGGGCTCATCACCGGTCAGGCTGCATTCTCGATACGCGACGATGACCATTCCAGTGCAAAGACTACAAGTACAGTCAGCTGGAAACTGCGTGCCCGATGGATGATGCTGGCGTTTATACCTTCTGCTTTACTGCTTGGCGTCACACTGCATTTAACGATTGATGTGGCAGCGGCACCGTTTATCTGGGTTATTCCACTGGCACTGTTCCTGCTGACCTTCGTGCTGGTGTTCGCGCGTAAGCCCCTGATCAAGCATGAATGGATGCTGCGTACCCAGGTATGGGTCTATATCGTTCTGGCCATCTATTTTACGGCCGATGACCTGTGGCTTGCTTTTGGCCTGCACCTGCTGGCCTTGTTCGTGACGGCAATGGTGTGCCACGGGCAGCTGGCAAAGCTGCGTCCACCTTCGCACCAGTTAACCGAGTTTTACCTGTGGATGTCACTCGGTGGCTGGCTCGGTGGTGTATTCGGCGCAATCCTCGCACCGATGCTGTTTGACAGGGTAATCGAATACCCGCTGATCATCATCCTGGCCTATCTCGTTCGGCCGCGTGATGGACGTAGCGATGCTCGCAGCTATGTGCTGGACTTCGCGCTTGCACTGGCTTTTGCCGTGTTCTTTTTTCTTCCTTCAGTATGGCCGGCATTCAATCCAATGGCACTCGGTACCATTGGCCCACTGGGTTTCTATGTCATCGTTGCAGCCGTGCTGTATTCATTCCGTGCGCGACCGCTTCGATTTGTTCTGGGTTTGACCTGCGTCATTTTTGCATGGGACCTGGTCGATGATTCACGCACGATCCTTGCCCGCGAACGCAGCTTTTTTGGTGTTTACGAAGTGCGCACGACCGAGACGGGTAACCTGCACATGCTCAATCATGGCACAACACTTCACGGTGCCCAGCCTGCCGACCCTGCATACGCCCGTTATCCCCTGTCGTACTATCATTCGGCAGGCCCCTTCGGCCAGGTCGTTAAAATCCTGAATAATACAAACCAGTATAAATCGGCAGGCGTTGTCGGGCTTGGTATCGGTACCATTGCCTGTTACATGCAAGCGGGACAGACGTTGACGTTCTTTGAGATCGATCCCGTGGTGGAGGAGATCGCGCGTAATCCGTGATTATTTCAGCTATCTGTATCACTGCGGAGAAGGTGTGGACGTTGTCCTGGGTGACGGCAGGCGAACGCTTGCTCAGGTTCCGAACCACAGCTTCGACCTGCTGCTGCTCGATGCATTCAGTTCAGATGCCGTACCAGTACACCTGCTGACCCGTGAGGCGCTGGCACTGTATATCGACAAACTGTCCGATCACGGCATCCTGATGTTTAATATTTCCAATCGCTATGTCGACCTGGCGCCGGTACTGGCTAAGCTTGCAGCAGATGCGAATCTATTTATACTCAGGCAAAGTTACCAGCCAAACGCTAAACAAATAGACCAGGGCGCGCTTGATTCAGAATGGATCATCATGGCTCAAAACGCTGAGGATATGACTGCGTTCAAAGCTGACAAGCGCTGGCTGCCAGTCGAACATCGCGCGGATCAGGGTCTCTGGACTGACGATTATTCGAACCTGTTCCGGGCGCTCATCTGGCACCGCTTGTTGTGGAAACGCTAGGCTGTGATATTAATTAACGCTAGAGTAGTGTTGCCGTTAAAGCCTGCCACGCACGCGTTTAACAACTGAAAGCATGACACCAAGCCCGGCCAGCAGCAGCAGGAACGTCGTCGGTTCCGGCACGGGTACGGTACCGCTCTTCAGCACCCAGTAACCCTCACCCGAGATTTCTTTCGCCGTCTTTTTACAGGCTGCACCGGGTGTGCATGCTATCGGACCGTCAGAGTACCAGGACCATAATGGAAAAGGTTCTAATGAAGGTTCGGCTCCTTTTTTAGTAGCCTTCTTTTTCGCGATGTTGGGAATTGTAAAATCGAGATACGCATCACCCTGTTCGAAACTAAATATTACCCGTGCCCTTCTTGACGGCTGCTTTCTTTTTGCCTGTACCGGGGGGAATAGCCAAACCTGACGGGTCGAGGTCGACACCTTCTGCTTGAGGAATCAAGTAATTTCCGTAAGCAAAATCGGACATACTCCAGTCAGACAGGATTAAATTGCTGAAAGAGAATTCCAGTAAATCGTCTGACAGCGGATCAATTGAGCCCCCAAACGAAACACCGTCAGCAAATACCATGGTGCCGGTGGCGGAAAAGTCCGAATCATCAGCGTCTTCCCACTCGTATACCAGCATCGCCAGGGCTAATGAGGGGACAAGAAACAGCGAGAGCAAGCCATAAATTCTGGCTTTTGAAAGAAGCTTGATGCGTGCCATGGTGACCTCCCATATACAAAATGCTATTCAGATAAGGGGCGCAATATCTTTAAACGGGATATTACTTATCTAAATTATTGTTTTGTATGAATTAGTTTGTATATATTTATACTAAATATAAATGCATTAAACATGCCACATTCGTCTCAAACAAATAAAGCCACATTAAACAAACTGTTACCAATGTCTGGCGTAAATAAGAAATACCTAATATGTAAAATATTGTATAAAACGGCCCGTATTTGATACCTGAAACGTCACAAAATTTAACAACACCATGGTGTCGAATTAAAGAATTAAAGGGGTCGGTGACAAATGAGAAGCATTTGTCACCGACCCTTTATTTTAATTGACGAATTATTACTATCGGATAAACAGGAAAAATAATAAAAGGCGGCAGTCCCTTCACAACTCGTAGGAGCGGCTTCAGCCGCGAATTCTCTTAAGTCACTGGATCCCCGCTTCCGCGGGGATGACATCCTAATAAAATATTATTACATGTAAATGTACTTACATCCCGATCATATTTACTTACATCCCGATAATATTTACCCGCTTACATCCCGTCATCCCCGCGAACGCGGGGATCCAGTATCTTTAGTTTCTCCTGGCCCCTGGTACCTCGTACCTGATACCTGTATTTACAGGCGGGGATTCAGTACGGCCAGAGATAAATCGAAATGTTCTCATTTGTCACCGACCCCTTTTTTTAAGTATCTGTGATTGAATAGAGTAGTGCTTACCTTGTCCTGAGAGCCACAGCGAAACAACACTATTCATGCAAACGACAATTAAACCTGTCTGTCACCAACCACTCTTGCTCTTGCTTACTCTGCACCTGTTATTGGTAACAGTACTGGTACCAGCGCTGGTACACGGGCATGGCCGGCCGGGCGCCTTTGTGCGCACAGACGTCGCCACACTGCCTGATAACGCACGTCTTCAGTCCTTACTCGATGCAGCCGTCAGGCATGGCTTGCCGGGTGTATCTTTGCGGGTCGTGGGGCCTGGGATCGACTTCCAGGGCGCAGCCGGTGTGGCGGATTTGATCACTGGCGAACCGCTTACAACCAGGCATGTAATGTACACGGCGAGCCTTGGTAAGACATTTACAGCGGCCGTCGCTCTACAGCTCTGCGCTGAAGGGCGACTCGATTTGGAGGCGCCAATAACCAGCTGGCTTCCCGCTGATGTGACCAGGCGCATTCCATCCAGTGGAAAAATCACGCTGCGTCATCTGCTCAGTCATACCAGCGGTATTATCGATTACCTGAATGATGACAAGCACTGGCGATCCGACTTTGTCAGGGATCCACAGCGGCAGTGGACCCACAGCGACGTCGTTCCCTACCTGTATGACAAGCCGCTGCTGTTTGAACCAGGCACCGATTATGATTACTCGAACAGCAATTACATCCTGGTGGGCTTGATTATCGAACAGGTTAGCGGACAGCCTCATCCACACGCTGATACGCAAACGCGTGCTGGAGCCTCTCGGACTGCAACATACGTTTAACGGCAATGAAACCGTTAGCAGTGAAAACCGTGCACACGGCTACATCAACAGGCGCGGTCGTATTATCGATACCTATCCCTGGTACAGCCACTCCGGGCTTGCGGATTCGGGTATACACAGCACACCGGGTGAACTGGCCCTGTTCATCAAAGCGCTGTTTAACACCGAGAAAATTTTAAGCGAGACCATGCGAATGCAGATGACGAATGTTTCGGCAACTGGTCAACCACCCTCCGACTATGGAATGGGCATCTACGTACAGCGCAATCCCTGGGGAGCGGGCCAGCGCTGGTATACGCATGACGGTATCGACCCGGGCTACCAGGCGGATATGATGTACCTTCCGGACCTTGATCTGGCAGTTGTGCTTGCGGCAAACGCGAGCTTCGGGAGGGCGGACTTCATTTATGAAAAACTGATCACGGCTGTGGTTCAATTCGCCCTGGATGCCGTGCGAATAAAAACAGTGCCGCAGAGTAATCAAAGAATAAAATAAAACCAAAAGGGTCAGAGTCGTTTGATTTACGCTAAGCGCTATATTTCAATCGACTCTGACCTTTTTGGTTCTGGTGTTATCTTCTGCTTTCTGACCCGATTTTCCAGCGCTACTATTACTTGTCAATATACTTTCCACAACCGACAATATAACTTTTTCCGTCACTACCTTTGACTAACTCAAAATAGCTTTTCTTATGTGTTTCCTTTTTTAATTTTGGGTTTAAATAATAATAGTCAACCCACCCACTACCTTGCTTTAAGGCAATTTCACGCATCTCGTCACGAAACATTTTGCCTTTGATATCTGGCTTACCTTTTAAATTCTTACCAACATTTTGCGGTTTAATAGGATGGGCCACAACATTCAGGTCCGTATCCAGAATAAATACATATAAGGATGGATTATCTTTGTTTTTGTATGGATGCTCCCCTTTAATAACACGTTTAAATGTTTGATCAGCATCTTTTTCTATCGCCGATCGAGTATCCTTAACTAACGCAATAACCTCTTCGTCTGTTTGCGCAGCGACAGATCCAACAGATACCATTAACAGCAATAACCCCATACAATGTTTAAGTAAAACCTTCATAGTGGTTCTCCCCATATTCTCTTAAGCTAATAAAAAAATTCCATACGTTACTGCTACAAACATATCTTCACATACCTGACAGCCAGACAAGTATGGCACAAACAAATTTAAGGGGTCGGAGTGAATTAATTTTGACCAAACCCCATTTATAAAAGGGGACGGAGTAATTAATGGTAATTAATGGGGGCGGTGACAAATGAGAAGCATTTGTCACCAACGCCTTTTTTTATTCTTTAATCTCGCTACTCCCTTTAACCACCCGTGCCTTTCCCCGCACCAGGTGCATCTTCATCAGCCGCACCACCAGCATCATCCTGCGGCACCGACTGCAGACGGCGCATTCTCCTGTGTGGCTTCACGCGCATGTGCTGCACTTTCAGCATCGCGGTAAACGCCGAGGTATCACCCATCAATGCACGCGTGGCGATTTCGGCCGACACCACTGCAATCATGCCCGGCAGCATAATATTTAAATTGCCGGTCAACTCGATCAGTGCCACCAGTGCCGCTAAAGGTGCGCGCAATACCGCGCCCATCATCGCCACCATGCCGATCAAGGCATAGAACCCGGTTGATCCCGCAAAAAACGGGTACCAGTTATTAATCAGCAGTTCGATAACCGCACCGAGCGTGCCGCCGATGATTAACGACGGGCCAATCAGGCCGCCGGGCAGGCGCACGCCAATCGAAACCGCGGTAGCAACCAGTTTGGCAAACAGCAACAGCGCCAGGGTATGCAGGCCCAGCTGGTTTTGAAAGATGCGATTCAGCGCGTCATAACTCAGCCCCATGATTTCCGGTGACCATTGCGCCAGTGCACCGGTGACCACGCCCGCCAGTAAAAAACTGAACAACGGGCGCCAGCTAATGGTTTTTTGCGCAGTAAACTGCACTGCAAAAATAAACGCCGAGGCGAGCAGGCCGATGAAAATACCCATTAATAAAATCACCGGCAATTCAGCCAGTGAACCGATCGACAAGGCCGGCACTGCAAACGCCGGGCTCTGGCCGTAAACAATATGGCTGATGATGGCGCCCATCGACGAGGCCACGATCACCGGCACGATATTGTTGATCGCGTAACGCACGCGCAAAACCTCAATCACAAAAATAACCCCGGCGAGCGGGGTATTAAATGCCGCAGCAATGCCCGCCGCACCACCGGCCGCGGCCAGCAAATAACTTTCATCCTCGTTGAGTTTTATTTTTTTACTCAGCAAAGACGCCGTCGCCGCACCCAGGTGCACACCGGGGCCTTCGCGATCGACCGAGTGTCCCGAAACAATCGCCAGCAACCCGCCAAAAAACTGCACCACCGCATTGGCAAACGGCAGGCGCTGTTTACGAAAGCGCAAATAATCCAGCAAATGCACAATACCCACCGACCGCATCGCCGCGGGCAGGCGCTCATAAATCAAAGCCAGCAACAGCGCCCCCGCCACCGGCAACAAAAACTGCTGCCAGTGGGGCAGGGCCTCGTAATTGCCCACGATGCCACCGGGCAGCAGTCGGGACTGGCTTAGCTCAATACAAAGCCTGAACAAAATCACCACCACACCCGCCATCAGCCCGGTTAAAGCACCCAGCAAAGATATCTTGAGAAGAAATTTATCCAATTAAGAATTACTCATGTGTGTGAATTTTAAGTCACTGGATCCCGGATCGGAGTCCGGGATGACGGTTGTTTTTATATCATCATGATGTATTGATCAATACAAAATTCCTCCGTCATCTAAGCCCCTGTAATCAAAGTCAGAAGTAGGGTGGGCAATGCCCACCATCACAGTCGCATGAAATCGAGAAAACGGTGCTGGCAATGCCTAGCCCCTAGTACCTCCGTCATCCCCGCGCAGGAACGTCACCCCCGAATGTTTCTATCGGGGGCGGGGATCCAGTGTCTTTAGTCTTACCTAACCACTAGCCACTCATCCCTCGCCACTGTTTTATTCCCTTGCCTCAACTACGGCCATAAGCGAGAATCAGACCAATAATAATGTCGATAAATATCGTTAAATTATTCGAATTTAACGAAGTATTGGCAGGATAAAATTTGTTAACCGCAGCGGCGCGGAGTACGCAGAGCTTTTTTATGGTAGCTGTTGCTGCGAAAAAAACGTGGCCCGGATGATATGCAGTGTAACCCGGGAAATTCATTGCAACATCTTTCCGGATTTCGTTTTGCTTCATCCGGGCTACACTGCAGTTGCATTGAATCGCGGTTAGCCAGTCGCCTTGCTTTAATCTGCGTTATTGTTATCCAGTTCCGTGTTGCTTGTGCCGATCCAGAAACCGACATTTTTATTCAGGAACTCCGACCAGTGCATGTAATGCGAGCCGTCGCAGGAGAAGTTCAGGCCGACGATGCCGTTAAAGATGTTCAGTGAGCCTGCGCGCAGATAAAGCGTTTCATCCATGAAGCGCAGTTCGCGCAGGGTCTGGAAAACATCCTTGACACGTTCGATCGGGATATCCGCATCATCCGGATAGTTGTGCTGTTTCCAGGCCAGGCAGATGCCCGGGTCAGTCAGGTCCTCGATGTCGAGTATGCGGAAACGCAGCGGATCATCGAGCAACCATAAGGTGGCGCGCGAGCTGGAGAAGTGCAGCTTGGCGTGAAACACACCGTATACTTCGACCAGCTCCACGATCAGGTCGAGGACTTCATCGATGCGCTCGTCCATGGCGCTATCGATGCGCTCTTGCATGAACAGGCCACCGCGTATGGCCGGGTCACCCTTTATCTGCATCCACTGTTCCGGCTGGCGATAGACCTCCCGCGTGAGTGGCAGTTCCCGCAGGTCGAAGTCCACGCCGAGGTAGCCGAGCAAGCGGCCATCCTGATCAAGGATATGACGCGCGGCGGTCAGCGAGGGCCGTCTGGCATTGCGGCTGATATAGGCGTCCGACAGCGAGAACTTCTCTCCCGCGATCGCATCGGCCAGGTAGGGCCGCTCACTGCGGTCGCGATCAAAGTTTTCCGGCAGCAGACCATTTTGGGAAATGTTCGAGGTGATCTGCCTGGCCCTGTCATCGAGGATATACAGGTATTTGCAGGCAGGCAGCGACACGAGCCCCTGCTCGAGCACGTGTTCCAGTGCATCGCGCTCGGGCCACACAGCGGCACAGTCAACGGCCAGCCGTCGCATCGGGCCGGAGAGACGGCTGCTTAGCAGCATGCGCTGGCGCGCGACGGCGTTTTGTAATGCTTTACTCATTTGTCCTCGTTGTTCACTAACAGCAGTTCCGGATTTTTATAGGTTTACATAATTATAGTCGTTACCCGCTTCTGACCAGTGCAGCTTATTGAAGCTAAATAGTACATGGATAATGCAATGACAAGGTAAATGCCTGATCAGCACTTATCAAGGAATAATCGTGGTCTGTCCCCTATTATTATCCCCGTTTCTTTTCCGTCATCCCCGCGAACGCGGGGATCCAGCGCCTTTAGTTTTCCTAGCCCCTAGTACCTCGTACCTGGTACCTGTATTAGCAGGCAGGGATCCAGTGTCCCCAATTATTACAAAGAAAAGCGATTTCTCATGACATAAATTACAGCATATTTCTTTGCGGCCTCTGCGCCTTTGCGAGATTAAATTATTTTTCCTTATGGTTATAAGCCATGTGACTGAAAGCTGCGTTGTGATTGAATCGCCAGTACCGTAGCCCGGATGCAGCGAAGTGCACTAAATTCAATTGGATTGAATTTGAACAGCCTCTGGCTGGCCCGAAGGGCAGAATACATGGATGTATTCTGTAATCCGGGGAGATGCAGGACAATAGGGGACAGACCACGATTTCTTTTATGAATAATCGTGGTCTGTCCCCAATTATTATGTCCCCAATTATTATGTCCCCAATTATTACAGGCTGGATGTTCTAGCGCAAAACAAACATGAAATGAAAGCGGCCGACAGTCATTATGAGTTGCCGACATACGTATTGGTCCATGCTGCAATTAATTCATCATATTTTGAATGGATATTTAATCCTGACAACATGAATCGATAACGAACGCTTTGTTTATCGTTGACATCCACAGCAATATCATTATTGTGAAGTTATTGGTTTACTGATTACCCAATCAAGTTCTCGTCGCAATGACGATTAAATGATGAATCTGAGAAGCGAACCGTACGGGTCATATACTAACGAAAAAAGTGCATGACGAACTGATCCTGGTTCCAGTGATTGCCTGCTGACATCGGCTTTCATTCTTCCCTGTTGTTATCGCTACGGTGAATGCCAGCGATAATCTTGATGCTGTCAATAATTACGTAGTATTCAGCATGCCTGTTAGGGAGGAGTTGTGTTATGTCATCACGCTATCAATCCGGTATTAAATACCCGCGTGCAGTTATCTTCATTCTCGTCGCTGTTTTGCTCCACGCCTGCAGTTCGGACTCCACGCCGGCGGCGGACACCAGTCCAAAGACGCTGCAGGATACACTCAATCTACTGGGAGTAGACACTGAGATTACCCCGCGACTGGATGAGAACCGGCAGGCTATTCCTGACAGCTATGCGCCGATGGGAAGAACCATGTCGATCATGCAGGTCGACAATGACGACGGTACCACCTCGCTGGTGATGGGGGTACAGAAGGAACTGTTCCTGGCAGGCATGCGCACACTGAACTGTTTAAGCAATGATTGCCAGGCCACTATCATTGATGATGCTGCCTCTGTAAGCGACTATGAAAACTCGCCAGGCATTCTCTACCAGCGCACGCAAGCGGCACCCTGGATCGATGAAAACCTGGGCAACAATGCTGTTCCGGAAACACGGCGAGATGCCGCCGGTGTCGACGTTGACGGCGATGGCAGAAGCGAACTTGTTATTGTCTACTATGATGCTGCATTAGACGAAGTACGTGTCTCGATTGCCGACTCTGATGCACCCGGTGCACCCGTTGACGACGTCCTGGTTCCACTGAGTGCAGCCCAGTTTCCGGTTGCAGACTTGCGGGTTGTTGCGGGTAACTTTGATAACGACATCGAAGAAGAATTCGCCATCGGTGTTGGCAGTCATTCAGCCGCACCATTCAACGATTCACGCGCTTATGTATTGATCGTCGATGGCAAGTCGTCAAACTACGCGCTGATAAATCAGATCAACATCGCCGCGCTCGATCCGAGCCGTTCTATCTCGCTGGTGCTTGAAGCGGCGCAACTGGATTTCGACGGCGACATGGAACTGGTCGTGGTCCAGAATGAGCTGGGTTCCGATCCGGTCAATGAGTTTGATCCGGTCCTGATGGCAAACGTCAGTGTGGCCGATGCCGAGGCCTATTACACCATCCTCGATAATGTCGGCAGCACAGCGACTGTGCTCAAAGCGGGGCATATCGAAGCCAATGTTGAAATACCGCCCGCTACAGGCCTGCAAACCAAACGCGCGCGCATTGCCGATGTTGCCGTCGGCGATACCGATGACGACACCCTCGATGAAATTTATTTCGCCGGCCTGGTGACTGCGCCATTTTCCGGTAAATGCGATCCGGTCGGTCACCTGCTGATTTCGCTCGAGGACAAGTCCGTTAATTTCAAACGCCTGACAGAATCCTATGCAGACCTTGATTACAATATCGAGTGCCCGGAGTTCAACGGCTGGCGTTTGCGCTTTGCCCACGTCAACCTGCTCGATATCGACGGTGACACTGACCTTGAAATCCAGGTCAACCAGTTTATCTTCGACGCGCCACCGGAAGGCTATCTCGACTGGAACACGGTTGATATCTATGCCCCGGCGTTTCTGTCACGCATCATGTTCAGGGCCAGTGAGGGCGGGGCGTTTTTTGATCGCAGCAACCATGTCATCGCCATCGGCGATACCACCGGCGATGGCCGCGAAGACATCGTGACCTATTTGCAGGGCGAATCTGAAATAAAAATCTTTGGTGTTGATGCCGCCGACAATACATTAAAAAGACTGGAACAGACCTCGATCGTACCCACATCGCTGGGCGGCCTCGAACGCAACAATCCGATCATCGTGCCGATGAATGCGGACAACGATACCTCGGTCTACGCCCTGACCGGGCACGAGTTCGCCATCACTGAACCCGTCGTACTCGGCGTGCTGGCAGCGCCACCGTGTCAGACCGGTGTCGGCCAGAACATCGATGACTGCACCACCACCTGGGGACAGGCTACCTCGATTGGTGTCGAACGTGAAAAGGGCTTTGAAGTTTCAGCCAGTGCCTATATCGGATTCAACGCGGATAATTCCTCCTGCGTTGGCGTGGTCTACAGCACCTGCACCTCGACGTTTGAGATTGAAATGAAAGCCACGCTTGAAGCCGTGCTTGCCCGTTCCAGGAGTGAATCGTACGAGCTGACCAAATCCATCGCGTTTACCACCGGACCAATCGAGGATTCGGTCGTGTTCACATCCATACCGATCGATACCTACAACTACACGCTGCTGAGTAAAGCCGTAACGGTGGTAAACGGTGGCCTGGTTGACCTGGTCGTGGCCATACCCAGAGAGCCGGTCATGAAAATGACTCAAATTTCTTTCTACAATGAAAGCGTCATCGAGGACAGGGACCGCATAAGTGATGATGTGTTTCAACATACTCCGGGTGAAATAGACACCTATCCCACACCCCAGCAGAAAGACACTATTCTCACTTTTAAACGCTCGCAGCTGGAGGATGTCAGAATCGATGAGTTCGCTGTTTTCAATCCGATCTTCGACGATGATGCCCCGCTGGATGCCCTGGAAGGTCTCGAAGTCGGCCCGGTCAGCGTTGGCCAGGGTAGTGGCTCAACTGAACTGGGCCTGGACCTGGCCAAGGAAGAATCCTTGAGCGTCACCCACGAACTCAACTTCTCGCTCGAGTTGAGTATGGCCATCGGCCCGGGTGTAAAATTGCTGGTTGGCGGCTCCGTTGGCTTCGGCGTAAATCATACCCTGAACGTCAGCAAGGGGAGTTCAACCAGCTACCAGGGCACAATCGGCAGCATCGATGCCGTGAATTATGTCGACAACCAGTATCAGTTCGGCCTGTTTACCTACCTGGACGTAAACCCGGAAACCGGCAGGGAATTCGAGGTAATCAATTACTGGGTTGAATAAAATGCATGAGCGGGGCTGATGGAAACCACATTCTCATCAGCCCCTATAACAATTGTCATCCCCGTTTAACTTACCGTCATCCCGGTTTCTCTTTCCGTTATCCCCGCGAACGCGGGGATCCAGCGTCTTTAGTTTTCCTAGCCCCTGGTACCTAAAACCTGGAACCTGTTTTTACGTAGGAGCGGCTTGAGCCGCGAATTAACACTATTAACTATTCACTGTTGTTTTATTCACTGCACATTCATTCCGAAACCCTTATTTGATTTCTATCAACCCACCGAATTCTGTAATCCATATACTGAAGACATTGTCATTACCACTATCCGGCATTGCCATGTATAACGACATCGACCCGGAACTTGTGCAGATACTGGTCATCGCCATCGGCATCTTGTTCGCGATCGTGGTGTATATTGTGTGGCGCGACAGAACGCTCCTGCGCAAGAGCCACGAAGACCTGGATCACCGGGTAGAGAAACTACGCCTGGGCAAAATGATCGACCGCC
>CAWEEC010000089.1:0-23319 GCA_963807785.1 uncultured Gammaproteobacteria bacterium | reverse complement strand
GTAACCGGGCTTAATACAAGCTTTCTACGGGCTGCCTTTTACTAAAAGTACGCTGAATTCTAGCTGCTTTAATTGTAATAGTCAGGATTCAACCTGACAGCGAGTGTCGTATTAAATCAATGCCCAGACTATGATTATTATTTCAGTACAGCCAATATTGGCGATATAGAAAAAGCTATAGATATTTACTCTCGCAGGGGCGCGGGGACCGCAGAGGAAAAATTGTTGTTTGTAGCCCGATGCAGTATCGCAGTATCCGAGGTATGTGATGAGCTGTACTGATCGCGACTTGATCTGACAGTAGCGTCTAATTTTTACTCACCGATATAATCCTGAATGGACATTAAAAAAGTCCACAGATGAACGCAGATAAACACAGATAAGAACTATATTGTCCGCAAATAACGCAAAAGACGCGAAAAAAGAAAAAACGAGGGTTTTTTGCGTTCTTCGCGTTCTTCGCGGACAAGAGATAACAATTCGTATTATCCGCGTTTATCTGCATTCATCTGTGGATTAATTGTTATATATCTGTATTTGCCTGAGGCCGTGTAGCGACAGGCAGATCATTACGTCCCATGAATATCCACGAATGCCCAACACAGCTACTTAGATGGAAAATATGACTTGAGCATATCTAACACTGATTGTCAGATCAGATCCTGACTACTACAGATGAGCTGTTCGTGTTTCATTTCATTCAGGCGACGTACTGGTCATTCCTCAACTCGGCTCTCTGCCAGAAGGAGAAGGGGCAGGTATAGTCTTTGTTTTTCCTTGTCCCTCGTTACTCGTCCCTTGTAACTGTAATTATTCTCTGCGTTGTCTGCGCCTCTGCGAGAAAACAGTATGTAAACCACCTGTAATGGCAGGCTTATGTGTTGAATTTGCTATATTCTAAAAATATTTCATTGACCTCGTCTTCATCCAGCCCATAGTCGCCAAGTGAATACTCATGTTTGGAAATATGTTTGCGTGATTTGGCCTGCTCATCCAGCCATGTGCGCATTATCTCAGCTGTTGCATCTTCCAGCTCTGCTCCGGCTGCCTGGTAAATGCGCTGTACGCATGAGATCGGATCAGCAATCAGGTCCTTGTAGTCAATATCAATAAACTGCTCATGGCCGAGTTTTTTACGTGCAGCTACATTACGGGCGAGGGCGTCACGATAGTATGCAAATGCTACCTGGCCGATTTGCTCGCGAGTAAAACTGACCGCGAGTGGCGCATAAGCGACTTGCATAAGACTGCAGTATGAAGCCATGCAAGCCGCAGGTGTGCGATGTTGCTGCACAATTACCGCATCAGGAAAAGTTGCGCATAATGCATCGATCGCCCACATGTGAAACGGTGTTTTTAATACCCAGCGGTCACCGGGCGCCCACCATTGCAGCAAGCGCAACTGATCGGCATATATGCTGTAGGCTTCAAGCCACTCTTTGTCGCTGCGCTCATTAAGCCATTCGATATACTCCAGTACCGGCCCATAAAAGATAAAGCTATGCGATAGCATTGATGTCTCGAGCAGGCCGAAACATTCTTCCGGTTCATCGACACTGGTAGAATGGATAGATGCAATATCGGGTGTATAACGCGCACGGGTTTCGAGGTACTTGCGCGCGATCGCCACACGATAATCCTTGTTAAAGTATTCCGGATCTCCCTGGTACTCTGGATCGGCTGGCGGTGCCTGCAAAGCCTCCCACAGGCGAAGTGTTCTGTGTGCCGGATCCTGTGCAAGCAGTCTATGCAGGAATGTAGTACCGGTGCGGGCCGGTGCGACAAGGAAAATGGGGGATTTCAGCTGGATACTGGCGATCGATGGTTCGCGTTCAAGATAGCTTTTGAGCCGGAGACGTTTTATCAGCGCCTCGTTGAGTAAGCGTTGTGCACGACGGCTGCTGATAAAATTCATTTCGTCACTGGCGCAGGTCAGGCTGTGACTGAGCGCTCTCAGTCCAGGTGTATCAAGAATGGATATATCTTTAATCCCGGCCTGTGATGTTGCTCTTTCGATGAGTTCCGAAACGGAGAAGAGTCCTTCGTTTGCACCCTGCTCTAAGGTTGACACATTAATTCGTCCATTATTTCAGATCGCTGCTGTTTGCATCAGGCAAAGCTAAGGCGAATCTCGCATGTGCTCATCGCGTTATCAGCCTTGCTGAATGCACAAGATTTATAATTGCATTGATAAAGGTATATTGTTACGGAGGGATTATATCAGCAGTATTAAAGTAAAACGAGGTGGTCTGAATATAGCAGGCTGTTCGATGGCAGGTAGCATAGCCATCAAACAGCCTGGTTGTTAACTGCGTTTAGCGTTGCTGGCGATATTTTTGTCTTGCTGCATTACGTTCCGAATCGTTCATGCCCTGCCAGCTTTGACGATTTTGCCTGTACTGACTTTTAGTGGCATCGCGTTCTTCAGCAGACATACCTTGCCACTGTTGTTCGCGTTGATCTCTCCTTTCACCATATTGTTGCTGGTATTGCTGTTGTTGTTCAGGGGACAAGCCTTGCCAGGCGTCTTTGCGAGACGATTTTTTGTCCTGGTATTGTTGTTTATACTCCTGTTGTTCGTCAGGGGAGTAGCCTTGCCAGGTGTCTCTGCGAGACGATTTTTTGTCCTGGTATTGTTGTTTATACTCCTGTTGTTCGTCAGGGGAGTAGCCTTGCCAGGTGTCTCTGCGGGATGATTTTTTTTCCCGGTATTTTTGCTGGTAATCCTGCTGTTGTTCAGGCGACATGTTCTGGTATTGCTGTTTGCGTTGTTCACGCTGTGCCTGGTAAGCAGACTGCTGTTCTGGACTCATCTGCTCCCATTTCCGTCGTTTATTTTCCGAGCGGTTTCTCAGACCTTCCTGTTGATCGGGTGAGAGGCTGTTCCATCTTTGTTGCATGGCCTCCTGTTGCTCAGGTGACAAGTTTTGACGCCAGGCATCCTGTGCACCGTTTTCTGCGCTAGCGATACTTCCAGCCACGGATAAACCCATAATTAATGGCACTAGCGAAAATTTCATTATGTTCATATTCATATGAATGCCTTTTATTTAGATTTGTTGAGCTTGTCTTTTGCTGCCTGCTGTTCTTCAGGCGACATGTTCTGGTATTGCTGTTTGCGTTGTTCACGCTGCGCCTTGGCAGCAGCCTGCTCTTCGGGCGACATGTTCTGGTATTGCTGTTTGCGTTGTTCACGCTGCGCTTTGGAAGCAGCCTGCTCTTCAGGTGTCATGCTCTCCCATTTTTGCTTCGCTGCTTCCTTTTGCTCGGGCGACAGGTTTCGTTTCATTGCGGCCTCCGAACCCTCATCAGCAGAAGCGATATTTCCTGCCATGGATAAGCCCAGAAGTAATGGCAGTACGGAAATTTTCTTTAAATACATATTCATATGGACGCCTCTTAACCTGATTTGTTGTTGTGTTGTTGTGTTGTTGTGAAATTACACCATGATATGATGCTGTTATGATCAGAAAGTTCTTCATGCCTGATGTTTATCCTACTTTAATAAATAAGCACAAATAAATCTGTATATAAATTAATCAAATATGTTACTTTTTGTTAAATGTGGTTGCAGATCGATATAAACTGAAAATGCAGAAATTGCTTATGTCATTTATTTCTTTGTGCCCTGGCGGCATCAATCTGTAGTTGCCATAGTAATTCAAGATCGCATAAAGCTTGTATTTCGTAGTCCATGTAATGATACATGGGAGATGAGCGTATCATTCTCAATAAGTGTTCGTGTGAATCTGCATTGACTATTGAAGCTCCCCCGCGACCATCTACAAATCCATATACACAGTCAATGCTGCCATCTTCCAGCCTGGTTTTGTTCCATGCATGAGCCGCCTGAAAAACCGCTTGCGGGTCGTCAGGTTTAAATGCATTATGTCCAATCCTTGATTTGGTGGTAAGCAGAAATTTCATCGGGGCTTCTCCTTTTAGCTGTCAAGCCTGGTCTGTATTCGACCGTTAATTATTTTGGTAAATAAATAAAGAGAGGACCTGAGGTAAATCCTTCAGGTCTTCTCAGCAGTATAAGTCAGACTGGTTGCAGGTTGCTATTTTTTCCGTCTTGCAACTGCAATTAGGCCGATAAGGCCTGATCCGAACAGCCATACCGCGGCTGGTACAGGTACAACAGTTGCTTCAAAAATCCAGTCGTTGGTGAAGCCTGCGCCGGATGGGGTGCACAAACCGCCTGCTACGCAGTAATCCAGCCAGCCCCAGCCGGAGAGAACACCAAACCCCTGGCTGACGTCGGGGTTATCACCAAATACAAAGGCAGCCCCGAACAATGCAGAGTAATGGTCTTCCAGTGTAAAGTCGCCGAACAGAGTACTTGAGAGTGTGCCGGTATTCGGACCGGTATCGCCGACCAGGTGGTCATCAAATGTGCCGCCAACGGGCCCGATATCGCCGGGAACAACCTCGTCGTAGGTCATATCGATTGTCCACACATCAGTCGTGCCGCCGAGCAGGCCGCCTGCGCCGTCATCCACACCGCCAAAGGCTGTACCGGAAATAACAATGGTCTGAGCTACGTCGTCCCACACAAGCTGCATGGAACTGGAGGCGTGATCAAAATCAAAGACGTAATTTTCATTTTCGCCGCCGCCCAGCAGGCCATCGAGGCGCAGGCCAAATTGCGTCGTTGTTTCATTGTCAAGGCCATCACCTGATCCAGGATGGTTCGACAGGTTATAGGTAGTTGTAACTGCTTGTACAAACCCGGGAATTAGCAGGCTGACCATGGCCAGGACTGGTGGCAGAGCAGTGGTTAAGACGTATTTATAAGATTTCATTTGGCTTTTCTCTTGTTTATAAGATTTCATTTGGCTTTTCTCTTTCATGATTTAAATTTCAGGCGGGGCTCAATACTTTAGATCCGGTATCTACTCTAACCATTGAGCGGCCTCTGGTTTTAGAAATAAATTTCTGTGGGCAATCAAAACAACGCTGGTACTCATAACAGGTGATAGAGCTATCAGGGCACTCAATTGCTTGATGTTGTCTCTCTATCCTGTTGGGCAGGTGCCTGCTGACCGGTATGCTGGCCATTTTGCTTTTGCCCTTGCCAAGAAAGTTGCTATAGATCAATTTTATGTTTTTTATCCCGCTGATGCGCGAGGCGGATTCGATTACATGACGCACCAGGTCCCAGATTAGCCTTGCTGTGATGATGGGCCCTCTTGAAATATAGTCCTCTGCAATTGCCACATGCAGAATCAACAGATCGTCAGTACCATCACGAACATACACAATCACTCCTGCAAGGGTGTCTTCCAAATCAGTGCGATCGATCAGAAACAGCGTCTGTGCGATGGAAAATGATTCCAGCCTGATACGTAAGTAACCGTTTTCAGTGATGATTTCAGGAATGCCGTAGTCTTCGACGCAGCTGCGAATGGCATTTTCAGCATATTGCTGCTTTGGGTTGAAGAACATCACACGCTCAAGGTCGCCTGTATAATCTTCCCCTAGCCTTGACGTAATCAGGATGGTGCCCATCGAAGTCTCCCTTGTCCTTCACTGATCTGAATAATTTCTAAATCCGCAGGTAATTATTATGCATATTCAATACCAATGTTGGTAATTGTTATCATTTTCAATAAGTTAAATGCCGATGCCGGGTGCAAATCCTGAAACAGCAGGCCAGGCCATTAATTAAAATGATTTATGTCAGAAATGCCGACAGCTTCAAGCCGGGGGTGGGTCAACAAGGTTCGGTGTCGATTGTTAAGGCGATTAAATAATATTAATCATTTCAATCGCTTGAATAGCAGAGTGTTGATACCGTGCTGTTTGTTCAGCTGGCATTTGTAATTAAATCCGACATTGTTTTATGCACTATATATCGGCAGGTTTACATATAATTACTTAATTATATGAAATATATAGAATTTTATGATGTATTTAAGATGTCAATTAATTCGACATCCTGTTGGTTTCAATGTTGTGAGCAGGTTTGAGCTAGCGCTGATCCATGTACGATATTCGGTTCTATGATTTTTTGCGTCGCTTCTTGCGTTGCTTCATTGGCGCGATGACCGGGTTGGGCAGATAAGTATCACGCGGCAGATCCAGCAGAAACAGAATAAATTCAGCGACTCGTTCGGGTGGTAGTGTGCTAACTGGCTTGAGTGCGGCAGGACCATTCTGGTCCCATAAGGGGGTTTCAACAGCATCGGGTAAGACGGTCTGGACACGGATGCCGTTTGCCGAGACTTCTTCTGCAAGGGATTCTGAAAGACCGATAATGCCAAATTTTGAGGCCGAGTAGGGCCCATCGAATGGTTTCCCCTGGCGACCGGATGTGGATGAAATATTAATTATGTCGCCCTGTTTCTGTTCCAGCATGGCCGGGAGTACGGACTGGTTGCTGAGAAAAGTACCGGTCAGGTTTGTTTCCAGTACGGCATTCCATTCCTCGAGGGATGTATCCGCAATCATTTTCAGTGTACCGCCCAGTCGCAGTATGCCTGCAGATGCAATCAAGCAGTCAATACGGCCAAAACGCTCCATTGTCTCCGCGGCCATTTTAGACATGTCTGATGCGTTGCTCACACTCAGGTTGAGTGGTAGTACATCGTTGCTGTCAATATTGGCTTCCTGCTTCAACTCGTCAACAAGGCTGTCAAGAGCTTCCTGATTAAAGTCGACCAGCACCAGCCTGGCAGATTTTTTTGACAGCAGCTTTACACAAGCGCGACCGATACCGCTACCTGCGCCTGTAATGATATATACCTTGTGTTGAGACTCCTGTTGCATGTATAGAACTCCTTAATCAGTGATCAAATTTTTGGATAAGTATCCGGTTTTATGTTAACGAAAGGCATCATCAGATGCTCGATACGCAGATATTCTATGCGAGGCTCGATTGCAATGTAAGCTTTAATAGTAAGACTACGCGGAGAATGCGCCTCTAAATGGAATGACATGTGGATGTATTGTAGTGGCATCAACGGGTTGTGTTACCAGGTACATGATTGTACTGGCAAAATTATCTGCTGTAATAGTTCCACCAAATGGACGAGCGAGTATTGTATTGTCCACCAGCGGTGTTTCAACAGCACCGGGAAATACTGCCTGAACTCTTATGCCATAGGAAGAGACTTCTTCTGCAAGAGACTCTGTCAAGCCAACAACACCGAATTTGGATGCGGAATATGCCGGTGCATATGGCGTGCCGTGAAGTCCATGAGGTGTTGTTGATGAACAAATATTAATAATGTGCCCGGATCGCTGAGACATCATTGGCGCTATAACGGCGCGGTTACTGAGAAAGGTGCCGGTAAGGTTAACACCGATTACTGCGCCCCACTCATCAGGGGGTAATGTTGCAGTAGAATAGGGGATGACGCGTGATGATCCGGCCTTTTTGCCAATGCCGGCGCTTGCCACCAGCAGGTCTATACGCCCAAATCTGTCCATTGTTTTATCGGCCATTTCCTGCATGTCATTTTCATTAATAACGTCAAGCGCCAGGCCTTCATGAAGTGGTTTCTGTCCAGCAGGTGTTCTGGTTTTTAGTAGTTCAACTGTGGCGTCTATATATCGCGTTGTCCGCCCTACGACTGTCACTTGAAAGCCTGACTCGGCCAGGGCGATACTGACGGCTCGACCAATACCACTACTACCCCCGGTAACAATTGCAACTTTGTTCAATTCGGTAACTTTGACTCAGTCGGGTACTGTGGCTATGGTTGTTAAGTGCCGCTGTTTTTTATTTACTGGATACAGCGCTGGCATCATACAGGGAACGGGGCTTGCGACGGTCGAATAAAACCAGATCACCATAACGATCGTTTAGTGGAAATTGAACAGACTCGGAAGATAATTCCCTGTTATCAGACGATCTGCGCTCCTTGAAATTAGGGTGATTCTGTAATAAGTAGATCTGGCCATCATTATCACCTGATTGGCTCATAAACTGGCGAATAGTGTGCATGAAAAGCCTGGGCTTGATTGCGGGAAGAAAGTGTCCCACTTCCGGTAATATTTTTACCCTGCAGCTTTGTAAATGATTATTCAGTTGACGGCATGATTCCATGCAGTGTGAATACTCGCCGAATAATGCGAGTGTTGGAATATTAATTCCTTTGATGGAATCTATCGTGATCTGGTGGTCATCCTTGAATTCCTCCTGCGCGGATGTCGTTTTCATCAGACGTTTCCAGCGCTCAGCGCCCCTGTTGCCCATATTGCGATGCTTTAATGACGGTCCCTTTCTGGAGCGATTAAGAGTCCCGTGAGTAAACTCATTTGACAGTTGGTTGAAGTGCTGCAGCATCTGGAAATTGATGTATTCGTCATCAGACGGTAATGCATGGAAGCCTTGTTCGTTAAGCTGCTGCTTCCATGTTTTCCAATGAGGCCAGTCAGCCAGGCGTACCTGATTTTGCAGGCAACTTATCTGTGTATCCGCTACTGTGAGTGTGCGGACTCGTTCGGGCCGGGTAGAGGTAAAATAGAGTGCAATACGCGCACCAAAACTGTGCCCTACAACATGCGTACGATCCACGCTCAGATGATCAAGAAGCGCTTCCAGGTCGTTGGCCATGTCAGGAAGCGTATAGCCGGTTGCCGGCATGCTGCTTCGGCCGTGTCCACGCAGGTCATAAGTAATAACGCGGTATCGGCGCGCAAGTAGCCGTGCAATGCCCATGTACCAGAATGCCAGATTGGCTCCCAGTCCATGAATAAGAACAAGATTCTCACCCTGTCCAATACACTGATAATGGATTGAATTATCATTGTCAATTTTGAGTCTAGGCACGTCTGCCTCCTTTCAGATCAGATTCGTATTTAATAATGCAATAATAATGCCAATGTCCGCTGGTTATTGTTCTGTGTTGCGCACCTGCTATGTTCAGTTATGTGTGGCTGGGAAATTTACCATTTAAATCAAGGGGTTTGTCTCAATCGAAGACGTCTTGCGCGGGCAACCAGGGTGCACATTTTCCGGTTTTCCTAACGCGCGCTTGCAGGCCGCTATATTGATGGTGTCTGTATCTGTAAGTATTCCCGACCTGCATATTGTGTTTGATGTAACTGATGGCTTAAGCCTGTATTGTGATGCAGGCTAAATAGTTTGTGTGGCCTGATTTATCAAACCACTGAGTTCTGCCGCTACAGGTCGTAATGCACAGCTACTTGTTGATAGTGGCATCCAGAAAATCAGCTACCTGGCTGACTTTGATTTCATCCACGTAATCTCCATCTTGCATAAAAAGCTGCTCAAACGGCATGCCTTTCTGATTGAAGTTCTGTTCCAGCGCAACTGCAAATTGAACAACGTCGATAGATTCGAATTCAAGATCGTTCATGAGACCTGTGTTTGGTCCTATACCCTCATCAGAATCGAGTTCCCAATCCTGCGTCATATCGTTGAGTACCGAAATAATTTTTTGCTCTATCTCGGGTTTATTCATGCTTGTCATCTCCATTACAAATAAATTTTGGCCAAAATGTGCATTCAACATCGACATGATAATGATTGCTGTGAAATGATTATTTCTGTCTCAGCATACCATAGCAATAAAAGCGGTAATTACTGCTTTGATGTTTTTCAGGTTAAGTGAATATCTTTATCATTGACGATAAACGGCCCAATTAATAAAGCTGCTGTGCTTAATTATTACGATTCAGGAATATCGCGAGAAGTGGCGCTTCTAAAAAAACAGGCATCTAATCTTGATAATTACGTCATAATTACGTCATCCCAGATTATTAAAATGAGATTTGTTAATAATCATATTAAGCAATATGATGACATATTGAAAGCGCTGCTTGTCCCCTGAATTACCTGTGTAATAGCTATACAGAATATTGACCTAACATAATCAGGGCCGTAGTTTATTCTGTTTGAAAGTAAAATACACAAAAAATTATGGTTGGTGGATATAACGAACTTGTACGTGATTTTGCACAAACATGCGAATTAGAATCATTTTTATTTACTATTCGGCGATAGAAGTTAACTGCTAGGTTGATCAGGAGGAATCGTTAAGTTCGATGGAGATAATGGCTAGATTAAAAGAAGATTTATCTGTGACCAGGACAGAAGAAGATGGAGATATAGTCTATCTTGTGCGTGATCCTCAGAGTGATGAATCATTCGAATTTGGCGAAATGGAATGGTTTCTACTCTCGCGTCTTGACGGTATCGCTGTTCCTCAAAAAATAATTGAAGAGTTTAAAAAAAAATACGATACAGAAGCAACTATCGAGCAATTTGAGTCACTGGTCGATATGGCCACGAGTTGGGGGCTTTGTCAGGAAGATGCAAATCAGGATGAAAATGTCGAAAATGTTGTAAGAATCTTGCCATCTAATGAGCGCATCGTCGACGCGGGCGGTATTAGCACAAACGTCACTCAAGCTACTCGGGCTCACAAGGCACAAGCAAAACAAGGTGCTGGATCCAGTCGCAGGTTTACTGCAAAAGTCGATAGACAAATCGAGCAGGCAAATAAGGACAGCGATCTGGCCTGGACATTTTTTGATCCCGGTAATCTGTTTCTTGCTTTATACGAAATATTATCACCATTGCGATTTATCGTATATGTACTGCCTCTGATTGTGCTGATTGGGGTTTTTGTTATATTCAATAATCTGCCTGAGTTCATTCATGACCTGTTATATTTTCGCAGGCCTCTTGCTTTATTCCAGATTCTTGTGTTCAGCATGTTCACTGTGAATTTGATTACTCAACTCGGTCGAGGAATTGTCTCTCGTGGCAATGGAATGGATGTGCATGGTTTCGGCATCAGGGTCATTATGGTGTTTATTCCTCGTTTCGGAGTTTATACCGAAGGGATCTCGCGCCTGAGCAAGCGGCAACAATTATGGGTGCATGCGACTCCGCTGTTAATTCGATTGACCTTGTTTGGTTGCTTCAGTGTTTTATGGATAATGACCAGAACCAACGGCACGCATTTTGCATTAGTTGCATTAATGATTACTACGGTGTCAACCGTGTCGTTTCTATTGAGTGCAAATCCGTTAATAAATTCAAATGGATATAAATTATTAACAACATTATTTGAAGTGCCAAATCTGCGCCGTAAGGCTTATCAGAATTTATTGAAGGGGGCTGGTGGGCGGGGCAAGCAGATTGCGACTGACGACCGGTTCGCATTAAAGCTCTATGCGCTTGCATCTGCTTCATTCTGGATTTTGTTGCTTGGGGCGGCGGCTATTTTTGGCGCAAGGTGGCTGGAAAGCAATTTCCAGGGAACAGGTGTAATTCTTTTTCTTATCCTATTTATATATTTTGTGATAAGTTTCCAACGCAACTTAAAGAAGAGAAGAACTGATATGAGGGATAGCCTGGATGATAGGCCGGGTTCGCGCTTAAGGGAAAGATTCCAGCAGAGAATGCAACAGCAGGCTGAATCCGATAATTTTGCAGAACCTGAAGAGATCAAGAGCGATAAGAAAAAGCGTCGATGGCTTAAATATGTCGTCGCATTAGCGCTTTTGATTATTGCATTTCTCCCGTATCCATATGAAACAGGAGGGGCTTTTTCCATCTTGCCGGTAGAGCAGGAGTGGATTTATGCGGAGACAGAAGGAGTCATCAAGAAAGTATTTCACAATGGAAATCAGTTTCTCAAGGCAGGAGAGACCATCGCCAAGCTCTCATCAGTGGAGCAAGAGCAAGCAGTACAGACAACCTCGGCAGCAATACTGGAGCAAAAAGCAGAACTTCAACTGCTGTTGACGACGCCCACAAAAGAAGACCTGAACCTGGCCCAAAAAAAACTGGAAACCGCCATTGTTCAGCTGAAATACAGCAAGGATAGCGAGGCAAGGCTGAAGAAACTATTTGGATCAAATCATATATCCTTTGAAGACTATGAGGATGCAAAAACGGAAAAGGGACGTAAACAGCATGGAGGTTGAGGAGGCTAAAGCAAACCTGGCGAAGGTAAAAGCCGGGCCCCATCCCCAGGAGATAGAGTCGGCACGGTCTGAACTGAAACGCCTGGAAGAAAGGCTGATATACGAAAAGAAGCAGCTCGAGATGACTAGCCTTGTCATGCCGATTGATGGTTACCTTGTGACGCGAAATCTGAAAGACAGGGCGGGACAGTTTCTCGATGATGACGAAATGTTTGCTGTAGTGGAGGACAGCAGTTCGGTACGAGTAGAAATCGAAATCCCGGAAGCGGATATTTCGGAAGTTGTAATTGGCGCAGCAGTAAGGCTCAAGGTCTGGACTTACCCTGACAGGATTTTTGAAGGCAACGTTACTGAAATTGATCGGACTGTTACTGAAGGTCAATTTGGCGAGGTTGTGGTTGTATCTGCAATAATTCCAAATTCTGATGGACTTCTGCAATCCGGCATGACAGGTTTCGGCAAAGTCGATGGCGGGTCAAAATTTGTCATCGTGGCTTTTACGCGTATGCTGGTTCGGTTCTTCCAGATTGAATTGTGGTCCTGGATACCGTAGATCACTTCTAGCTCAATAGTATTACTGTTAGCTGGCTCGCTGGAGAGCAGGCTTTTAACGATGTGCAAACGGAAAGTCAGTAAATATCAAAAACATACGACAACTGCAGGATTTATAAACATAGATAATGGAGATACTTAATGTCAAATAAAGAATCAGATGACGCAGAAAAACGAAAGCAAAAGCTGGAAGTGTTGCGTGCCAAGCGTCTCGATCAGGAGTCTGCAAAGCAAGATGATGCCGGCGATGACGATTCAGACAGTGGTCAAGGCGGTATGCGAGACCGCTGGAAGAAGGCTTTGGTAAAACGCAGACAGGCCGGTGGAGAAGCCGGTACCCCAACAACAAGAGGTTTAAAGGAAATGAGTGTAGATAATGATAATGCGCCGCGTAAAAAAGGTGCCATGAAGAAGCGGGCGCTGAAAAAAATGTTAATGAAAAAAATGGCGATGAAAAAGCGGGGCGTGAAGAAGCGTGGACGCGGTCAGGGCGAGGAGAGGAAGGTTGATGCTTCAAGTACATTGGAAGAAATCTCAAAACATCGTGGCTTTTTGGAAGAACGTATAAAAAAGCTGCAATCTTCGTTAAATGACAGAATGGCTGAGCTCAAGCAGGTAAGGGAGCTCGAGGCTGCGAAATCAAAAGAAAAATGATGGCCCAAGTGACTCCTGACTAGTTTTATTGTTCATTACGGGATTAAATATCGACATCCTTGCCCGGATATTTATCCCGTGATGATTATTGGCCGGCCTGGTTTCGCTCTGCATCTGCAGATTTAGTATTCACGCCCAAAACAGACCAGCTACAGGCAAACCGCATTACTGTTGATGGCATCAGAAGAGATGCCGGCAAATCAGAGCATTAACCCAAACAGAGCCCAGCAATGCTCATCCCTGATCATCGATTATCATTCAATGCTCTTTTCTGGTGCGGTACTGCCTCGGCAAGGTGTGTAATGCGACGGAAATCTTTACAGGTTGAGTCTGAATTGTGTCACTCCTCACTAAGCATTACGCGTAACTCTATGGAATTGTTGAAAATAAAAATAATGGCAAGAATCTTGTATCCATTTTTTATGGAGAGACTGATTTCGTGAGTTTGGCATTACAGATCGGCTATTGAGACAGCTGTCGCTATGCCTGCTAACGGGGTGTGGAGGGGCTTGAGATTGATCATCGCATTGACACCGGAATGGGCAATTGCATGTGAAATACCCGGATAGTACTCAAACCAGGAAATGCCTGTAACATACGTTAAGCCAGCTGACTGCTATGCTTAAAAGCTTACAGATCAGTAAATATATTGGATGAAAAGTAATCAATCACAGGATGAAACGAGGCAGTTAATGAAGGATTTCAAGTTTTTCATATTCACACCCGCTGGTCATGATGATCCATCATTAGCGATCGCGGCAAGCCGTGCCAGTGGTATCGGTATATTCAATGCCGAATGCCATGCTGAATCAAAACCTGTGATCAAGGCGCTTGAGCGGCTTGCCGAGTTCGCTCACAATGCCTTCGGTCTCAAGCTTGGACATAACGCGCCGGTTGATCTACTTGATACTATCCTTGACCAATATTCGAAAGGACTGCACTGGGTTATTCTGGAGGCAGACACCGCGCTGCAGCTCGGTGACTGGATACAGGCCTATCGTGCTGCGGGTGGCCAGGTCCTGATCGAGGTCTGTCGCTGGGAGGACAGCGACAAGCCCGGGTCGTTAGACTTTGATGGCTGGATAGTGAAAGGCCATGAGGCCGGCGGGTCTGTCAGTGAAGAAACAACATTTATTCTTCTGCAAAAAGCACTTGCGGCTACTGAGATACCTGTTTATGCCCATGGTGGCATAGGTATACATACCTGCGCGGCCTGTTTTGCTGCCGGCGCCGCCGGTGTTGTGCTTGACAACCAGTTACTGCTGCTGCGCGAATCCACGCTCAAAGATACATTACAGCCGATTGTAAGAAATTTAGTTGGAAATGAGACCGTAGCGCTGGGTGATACCGGCGAAGGCCTGTATTTCCGCATCCTTGAGCGGCCAGGTTTTGTTACCGCAAAAAATCTTCGCACGCGATCAACGCGGCTTACATTTGAAGAATTACGCAAAGAGGCCATATCGGGTTGTGGCTGGCAGGATACACAAAACCAGTTAATGCCGCTGGGGCAGGATATTGCTTTTGCAGCACCATATGCGGAGCGTTATGTCACTGTGGCCGGTGTGTTATCGGCCATGCGCACCGCGCTTGGCACACACCTCGAACAGGCCAGTTCAATGCAGACGCTGGCTGCAGATTCACCGCTTGCCGAGTCTCATGGCACGCGTTATCCCATCGTTCAGGGTCCGATGACCCGTGTTAGTGATACCGCGGGATTTGCACAGGCAGTAGCTGATCAGGGTGGTTTGCCGATGCTGGCACTGGCCCTGATGCGCGGTGAAGGCGTGCGTGCATTGTTGAGCGAAACGACCGAACGTCTCAAGGGCAAGCCCTGGGGTGTGGGTATCCTCGGTTTTGCGCCCGCCGACCTGTTGAAAGAACAGATATCCATCAGTCGTGAATTCAAACCTGCATTCGCATTGATTGCAGGCGGCCGACCCGAGCAGGCGCTGGCGCTGGAAGAAGACGGTGTGCCCAGTTATCTGCACGTGCCCTCACCCCGACTGCTGAGCATGTTTGTCGAGCACGGTGCGCGTCGTTTTGTTTTCGAAGGTCGCGAATGCGGTGGTCATATCGGGCCACTGGCCAGCTTTGTGCTATGGGAGCAAATGGTCGAAACACTGCTGACTGAAATCAAAAGCGATGAAGTGGCCAAACAGCTTCACATTCTGTTCGCAGGTGGCATCCATGATGCCGCATCCGCTTCCATGGTTGCAACAATCGCTGCGCCTTTATGTGCTCGCGGCGTTAAAGTCGGCGTGCTCATGGGCAGTGCCTATCTGTTCACCGAAGAGATCGTCGAAAACGGTTCCATTCTGCCGGCTTTCCAGCAACAGGCAATCGATTGCAGCAAGACAGTTGGCCTGGAAACCGGAACCGGTCATGCATCTCGTTGTGTCGATACCGGTTTTGCCAAAGAGTTTCTCGATCTCAAGAAAAAGATGCTGGAACAAGGTAAGGATGCAGACGAAATTCGAGACGTGCTCGAGGATCTCAATCTCGGGCGTCTGCGACTGGCCAGTAAAGGCAAGGAGCGTGGCAAAGAGGACGGCAAGATTCACGATGTAACCGTGAAGCGTCAGGTACGCGACGGTATGTACATGATCGGTCAGGTCGCTGCGCTGGAATCGAAAGTTATGACGGTCGAGCGTCTGCACCGCTCGGTGACTGAAGACGCTTGCGAGCGTATCAGTCAGCGTTTGGCTGACAGCGAACAGCTCAATGCCGAACACACCGTTGAGGCCGCCCCCGCAGACATCGCCATCATTGGTCTTGGTGCCTGTCTGCCCAAAGCGGGTGATGTGCGCGAATACTGGCAGAACATTCTCAATCGGGTTGATGCGATTACCGAAATTCCTGCCGATCGCTGGGACTGGCGACTGTATTTCGATGCCGATCGTAATGCCAAAGACAAGATCTATTCGAAGTGGGGCGGTTTCCTCGACGATATGGTATTCGATCCCCTGCAGTATGGCATGCCACCGAAGGCGATCAAGGCTGTCGACCCCTTGCAGTTGATGACGCTCGAAGTTCTAAACCAGACTCTCGACAACGCCGGTTATGCTTCTCGCGAGTTCAATCGTGAAAAAGTGTCCATCATACTGGGTGCCAGCGGCGGCGCCGGTGATGTCGGTGCGCAGTATGCCGTGCGTGCGGAAATGCCACGCTTCACCGGTAGCCTGATGGACCATGCGGCTGATCGCCTGCCCGAATGGACCGAGGACAGCTTCGCCGGCATCCTGCTCAATGTTGCCGCGGGTCGCGCCGCCAACCGTTTTGATTTCGGCGGACTCAACTTTACTGTCGATGCCGCCTGTGCGTCTTCGCTGGCCGCAGTACATCAGGGCGTGGTCGAACTGGAAGACGGCCGCAGCGACATGGTGATTGTCGGCGGCGTCGATACTGTACAGGGCCCGTTTGGTTATCTGTGTTTCAGTAAGACACAGGCGTTGTCGCCTCGTGGTCGTTGCAGCACCTTCGACTCCCAGGCCGATGGCATTGTTATCTCCGAAGGTATCGCCATGCTGTGCATGAAGCGACTGGCAGATGCGGAACGCGACGGTGATCGTATTTATGCCGTGATCAAGGGTATCGGTGGTTCCAGCGACGGTCGTGCACGCAGCATGACGGCACCGCATCCGGATGGGCAGATTCGCGCCTTGCAGCGCGCCTACAATAAAGCCGGCTACACACCCGGTTCGGTTGGCCTGTTCGAAGCCCATGGTACCGGAACGGTTGCCGGCGATACCGCAGAGCTGGAAACCGTTACCCGTCTGCTGGAACAGAACGAGGTGCAACCGAAAACCTGCGCCATCGGATCGGTGAAAACACTGATCGGACACACCAAGGCTTCGGCCGGTGTTGCCGGTCTGATCAAATCGACGCTGGCGCTGTACCACAAAGTGCTGCCGCCGCACGCTAACGTCAAAACACCGAATATTCGAATTGCCGATGAACAGAGTCCGTTATTCATTCTGCGTGAACCACAACCCTGGGTAACAAAACCGAATGAAGCGCGCCGCAGTGGTGTGAGTGCCTTCGGGTTTGGCGGTACCAACTTCCACATTGCGCTGGAAGAATACAATGGCGCTTATCTTGCTGATCAGCAATCCGCAGCGCTGGATGAATGGCCGGCGGAACTGCTGGTCTGGTGCGCGGCTGACAGGGAAGGCCTGATCAACAATCTGCGCCAGACGCTGGACGCGCTGCAGGCCGGCGCGCGTCCGTGTCTGCGCGATCTTGCCTACACGCTGGCGCAGCGAATTCAGCCAAGCGCTCAGACTGCGACGCTTGTTGTGACTGGCATCGATGTGCTGGAAGGCCCGCTGGGTATGCTGATAACGCACCTCGAAGATGACAGCAAGCCGCTGCCACCGGGCGCGGCTTATGCGGCACAACCACTGGGCACGGAAGGCAAGATCGCACTGTTGTTCGCCGGCCAGGGTTCGCAGTATCCCAACATGCTGCGTGAACTCGCGCTGCTGTTCCCCGAGATTCCGGATGTGCTGGCACGCGCAGATGAACTGCTCGCCGACGAAATCGAGAAAAGCGCGGGACCGGGCAAGCGACTGAGTCGACTGATTTACACACCGGGTCTGTATTCCGATGACGATGAAAAAGCGGCTAAACGCCGCCTGATGAATACTGAAATTACGCAACCCGCGCTTGGTGCGGTCGAAGCCGGTGTGTGGCATCTGCTGCAACGCTTCGGTCTGAAACCCGAAATGACCGGTGGTCACAGTTACGGTGAATTTGCTGCACTGTATGCTGCCGGTGTAATCGGGCTGGATGATCTGTTGCGCATATCCGAAGCGCGCGGCCGTTTCATCAAAGAGGTATCAAACGGTGGTGATATGGGTACCATGGCGGCTGTACGCGGTGAGCGCGAACTGGCTGAAAAAATAGCCGTGGATTATCCTGATCTGCTGGTCGCCAACCATAATTCACCACGCCAGAGCATTCTATCCGGTTCGCGTGCGTCGATCGAAGCTGTTGTCGAAAAACTCAAACAGGATGGTGTGGATGCGCGTGTGCTCCAGGTCGGTGCTGCATTCCATTCGCCGTTTGTCGCCAGAGCGCGTGACCGTCTTGCCAAAGAGCTCGATAAATTAACCATGCACAAACCGCAGTTCGAGGTTTATTCGAATACCACTGCGGCTTCGCACGGTGACGATGTCGAAACCATTCGCAGCACCATGGCGGATCATATGGCCAGCCCGGTCGAGTTCGTCGCGGAAATCAATGCCATGTACGAAGCCGGTGCGCGTCTGTTCGTCGGCGCAGGTCCGAAAAATGTCCAGATCAGCCTGATTAACGAAATTCTCGGCGACCGTCCGCACGAAACGATCCGTATCGATGATCACGAAGGTGGACTCAAGGGTCTGCTCAAAGGTCTGGGCATGTTACTGGCCAATGCGGCAGAGATCGACATCATGCCCCTGTTCGAGGGGCGCGACTGTCAGCTGGTCGAGCTGTCGAACCTGAGCAATCCTGCCCGGGAAAAAACCATACCTGCGCATGCCTGGTTGTTGAATGGTGGCAGTGCGCGTCCGGCCAGCCAGCCGCCGATTCAGCCGTTGACGCTGGAACAGGCGCAGCAAATGAATGCACAACACAGTGTGGTGCAACCAATGGGTGAAATTACAGCGGTTAATGCTGGTGCCCATAGTACAAGTAGCAGTACCTACAGCAATAGAAGCAGTAATACATCAGGAAGGAAAGAAACTATGTCTCACAATCCCCCAGTCACCGATGCGGGCGAAGTCCTGCAGCCCCCGAATGAGGGCGCATACGAGGTGGCGAGCGAACAGGAGTCACTGCTCGCCGCCTACCAGGAAACCATGCGCCAGTTCCTGCAGGCGCAGGAAAATATCATGATGGCCTATCTGACCGGCGCACCGGCACAGGGCATGCAACGTGTTGCACGTCCGGCCCCGGCTGTACGTCGTGCGGTTCCCGCGGCCAGACCGGCGCCTCGTGTTGCAGCACCCAGCCCCGGCACCGGTCGCGCAAGCTGCACCGGCTCCGGTGGCGCAGCCCGCACCGGCAGCCAGCGCCAGCTCCAGCTCGCACCGGCACCTGCAGCCACCGCGCCGGACCGGCCCGCCGCGCGACCGCGCAGAACAACCGGCGGCAGCCGCATCCGGTTCACTGGATGTAGCCAGTCTTCTGCTCGACATCGTTGAAGACAGAACCGGTTATCCCAAAGACATGCTGGGACTGGATCAGAATATGGAAGCCGACCTGGGTATCGATTCGATCAAACGCGTCGAAATCGTCGGCGCCCTGCTCAAATCGCTGCCGACCGGCCTGGTCAATGGCGATGCCAGCGAAACACTCAACGGCATGAAAACACTGCAGGCTATGATCGATTATCTGGCGTCCAAAACCGGCGCCAGCGGAGGGGCCGACAGCCCTTTTGATCAAACCGGGGCAGGGGAACTGACTGAGAGCAGCGCCCCCCTGTCCCGGTATCTTATTCAGGCGCAGCTCGAAAGCGTGGACGACATTCAGCTCGACCCGCTGAAAAAAGGTCTGTATTTCATCACCGACGCAAACACCGATACCGGCCGCGTACTGGCTGACAAATTGCAGGAGGCAGGCGCCACGCCGGTATTCATCGGCGAGGAACTGGTTGCAGATGATGAAAAACTGCAGGCCTTTATGGCGCAGAGTCGCAGCGAACACGGACCGGTCACGGGTCTGTTCCACCTGTTGCCGTTGAGCGCCAGTGCGCTCGGTGCCGACAATACTCTGTCCGACTGGCGTGCACAGACCGCACGCAACGAATTCAGTCTGTATCGATTGCTGCAATTGTGTGCTGAAGATCTGCAACAGGGCGGTCGTATCGTAGCGGCTTCGCAACTGGGCGGTTACTTTGGACGCAAGGCGATTACCCCGGGACTGGCCGCGCAGGGCGGTGCGGTTGGCTTGTTGAAGTCGGTCAACGACGAATGGGAGCAGGCCCAGGTCAAAGCCGTGGACCTGGATAACAGTGTAGCTGCCGAAGACAATGCGCAGTACTTGCTGACCGAAATGCGGCTGCCTGGTGGTCGTATCGAAACCGGATATCCCGGAGGCGAACGCACGATATTCAAAACCATGGCGGCAACGGTGGAAGCCGGTGCCGATGAGCGCAGACCGGATGCTGACTGGGTTGTGGTAGCAACCGGCGGTGCGCGCGGTATCACTGCAGAAGTACTGATGGCTCTGGCCGAAGCCGGCATCACCCTGGTGCTGGTGGGACGTACACCCGAGCCCGCAGCTGAAGACCCGCAGACGGCTGCACTGAAAACCGAGCAGGAACTGCTTGCCTACCTGATGCAGAAGGCGCGCAGCGAAAACCGTGCCGTCAAGCCGGTTGACCTGCAACGCGAAGCCGGCGCCATCATGCGCGATCGTGAAATTATTTCGAATCTGAATGATTTCCGTGCAGCGGGCGCGAAAGTCGATTACCAGGTTGTGGATGTGCGTGATGAAGAGAAAACGGAAGCCTTCATCAATGGCATATACGAAAAATACGGGCGTCTCGATGGCGTGGTTCACGGTGCGGGTATCATCGAAGACAAACTGCTGGTCGACAAGGATCCGGCCAGTGCTGCACGCGTAATGGATACCAAGATTGACAGCACCTTCCTGTTGTCGAAATTCCTGCGTGCCGACAAACAGCTTAAATTTGTCGTGTTCTTTACTTCTGTAGCCGGACGCTACGGCAATACCGGGCAGGCCGATTACTCGACCGCGAACGAACTGGTCAACCGCATGGCCTGGCAATTGCATCACCAGTGGGATGGCAGGGTGAAAGTATCTGCCATCAACTGGGGGCCATGGGAAGCGACCCGTTACGGTAAGGGCATGGTGTCGCCCGAAACCAAACGCAAGTTTGAAAGCAAGGGCGTGATACTGGTCGCGCCTGCCCCCGGGCGCGGTTTCTTCATGGATGAGATACTTCGCAGCCCGCTGTCCCAGGTCGAAGTGGTTGCCGGTGAAGCGCCGTGGGAAGCCGAGGAATCAAGAAAGGGCGCGTTTCGCGCCCACGTCATCCAGATGCCGTCTGCGGAAACACGTTATACAGGACGCTACCCGTTACTGGCCGGTGCTGAGCAAACCACTGGCCCGCGCGGCGAAATCATTTTCAGGCGTACCATCGATGTCGATCGTGACCGTTATCTGATGCAGCACGTCATCGATGAAATTCCGGTGCTGCCAGCAGCGGTTGCACTGGAGATCATGGCAGAAGCTGCGGCTCTGGCCTGGCCCGACTGGGTGGTCAACGAGATCAGCAGCCTGCGCGTGCATAATGGCATCAAGCTCGATAAAGGCACGCTGGACATTGAAATTGTTGCGCTGGCTTCCAGTCATGGTGATGCTGGTGGCTTTGAAGCCAGCATGATGCTTAAACCACCGGGCGAAAATCCCCTGCCTTATTATCGTGCAACCGCACACATGGGTAATACTGCGCTGGAGCCGATGCCATTCAGTTCAACACTGAAACCCGACGCAGCACCGATCGATGTGGTTCACGCCTATAAAAAGTGGCTGTTCCACGGACCCGACTTCCAGACCATGACAGGTTTTGCGGGTCTCGACAAAAATGGTGCGCTGGTGGATATGCAGGCCAGCGATCCAGCCGAATGGTTGCCGGGTACCCAGGCAGAGAACGGCTGGCTGTTCGATCCGGGCCTGGTCGATGCCGGTCCGCAACTGGCACTGGTCTGGGCCGAGGTGATGCGATCGGAATCGGCGCTGCCCAGTCGCATGGGCCGGGTGACGCGTTACGGTGGTGCTGAACCACTGGGTAAGCTTCGCATGGTCTTCAGTATCTATCCCGATCAGGCGGATAACCAGGTCAAGGCCGATGTTGCATTTGTCGATCAGAGCAACCGCTTGCGCCTGCTGATGGAAGAAATGGAATGCACTTCGAGCCCGGCGTTATCACGCCTTGGTGGTACCTGGAAAGGTGAGATCCGCGTGGGTTCCAATGTTGTGCCGATGATTCCTGAAGATAAATCCGTACGACAGGCGACGCAGAAAGCATCTGACTAGATTGATCAACGATGAGCAAGAGTAAGTCATATTCGACTGAACAGGATGTGGCCATCATCGGGATGGCCTGCATGTTTCCGCAGGCGCCGGATCTGGACAGTTTCTGGAGTAATATCGTCGGTAAGGTGAGTGCGGTCGGTGAACCGGTCGAGTCATGGGGTGCGGAACGTTACTACGATCCTGAAAGCAACTCCGATGAGCATATCTATACCCGCACCGGTGGATTTCTGAAAGACCTGTACCGATTCGATCCAAGAGAATTCGGTATCATGCCGAATACCATCGATGGTCAGGAACCGGATCATTTTCTCGCGCTCAAGGTTGCGCGTGATGCGCTGCAGGATGCGGGTTATCTGGGTGACGATATTGATCACACCAATACCGGTATCATTCTCGGGCACAGTACGTATCTGCACCGCGGTCAGGCCGCTGTTATCCAGCATGGTATCGTACTCGATCAGACGCTGGAAATATTTTCACAGTTATACCCTGACCTGACTGAAGACGAACTCCAGTCCATCAGGCACATGATCAAGGCAAAGCTGCCGCAGTTCAACGCGGACACTGCACCGGGTCTGGTACCCAATGTGATGACAGGTCGTATCGCCAATCGTCTCAATCTGATGGGGCCTAACTACCTGATTGATGCAGCCTGCGCCTCATCAACACTGGCAGTGCAGTCGGCGATCGAAGAGCTTGTCAGCGGACGCAGTGACCTTATGCTCGCCGGCGGCGTCAATGCGTCGATTCCTGCAGAAGTCTTCATGGTGTTCACGCATCTGGGTGGCTTATCGAGAAAATCCGCGGTGCGTCCTTTTGATGTGGAAGGCGACGGCACCTTGCTGGGCGAAGGTCTTGGTGTGATCGCATTGAAGCGACTCGCCGATGCAGAGCGCGATGGCGACAGAATCTACGGCCTGATCAAGGGGGTGGGGAAATCCAGTGACGGTAAAGCGCTGGGATTGCTGGCTCCGCGCCTGGAAGGCGAGATACTCGCGGTTGAACGTGCCTACAAACAAACGAACATTGAACCGTCTTCGATCAGCCTGATCGAAGCGCACGGTACGGGTATACCGCTCGGTGATAAAACAGAAATCCAGACACTGACGCACGTCATGGGTGAACGCGACAGCGAAGTGCCGCATTGTGCGCTGGGTT
>CAWEEC010000088.1:0-4646 GCA_963807785.1 uncultured Gammaproteobacteria bacterium | reverse complement strand
ATTTAATTTAAACCACAAGGGAGGAGGGCTAAGACTCAATGCAATAGTGAGTAATTCGAATCTGCCCCCCTTTTGTAACGACATTGATATGAAGTTTAAGGTACCCAAGCCTATTTTTATTATTTTTCTGGTACTGCTTAATGCCATACCTATCTATGGTGTCTTCCAGTGGGGCTGGAAAAGCTTTGACCTGATTTTCCTTTACTGGCTGGAAAATCTCATCATCGGCGCAATCATGATCTTGCGCATGATTGTTTCGGCAGTATTCCCATGCCGTTGAGTTTGCTGCTGCCTGTCTTCCTGGTGCCTTTCTTTACCTTTCATTACGGCATGTTCTGTTATGTCCATGGCACCTTTATCAGTTAGCCTGTTTGGCCAAGGCCTGCCGCCTGAGCTTGGCCGGCATGGACGTGCCGGAAATTATCTGGCCACTGATAGAGAGTCGTTATTTATTCTGGCCCTTAATGGGGCTGTTGGCCTACCAGACTACTTGACTGGATTAGAGATATTAGTGAACGTGGCCTGGGCAGTGATGGTATCAAACAACTTACCATCGCACCTTATCGACGTATTTTTGTATTGCACAGCACGATTCTCGCCTCCGGTTTTGTGATGGGCGCCCTGAATGAACCGCTTGTTGGCCTGCTGGTATTGATTGCCTTTAAAACCGGCATGGATATGCATCACTGGAACAAGGACGAGCACACGGTTGCACAGACAAGAACGCCTGTGATCGATGAAAAAATTAAACGCAAGGTGGATGATTTCCTGGATGATCCCAAAATAACGATTAATGGCAAGGAAAGGCGGTATAAAAGCTTCGAAGATCTTAAAAATTCCCGTCACTACGGATTCATGAAAGCAATGGTACGCATGATGGCAGGTAATCAAGAATTCGAGGCTATAGAGGCCTATGCGGATCAACGCGACAGAGAACGGAATGGTCAAAGATAGGACGGTGTAAGAGGCCCGTACACAAAACAGCATCAGGTCTTTCATCGTTCATCAGCAAGAATGTTTTTCGTTGATCTTTATGCCACAATGAATGACCACTCCACAATAACCCAACCATCGATGTCCCATTGGGTCGGTCAATAATGTTAATTTCAACAACAAGGACGGTTAAGTGTTAAAAGTACAGCATTCCATTGTAAGTCCAGAAGCCGTGTTAAAAGTCATACAGCGTCATTATCCTGCTATTGGCGCGGTCTCGCTGTGAGTTACTGGAGTTAGGCTGTAATGATAACTACCACATTGTTGGCAAGCGAAAGGACTATGCTTTTCGTTTGTGTCGCCTGGATTGGTGGCCGGAAAAAGCGCTGGATGAAGAATTGCGGTTTCTGGAAATCGCGCGACGGAATAAATTGAATGTTTGTAAACCCGTTCGTGCTGCGGATAAACAACGTTATATCAGAGTAATAGCGCCGGAAGGCACGCGTTATGGGGTGTTGTTTGATTTTATTCCGGGCCGACATTTAGGCTTTAACTTTGGCCCGCATAACAAAAACCTGGTGCAGTTAGGTGAAGTCGCTGCTCAAATGCATCATGTTGCCGATAGCATAAAACAACCGATACAGCGTTGGACGATCGGTTTTGATAATGTCGTTAAACAGTTTCTTGAAAATGCGCCTGATGTGCTGGGCCATAGGGAAAAGGATCTTGCCTATTTGGCTAAACTTGCTGCACAACTGGAAGAGACTATTTTCGACCAGCCAGATAATGCATTTGATTTTGGCCTGTGTCATGGCGATTTTCACCTTCACAATGTCATGCTACAGCCAGATGGTGAGTTAGCTATTTTTGATTTTGACTGGTGTGGGTATAGCTGGCGAGTTTATGATCTTGCTACTGTATGGTGGTCCTTGGTTAGAGGCAAGAATACAAAGAAAACATGGTCGGCTTTTTTGCGCGGATATACTCGCCATCGTGAGCTTTCTAAACAAGAGCAACGCTTTTTGCCCTGGTTTGTGATATTTCGGCATTTTGAGTATTTAAATTTTCAGCTATCCATGCGTCAACATATTGGAACTGCCTGGCTGAGTGATGACTATTATGATTTTCATCTTAAGTTTTTTAAAGACTGGATGAAGCAGCATATTAATAAGTAAGAAGAAAAGAGGGCGTACAAGATAACGGCGTCAGGTCTTTCATTTATTCACGTCCCCTGAATCGTTTGACGTATAACGTGATCAGGTATGTAAATATGGCTAAAACTAACACGACTCCGAAGGCGTACCATTGGACGGTCGCTGTTTGAAGCCCGGTTATAAGAATGACTGTGACCGCCAGTATGTATAGTGCTGATGAGATCAGTTGATAACGTGACGGATAGGGCTGTCGCTTGTAACGGCGTAATCTGAACAACGATGCAGCTGTTAGTGCGGTAAACAGCAGCAGAAAAGCGGAAGCGGCCAGTACCGCTTCTCTCAAGGTATGCGAGAACAATAGCAGCAGTGATACCGCCGCCTGTAACAGCGTCGCGTTTAAAGGTGGTTTACCATCGCGCAGCTTGAAGATTTCAGGCAGGTAGCCATCATTGGCCATCGCAGCATAGATCCGCGGGCCGATCATCATCATCGCGCTGATGGCGGAAACAAAAACGATAATGACCAGAACAGATACAATATTTCCCCCATGTTGACCGAAGATATCGCTTGCAATCAGGTGTGCGAGCGTAATCCGTGTTTCCTCGTAGGTGAACACAGCGACAGCATCTGCAGGCGTCAGATTGGCCACAAAGACCCAGTTAATGGCCAGATAGAGCATGCCAACAACGACGAGACCGATCATCATCGAACGTGGAACGTCACGGCCCGGATTACGAAATTCACCGGCGGTGTAGACGGCTGCGTTCCATCCGCTGAATGCAAATGCGATCCAGAACTGGTTTTCGATCACCTTTATCCAGGGGAAGCCTTCCGTTTTGTTGGGTGGCGTCCAGGTGGGCATCGCATTATTGCCCATTGTCAGCGCCAGCAGCACAAATAACAGCAGGAAACTTAATTTGAAGCTGACGAGCAGGTTCTGGCTTCTGTGGGACAGGTTCGTATCATAGGCATGGAGGATCGTGATAGTAACGATCACGATGGCGCCTGCAAGGCGAGGATTGGGGCCGGGAAGGAGCGTATTCAGGAAACTGCCAATTGCGTGGGCGTCTACCGCGATTGCGGCCGAGAATCCGAGGACAAGCGACCCCCAACCCGCGACGTAACCCAGGAACGGATGTACCAGGTCAGATAGAAACCGGTATTCGCCCCCGGATTGGCGGATCGCTGCAACAACACCCGAGTACGCCATTACGCCGCAAATGGCGACCACGGTGCCCAGTAACCATGCGATGAGTATCGGTTTGGCGGACATGTCCTGTGCCATGTAACCGGTACTGACAAGGACGCCCACACCGATCATATCGGCGATGACCAGACCGGCACCAGACAAGATTGTGTGCTTCTTCAACTGATTGTTCATGCCTGTCAAGTCACACTGGCTTCAGGTCAATAATCGATGGGTTATTCTACCAGTGCGTGGCAAGATGTCAGAAAGCAGTCATAAATGAAAATTAGAGGTGACGGAGGGAGTTAATAATGATCAATACATGTATAAATAATAATCCCTCGGTCTCTATTTATTTTAATTAATCATGTTCGATGAAGATAACTGGCCAGCTCTGCTGGCAAACGGTTTTGAGCTGCAAAGTTCAGGGACTACCGGCGAGCCTAAACGCATCTTTCAGACGCCGGCCAAGTTACTGGCAGCAAACAAGGTTGCTGTCGCCGCACAGAACATCACTGCACAAAGCCGGATATTAACTGTCTGCCGGATGACACATGCCGGTGGGTTGCTGGCGCAAACCCTGCCTGCATGGAGTGTGCACGCCCATGTCGAGATACAGCCGTTTAACGCCTTTACCTTCTGGCGGGATATAAAAGGATACACGCACACCCATCTCACCCCGATGCATTGCAATTTGCTGATGCAGACCAAAAATTTCAGTACTCTGGATCTGGCTGGTGTGTTCGTTACCTGTGGCAGTGACAATGTTACATTTGAAATTATCGAGGCATTTGTTGAGCGTGGTGCCGTGTTTATGTGTAACTGGGGCATGACGGAGATCGGCCCTGTCACTATCAATACTGTTTTTGACACGCTGGATAAAGTTGAACAGTATCGCGAACAGGCTCTGGCTGACGGCACGATACTGGGCGACCGGTTTTTTTGTGAATACAAGATTATTGATGATGAGCTCTGGGTACGGGGTGATGTATGTGTTTATCAAGACTGGTTTAATACGCATGATCTGGTTGCACTCAACGAGCAGGGCGCCATGTACCATCTGAGGCGGCGATATCCAGGCGGGGAGTAAAAAGGGGTCGATGACAAATGAGAGGCATTTACAACTGCTTTTGAGGCTTACTTGTCACCGACCCCTTTTTTCTTCTTATTTCTTCCGAGGGCACTTACTTAAGCACGTCATCCCCGCGAAAGCGGGGATCTTGTAACGGCTGGAAGCTAGTGACTACAAGATTCCCGCTTTCGCGGGAATGACTCGGTAATAAGGAGTAATAGGGGACAGACCACGATTTAATGTCAACAAGTGTTGTTTACTCATTCCGCAGAACGGGTCAACCGGCCCGACTAATTGTTTG
>CAWEEC010000087.1:0-12977 GCA_963807785.1 uncultured Gammaproteobacteria bacterium | reverse complement strand
AGTGCACCAACAACCCTGATCCGACTGATCCGAACATTGATCCGGATAGTTATGCGTGCTCGTCCGCCAACGGCCTGGCTGATCTGGACAACCAGAGCAACATTCCGCAGAACACGCGTTTAGGCAACGAGTCGGTGATCTGCCAGCGCTGCCATGCCGACAACGTGATTGCCAACGTCCGATCGGGAACGAGTGGTGGATTCCCCATTCCGCCGATCACCGAGGCGATTCACAACCAGCACCGCAATGCGAGCGAGGGCGGCGTAATCGTGTTCAACGACAGCCTCGGCCGTGACGGCGGCTGCCAGGGCTGCCACCCGGCGCACCGTTCTGACGGTGTGATGGACGGCTATCCGATCACCCTGGGCGGCAACAACTTCAACGCCGACGGTGACAACCGCCTCAACCAGGGTGGCTGCTTCGTGGGTCGCGACGTGCACTCCAACCCGATGAAGGACATCGACGGTGCCGAGACCCCGAGCTACCTGACCGCGGTGGGTGCCTGGCTTGATAGCGCCAACGTTTCGCAGGACCAGGGCGACGACCGCGGTATCTGGTGCACCAACTGCCACAGCCAGCTGAGCCAGGAGATCTGGCGTACCGAGGACTGTAACGACCTGATCCGCGGTGACTGCCTGGTCAACCCGCGTGGCGAGCCGACCCTGGCTGATGTTGCGGCTGCGGTCGGCTGGACCGAGCAGCAGGCGATCGACAGCCTGGATCCGAAGGTCGATGGCTTTGACCGCACGGAGGATCTGACCCACGCGATCTGGGATCCTGCGAATGCGGACGCCGATGTGGCCACCATCGAGGTCGATGGCGGTGGTAACCCGGTGGTGACGACGGATGCCGATGGTGACATCAGTGTCAACATCCTCAGCTTCTGCACCACGGATGACTGCGTGGCCAGGATAAACGCCAACAAGTCCGACCAGACCCAGTGGCGCTATGCGGCCAATGCGTTCATCGATCCGGTGAACAACTCGGGTGCACCGGTACCGTTCAGTGCCGCCACCGACGGCCGCGATCACTGGCTGGCTCCCGGCGAGCCACACTGCGCGGACTGCCACCAGGCGCCGTTCACCGAGCAGAGCGGCAACTTCACTCCGTTCCCGCCGTTCAACTACCCGGCCAAGGCCAGCCTGATGCGCTACACCCGTGGCCACCAGGACGTCAGCTGCCAGGGTTGTCATGAGTCGATCCACGGTCTCTATCCGGTGACCCCGACCATCGACAGCACCAGCTATGCGCAGGCCGCCGCGTTGAACAACGACGGCACGCACGGACCGTTGAAGTGCGCCACCTGCCACACCCACGTGGACGGCAACCAGATCCCGACCTGGGTGGATAACCTGAGCTACAACGATCCGACCACACCGGGGCAGGACAACATCCCGGTCGCCGGCAGCTACGATACCGCGGTCAAGTGGATGCACACCTACACGGCCGAGGCCGATCCGGCCCAGGATGTGTGCTCCAACTGCCATGGTCCTGAAGTGCCCGATGTCGACGACGATGAATACACCGAGCATGCAATGGTCAACCGCGTCTCGCGTGTCGCCATGGATGCGGCCGAGCGTGCCGTCAACAACGGCCAGGTGTTTGGTGAAGTGGCCGGTGCGCAACGTGACCAGCTGTGCAGCAGTTGTCATGGTGAAGGTGAAGTGCCGACGCCAAGTTGTTCTGATGGCTGGAACGACCACCTGATCCAGGGCCGCGTGTCCGAGGTCGTGTGGGAAGACCTGTCCGCACCGCTGGGCGGCTGCGGCTGGTAAGGCAGTCAAGCACCCGCTCTGAAGGTGAGGGCGGGTGAGTGTTAACAACAATGGAGGGGAGCGGTTTTCCCCTCCATTTTTTTGCGCCCGCAAAGGTGTAGCAACGATGTGGCATTTATGAGAACCTTTCTATCCATTGAATCAATTCACAGAATTTTTATCGAGAAGTCTTATGCAGCAACAACCCGTTTTTAAATTCATCAGCGCCCTGATCCTTTGCTGTAGCCTGCCATTGCTAGGCTGCAGCGGTGGTGAAGAGCCCGCAGCTAAAGTCACAGAAACAGCCGCAGAACGGCCCAGTACGATGAGCGCAGAAGAAATCGCTGCGCTGGGCGAAGTCATCGCCCGCGTGGGCGACCAGGCCATCACCTTCAGCCAGATCAATACCATGCTCAACAGCTCCGCTGTGGTCGGGGTCTCGGTGCCTGCGCTGGGCACGCCGGAGCGCGACACGGCAAGGATCGTGGTGCTGGATAAAGTAGTCAGCGCCAACCTGCTCTATCTCGATGCGCTGCGCCTGGGCCTGGACAAGGACCCGACCTATGTAAAGGCGATGCAGGAATTTACCGATGGCATGCTGGGCAGCCAGTATTACCGCAATATCATGGCGGGCGATATCCCGGTGTCGGAAACGGAGATCCAGGCGTTTTTCAACGAGACCATGAAGTCGGGCACCGAAATGACCGACGAACTGCACACCCAGATTGAAGCCACGCTGCGCAAGCGCAAGCTGCACGAGCGCGTTGCGGAGCAGCGCGAAGAGCTGCGCAAGGGTATCGAGGTTGAGGTCTACCCGGACAACCTGGCCGCGTCAGAGGATGAGGCGAAGGCGGATGATGCGCCGGTGGCGAAGTACGGCGACAAGCTCATCACCTGGGGTGAGGTCAAGGATACGCTGCTGGCAGCAGGCAGGGGCGCAGCCGAACTGGACCCAACGGCGATGGAGGTCGATGCCCAGCTCGCCGCGCTGCAGATGGTGATCGACAAACGCATCATGGCCGACAAGGGCCGCGAAGCCGGGCTGGAGACGGACGCCATCTACAATGCCCGTTTGAATGAATACCAGAAGACCCGGCTGGTGAACCTGCACCGGGCCAGGCTGGCACAGCAGATGGAGCCGACCGAGGAACAGCTGAAAACCTACTACGACGAGAACCGCAACAGCATCATGCAGATGGAGATGCGCAAGCTGCAGGAAGTCCTGCTTGAAAGCCAGATCGAGGCCGAGGCGATGAAGGCTAAAATCGATTCCGGTCAGTTGACCATGTTCCAGGCCGCCGCTGACCATTCCATCGCACCCGGCGCCAAGCAGAGCCTCGGCGAGGTGGGCTGGATAGCCCAGGGGCGTGCACAGCCTGCACTGGACGAAGTCATTTTCAAGCTTGAACCCGGTGAGATCGGCGGGCCGGTGGAATCCTCCGAAGGCTGGCATTTGTTCAAGGTGCTGGATGTGAGCGATGCCCAGTTCGACGACTTCACGGATGCAGAAACCCGCAAGCTGACGCGTCGGCGTTACATCCACGACAAGCTGGACCAGTATGTGATGGACCTGCGCAAGGACGATTTCACGGTGCAGGTCTACGAGAACAACATCATTCGCCTGGCGCAGAAGGAGGCGGACATGGTCGCACGGCTGATGGAACAGGCGGCCGAGCCCGGTTCCAGGACCGAGCAGCGCATCGAGGAGCTCAACAAGCTGATCGGGGAGTGACGCCACGCAATGACATGACTACGCAGGAGCGGACGTAGCCCGGATGAAGCGCAGCGTAATCCGGGGTTGTTTCGAATGGCAAAAGTCCCGGATTACGCTGCGCTTCATCCGGGCTACACTGGCTCGAGGGCAGCTGCAGGCATCTTCGATGAACAGCTATAATGCAGCCTTAATCGATCTGATCACGCCATGCCTGCTCACCTGCGAAATTCACGAATGTACGCGTTACAACCACAGCTCGCTTCGCGTTCTTTAACTCCGGAAAGATTTATATGCCTACTATAAAAAATCGTCTCAAATGGGTTGCGCTATTAACAGTCGGGATTATCAGCATTTATTTTGTTGTGTGTTTGGTGATTTATCGCATCCCTGCAGCAGATGAGCCAGCGTATTTCGAGGGTCAAGTGCTCTACAGGCTCAACGACAATACGGGTACAAACCGCCAGTTATTTGAAGAGCTGGTTATGGGTAATCGTCTAGTTCGTCTGGACGATGAAAGCATATGGTATGTATCAGAGCGCGATCATAAGATTTTGTGGCCATCAAATCTTGATGAACTGCGTAACCGGGGTTATACGATAAAAACTGAACTTAAAGCACAAAAGCTGTTGTTCGGCGGTTATTCGATAGCGGAAATTCATGAGCTGGACAAATACAAAGAGGCACCTGCGTTAATAAGATAATTTGTAGTCGTTCAGACTTGATCCGATAGTCACTGTCAGATTCCGCATGGCCGGAAACCGGTCCGCTTAAAATATTAAAGTCTAGTTCTCTCGCAAAGGCGCCAAGCACGCAAAGATGTCATTTATTTATTGTTCCAGTAAATACTATTTTATTCTTCTTCCTTTGCGGACTTGGCGCCTTTGCGAGATCAAACTTCCGTAACTTTTTAAGTGGGAGCCTTTACCTAATTAAGCTCTGCCAAATTATTAGTGTTTTTCTGACTATTCGTTGCCTCATTAGATCAAGACTTGCAGAGTGATTCTGGTCGGGAGGAATTCCATGACATTATTGTCATGACACAATTGACATTGGCACACTTTTTGTCAGTCGATGAAGGCACCTTCGCTGAAGTTATTGCTACTGTAGTCAACAAGTTAGTGTCAGCATGGATTCTGGCGTAAATCTTGCACGTATCATTATGTAATGCGCGTTCGAAATTTTCAGAGCCACCTGCGCATTCAACGTCAGCAATCTCCATAGGGAAGCACCACAGGTGTAGAAGTTCAAGTTGACTTTTGGCCTCGATGGGATTATTTTCCCAGATAATAATAAAAATAAAGAGTCGTTTTTGCATGGAGTGGTATGGGATGCCTGGTATCAATTTCAGGCATAAATAACGAATTTGAATGAAAGAAAACCAAGGGGATAGTTAAATGAGCGCAATAACTACCGTATTACCGCAGCTTCGTTGTCTGCTGAAAATAGGACTGGCAACACTGGTCCTGCTCGCGTCAGCACAGCAGGCACATGCAGAGAGTAGCTACCTGAGTACCTGGAGCAATCTTTATCCAGGTTCTGCCTCTGACGATAATGCCGGCTGTCAGCTGTGCCACGGCAACAGCACCCAGGACATCAATCCCTACGGATTTGCCATGGCATCGTGCAATGGCAACTCCGGCTCGATTTCTTCGCGAATTCAGGCGGTAGAAGGCCAGAACTCCGATGGCGATACGGCTCAACCGGGTGGATATAGCAACCTTGAAGAAACCAACGCCAACACCCAGCCCGGCTGGACCGCCGGTGCGATGCCTATCTGGGGCCGCAACAACTGCGTTTCACAAGGCACCGATACCTATCAAGATGCTGGCGATGTCGATCCGGTAGCTGCAGAACCTGACATCGCCGTTGCCCCGACGACCCTCGCCTTTGGCATCGTCGACGTAGGTAACAGCAATACCCTGACCACGACGATCACAAACAACGGCACGGACAACCTGAACGTTACCTCGCTCAACCTGTCAGGTACCACTGAATTTGCCCTTGGGACTGCTCCGACGACCCCCTTCACCGTTGCACCAAGTGCATCCGCAACGGTTGATGTTGTCTACACCCCGACTGATAACACAACGGACGCAGGCTCGTTGGCCATCAACAGCAACGATCCCGACTCGCCGACGATTACGGTGAGCCTCAGCGGTACCGGTAATGTGGTCGTGCCCAATGCGTGTAACTTCAGTGTGAACCCGGCCTCGCTGGCCTTTGGCAACGTCAATATCGGCACCAGCCCAACATTGACGACAACAGTGACCAATAATGGTACGGCAGCCTGCAACATAACTGCCAGTGTCTCAGGCACTGCTGAGTTTGCCCTGACTTCAGGATCACCTGTTACGGTCGCAGCCAATGGTGGTACGGCCAATGTATCTGTCAGCTACACGCCGGCGGATACAGGTGCTGATGTTGGTAACCTCAACCTGGCGAGCGACGATGTCAACAACCCGCAGAACGTAGATATTCCGCTGTCGGGTACCGGCGTCGATGCTGGTGACGTGTGTGAGGGACTTACTGTCACTCGTTCCGAATATTTCGCCGGAAGAGATCTACTCCTTGTTACTGGTAATGGTGGTGCGATCGATAGCGGTAAATACTTGCTGACGAATGCATACGATCCTGCCCAGATACTGGGATTCGACTCAAAATATCGAGACAGGGTCTTCACCTTCATCAGAAGGCCCACTCCGGTACCGTGTGCTGTACGGGTAGAACAGCCGGCGACAGGTTTGTGCGCGATCGCCGATGTTGTCAACGCGCCTGTGGACTGCGCACCGCAGCCGCCGGTCGGTGAAGCGCTGACCGCGCGTGGTGACCTCTACGCCACCCCGGTTGGCAACCCTATTACGGTCACAGCCTCACGGCTCTCCGGTGTGCTCTATAACGACTTCGGTGGTGTGCCACCGCTGACGGCGCAGCTGGTCAGTGGCCCAACCCGTGGCAGCCTGAATAGCTCCTTCGGTGCGGACGGTTCGTTCACCTACACACCGGGTACTGGAATGGTCGACAACGAAACCGATCAGTTCACTTACGTCGCTGTGGATGCAAACGGTGTTACCTCGGCTCCGGCTACGGTCGTGCTGCAGACGTTGTCCAAGCAGGTCGACTTCAAGATCTTCATGAACTACGAGCTGGGCATGCACTGCACCGGTTTCGAGTTTGCCTACTGCTGCGTACTGCCGCCATACAACTCGATCCTGGCGCAGGTCATCAAACCCGCGCAGGGCGATCCGGATGCTGCCGAAGGTAGCAACTTCGTCGACGGCTTCCCGCGCCTGCTCGAGGGCGATCCCAATGCCGGCCTTGATGGATTGAACCGCGAAACCGTGGTGCGAGACTGGGATCACACCACAAATCAGTTCAAGAAATACCAGCTGCGCTACTATCATGATGCGCAGCCGCGCCAGGAAGGCAACACCAGCAAGCCGAACACCACTACGCTGATCAGCGCGGCGGAAGGCAACTCGCTGCAGTACTTCAACACGGTGTTTGATTCGGCCCAGCCGGATGGCAATAATGCGCTGGTGTATGGACCTTATAATGGCTTCGAGAACGTGATCCAGGGCAGTGGCGTAATCGGTGACGTACCGACCGACAACTACGCCAACGGCTGGTTGAACCACTTTTACATCTACGGCAATCTGGAAGGTGAAGGTAATACCGGCCTGGAAGCCGACAAGGTGCGTCTCGGTGTCGCCGGCCAGGTTGAGTACCCGGCCAATTCCGGCGCCGCCCTGCAGCCACTGGGGCCGACCGGAACTGACCCCGCGGGCTTTGAAAATGTACTGACGTTCTCGGCCGACACAGGTACCGTGGTCTTTACCCAGGCCAAGGTGCTGGAAGACCTGCCGATCATGCTGACCTCGCCGCGCATCTGGGAGGCCCTGGGCCTGCCGCTGACGCCGTTCGAGGACACCATCAACTTCTTCGGTGATCCGGGTGCGGTGGATGAAGATGCGGTTCGCCCGTATGTGGCGATGAAGGCCTCGCTGCACGAGTATCCTTCCGGCAACGCGGTCACCGGCAGCAACGGCCAGCCGGTGATCGGTTTCGGTACCGCACCGATCGACATCCCGAACTGCGAGCGCTGCCACTCGGCACCGTCTATCAATCCAGAGACGGGTAATCCGAATGTCAACAGCCCGAACTACAACCGGCCCGATTACTCCTACCCGCACGGCGGCCAGCTGGCCGGCCTGGGGCTGGAAGACATGACCAACCTGGAGTACAACTTCTGGCTGGCCTACTACGACATCGTGCCGGGTGTGGACTCGGACTGGTACGCGCGCCTGAAGGGTGCGGCCATCAACATGCTGACCCTGCATGACTACGACATCGGCACCAGTTTCACTGCTAACTATGCCGGCGTCGAATGTACGTCCATGCCGGATCCGACCGATCCGAACATCGATCCGCAGAGCTATGCGTGTTCGTTCACCAACGGTCTGGCGGATCTGACCGAGCAGAGCAACATCCCGCAGAACACGCGCCTCGGCAACGAGTCGGTGATCTGCCAGCGTTGCCATGCCGACAACGTGATCGCTAATGTCAAATCGGCGACCTTCGATGCGGCCGGGCAGTTCCCGATCCCGCCGATCACCGAGGCGATTCACAACCAGCACCGCAATGCGTCTGAGGGCGGTGTAATCGTGTTCAACGACAGCCTCGGTCGTGACGGCGGCTGCCAGGGTTGTCACCCTGCTCACCGTTCCGATGGTGTGATGGACAACTATCCGATCACGTTGGGTGGTGACAACGTCAACGCCAACGGCGACAACCGCCTCAACCCCGGTGGCTGCTTTGTCGGTCGCGACGTGCATTCCAACCCGATGAAGGACATCGACGGTGCGGAAACTCCGAGCCACCTGACCGCCGTGGGCGACTGGCTGAATACTGAAGTTGCGCAGGTTGGTAACGAGGACCGCGGCATCTGGTGCACCAACTGCCACAGCCAGCTGAGCCAGGAGATCTGGCGCACCGAGGACTGCAACGACCTGATTCGCGGCGACTGCCTGGTCAACCCGCGTGGCGCGGCTACGCTGGCCGATGTTGCAGCCGCGGTCGGCTGGACCCTGCAGCAGGCGATCGACAGCCTGGATCCGAAGGTCGACGGCTTTGACCGCACCACGGATCTGACCCACGCGGTTTGGGATCCGGCCAATACGGACGCCAATGTAGCGACCATCGAAGTCGATGGCGGTGGCAATCCAGTGGTGACTACGGACGCCGATGGCGACATCAGCGTCAACATCCTCAGCTTCTGTACCACGGATGACTGCGTGAGCCGTATCAATGCCAACAAGTCTGATCAGACCCAGTGGCGCTATGCGGCCAATGCGTTCATCGACCCGGTCAACAACTCGGGTGCACCGGTACCGTTCAGTGCCGCCACCGACGGCCGCGATCACTGGCTGGCCCCCGGCGAACCGCATTGTGCGGATTGTCACCAGGCACCTTACACCGAGCAGAGCGGCAATTTCAGCGCCTACCCGCCGTTCAACTACCCGGCCAAGGCCAGCCTGATGCGCTACACCCGTGGCCACCAGGATGTCAGCTGCCAGGGCTGCCACGAGTCGATTCACGGTCTCTATCCGGTGACCCCGGCCATCGACACCACGAGCTACGCCCAGGCAGCAGCGTTGAATAACGACGGCTCTCACGGTCCGTTGAAGTGCGCCACCTGTCATACCCACGTGGATGCTGACGGCATTCCGACCTGGGTGGATGAGCTCGAGTACAACGATCCCACCACGCCGGGTAACGACAACCTGCCTGTTGCCGGTAATTTCGACCGGGCGGTCAGCTGGATGCACACCTACACGTCCGAGGCCGATCCGACCCAGGATGTGTGCCGGAACTGTCATGAAGACGAGAGTGACCACATCTCGGTGAACGACGATGATTACCTGGAACACGCCATGCTTAACCGTGTCTCACGTGTGGCCATGGATGCGGCCGAGCGCGCCGTTAATGGCGGCCAGGTGTTTGGTGAGGCGCCTGGTGCCCAGCGTGGCCAGCTATGCAGTACCTGTCATGACGAGAACAAGCTTGGAGAGCAACGCTGCGATGAAGAATGGAGAGAGCACCTGATCCAGGGTCGCGTCTCCCAGGTAGTATGGGAAGACGTCTCCACACCGCTTGGCGGTTGCGGCTGGTAATACAGGAGGCCCTCTCTGATCGAGGAGCGGGTGAGTCTGAAAACAATGGAGGGGAGCGGTTTTGCCCTCCATTTTTTATGGCGCACAACAAGCTGATCGTGAAATAATTCTGAGACCGAGACATTATTAATGCTTTCGTAGAAGCGGTCGTAGCAGCGGTTTAGCCGCGAACTTATAACAAGGTATTGTCATCTCGAACGACAAATTTGTCAGGAACAAATTTGAACAGCTCTAGCTGGCCCAAAGGGCGTAGGGCAGGATGCCCGTAGTAATGTGAGAGATATCCTGAATTCATGGAGATTTCTCCCTTTGGTCGAAATGACAAAATAAACGTACGTGGCTAAGGCCTCTCCTGCGTTGGTATATGTATTAACTTCGTAGGCCTGCATAACCCTTCGAAAGGCTCAGGGTGATCGGTTGTTATAGCGTTGCAGGCGATTCAAAAATCCGCTTGTTCTGCTGAGCGGATCGCGGCTGTGCTAGACGCGAATACAAGCGAGCAGATAGAATGCAGCCTCGATTGGCCTGATCACAACATGTCTGAAACAACACCATCCCTGCTAACCACCGAAAACCTTGAATGCACACGCGATGACCGCCTGCTGTTCAACGGGCTCTCGTTCAGCCTGGCCAGCGGTGAAGTGCTGCAGATCGAAGGCCCCAATGGCAGTGGCAAAACCAGCCTGCTGCGCATTCTCAGTGGCTTGCGCCGTGCCGATGAAGGCAGCGTGAAATGGCAGGGTGTTGATATCCGGCATGCGCGGGACGACTATTATTCCAGTATGGTTTATATCGGCCATCTGCCCTGTATCAAGAACGATCTGACCACGTTGGAAAATATACGCGTGCTGCTGGATACGCGTTCGCAGTCCGTGTCTTCGGCTGAGGTCGAACAGGCGCTGGCCAGCGTCGGTCTGGCGGGCTTTGAGGATGTAGCTGGCAAGGCGCTGTCGTCCGGGCAGCGTCGCCGTGTGCTGCTGGCGTTTCTGCTGCTGGCCAATGCCAGGCTGTGGATCCTGGATGAACCGCTGACCGCACTGGATGTAAAAGGTGTCGATTTAATGGAATCGATGATACTCAAGCACCGCGAGGCCGGTGGCAGCGTGATCTTCACTACCCATCACGGTATGCAGCTGCCCTGTGACATGAAAAGCGTGGGCCTGGGCAAATGATAAAGGCGTTCTATTATTTATTGCTGCGCGACATGCGCCTGGCGTTGCGCTCGCGCCATGAGCTGGCCAACCCGCTGATATTTTTCGTGCTGGTGGTGACCCTGTTCCCGCTGGCGGTGATGCCAACACCGGAGCGTTTACAGGAAATGGCGCCGGGCGTGATCTGGGTGGCTGCGCTGCTGTCGGTATTGCTCTCGCTGGATCGCCTGTTCAAACTGGACTACGAGGACGGCTCGCTGGATCAGCTGATGCTGAGTCCCAACCCGCTGGTGATCCTGGTGCTGGCCAAGGTTTTTGCGCACTGGCTGCTGACAGGACTGCCGCTGGTGATTATCGCGCCCCTGCTCGGTGTGTTCATGCAACTGCAGACGGAATCGCTGAATGTGCTGATCTGGAGCCTGTTGCTGGGAACGCCGGTATTGAGCCTGATCGGGGCCATCGGCGTCTCTCTGACCGTGGCGGTGAACCGCGGTGGTGTATTGTTGTCCCTTATTGTGCTGCCACTGTATATACCGGTACTGATTTTCGGCGCCAATGCCATCGACGTCGCCAGTGACGGCATGAGCGTGCGCGGCCAGTTATACTTCCTTGGCGCAGTGCTGGTATTAGCGCTATCATTAGCACCTTTGGCTACAGCAATAGCCCTGAGAATAACCGCATCAAGGTAAACTATAGATATTATGAATATGCCAGCTGTTGAATCCTCGCCCCTGTATTAAAAATGTGGAACTGGATACATAGATTTTCATCTCCCCGGTACTTCTACGACATGTCGGCGAAGCTGGTGCCGTGGTTCGCGATCCCGGCCTTGCTGATTGGAGTCTATGGCCTCTACCTGGGGCTGTTCGTGGCGCCGACGGATTACCAGCAGGGCGAGAGCTACCGCATCATCTTTATCCACGTGCCTGCTGCCTGGATGTCGCTGTTTATCTATATGGTGATGGCCACTTCGGCAGGTATCGGGCTGATCTGGCAGATTCGCCTGGCCGACGTGGTTGCGGCAGCCAGCGCGCCGATCGGTGCTTCATTCACATTCCTCGCGCTGGTTACCGGGTCGCTGTGGGGCAAGCCCATGTGGGGCACCTACTGGGTGTGGGACGCGAGGCTGACTTCTGAGCTGATCCTGCTGTTTCTGTATTTCGGTTACATGGCACTGCAGTCGTCGATCGAGGACCAGCGCCAGGCGGACAAGGCCAGCGGCCTGCTGGCCATCGTCGGCGTGGTGAATATACCGATCATTCATTACTCGGTTGAATGGTGGAACACGCTGCACCAGGGCGCCACGGTTGCCAAGTTTGACAAGCCTTCGATGCATATCGATATGTTGATACCCTTGTTGCTGATGGCACTGGCATTCAAGTTGTTTTATGCTGCTGTTGTGCTGGTCAGGGCAAGAAACGAGGCACTGTACCGGGATCGTAATCGGCGCTGGGTACGGGAGCTGATTGAAAAAATATGAATGGCGAAAAAATATGAACGGATCGGAATTCAGCTGGTCAGAATTTTTTGAAATGGGCGGTTATGCCTTTTTTGTGTGGACTTCATACGGCATCGCCTTGGTAGTTATCCTGCTTAATATTGTCATGCCCATGATAGAGCGCAAGAAAGTGATAAGCCGGGTCAAACGCGCAATTCGTCGGGAGCAGCTTCAACAATGAACAAACGCAGTCGCAGAAAAATGCTGGTGGCCATGGTGATCTTTGGTGTCAGCATCGCCACAGTACTGGCCTTGACGGCCTTCGATGAAAACCTGCTTTACTTCTACAGTCCGACACAGATCCATGCCGGTGAAGCACCGCAAAACCGTTCCTTCCGCATCGGCGGCCTGGTGGTCGATGGCAGCGTCAGACGTGAAGAAAACAGCATCACCGTGCAGTTCGATCTGACCGACAATGCCGCGGTTGTGCCGGTCACCTACACCGGTATTCTGCCGGACCTGTTTCGCGAAGGTCAGGGCATCGTTGCCATGGGCAGGCTCGACGCCAGCGGTCTGTTTGTTGCTGACGAAGTACTGGCCAAGCACGATGAAAACTACATGCCGCCTGAAGTCGCCGATGCGCTGAATACAGCACATGAAGCGGGTAAGTCCGGCCAACCAGCCACCTACTAAGACCTTATTGCTATGATTCCAGAACTCGGGCATTTTGCGTTGATCGAGCAATGAGCA
>CAWEEC010000086.1:0-7700 GCA_963807785.1 uncultured Gammaproteobacteria bacterium | reverse complement strand
CGCCGTATTGCTGGTGCTCATCAACCTGCTCCGAAACCTGGCGCTGATGGTGGGCTCGGTAGCCACGATACTGTTGCTCAACTGGCGTCTCGGGCTGGTGACCCTCGCTACCCTTCCGCCGGTGCTGATACTCACGGTCCTTTTCAGGAGCCGTGCCCGCGAGGCGTACCGAAAAGTCCGAACGTGGGTTTCAAAAGTGAACGCCTTCCTCTCAGAACATCTCTCGGGAATGGCCATTGTTCAGTTATTTGTCCGGGAACGGAAAGTATGGAATGACTTCACGGAAAAGAATGACAATCTCATGGACGCGAACCTCGGCGAAATGTATGTGTTTGCCACCTTCAGACCCATCATTGATCTATTGAGTTCCGTTTCTATCGCGGTCGTCATCTACTATGGCGCCCGGTTTCTCGTCTCCGGTGTCGTTTCTCTTGGCGTGCTGATTGCATTCGTCAACCTGATCAGACGGTTCTACCAGCCGGTGATGTCCATTTCGGAGCAGTTCACCGTTCTCCAAAGCGCACTCGCCGGAAGCGAACGGGTTTTTGAGATGATAGACGACACAGATCGGATCCCCGATAACGGCGCTCGACGAGAGCGAACTGACATAGCCGGGAGCGTGGAGTTTGATCATGTATGGTTTGAATACAAGGCGGGGGAACCGGTTATCCGGGACCTCTCGTTCCGCATCGCGCCGGGGGAAACCGTGGCGGTGGCGTGGCGCACCTGGGTGACGCCGTTTGAAGACACGATTGGTTTCTTTGCTGATCCTGGTCTGGTTGATGAAGACTCTGTGCGTCCGTTCGTTGCCATGAAAGCACAGATGCATGATTTTGATCCTGGCGCCTATGGCGGTATCGGTAATGCCACACTGGATAGCAATGGTGATCCGGTAATTGGTTTTGGTACAGCGCCGATCGATATTCCAAACTGTGAGCGTTGTCACTCTAATGGCCCCGATGGTTCATTTGTTACTATTCCACCGGCTGAAGCTGTCGGTGTAATTGACGAGGATCCGACTACAGAGGGTGTTCAGCTGACAGTAGCGAATAGTCCAAACAACGATCAGGCGCAGTATGCACTGGTTCAGCAGGAATACGCTTACTGGAAATCTCGCCTGGGCATTGATGTTAGTGCCGGTGATTCAGACTGGTATGTGCGTCTGAAGAGTGCAGCGATCAGTATGCTGGAGGGTCATGATAATGAGCACGGTACCGGCTTTGTGGATAACTACCCGGGTGTGGAAGTAGCTGGTGTAGCGCCACAGAACACCCGCCTGGGTCACGAGTCAGTGATCTGCCAGAAGTGTCATGCAGATAACGTGATTGCAGCAGTTAAATCGGCGACCCATAATAATGGTGAAGTGATTCCGCCGGTGACTGAAGCGATCCATAATAACCATAAGAATAATCTCTTCTCTGACTCACTGGGTCGTGATGGTGGTTGTCAGGGCTGTCATCCTGCTCATCGTTCAGACGGTGATATGAATGGTTACCCAATAACACTGGCGGGTACCAACTACTATGCTAACGGTGATAATCGTGGTGCCAATGGTGGTTGTTTCGTTGGTCGTGATGTTCACTCTAATCCAAATAAAGATAACGATGGTGTAGAAACACCAGCGCATCTTAATGCGGTAGGCCAGTGGCTGGAAGACAACGTTGCCCATGATACTGGTGGTGAAAATGGTATCTGGTGTACTAACTGTCATAACCAGTTAGGTCAGGAAATGTGGAAGGCTGAGAACATGACCAGCCTGGTGCATGGTGTTGGCGAGAACAACGTACGTGATGGTGCTACCCTGGCTGACGTCGCAGCAGCGGTTGGTACAACTGTGGAACAGGCTGAGGCATGGCTTGATCCTAAGACCGTAGACGATACCAACGCAATCTGGGCGCCTGATCCTGGTCTGTGTAATTATGTGGCTGGCTATATAGGTGCTATTCCAGTGGATCCAGCACATGACGGAAACGTTGCCACAGTAGAAGTGAACACTACTAGTGCGGAAAATTGTTCAACCGGTGGCGGTACCGGCCTGATTGCCTGTAGTGCTGAAGGTGGAATTGATTTCCATATATGTGGAACGGTGGATGGTGATGGTGACTTTAGTGTGAACGCGATGGACTTCTGTACTACACCTGATTGTGTGGCTGCAGCACAGGCGACATTACCTTTGGACTCTATTGCAGTGCCTGTACCGTTCTCAGCAGCCACCGATGGCCGTGACCACTGGTTATCTGCTGGTGAGCCACACTGTGCGGACTGTCACGCAGCGCCGTTTGTTGAGCAGAGTGGTAACATCAATGCTTACCCACCGTTCAACTACCCGCGTAAAGCCAGCCTGATGCGTTACTCACGTGGTCATCAGGACATCAGCTGTCAGGGTTGTCATGAGTCGATCCATGGTCTGTATCCGGTAACCCCGAATATTGATACCACGTCTTATGCGCAGGCAGCAGCATTGAACCACGATGGTTCACATGGTCCGCTGAAATGTGGTACCTGTCATGAGGTCGATCGTAATGGCATACCAACCTGGATGAGCGGTGTTAAGTATAACGGTAACCGTATCCGCAGCTATGACGATGCAGTGGCCTGGATGCATACTTTTACCGATGAAGTCAGTCCGCTGGAAACAGGCGGTGTCTGTGAGAACTGTCATGGTGATCGCAGTAATAAGATGGGCGAAGATAAAGGCAAGTGGTTGCGCCACTCCTTCGTTGGCCGCATCGGCCGTGATATTCAGGACAAGGCAGAAATCGCAGCCTTCGGTCATGTTGCTGGCGGAAGCCATGTCGATGCCGATGACCTGGCTGGTCTGAGCAGTACAGTATGTACTGCCTGTCACTCACTGCAGGGTGGTCCTTCAGGTGACTTCGTCAACCTGGCGAACTGTGACAATACGACCTGGAAGTCACATAACATCGACGGTCGTCTTGCAGAGAAGGTATGGGAGTATGTCTCTGTGAAACAGAATGGCTCTACCTGCGGTTGGTAAGCCAATGATATGAAGCAGGGGCTGGATTCCCTGCTAATATTGTTTATGAAAATAGTGGAGGGAAAGGTAACTTTCCCTCCATTTTTTTACTCAAGTGAATTGTTGTAGAAACTTCTTGCCTTTTATGTAATTCTCTAACGATAAATATATAACTAGCGCAAATTTAAATTAGGAAATTGTATTATGTCGTATCAGTCTGTTTCTAAGTTCGTATCCTTCCTGTTGATTGCTATATTGATAGTGAGCTGTGGCAATGATGAGTCATCTGACAATTCTGCCGCTTCCGGTCAGCCAGCGAACGCTGAAGGTGTTGTTGCTAAAGTTGGTGATCAGGTGATCACATTCAATGAGCTCAATACTATGTTGAACAGCTCACCGATGGTGGGACTGTCGATACCGGCACTGGGTACACCTGAACGCAACCAGGTAGTCATTACCCTGCTGGATAAAGTTATCAGTGCAAACCTGCTTTACCTCGATGCAAAGAAAAAAGGCGTTGACAGGCAGACTGCATATACCTCAGGTATGAAGAAATTCGAGGATGCGGTGCTGGCAAGCATGTATAAGTCAAACGTTTTGATTGGTGATATTCCAGTAACCGAAGAAGAGATTGCCAGCTATTATAATGCGAGCATTGACAAAGAAACTGAACTGAATGATGACACAAAACTGGCGATAGAATCCTTGATTCGCAAGCAACGATATACCGAGCTAAAAGTTACTCAGTCTGAACGTCTGCGTGCCGGTACCGAGATTAAGATAAATGAAGATGTACTAAGTACTGATGCAGATGTTACTCGTTCAGATGCCGCTGTCGTCGCTACCGTCGGCGATAAAAGTATCACCTGGAATGATGTGAAAATACCAATGCGTGGTGCTGATCACCTTGCTTCGCTAGATGAGTTTTATGTCGATAATGACGAGGAACGCATGAAACGGTTGCAACAGCATATTGATAATATGCTGATGGTAGACAAGGCAATTGCTGCCGGCCTTGATAAGACGCCCGAATTTAGCAAGCGCACTGCAGAATACCGCAAGTCGCACTTGATCAATGTTCATCGTGCTGGCCTGGTCAATGGCTGGAAGCCGTCTGAAGATGAACTTATGACATATTTTGTCGATAATATGGATAAAATCAGCATACCCGAAACGCGTAAAGTGCAGATGGTTGTTGTTAAAACCAGGGAAGAAGCACAGCGTATCAAGGACGAAATTGACAGCGGCAAGATAACCATGTTTAAAGCCGCTCAGGATTTCTCACTGGACCCTAATGCAAAACGTACACTGGGCGATATGGGCTGGGTCAGCCAGGGAACCGGCTTTGAAGGACTGGATGAGTTTACCTTTAGCCTTGAGCCGGAGACGGTTGGAGGTCCCATTGAGTCACCGGCTGGCTGGCACCTTGTTAAGGTACTGGACGTAAAAGATGCACAGTATCAGGATTTTGATGAACCACAGGTACAGAGGCTTACTTTAAGGATGTACATGAAACAGAAGTATAATGACTATGTTATTGATCTGCGCAACAACCATTTTGATGTGGCGGTTTACCAGGATGAACTTGCCAGGCTGTTCCAGGAGGAAGCTGATTATATTGCCGGACTCATTAAGAAGTCAAAGGAGGAAGGTTCAGTTACCGAGCAGCGTATGGATGATATGCAGAAGTGGGTTACGCCACCAACACTACCGACTGAGTAGATTAATTTACAGGTCCGAAAAAACTATCTGGAATCGTTTTTCACGTAAGCCCCGAAGGGGTGAAGTATAGGGATATACTGAATAATTTATTCGGACAAACAGCAAAGGAGTTGGAGCAACAACATGATATTCCCGTATAAACAAAAATCCATTACAGCTATTGTACTGGTCATTGTTGTTACCCTGCTGCCAGGTCTGGCGGCGGCAACTAGCTTTGAGCCGCCAAAACTAGACGGTTTTAACCTGCATGCCGAGCGGGATGCGGATGGTGATGGTGATGGCGTCAACGAAACCCACATCAAGCAGTACTTCAATACTTCGGGTGATAGTATTGTCAGTATGACTACCACAGAGAAGACCTGGGCCTGGAGCATGAGTATGAGAAATAGCAAGACCGGGGATAAAAATTACGTTATTCGCGACAGTAATTGTGATGGTGTTTTTAATGAAGTCTACAGCTTGGACGAAGAATTTCACGTGCCCGATTGCCTGAAGAATAAATAATTTTCTGGGCGTCATATCAGGTACCTTATAGGGAAAATATCGACAGCCTGGTTCATCGTGTGTGCAAATTTACATGTGTTGAACCGACACTGGTAGCGTTGATGCTAGCGAAAAGCAGGCTATCACCCGGTTAAATCTGATTGATGATAATCCGCCGGGTGACTTCAGTCGTGTTTTGGGGTGCTCAGATGGATGCAGGTAAGGTCATGAGCTGAGAGAAGAAGCTTCTTAAAGCTTGTTAATCGATCAATTATAAGTGAGTGTAGTCTGGTTTATCTGGGGGAGTTTAATGTACAAGAAAATTATCTATGCAGAAGCATATTGTCTATTAATATTTTTTGCTATTGGTTTATCACATGCGAAAGAGTTTCTTGATCTCAACGAGGTGAAACTAACCTTTACTGGTAATACAGTTGAAGGAAGGGTCATAAAGCGTGATACAAGCTATAAAATGTATTTCCACCCTTCTGGTAAACTAATTCGTCTCGACAGTAAAGATAAGCTTGAAAGAGGAATATGGAATATCAAAAGTAATGAAACGTTATGCCTAACTTTTGTTTCAGAGGAATGTTATAAAGTCAGTAAACGCGGTGAAGATCAGTTTGATTTACTCAATAAGAATGGTGACCTGGAATTAAGTATCGTGAAAGTCATACTTGGTAACCCGGATAAGTTGAAGCCTTAACTAAAAAGTAAAGCTGAGGCATATAAGTGTTTCAGAAAGTGTATTATCTCTCCCGTAGGTAGAGGTAATACGATATATAATATTTTTGTTTAAGTCGCCATTGCGAGTACGAAGCAATCTCTTTTAGCGAAGGAGTGGTTTATATGAGATTGCTTCGTACTCGCAATGACGTAATTAAATAAATCTGTGTGGTGAGTTTTTACAGTTTTCTGTACAGCAATGATCTGCTGAATTAACTAATATTTTAATTTGTTTAATAATGCAGGGATCCAAAATTTCTAAATTTCGATCATGCATACCTGCAAAAAATATGGGGGAATATAATACGCCACGTTTAAATATTAACCATAGTGTCTGCACTGCTGCCTGCCTTGTTAGTATCGGCGCAGGAAAACTCTGCCAGATGGGAGTCCTCCTGTTTTGTAGTGCCTATTTTTCATTGTGTAAAGCACCTGGATAAGGGTGGGGCTATTTGATCATTCGGCTATGACCTCCAATGCCTTGATGATGCCCCGAATGACCCGGACATCGTGTTTTTTGAGGTGCGTGCTGTTTGTACCGTTCTTCTATTGTTTCTCTCATGCAACTTCTCTAACTGCGCTCATACATAAGCCTCAATAATCATTCTATGTGTTCTGATCTATAGCTAGATAAATATGTGATTAGCACAGCATTGCTTTTGTTTGTATAGGTTGGAAGCTAAGTCACATACTCGCTCCATACTTCTGCAACAGCACATATGTGTTTGTGGTGCTAAATAATCAAGACTGTCACTACTGGCATGACTGACACATGTGACAGTCCCTTCTGTCATGAGTTGTGTGAAATGACGACAACTACGAAATCCTGAAATCTGCAATTGCTTAATTATCAGCTGTTTAGATAGAGTCTGATATAACTGATCCTTTGGCATGGAATATGCTAATAGTTTAGATGAATATTAAAAATGTTACCAAGAAATAAATCGGTAATACCGCTAATTGTAATTATTAGGAAATGAAATGAAAAAAATATTATCGAAAGTTCTTTTTCTGGCGTTAGCCATCCCTGTCTTTGCCTATGCAACGAGTTGCCCGACAAGCGACGTTATTACTGATGCACCGCTATTTCAATGGACGTATGACAGTGCAGGTGATTATTACAGTGGCACGTTGATCATGGATGAGGTCACTATCACTCTAAACAATGGTGAAACGCTGACGACACGAGCTTATGCTCAGGCTGGTAGTACACCTGCTGGTAGTACACCTACGGTACCCGGTCCGACAATCGTTATGAAGCCGGATACAAAATATGTACTGAAGTTTGAAAATCGGCTGCCGTATGAGCCTCTCAGTGATGTACACAATGGATTTAAAGACCCGAATGTGACCAATTTACATACCCATGGTCTACATACTACTGGCGACACACCTGGAGATGATGCCACCCGTATTTTCGAAGGTGGTACCGGTGGTGATTATGTTTTTGATATCACTTCCGACCATCAGGGCGGTACTTTCTGGATTCACGCTCATCACCATGGCTCTACATACCTGCAGATATCAAGCGGTGCATTCGGCATGTTGCTTATCGATGACTCAGCAGATGACATCCCTGCAAATGTTGCCAATATGGTAGAAAGACAGTTAACCATGGGATACCTCGATCCTAGCGTCTCTGGTACAGGTGGCGATATGCTTGTCTCAGGCTCGCTGAGCCCTGGCTGGAACGTGAATGGTACCGTTGACGGTAACATCTGTATGCCGGCTAATACCTGGCAGCACTGGCGTTTGTTGATTGCCGCTGCAGATGTTAAAGCCAAAGATGTTG
>CAWEEC010000085.1:0-23133 GCA_963807785.1 uncultured Gammaproteobacteria bacterium | reverse complement strand
GACAAAATTCCGCCATCAGGCATCGCATCGCGAGCATTGATGACGACGTTCAATAACGAGCTTTCGAATTGAGCGGAATCGACCAGTATGTCCGGCAGGTCGTTTTCTATATGTATGGATAATTCGATTTTGTCACCAAGCGTGTTTTTGAACAGCTTGCTGAAGTTGAATATGGTATCCCGTATATTCAGATATTCCGGTGCAATAGATTTTCGACGAGACGATGCCAGCAGTTGTTTTGTCAATTCAACACTATCGTGTATTGCGGAACGGGCATCATCGAGAATATCCCTGATTTCGCTATCGATGCCATATTGCTCGATAAAGGATTCATCCAGCAGCTCCAGATTGCCTTTGGCGATATGCATCAGGTTGCCAAAGTCGTGTGCAATGCCGCTGGTCAACTGGCCAACCGCATCCATTTTCTGGTCATGAACTTCCTGTTCTTTTTGTCTTATGCGCTCAGTGATGTCCTGTACCGTACCATTGACTTCGATGAGCTTACCCTGGTCATCAAACGAGCCGACGCCCTGTTCGTGTACCCAGCGGATTTCGTCATCAGGTAAGCGAATACGGTGCTCGATACTGTAATTGGCATCCGATTTCAGCAGGGATTGTTCAAATTGTTCAAGTCGAGCATTATCTTCTTCGAATTCCACTTTAAAAAACTCATCGCGAGTTGGCTTGATGTTGCCTGGTTCGTAGCCGTATATCCGGTATATTTCATCAGACCAGGAGAGCTCGTTCGTTTTCAGGTTCAGGCTCCAGTTGCCCAGGTGCCCGATTCGTTGTGCATGACGGAGCAGGTATTCGCTGCGACGCAGGCTTTCCATCAGTAGATAACGAGACAGCAGGTTGCCCAGTCGGGTACCGATGCGATAGAAAATCTCCTGCGCAAGTTCAGACCAGGGGCGCGCGCTGGTGCATTGCTGGATGACCAGTAAGCAGATTTGATCATCGCGTAAATGCAGCGATTTAATCATCTGGTTGTAAACCTGAAAACTGCCTGAGCTGCTGTCCGGGGAGGAGGTAACGAGAGGTAATCCACTGATTTCAGCCTGGCGTAACAGAACCGGTTCCATTTGATTTATAAAGGCCGATTCTTTGCCCCTGATGCTGGTATGGCCAGTGCTTAATGCTTCATATGATGCTTCCGGCTCGGAAGAAGCGGCATCGAGTGAACTGATAATAAAAACACGATCTGCCGAAAAAATATCCAGCATTTCGTCGAGTGCCTCCTGCAAAATGGCATCGCGGTTTTTGCTTTGAGCCAGGATCCTGGATATTCTTTCCATGTACTCCAGGTGTATTTCACGCTCTTTCAGTTCAACGAATGCCTTTCTTGCTTTTAGCAGGTACTGAATCTGGTAGCGGAAAGTGATCGAGTTTATCGGTTTGTTGATGAATGCCGTGGCGCCGAGGCTAAAAGCTTTTTCGATAGACTCCGAGTCTTCCAGGCCGGTTACCATTACGACAGAAATTCCCTGCATATCAAGATTGCTGCGTATTTCCGAGCAGACTTCAAATCCGCTCATGCCAGGCATTTTGACATCGAGCAGGATCATATCGGGCTCGCTATTTCTGACGGCAGCGAGAGCATCGAGGCCGTTATCGACTTCTTCGATAATATAATCGTCCCTGACAAGCGCAGCTTTCATCAGTTCACGCATCATCAGGTCATCATCGACAATGAGTATGCGGCCAGAGGGTGTCGCTGTATTATCTTGTGACACTATTTATCCTGTCGGAGAAATGTCAGTAGTCGCTAATAGCTGGAATATGTACGAGGCTGTACCTAGCTATTATATACAGAGATAGGGATTTTATATGTTGCCATTATCCCGGCGACATATCTGGTTGCCGGGTTAATATAAGAGAGCAGTAGAGCGAAGCTGCAGCTCAGTGGGAAAAGGTGTTTTGTCAGGCTCTTGCCAGTGTGCTCGATTTGCCGGAGCGGGTGGTCTGGCCAGCGTGGTCATATAGCTCTGGTTTGCGGGCCGTACCCTGTAATATGTCGAGTGCCTGCTGTGACTGCCTGTATCCAATTTCGATGATACTGCCGTTGATCTGGTTTTTTTCCTGGCATTGAGCGGCCAGTGAGATTAAATCCTGCCACAGCGCTGCGGCCTGGTCGTCAGTTTTGAGGGGTTCGCCGTCCAGCTCGGTGAGCAGGGTTTCGCGTTGTTCTGCAATTGATTTTAGCTGGTTGATCAATTCCACTTTTTCAGCGGTGAATCTCTCCAGTGCAGTTAGGTCACGAGCGACCAGTATTTCAGTTTCCCGATTCAGGGTTTCGAGCAGTTTTCTGGTGTAACTGATTTCGCCTTCCAGTAGCAGATAGAGCTCATTCAACCGGTGGTTATGCTGCTGTCTGATCATTGTGGTCGCCCCATCCTGGCCCTGAAACCAGTTTTATGGTTTCAGTATGCTTTCAAACTGCATGAGCTTGTCAGCAACTTTTTCAGCATCGACTTCGTAACTGCCATTGGCGATGGCCTGTTTCAGCTGCTCTACACGCTGCGTATCGATCACCGGTGCGGTGGCGACAGAGAGTTCGACCTTGCCGAGTTGGACTGCGTTGTCGGACAGGCTGACCGTGTCAGTGGCTGATGATTTGCCCGTTTCCTGCTGTGCAGATGGCTGGTCAGATGACTGGTTCAGCTTGGTGTCATCGGTAGACCTTTGTGCCTTGGTGGGTGTTATGTTGTTGATTTCTATAGCCATAATGGTTCAATCCTGATTTCCTGCATATATTATCGGCAACTCGTGACAAAACTTTACATATATTTTCATACTATTATAGGTCGATTTTGACCTCGCCAGAAGCCAGCACGGTGCCCTCCAGTTTCTGCCTGGATTTGATGTTCTGTACAGCAATGCGCTCACCGGCGGCGCCATGTGCCAGCGCCTTACCACTGGTACGAACTTCCATACCACCAACCTTGGCGAGTATCGTGACCCGCTGTCCACGTGAAATGATCCTGGGTTTTTCGACCATGTTCGGTGTGAGGGCGGCACCTGCCCTCAGTGGGCGTTTCAATTTCATGCCGACGCTATCGGAATATTCACTGATATAGCCATGTGGCAGCCTGGCAAGATCGTACTTCACCTGTTTCAGGTCGGTTACCTCCAGCAGTTTACCGCGAGGTAATGATTCTTTTGCGACCAGGACTTCCTTGAACAGGCTCACCATGACGGGCACATACAGTGACCAGGGTTTATGATCTGAGCATTTCACGCTGACCGTTATCTTGCCTATGCCTCGGTTTCCTTCGGGCAGGTAAGCTGTTAACGGCTGGGTACACAGCCTGAGATTCAGGCGTGAGTCCAGCTTTCCGGGTTTGATCACCGGCCGTGTGTCGTACGTGGATTTAACATGATCCATCACATACTGGCTGGCAGTTTCATGTATGCTCGAGTGACTCTGAAAGTCGGCAGCAACAGCATTTGTCGCCAGGGTGATACATATGCATCCGATGGTATTTAATTTTCTGTGCATGTGTTCAATATTTCTGTTACTGACAGAATTCTGTCTGATGTAATTCTTACGCAATACTCATGCCAATCTTTTGTTAAAGGTTTTAGCAAAGCGGTCGTTATTGATATCAGCGCCATTTAACATCTGCTTGCGATACACAAAAACTGTTTGTCCTTGATTAACCGGCAGGGGCGAGCTGAATGGCAGTACTAAAGTAGATGCCTGATTTTGCCTTTACGGTCATGATATTGCCGCAAGGGGGGAAAACTTTTGCCGCTTTGCCGCCCATCTGCCTAAAAAATGATTTTGTATTGATTCAATCACTGGTCGCGATTGATCAAGCCAGCCGCTATGGATCGCACTAATCTCATATCCATTAACCTGGATTAAAATCATGCTCAAGCCCTTATCTACTGCCGTTGCTGGCTAGTCAGCCAACCTCGACTACAGCTCAGCCAAATCATGGATCAATCATTTTCTTAACCGCGCTCAGTCGCTGTTTCGCCAAGTTGGCATGGTGATTGCATTTCTCCATTGCAAGAGAAGAAAAGCTGGAGATAAAAATGCCGATATCATTCGATTCCGCGCTGGGTATACACGACAAAGCCCTTGTCGTGCGTTCACAGCGTGCCGAGTTGCTGGCATCCAATATCGCTAATTCCGACACACCGGGATTCAAGGCAAAAGACATAGATTTCAAAGCTGCACTCGAAAACGCCCAGGCAGGTCAGCAGTCAGTTAACGGCCTGAAAGTTACCCACAATAGCCATATCCAGCTTGCTTCAACGTCAGCCGGTGTCGAAACCCTGTACCGGGTACCAAACCAGGCGTCTCTGGATGGCAATACGGTCGACTCGCAAATGGAAAAAAGTGCATTTGCTGAAAACGCCATGCGTTACGAAGCCAGCCTGACATTTCTGAACCGTAAGTTCAAAGGCCTGTTGACGGCATTGAAAGGAGAATAATCATGGGACTCTATAACATATTCAACGTAAGCGGCTCATCTATGAGTGCACAGTCAGTGCGCCTCAATACCGTGGCAAGCAACCTGGCAAACGCAGATACCGTTAGCGGTAATGAAAACGACGTGTATCGTTCCAGGCAGCCAGTATTCGCGGCTGTGATGGATGCACTTAATAATAGCCAGGCATCCGTACCTGTTCGTGTTGCAGGTGTCGTAGAAAGCCAGGCCCAGGCCACGCAGGCATATCAGCCGGATCATCCAATGGCAAACGCTCAGGGTTATGTCTTCAAATCAAATGTAAACACGATAGAAGAAATGACAAACATGATGGCCGCTTCGCGTTCTTATCAGAACAACGTCGAAGTGTTCAATACCTCCAAGCAGTTGTTGTTGAAAACACTGAACATGGGCCGCTAACAGGAGTAGATAATGAGTTCATTAAGCATTGATAACCGTTTTGCATCACTCAATCCTGTCCCGGCAACCGAGGCAGCTGCGAAATCCAGTAATAATCTTGACCAGGCTGATTTCATGGAGTTGCTGGTCGCACAGATTAAACACCAGGACCCCAGCGAACCGATGAATCCCAGCCAGTTTATGGACCAGTTGACGCAGTTGACCATGGTGAATGGCGTGCAGGATCTTAATAATTCTTTCACCGAACTGGCTGACAGGCTTTCTTCCGACCAGTCGATCCAGGCAGCCAACCTGGTTGGTCGAGAAGTGCTCGTTCCAGGCGGATACGGCGTTCTCGATGAAAGCGGCACCATGAGCGGAGTGGTTTCACTGCCGCAATCCGCCAGTGACATCACCTTGAAAATATACAGCTCAAACGGAGAAGAAGTGCGCAGCCTGCCTATGGGCGGTTTTTCAGCGGGCGAACTGCCATTTCAGTGGGACGGTATTTTGACGATGATGGCACGGCGGCAGCACCCGGTGCCTACACCGTGACGGCCGAAGCGTCTATCGATGGGAATCAACAGGCAGTCGAAGTAGGTGTCGATACTCGGGTAGACAGCATTACGCTGGACCAGTATGGACTTGGCACGTTATTAAATTTGGCAAGTGGTGAATCCGTATCACTTAGCTATGTACAACAGATCAAATAGGGTAACAGGAGACAACAATGGCATTCAATATAGCATTAAGTGGTATCCAGGCGGCTTCATCGGACTTGAACATCATTGGTAATAATATTGCCAACTCCTCAACCACGGGTTTCAAAGAGTCACGCGCAGAGTTTGCCGATGTTTATGCATCTCTGTTGGGCGCTTCAGATACTACAACGGGTTCAGGTGTGCGCTTGCAGAAAGTTTCACAGCAGTTTGCGCAGGGTAATATTGCTTTTACCAATAACTCGCTTGACCTGGCCGTCAGTGGTTCGGGATTCTTCCAGCTGGATGCCAATGGCGCCAGGGCTTATACCCGCGCTGGTAACTTCAGTGTCGATAAAGACGGCTTTGTGGTTAATAACGAAGGTTTTGGCCTGATGGCGAGGGAAGCTGATTCGAATGGCGCTATCACCGGAGCAATCGTGCCATTGCAGCTGGATACCACCTATGTTGATCCCGCACCAACATCATTACTCAACGGTAACGTGAACTTCGATGCACGTGAAGCAGAAACAGATAGCTCCTGGTCAATGCTGGGTGGTGTGCCGGACACAACTGGATATAACTCCTCAACATCAACGTCGATTTTTGACAGCCTGGGTAACGACCACACAGCATCACTGTACTTCAGTAAGCTGGATCCAGCGACTAACCCCAATGAATGGAATGTACGTACCCTGATCGATGGTGTATTGATCGACACAACTGCTGTCACATTCAATACTGACGGTAGTTATAACTTGCCGGCAAATATTCCGATTACCTGGAACCCGGGCGGCGGCGCCGCTGCCGGCCAGACTTTTGATATCGATCTGTCTTCGAGTACCCAGTACGGCAGCGGTTTTGCGATCACCAGCCTGAGCCAGGATGGTTACACATCGGGCCAGTTACTCGGTGTCGATATCAATGACGAGGGTATCGTATTTGCACGCTTCAGTAATGGCCAGTCACAGGCCAAGGGCCAGGTTGTGCTGGCTAACTTTGCCAATACCCAGGGCCTGCAGCCACTGGGTGATACAGCCTGGGGCGAGACCTTCGAATCCGGCGCGCCGGTATTGAGTGACCCGGGCAGTGCCGGACTGGGTCTTATCCAGTCGAACGCACTGGAAGAATCCAACGTTGACCTGACCGCGCAGCTGGTACGCATGATCGTTGCGCAACGTAACTTCCAGGCCAATGCGCAGACTATCCAGGCTGCTGACGCCGTTACTCAAACCATTATCAACCTGCGTTAATCAAGTAACAGGTAAGAGGATAGAAAAATGGACCGTATGATTTTTATCGCGATGTCAGGCGCCAGGGAAACCATGGCGGCGCAGGCGATAAACAGCAACAACCTGGCTAACGCCAGCACCACTGGCTTTCGTGCCGACTTCCAGGCCAGCATCAGCCAGCAGGTGTACGGTCCGGGATATGCCAGCCGTGTATATGCCACCAATGAAGGTGGCGGCGTTGATTTCAGCGAAGGCAGTATCGTCACCACCGGTCGTGAACTGGATATGGCGATAAGCGGCCAGGGCTGGATTGCAGTGCAAACGGCAGATGGCAGCGAGGCTTATACACGTGCTGGTGATTTACGACTCGACAGTCTGGGTCGCTTGACCAACGGTGCGGGTTATACCGTGCTGGGTAATGGTGGACCTATTTCGATTCCACCCCATGCAAAACTCGATATCGGTGCCGATGGCACGATTTCGATCCAGCCACTGGGGCAGGCTGCCAACACCCTTGCAATATTGGATCGCGTCAAGCTGGTGAATCCACCGGTGGAGCAGTTGCAGAAGGGTGCGGATGGACTGATGCGATTGGCAGATGGTTCATCGGCGCAGCCCGATGCCAGTGTCGAAATTGTTTCGGGTTCACTTGAATCGAGCAACGTTAACACGGTTGCCGCGATGGTCAGGATGATCGAGCTGGCGCGCCAGTATGAAACACACGTTAAATTCATGAGTACCGCTGAAGAAAATGACAAGGCAGCGGCAAGCATGATCAGAATGGGTTAATGACCCGGTAGTGGAGGTAGTGATATGAGTTCAGCATTGTGGATTGCTAAAACCGGCCTCGAGGCCCAACAGACGCGCATGGCCACCATTTCGAATAACCTCGCGAATGCTGCAACCACGGGTTTTAAACGTGATCGTGCGGTATTCGTCGACCTGCTTTATCAAAATGTGACGCAGGTGGGTGCGCAGTCATCCGAAGACACACAAATGCCATCCGGCCTCAACGTCGGTACAGGTGTGCGCACAGTAGCAACTGAAAAGCTGTTTACCCAGGGTAGTATCGTGCAGACAGAGAATTCTCTCGATGTGGCAATCCAGGGCAGGGGCTTTCTGCAGGTGCTGATGCCTGACGGCACGATTGGCTACACTCGCGACGGTACGCTACAGCTCGATAACGCCGGTCAACTGGTCACTTCGATGGGTTATCAAATCGATCCCGGCGTCAGCATCCCAGATAATACTTTAAGTATCACGATCGGTTCCGATGGCATCGTGTCTGCTGTCACTCAGGGTACTGCGGCACCTAGCCAGGTGGGAACTATTCAGCTGGCTGATTTCATTAATCCGACCGGTCTGCAGGCAATGGGTAACAACCTGTATACGGAATCGGCCGCCAGTGGCTCACCCCAAACCGGTACCCCGGGTTTGAATGGGCTGGGCACGCTGATGCAGGGTGCGCTTGAAGGCTCCAACGTGAATACCGTTGAAGAACTGGTCAACATGATTGAAACCCAGCGTGCTTACGAAATGAATTCAAAAGCCATATCCACGGCAGACCAGATGCTGCAGTACGCCAACAATAACCTGTAAACGGTGAACTCATGATATCGATTTCAGTTACAAGAAATATTACCTGTTTACTGGCTGTTTTATTGCTCACAGCCTGCGCTACAGCAAAGCGTGGTGATCCTGAGTTTGCACCGGCAATGCCTCAGTATGTGCCGCAGCAGGTTGAGAGCAGTGACTCTATCTATCAGCCGGGTACAGCATGGTTGCTGCTCGAAGACCTGAAAGCGCGTCGTATCGGCGACACGCTTACCGTTGTTCTCGAAGAGCAAACCGATGCTGAAAAGACAGCTGAAACAGATACAGCCAAGACGACTGAGTTGAATGTTTCAGCTACGACCTTACTGGGTGACGAGGTAACCAGGAACGGACAGGCTTTTGATACGGACCTGGAGTCTGATCATTCTTTCGATGGCGGTGGCGAAAGCTCGCAGAGTAATTCGTTGGCCGGTAGTGTCACGGTAACGGTTGTCGATGTACTGGTTAACGGTAACCTGAGTGTACAAGGTGAAAAATGGATTCATATCAACCAGGGCGAAGAGTACGTCCGTCTCAGGGGTATCGTGCGACCGATTGATATCAACTTCGACAATACAATTTCCTCCGTGCGGGTTGCCAATGCGCAAATCCAGTACAGCGGTGATAGCACGCTCAATGACTCCAATGAGATGGGCTGGCTGGCGAAATTCTTTAACAGCAAGTGGATGCCGTTCTGATGAAAGGGGATAGCGCTATGAAAACAAAACTATTCATTGTTACATGTTTTGCGCTATTGCCTTTTATCCAGGCGACGGTGGCCCATGCTGAACGAGTCAAAGACCTGGCCGCGGTCGAAGGCATGCGCGAAAACCAGCTTGTCGGTTACGGCCTGGTGGTTGGTCTCGACGGCAGTGGTGACAAGGTCGGCCAGGTTAGTTATACCGAGCAAAGCCTGAAGAATATGCTGACACAGCTTGGAATCGTTATTCCACCGGGTGTGAATCTGAAGCCGAAGAATGTGGCCGCGGTCATGCTGAGTGCAACCTTGCCGCCGTTTATCAAAAAAGGTCAGAAAATCGATGTCACTGCATCGTCCGTGGGTAACGCGAAAAGCCTGCGCGGCGGCACCTTGCTGATGTCACCGTTGAAAGGCGCCGACGGCAGGGTGTATGCCGTGGCCCAGGGTAACCTGGTGGTTGGCGGTTTGGGTGTTGAAGGTGCGGATGGTTCCAGTATAACTGTCAATGTTCCAAGTGTGGGTCGTATTCCTAAAGGCGCCATCGTCGAGCGGACTGTCGCGAACAGGCTGGGCGATGGCGATAAATTCGTGCTCAACCTGTATTCCGCCGATTTCACCACGGCGAGTCGAATGGCCGAGGTCATCAATGGACAATTCGGTGAGGGTACAGCAAAAGCGGTAGATCCGATTTCGGTCGAAGTCAAATCACCGCTTGCAGATGCCCACAAGGTGGCGTTTTTGTCCATGATAGAAAACCTGACGCTGAAGCCCGGTGATGCAGCGGCACGTGTCATCATCAATTCAAGAACAGGAACCGTGGTGATCAGCAGTCATGTGCGAGTTTCACCGGCAGCCGTTTCTCATGGCAACCTTGTAGTGACCATTGCAGAAGACCAGCTGGTGAGCCAGCCGGTTGCACCGTTGACCTTTCGTCAGGAGGTGGGTGAGACGGTAGTGGTTGACGATTCGACGATACAGGTTGAGCAGCAGGGTGATAATCGTATGTTCATGTTCGAGCCGGGCATCGACCTCAACGATATCGTGCGTGCCGTCAACCAGGTGGGCGCAGCGCCCGGTGACCTGGTAGCCATTCTGGAAGCCCTGAAAGAAGCGGGTGCATTGAAGGCGGAATTAATCGTTATATAAAGCCTAAGACGACTACTAATATGAACTCTGATAACAGCCTGTCGCTGAGCACAGCCACCGCCGGAATCTACACCGATTTCGATGGTCTGTCGCGTTTAAAGAGTCAGGCTTCGGAGCAGACACCGGAAGCGAAAAAAGAAGTCGCACAGCAGTTCGAAGCCCTGTTTATTCAGATCATGTTGAAATCCATGCGTGATGCCAGCCAGTTGAATGAGTCTACCGATGGCGAGCAGACGCGTTTTTACCAGGACATGTTCGACAAGCAGATTGCGCTGGATCTGGCCAGCGGCAGCGGTATCGGCCTGGCAGCGGTAATCGAACGGCAACTGGGCGGTGAAGTCGCTGCCAGGCCATCTTCAGCCAAGTTGTTCAGTGACCCGGTCGAGCAACACTGGAAACCTGACAACCGGCAGGCGTTCATCAAGGACCTGTGGCCCTTCGCCTCAAAGGCGGCTGAGGAACTGGGTGTAGAGCCGGAAGTATTGATTGCCCAGTCTGCACTTGAAACCGGCTGGGGACAGAAAGTCATAACCGATGAACACGGTTCAACTTCGCTCAACCTGTTTGGTATCAAGGCGGACGGGCGTTGGCAAGGTGATCATGCCACGGTTACCACGCTTGAATTTCGGGATGGTGTCGCGCAACGGGAGCGGGCATCTTTTCGCTCCTATCCATCGCGTGCCGACAGTATGAGTGATTACGTTGATTTCATTAGAAACGGTTCGCGTTACGCATCGGCGCTGGCCAATGCATCTGATGCGGAAAGTTATCTTAACGCATTGCAACAGGCCGGTTATGCCACCGACCCGGCTTACGCGCAGAAAATAAGCGGCATCTTGAGTGATGATGCGTTTGTGCAGTCAGTCGCGGATTTGAAAACAACCGCGAGATTTCGACAAACGGGCTTCAGTTTATGAACCCTGTGCCGATAAGGTCATCGTGACTATGTTCATTCGAGAACACCTTAGGAGTATTGATCATGGCTGGTGATTTGCTAGGTATTGGTACTTCCAGCTTGATGGCTTTTCAGAAATCCCTGAACACCATCAGTCACAATATTGCCAACGTCAACACAGAAGGCTATAGCCGGCAGACGGCCGACCTGGTGACGCGACCTGCACAGGGTACCGGTGTCGGCTTCATCGGTAACGGGGTTGAAACCACTACGATCACTCGAACATACGATGCCTTTATCGAGGGTAATGTGCGTTCCAGTGGATCTTCATTGGCCGAACACGAGGCTTTTCATTCGCTGGCGGTACAGCTCGATAATATCCTGGCTAATTCTGATACCGGTATGAATGCCAGCATCCAGCGGTTTTTCAACGCGGTGCAGGATGTCGCTGACGATCCCTCGTCATCCACGGCGCGCCAGGTGATGTTCAATACCGGTCAGGAGCTGGTGCAGCAATTCAGCGAAGTTGCGGAATGGATCGATGGACTGCGCTCGCAGGTTAACGCCGAACTACGCAATGGGGTCACAGATATCAATCGCCTGGCCCAGTCGATCGCCGATGTCAATCAGGCCATCGTATTACAACAGGCGAGTGCGAACGGCCAGCCGCCCAATGACCTGCTCGACCAACGCGATTTGTTGATCAGGGACTTGTCCGAACTGGTGTCGGTTACCACCCTGGAACAGGATGATGGTGCGCTCAACGTGATGATCGGTACCGGGCAGGTACTGGTGCTTGGCAATTCGGCTTCGGAACTGGAGGTCTATGTCGAGGCTGGTGCTGATCCACTGCATCTGAGCATCGGTTTGAAAGCTGGCGGCGGTACCCTGATACCGGTTACCGACCAATTGACTGGCGGTAAGATTGGCGGTGTGATCGGATTCCGAGACCGCATGCTGGATCCCGCTGCTAACAGCCTTGGTCTGGTTGCAATTGGCCTCGGTAGTTTTTTCAACGAACAACATACTAAAGGTGTTGATATCGATGGTGCGCTGGGTATCGATTTTTTCAATGTGCCGCAACCCGATGCGATCACCTTGAATGGAACACCGGATAATATATCGGTTACATTCGATGACATTTCACAGTTGACCAATGCGGATTACGAACTGCAGTACAATACCGGCGTATGGGGGCTGATTCGTACTGACACCGGGCAGAGTGTAGCAATGACCGGTTCCGGTACGGCAATCGATCCGTTCATCGCGGACGGCATGCAGATTGAAATACTGGCGGCACCGCCTGTTAATGGCGATACCTACCTGATACGTCCGACGCGCAATGGTGCACTCAACCTGGAAATGAACCTGGCCGACAGTCGCCAGATTGCGACGGCATCACCGGTAAGAAGTGAAACCGCGTTGTCTAATACCGGCTCGGGTGTCATCAGCGCCGGCGTCGTCACGGATATCAATAATGCGGCTTTTCAGACCGTACCGGGAAGCTGAGCCCGCCCTTGCTGATTCGTTTTACCGGCGGGGCAAGCTACGATATTTACGATAATACCGTCCCGGCCGCACCGGTCCTGCTGGAAGCGGGCATCGCCTATAATCCGGCCACCGGCGGCGATGTATTTCCTACCCCAGGTGCCCTCGACTATGGTTACCAGATGACGCTGACGGGCGCACCGGTGGCGGGTGACGAATTCACCATCGACTTCAATACCGGCGGCACCGGCGACAACCGAAATGCACTGTTGCTGGCGGGACTTTCCACTGAAAAATTAATGAACGGCGGTACTGATAGTATTGCTCAGGTCTATAGCGGCCTGGTTGGCGAAGTCGGTACCGGGACTGCCCAGGCAGAACGCAACAGTATTACCCAGCAGCAGTTGTACGACCAGTCCGTGGCAACGCGTGAAAACAGGGTCGGCGTGAACCTGGACGAAGAAGCGGCAGACCTGATTCGGTTTCAGCAGGCATACCAGGCTTCGGCGCAGATTATTTCAACAGCACAATCTTTATTCGATACATTACTCAATGCAGTCAGGTAGATAGTCATGCGAATATCCACGAGCCAGATATACCAGCAGGGCGTGCAGACAATGCTGAACAAGCAGGCTGAGCTGGCTAAAACGCAGCAGCAGGTGGCAACCGGTGACAGGATTCTAGCGCCGAGTGATGACCCGGCTGCAGCGACGCGTATTCTTGAACTGAACCAGGCGATCGACAACAACAACCAGTTTCAGCGTAATGCCGATATGGCAGACGCACGCCTGGGTGTGGAAGAGGCGGTGTTAACCAGTTTTAATGACCAGTTGCAACGCGTCAGGGAACTCGCAGTACAGGCCAATAACGATACCCTGACGGTAGAAGATCGTGGTTCGATTGCAACCGAGGTGACGGAAATTCTGGATAGCCTGTTACAGCTCGCCAATACCAAAGATTCAAATGGTGAATACATCTTTGCCGGTTACCAGACGGGTACCGAGCCATTCAGTCATGATGGGATGGGTAATTTTACTTATGCCGGCGACCAGGGCCAGCGCATGCTGCAAATAGGTTCTTCTGCCCAGGTGGCTATCGGTGATTCTGGCAGTGATGTATTCATGCGAGTGGACGATGGTGCCGGTGGTACGACTAGTGTGTTCGATGCGGTATACGAATTCATTACCGACCTGGAAGCCGATGCGCCTTCATCGACAACGCTTGATCGTATGGATTCAGCAATGGATAGTGTTTTCGTTATTCGTTCGACCATTGGTGCGCGCATGAATACGATTGAAAACCAGCGCAGCATGAATGATTCGTTTAACCTGTTACTCATTGATAATCGCTCGGCGCTGGCTGACCTCGATTTCGCTGAAGCCATAGCGCGCATGGAACAACAGATGCTTGCACTAGAGGCTTCACAGCGAACCTTTGCGAGAATAGGTGGCCTGTCGTTGTTCAACTACATCAGGTAGCAGGTTAATAGCCGTTTGCATTTCAGCTAAACGGCATGCCTGTCGGCACTTGCCTGCAGCCTAAGTGAGCCTGTTCTTGCTTGCTAGATACCCGCATTATCGTCATAACTGACATTCTAAAGCATTTCCAACTTGTTGATAATAATAGATAATATCTCTATAAGCAGGGCGATATAATATCCCTGTTTATTAAAGGTATTTTTCTGCTTAAGCCTAAAGTTATTCTTCCATCCGCCGACAGTATTGCTGGAAGCGGTGAATATCTCCCGAAGATATATCCGCTAGATACAACTGCGGTTCTGAAGAGCTGCACACAAGCACTTGGAGAATTAACATGGCACTTGTTATTAATACCAATATTATGTCATTGAACGCACAGCGTAACGTGACCAACACCAATAATGACCTGGCGACATCACTGCAACGTCTGTCAACGGGTCTGCGCATCAACAGCGCGAAAGACGATGCTGCTGGTCTGGGTATCGTTGACCGTATGTCCTCTCAGATCCGTGGTTTGAACCAGGCTATGCGTAATGCAAACGATGCGATTTCACTGTCGCAGACAGCTGAAGGCGCGATGCAGGAATCGAGCAACATTCTGCAACGTATGCGTGAGCTGTCCGTGCAGTCTGCCAACGATTCAAACAGTGCAGCCGACCGCGGTAACATCCAGAAGGAAATTATCCAGTTGCAGGCTGAGCTGAATCGTATTGCCAGCACCACCACATTCAACGGTAACAACATCCTTGACGGTACTTTCACTGCTGCGAAATTCCAGGTCGGTTCCAATGCAAACGAAACCATTTCGGTCTCCATCGGTAATCTTTCTGCCACAGCCATGGGTGCATATCAGGGTACTAGCCTGGCCAACGTTGGTGCTCTTGCTTCTGCTACTACCGCTGATACCAACGGTGTCGCTGTTGAAGCAGCGCTCACAATTTCAGGCAAAGCAACCCAGGCGATTAGTTATGCGGCTAATGCTACCGCTGCTGAAATGGCACAGGCCATTAACGCTGTTCAGGGCGAAACAGGTGTCGCTGCTTCTGCAGAAACCAGTATTGATATTCAGTTTGGTACTGACGTAATTGTCTCTGACACCCTTTCTTTCAACCTGTCCAGCACCGATGGCACTGGAGCTGCACAGGGTAGCGTTGGAGCCATTTCGTATGTGGTGACATCTACTACCGATTACACAGGTCTGCGTGACGCTATCAATGATGTGAGCGCCAGCACGGGCGTCACTGCTGAATTAAATTCAACAGCTGGTACCTTGACTCTGAAAAATGCAGATGGCCACAACATTAACTTCGCTGATGTAAGAGGTAGCGCGGATGGTGATGAAGTATTTAATGTGGGGGCTACAGCAGCAACCTTCACCGCCGTTGTTGCAGCCAGACTGGATGATGATAGTACTCCAGGCACTGAGAATGACTTCCTGTCTGTAGGTGGCCAGGTAACCATGAGTTCTTCAGCGGCATTTTCAGTCACAGGTACGGAAACAACCTTTGCTGCCGCTGACTTTAGCGGAACTTTATCCAGTGTTGCAGACATGGATGTTTCGACCCAGTCTGGCGCTAACACAGCGCTCCTGGTGCTTGATGAGGCATTGCGTAATGTATCCGATGCGCGTGCCGACCTGGGTGCGGTGCAGAACCGTATCGAGTTCACACTCTCCAACCTCGGAAGTGTAGCTGAGAACGTCACCGCTGCTCGTTCACGAATCCAGGACACGGATTTCGCGGCAGAAACAGCGAACCTGACACGTTCACAGATCCTGCAACAGGCTGGTGTAGCCATGCTGGCCCAGGCCAACGCTGCGCCGCAGAGCGTACTGGCTCTGCTGCAGTAGGGGTAAGCAAAAGGACGTCCGGGGCGCAACGCCCCGGACACCTTTACTCAAAGTAACATGGTAGGTAACAGACTATGGTTATTGAAGTTAAATCAGATAACGTAGTATCGGTAAGCGATCGACAGTCGCTCGGTTCCGGCGTTCAGGCGGTACAGCAGTCCAGACCGTTACAACAATTGCCGGGTGATGGCAAAGAGTTGCCGCAAAAAGCTGAAACAGCGGAGATGAAGTCTGATGACCTCGAAGATGTGGTACGCGAGTTAAATCAGCATATCCAGCAGATCCAGCGCGAGCTGCAGTTCAGTGTCGATAAAGACAGCGGGCGCACCGTCATAACCGTGATGGATAAGGAGACGCATGATGTGATCCGGCAAATTCCGGGTGAGGAAGCCCTGCATTTTGCGCGTAAATTCCAGGAAGAAGCCGACCTCGAAATATTTAGCGCCGTCACCTGAATCTGGCATCAGATTTGCAGTGTATCACTAGAGGATTCAATGCGAATTTCGGCAATGGATTTGCGGTGATTAAACCAGATTCTGGAGTTTAGAATGCCAATTTCATCAGCAGGTATCGGATCAGGCCTCGACGTTACGTCGATCATTAGCCAGTTAATGGCAATCGAAAGCCAGCCCCTGATTAATTTGCAAAACAAGCAAATTGAATACGAGGCGCAGATAAGTGCCTTTGGGCAATTGCGCAGCAGTATGGCGAGCTTCCAGCAAGCGATGGAAAATCTCGGCACGATTTCTTCACTCGATCTCTACAAAACCACCAGCGCAGACGATAGCGTCATCACCGCCAGCGCGGCGAGCGGCGCAGATGTGGGTAATTATGGCATCGAGGTGGTCCGCACGGCCGACTTTCACAAAATGGATTCGGATGAAGCCGCGGACACCGATACTTTTGGTGGCACCGCTGGCGATTCAGTAAGTGTGCAGGTGGGTAGCGATCCGGCTGATACTGTCACCATCGATTTGACGACTGCGAAGACCCTTGCAGAAATTCGGGATGCGATCAATGACGACGCGGACAATCCCGGTGTCACCGCAACCATCATTGCCGGTGATGGTGGCAACCAGAAACTGATTCTCACTGCTGATAGCACCGGCGAGGCCAGTGCTATGACCGTTTCTTACGGCGGTAGGGTCGATCTTGGCTTAACCACGCTGAATGATATTCGCCGTGATCTGAGTTTGCTCGATTCAGAGATCAACGTCGATGGTTACAATATCACGCGCGCTACCAATACGATCGATGATGTCATTACCGGTGTCACTTTGAATCTGCAAACCGCGGACCCGGGTAATACGCATTCGGTAAACGTTGAGCGTGATAATTCAGCGGTATCTTCACGTATACAGGCCTTCGCTGATGCTTATGACAGCCTGCGTGCGGAAATCCAGGTTCAGCGTTCGGGGCAACTGGGCTCCGACAGTGTATTGTTATCACTCGAAAGACAGCTCCAGGGTGTTCTTAACGAAGCGGCTACAGGTGGTGCCTTCAGTTACCTTACTGAAGTGGGTGTGACGATGGAGAAAGACGGCACCATGACGGTTGATACAACCAGGCTTGGCGCTGTATTACAGGATAACTTTGATGACGTTGCGCAGTTATTTGCGGCAGAGGATGATGGTTTCGCCAGCCGCTTTTATAACCTTGCAGACAGTTGGCTTGCATCCAACGGCATCATAGAAAGTCGAACCGATGGCTTGAATGATCGTATCGATAGCTTGATCGATGACCAGATTAACGAGCAGCGTAACCTGGAAGTTATCGAAGCACGTTACCAGGCAGAATTCACTGCACTCGATGTGCTCATTGGTGAGCTAACCGCAACCAGTGATTATCTAACCTCACAGCTGGCAGCACTGCCGGAAATTGTGATCGGACAGAATTAAGGAAGCTTTGTCTATTGCAGAGATTCTTTAAAAAACCTCCTATCCGATATTAAGTTTCGGTAAATGGGGTCGATGTTAATAGTACGAACAGTTATGACTCGTTAACTTATCAGGAGCAAACATGACAGGTCACACAGCTACAATGAGCAATGTTGGTCACTACAACCAGGTTAATAGTTATTCCGGTGTCACCGATGCTGATCCGCATCGCCTGGTGCAGATGCTACTGGAAGGTGTGCTGGGCAAGCTTGCTATTGTAAAAGGGCACATGTCTCGCGGTGATGTCCCTAGAAAGGGTGAAGTGATAGGCCAGGCCATGGCAATCGTAGGCGGTCTACGCTCGAGCCTCGATATGCAGGCGGGTGGCGAGCTGGCGGCTAATCTCGATGGGCTATACGCGTATATCGAAAGACGCTTGCTGACTGCTAACCTCGATAATGATGTCGAGATTGTCATCGAAGTAACCGGCCTGCTGCGCGAGATAAAATCAGGCTGGGATGCCATCCCGGTTGAATCCAGAACCAGAATCACTCCTGAGTCAGAAAGCGCCTGAATCATCCAGCGCGTATTCTCATTGGAAAGGCATAATGACTTCTACCCAACACCACGATGAGCTGAATAGTCAACTGGTTGAGCTGGTTGAGTACAATCGAGATATGCTGAAAAATGCACAAGCTGGTAACTGGGACAAAGTAATCGCGGCGGAAATTCTGCGGAAAAATATGTTCGACGCATTTTATACCGCACCTGGTGTAGAGAGCCTGCCTGACGTGGCCAGGGCAACGCGTGAATTACTGCAGATAAACAAATCTCTGCAAGAGCTGGCTGCTTCAGCCAGAAAGGCCGTAAGCAATGAAGCGGTGTCAACCTATAAAGGGCAAAAAGCGGTCAATGCTTATACCAGGAATGTTGGTTAAGTAGTGTGCGGTAACAACCTGGTTAATAAATTGTAATTGCTCAGACTTGACCTGACAGGCAGTTCCAGACCTGATCTAGACTTATTCAAATAAAAGAACCCCGCAACGCGGGGCTTCTTTTTCACTTGAAGATCGAGCGCGTCTAGTTGGGCTGCAAATTGGCCGCTATAAAAACCAATCAGCCTGCTGATCTGCTGCAAGCGTCAGCTACGAAACCGGCTCTAAATTCGTTATCTCCTTGGATCAAGGTAACAAGCTGTCCATCCTTAAACAAAGTAAAAAATGGCTCTCTTCCTTTATATCCACCAAACTTGTTCTTAGCATTTACGTTACCGCAAACTCGCCACCCAAATTGTTCAGAGGTGTTAAACAGTGCCGATTTTTTTGTATAACCCTGACTTGGTGGAGCAAATTCGTATTTCGGAGAGGTCGGATCGATCAAGGTTCTGGAAATTCGATTTTTTATTATCTCTTGATAGTTGGACGGTGGCGGTGAACCGTAGTTAGCAGATAGGAGTTTTTCTTGAGATCCTGAGGTTGCGCAAGATTGCAACATTCCTACAAATACAATTAGTCCGAGTGATTTTAGTTTCATGATGATAATTGGGAATTTAATAAAAAAGCCTCACGAGTCAGTTTGATGTTCCTTTAAGAATTATTTTGGTAATCAGATCTCTGTGTCTAGTTTCTAACTAATAGACTACAGTGATCTCAAGTCAAGGTAGGAGAATCTAGAAAGATTCAACTTTCTCGGATTACTATTCGATGGTGGATACTGGTTTTTCGCCTATTTGTGTCGATATTCGGGGTATTCGGGATATTCGGGGACAGACCACGTTTTACAGTTTGACTTATTCGGGGACAGACCACGTTTTACAGTTTGAGATATTCGGGGACAGACCACGTTTTACGAGATATTCGGGGACAGACCACGTTTTACAGTTTGAGAATGAAGTGAGCGAGATAATCTGTTATTAACGAGCGTCCGCAGTTGGCCGAAGATTGACCCTGGAGTTGTGAATTTGAGTGTCTGCTATCGGTAAAGCGGATCATAAATTCCAGCAGCGTAAAACAGCAGATCCCAAGGATTTTTCATTGTGCTATTCGAAACTATAATCTGTCCCTTATAAGGTTCATGTCCCTGATGAATTGCTCTTTTCCTCCGTTTGATGGGTGCCTTATGCATTCGAATTGCCTGCCTGGATAAGCCTGCTTTAAACCTTTGATGCCCTTTTTGCCAATAGCGGCGATAAGGTCTGGTTGATAGAGTTAGGCTAGTTGTCTAACAAATTTAACTCCTATACTGATCTCCTCGCTCAACCGGGTTCGGTTACTTGTCTGATTGCCGGCCTGGTGCGGATGAAACGGAAACGAATTCCAAAATAAAGGAGTAAAGCCGTTGGTAGATAAGTACTCCCAAACAATAGCTGCGGTACTCTCGGTTGTGACCTCAGGTAATTCAATTCGATCTTTTAATGCCGTGAGTAAAGGATGCTCAAATCGTTTAAAAATTTTCCCCTGGTAAAAGGTATCCCGGTAATTGCACACCCCCTATGCCCTGGTGCCTCCCCAACCAACAGTACCCGTTTACCCTCCCGCTTAAATACGTATTCCAGGTAGAGCTTAAGGTTATGAAGTGCATAATGCTTTTGATACGGATTAGTGACCGTTGCAGTGCTTTGATATTTCGCCAAATCGTAAAAAAACTGATCGATATGCGCCTGGTTCTTGCTACCATTCACTTGCTTAGTTTCCCGCCTCTGAAATCACTTTGTCTAAATCTTCCGCTCCCGCGAACCATAATTCAGAGATAGATGATGCTACCCACCTAGCACTACCCAGACTTCCAGCAAGCACAGCGCAATAATTTTCTTCCCCCGAAAAATTTATCGCTCGGTCAAGCATCTCGTCAAACTTAGTGACCTAATCTAGTTGCTCGACACTGGGATGGCGTTCTGTGGCCCATTCGTGGCATATATCGTCAAGATATTGCGCGATCTCTGATTCCGGGATGTCAGGTGGCACTACTATATCTGGCGCTGAGCGTCTTTTCCCATCGTCACCCAAATAAAACGTAACCCAGCCGTTGTTTGACGCGGCAATAAGAACTCGACGTCCAAAAACATCAAACCTTAGAGCCTTCATAGTCGTTTCTCACTGCCTAATGCACAAGTTACAGGTCAGTATATATCAGCGGGTTTAGGCTTGAGGATTGATGTCCGCTTCTGGCCGATTTCTGCCCTGTTCACTCACTTGTTTCAGTGACTGCTTTAGTGCGAACTGGGATAATCCAAGCGTATGCTAACAAATGGCTGGTTTTAGAATGATCTGACGCCGTCTGTCAGTTCAAGTGTGGGCCATTACAAATAAATATCGGTTCCCTGTTCTTGCGTCCACACCAGTTCACCAATAATTTTGAAACGTGCCACCGAAATCGCGCCACGCTTGTTCTTGCTGCTGCTGGGGTCGGACAGCGCCTGCTGGATTTCTGCACGCGTGGCCTGGTACATTTCCAGCGGTTGAAAATCGTTATCCATCAGTGAAAGTACAATAACGTCCCAGTCACCATCGATGTTTAATTGGCCGATGCGGTGGCCGGATTTGACACTATCGCCAATAACACGGCCTTTGATCTGTACCTTGAGTCCATCTCGCTTGTTTCTACCTACGGCGTCGACACCATTACTGGCCTTGTCATTGAGGGCCAGGTCCAGGTGATGCGAAACATCGAAGCGCGCAATTTCACCGGAGACAGGCAGCATGGTGCCCGTGGTACGGCGGAATTCTGCAGCCAGGCGGCGTGTTTCTTCTATCAGTTTATCAATGGCGTACAGCGGCATGGCTGGCTTTGCCTGGTTCATTGAAAGGCGCCTTAGTATATAGCCTGTTACGTCCGGGGCAACTCGACGACATAATCATGTCGTAGCGGCTTGTTCAGCGCGACGAGAGTTTGTCGCTACAAAAATAGGAGACCATAACTCACTGATAATCCTGTAAATAAAAAAATGGCACGGTCTTTGCTCCATTCATCGTAAAGCGCTCAACCACAGTATGCAAAAGAGGTCGAACAATAATGAAAAGTGAAGCGAATGTGTCCGGCGATCAGCTAGAAGATGCTTTTACGCTTTTTAACCAGATGTCAGCCAGGTTGGCGGAATCCTACGGTGATCTTGAAACCCAGGTGATGCACCTGTCAAAGGAGCTGGCCAGGGTACATGATGAGCGTCTCAAGGAGCTGGCTGAAAAAGAGCTGCTCGCCAAGCGACTCGAAGGCCTGCTCAATACCTTGCCGGCGGGAATTGTCGTCGTCGATGAACGAGGCTGCATTTCCCAGACCAATCCAATTGCGGAAGAAATGCTGGGTGAGTCTTTGCCGGGTAAGGTATGGGATCAGCTGACCGGTCATGTGTTTATCAATCAAGGCGACGAATTACGCTTACAGGATGGGCGCTGGGTGAGTATTTCCGCGCGGCCGCTACTGGCCGAGCCGGGCAAGATAATACTGATCACTGATATCACCGAGACACGTAACCTGCAGGACGTGCTGAATCGCCAGCAACGGCTGACATCTCTGGGAGAAGTGGTCGCCAGCCTGGCCCACCAGGTACGCACACCGCTGGCCTCGGCCTTGCTCGATTTATCCAACCTTACCTATCCTGACGTGCAGCAAGCCGCCAGGTTACGCTTTGCGGAGCGGGCAAAGGGGCGTTTACAACACCTGGAGCGCATGATCAACGATATGCTGGTATTTGCTCGCGGGGGCGAGATTGCATCAGAGTGTTTTGAAATCGATGAGCTTGTCGCGCAGTTCCAGCAGTCATTCGAGCCGCAACTTGCGGCGTCGCATGCAACACTGGTTATCGATAACCGGGCGCCGGGTGCAAGACTTCAGGGTAATCGTGATGCCTTGCTTGGTGCATTTCAGAATATTGCAAATAATGCAATCGAGGCCTGCGATAAAGCGCCCTTGTTGGAAATATCCGTGGCACCAGGGGCTGATGACAATATCGAATTTGAGTTTATCGATAACGGATGTGGAATCCCTGAAGCAATCAGAGAAAGAATTCTTGAACCGTTTTTTACGACCCGCGGCAGTGGCACGGGTCTTGGCCTGGCTGTCGTCAATGCGACTGTCAACCATCACAACGGTAAATTCACAATTGAATCCGAAGAAGGAAAGGGCAGCTGTATTCGTATCAGCCTGCCTGACCCGGGTAAGCGCAATGAATTGCCCAGCGGAGTGAACGTTAAGGATATTCAAGTCAGGCCTGTGTATTACAACAGGTATTTCAGCAAAGACACAAAGCAGGTACACATGCCTAACGAGGTAACCGTATGAATCAGGGTACAGTTCTTGTGGTCGAAGACGATCCGACCTTACGTGAAGTCCTGAGCGAGACC
>CAWEEC010000084.1:0-22246 GCA_963807785.1 uncultured Gammaproteobacteria bacterium | reverse complement strand
TATGTAACGCTCAACGGTCGCATTGTCTAGGGTGACCCCTGCCTTGCGCATCACAGTATTGCCATCCATGAAGACCGTATTGTGGATATACTTCCAACCGAGACCGCAAAACACACCTATCACGCTGCTATCGAGCAGGCGTATGCTCAGCATGTACTGATTCCCGGTCTGATCAATGCGCATACGCATGCGGCAATGAGCCTGTTTCGCGGATTATCTGATGATATTGCACTGATGGACTGGCTACAAAATCATATCTGGCCAGCCGAATCCAGGTGGGTCAATGAAGATTTTGTTCAGTGCGGTACTGAACTTGCGATTGCGGAAATGTTGCGCAGTGGAACCACCTGCTTCAATGACATGTATTTTTTTCCGGACATAACTGCGCGTGTCGCTAAAAACGCTGGTATACGGGCCAGCATCGGACTGATCGTTATCGATTTCCCGACTGTATGGGCCGGTAATGCCGATGAATATATCGACAAAGGAATAGCCCTGCATGACAGCTTTCGTAACGACGACCTGATTAAGACCACGTTTGCACCGCATGCGCCTTATACTGTATCAGACAAACCACTGGAAAAAATTCGCAGCTTCGCGCATGAGATGGACATCCCTGTCACGATGCATGTTCATGAAACCGCGCATGAAGTCGAGCAAGCGATAGAACAAACGGGTATGAGACCATTACAAAGACTTAATCAGCTGGGTCTTGTCAACCCGTCATTACTCGCTGTACACATGACACAGCTGGAACAAAACGACATCGATATACTCGCAAGCAGTGGCTGTCATGTTGTGCACTGCCCGGAGTCCAATCTTAAACTGGCGAGTGGTTTTTGCCCGGTGTTTGAGTTACAAAATAATGGCATTAATGTAGCGCTCGGTACTGATGGCGCTGCCAGTAATAATGACCTTGATATGCTGGGCGAAATGCGTAGTGCTGCACTCGTTGCCAAAGGTGTTGCCGCCGACCCTACTGCATTGCCTGCAACTGAAGCACTGCGCATGGCTACAATCAATGGTGCCAGAGCGCTTGGCATAGACAACAATGTGGGTTCACTGGAAACCGGCAAGTACGCTGACATAGTTGCGATCAATATGAACAGCATTGAAACAACGCCGCTTTATGACCCGGTTTCTCATCTGGTTTACAGCTGCAATCGTGACCAGGTTTCGGATGTGTGGATTGCCGGCAAGCATGTACTGAAAAACCGCGTACTCACCGGCATGGATGAATCCAGCATCCGCCAGCAGGCACACCAGTGGAGCCAGAAAATCGGTTCTGAAGATAAAATCATATCAGCGTAAAATAACAGGCATGGCGAATATAGAAACCAACGTTGATCCAGACGAGATCAGAAAATTTGAAGAACTGGCCTCACGCTGGTGGGATAAGCAGGGTGAATTCAAGCCGCTGCATGAAATCAACCCTCTCAGGCTTAATTTCATCAACACCGCCACCCCGTTAGCTGGCAAGCGCGTGCTCGATGTTGGCTGCGGCGGAGGCATCCTTTGCGAAAGCATGGCAGAGTGTGGCGCTGAAGTTACCGGCACGGACATGGGTAAGGCACCGCTCGCGGTTGCCCGTTTGCATGCCCTGGAATCTGAACTGGACATTAAATATCAACATATTACAGCTGAAGATCTGGCGGCTTCAAATGCAGACGTGTTTGATATCGTAACCTGCATGGAACTGCTCGAGCATGTCCCTAACCCCTCTTCGGTAATCAATGCCTGCATGCGCCTGGTAAAACCCGGCGGTTCAGTCTATTTTTCCACCATTAACCGAAATCCAAAATCATTTTTGTTCGCTATTATCGGCGCTGAATATGTGATGCGAATGCTGCCTGCCGGCACACATGAATACAGCAAGTTTATTCGTCCTTCAGAGCTCGACATCTGGTGCCGTGAAGCCGGTCTTGATGTTATCAGCATCCAGGGCATTACCTACAACCCACTCACCGCCATGTATCGCACCAGCAGTAATGTTGATGTGAACTATATGGTGCATTACATCAAACCCGAATAGCGTGGCTGCAATCAAGACTGTTCTATTTGATCTCGACGGCACCCTGATCGATACAGCACCCGACATGGCTGCCGCACTCGATACACTCTGCAGGGAAGAAGGTCAGCCGGTTTTGCCCTTCGAACAGGTACGCCCTGTCGTATCCAACGGCAGCGTTGCGCTGATTAAACTCGCTTTTGGTGAAGTTAACGATGAACACAGGCTGCAACATCTGAAGCAACGCTATCTGGATATCTATGAACACAACATCTGTATAGCTTCAACGCCATTCAATGGAATCGAGAAGGTGCTGGATTTCATCGAGCAAAATGGACTGAACTGGGGCGTAGTAACCAACAAGCCCGGCTGGCTGACATTACCGCTGATGAACAATCTGCAACTCTCGCAGCGTGCCGCAACCATCGTCAGCGGTGATACAACCGAGAACAGCAAACCACATCCCGACCCCATGCACCATGCGTGTGACGAAGCCAACTCGAATTCGGATCAATGCATGTATGTTGGTGATCACAGAAGGGATATCGAAGCCGGAAACAATGCCGGTATGAAAACGCTGGTGGCAAATTATGGTTATATCGATGCTGATGAGGATGTTAATGCCTGGGGGGCAGATGCGATCATTAATGACCCTGAAGAGATCCTGCTATATCTTGAAGGCAACTCTGATTAATTCTCATAAAGTTCTGCGGGCTTTTAAAACAATGCCTTGATTCTGGTTTTTGGGCTGCGCCAGAATTTTTGATAATTTATCAGAGTTGCCTTAAAGCCAGGTAACGTTCAAGATCTTCAGGCCTGTCCACATCCCAGCATTTACCGAGTAAACGGTACTCAAGTTGCAGGCGCTCGATATTCGCTACAGTAGTCGCAAGCACATTTTTCTCACCCCATGGCACATCTGCAAGCAAGGCATGGTGATGCGTCGTTGCGCCTAGCAAAACGTAACCACCATCTTCTGCGGGTATCAGTACAACATCGTTGTGATCCAGCTCGTTAACCGCAGCATCAATCATATCCATGGTAAGCGCCGGTGCATCCGTACCGATTATGATGACCTTGTTATAGTGCAGCAGCGTCACCATCAATGCATTAGACATGCGCTCGCCAAGACTGTTGCCATGCTGTGCATGCAACTGGATACCATACTGTCGCTTACAGTCTATAAAAAACCGGTGCCCTGTATCCGGGCTACACCATAGTTGAACATCGCACAGCTCTGCCGTGGTGCACATCTGTAATCGGTCGCGGGCCAGTTCTTCATGCAGATATGCAGCCTGCTCGGCAGTAACATGCGGGACGAGTCGCGTATTAACCTCGCCGACCACCGGCGCTTTGGAAAATATCAGGATAACGCTATCGCTATATTTCATTGTCTGCTTGTCACTTGTATTGTTTCGCCAGTTTATCTGCAGAAACACCAAGGAAGAAAAGCAGTCGTATACGCCACATCAATAACATGGTACGTAGAATTCCTTGTTCTTCCCAGCGCCTGCTGGATGTGACCACCTGACGTTTGATGCATGCCGGCCAACCGAGACTGCGTAACTTTTTACTGAATACAACGTCTTCCATCAAGGGCAGTTGAGGATAGTCACCAATAATGTCAATGCTCTCACGACTGACAAAAATAGCCTGGTCACCGGTGGCAACACCGGTTATACAGGAACGCAGATTCATCAGGCGCTCGATAAGGCGAAACATAAGATGATTGCCCGACAAACGTACGTTGAAACGACCCCAGAAATAACCATCTTCTATAACAGCAATCATACTTGATATCGCGTCAGCCGGTAATTGTGTATCTGCATGTAGAAATAACAACACATCGCCCTTTGCCGCAGCAATTCCCTGATTCATCTGGACCGCCCTGCCAGCTTTACAGCTTAACGTTGTGTCAACAAATGGCTCTGCAACTGCTAATGTGCCATCACTACTACCACCATCAACAATGATAACTTCATGCCCTTGTTGTCGATAATGCTCGAGTGACTTGAGTGTGTCGATAATCTGACCAGCCTCGTTAAGCACAGGAATAATAATGGAGATCTTCATATCAGGATATCGAATAATCAGCGCGCTGTTGACAACGGCCGGAGTTAAACAGAGGCTTCATATTTCAGCACGTAACAAGGTAGAGGCAGATTATTGATGCGGAGTTTACCCATGTATTTACTACCATGTGAACGCTAGTTGCAACGCAACATTACAACTCGCAATGGTTCTAAATCAAAGCACCACCGCAACTGGAGCCCTGCCCTGCCGTACACCCATAACAATGATCCATCACTACTATCGGCTGGTTATTTATATCGCTCTCGATGATGTCCCGAAGGTGTGTCTTGCCGTTACCCGCACCCAGGTCGAGCCCCAACATCTGATTAAAATCACAATCATAAACATAGCCTTGCCAGTCGATGCTTATAAGATTTCTGCACATTACAGACTCAAGGTTTTCATCCTTATGTGACAATTTGAGTGTTTGCATATAAGACTCAAATTTGCCTGTGGACAATAAGGCGCTGCCAAAACGCTTTATTGGCATATTTGTCAGTGTAAACAGGTTATTGAAAGTAATTCCATAACGCTCCAACAGTACCTTTTTGTATGCCGGCTCGAGCTCTTGCTGGGAAGGCGGCAGGTTTGCACCTTGCGGATTAAATACTAGATTAAGCACCAAGCTGTCGTCGCGGCCATAACCTGAAGCGTTCAGCTGCTGCAGCCCCCTGATGCTATTTTCGAAAACCCCCGCCCCACGTTGCGCATTGACGTTCTGTTCCAGATAACACGGCATAGATGCAACAATCTCTACACTGTTATGCGCCAGAAACGCTGCGAGTTCCTCATACCCCTGTTGTTCCAGGATAGTCAGATTACAACGGTCTATAACATGCACTTCCCTGGCGCGCGCCGCCTGCACAAGGTCTTTGAAATGTGGATTCATTTCCGGTGCACCGCCGGTTAAATCAAGCGTAGCGATTCTCTGCTTATCCATGAAATCGATAACATCATCAATCGTTTTGCGATTCATGATTTCAGTACGGCGTGGGCTGGCATCAACATGACAGTGCAGGCACTGTTGATTACACAAATAACCCAGGTTCACTTGCAGCGTGTTCAGCCTGCTCCTGCGAATCGATGGAAAATCGGTTTTTTTCAGGTATTCAATAGTATCTAGCACATTTCACCTCATGGTAACCATCGACTAAGTATTCGCACCAGCTTTTTCGTAGTTGGGCTAAACAGGCTGTCACGATAATACTGGCTTGCTGCACGCCGGTTAACCTGTGAGTAGCTCGGATAGGCATGAACAAGAGCAGTGATCTTCGAGAGCTTCATGTTTTCCTGAATCGCCAGTGCAAGCTCATGTATGATTTCACCGGCACGATGACCAGTAGCATGCGCGCCCGCAAGCCTTCCTTTTTTCACAATCAGTTTCAATACGCCTGTTGTGGTTCTATCTGCTATCGCGCGGTCCAGCTGCTGCATTTCAAATGGCACGATACTGACCGACGCATCCTGTTCCGCCTGTTCCATTGCCATGCCAACCTGAACGCATTCCGGTTCTGTATAAACGACAGCCGGTATTACACGGTAGTGCATCCGCTTTGGTAATCGGAATACAGCATTTGCAATAATCACGCCTGCCTGCTGTTCAGCAACATGTGTAAATGGCATCATGCCAGTGACATCGCCACAGGCATATATATGTCGTTTTGATGTCTGCATTCTTGAATTGACCCTGATACCCTGTTCGCTGAACTTGACGCCTGCCTTATCAAGGTCCAGTGCATTAATTACCGGCCTGCGCCCAACCGCAACCAGTAACTGATCACCACTGAGCTCGCGACCATCATCCAATACGACTGTCCTGGTATCGCTTTGCTGTTGCACCTGGACAACTGTGCCGTGCACGATGTTTACCCCTTCAACTGACAACTGTTGCTTCAATATGCGTGAACTATCACGGCAGAATTGCGGCAAAATACGTTGCGCCTGTTCTATCAGGGTTACACGACTCCCAAGCCGAACATATGCCTGGGCCATCTCTACACCGACCGGGCCTGCACCCAGTATAAGCAAGTGTTCCGGCAGTTTGTTGAGACTGAACATGTCTTCATTGGTGAGGTAACTGACCGACTGCATACCTTCAATATCGGGAATCCAGGCTGATGAACCGGTAGCAATAACAAAGCGTTTGGCACTTAACTCTGTATTAGCAACACGTATTCGGTTTGCGTTTACAAAACTGGCACTACCCGTGTAAATATCGCAACCGAGTTCACGAAAACGTTCATGGCTGTCATGGTGCTGGATTGTTGTAACGGCATCATTGATGTACGCGTTGACCTGTTGTAAATCGGTATTCGCATCACCGGCATTAATCCCGAAATCACTGGCATGCCTGACTGTATGCGCTACCTTTGCAGTTCGTAACAACGCCTTGCTGGGCACACAGCCATAATGCAGGCAATCTCCGCCCAGCTGCTTTTCCTTTTCGACAAGGACAACATCCAGGTCCAGCTGTGCAGCGACACTGGCAACCACCAGACCACCGGCTCCACCGCCGATAACTGCAATATCATATTTTTGCATTCAGATTTCCCATGAGCGTGCCTGTCAGTGTGTATTAGTAACCGCTAACTGCAAAACAGTTCAAAATAGTGATTTTTTACGCCAATAAAAAAGGCCGGCAAAGGCCAGCCCTGTTATCTAATTTGCTATGTATCTGTCAGCCAACCTTGCCCATTAATGCAAAACATTTAACAAATGCCCCGGCCAGGCTCGGATCTTTAATCATGGTTGCATAATCGCCTTTATTGAAACGCATTTTACGCGATGTATAGGCAATACCCAGTTTCATCAACCCGGGTGGTTTCGATAGCAGACCCAGCCAGAAGTCCTGTCCTGCGCGAAGATCCCACTTGACGTCGGCAGCCGGTTTTTTGTCGACAGAAACGACGCTACCGTTTTCTATTGTCATGACAAAACGCGGATCATCTTCATCCTGGTAACCGAATGCCACCACAGAACTGAAGCCTGCATCACTCAGCATAGAGGTAATATCGGGATCTGAATTCCAAATGTCCATGTACGCCTTTGCCCATTCGTCAGAAAACATCTCCGCCATTTTTTATTCTCGAGATTATCGCTAGTATCCAGAAGTCAATGAAGTTTCTATCAAATGTGGCATGTTGTCAAAGAAATTCAGTAGCTAATACACTGAAAATATTCCAGTTTTTACATTGTTATAACAACCACTTGGGTCAGCAAAACTGAAAAATTAGCAGCATATTGCAGGATTTCATCCGAGCATCACCCAAATGGATGATTCAGAATGATGGTCTGGTCACGCTCCGGTCCGGTCGAGATGATATCAACCGGCACACCGACGATTTCCTGCATTCGATCCAGATAGGCACGCGCATTAGCTGGCAGGGAATCAAGGGCCTTGATGCCAACGGTTGATTCATTCCAGCCTGGCATCTCTTCATAGACGGGCTCGCATTGCTCAATCGCATCCGCACCCAGGGGTGGTAGTTCGATCGTCTCACCCCGATATTTATAACTGGTTGCAAGCTTCAGTGTTTGCAGGCCATCGAGCACATCAAGTTTGGTTATGCATAATCCCGTAAGGCTGTTGATCTGGGCGGCACGCCGCAGAGCCACGCCGTCGAACCAGCCACAACGGCGACTGCGTCCCGTGGTGGCGCCGAACTCATGACCCCTGGTGCCCAGGTGATCACCGATATCATCAAACAACTCGGTGGGGAAAGGACCTGCTCCAACCCGGGTTGTATACGCCTTGGTAATGCCAAGAATGTAATCGAGGTCACGCGGCCCAATGCCACTACCGGTACATGCACCTCCAGCCGTGGTGTTGGACGATGTTACAAACGGATAGGTACCCTGATCAATATCCAGCAAGGTCCCCTGTGCGCCTTCGAACATGATGTTGTTTCCGGCTTTGCGGTAACTGGTCAGCATGCCAGGAATATCGGCAATCAGCGCAGCCAGCTTTTCACGATAACCAAGGGCTTCATCAAGCACCTGCTGATAATCAACTTCATCCACCTTGAAATAATGCTTCAGACTGAAATTATGGTATTCCATTACGGTTTTCAGTTTTTCAGCAAACGTGGATTCATCCAGTAAATCGGCGAGGCGAATTCCACGGCGTGAAACCTTGTCTTCGTAGGTTGGGCCTATGCCGCGACCCGTGGTGCCAATGGCCGACTTGCCACGTGCGAGTTCTCGTGCCTGATCAAGTGCGATGTGATATGGCAGGATCAATGGACAGGCTTCGGATATACGCAGGCGCTCGGTGGCAGGTACACCACGCTTTTCCAGCATGTCCAGCTCTTCGAACAAGGCTGAAGGCGACAACACCACACCGTTACCAATAAGGCACATCACGTTGTCGCGCAAGATGCCGGATGGAATCAGGTGAAGAACCGTTTTCTCTTCTCCAATTACCAGGGTATGGCCGGCATTGTGGCCACCTTGAAAACGTACAACTGCTGCAGCGCGATCTGTTAATAAATCGACAACTTTTCCTTTGCCCTCATCACCCCACTGGCTGCCGAGCACGACAACATTTCTTGCCATGTATAAAACCTTCAGTATTTAAGATTCGATAGGGACCAATTGCCATTGGCCGTTGATTTGTTCAAGCTTCTGACTGCAGCCCATAGCAGCAGCATCATCAAGCTGCCCAGGCAACATCCTGCAAACACAGTAACCTTCAGCACGAAGTGTATCGATTTTCATGCGCAGTGTTTCATCGTCATCTGCCGGTGCCAGTATCTTCAGTGGTACCTGTATATCACAGGTAGACAGACCTATCAGTTGCTTCAGGTCGGTACTGAACCCGGTCGCCGGCCTGGCCCGCCCGAATACTTTACCAATATCATCATAACGTCCACCACGAGCAATCTCCTGACCGAGCTGGGGCACGAAAACACCGAATACCACACCGGTATGGTAGTGGTAACCATGTAATTCAGCCAGATCGATATTCAGCCGGAGATCCTTGTTGTGGCTGCTGACTTGCTGTGCGACCTGCTCAAGATAATCTATCGCTGCGAGCACATCCACTCCGGCCTGTTTAAGTTGTTCACGCGCACGAGCTATGGTTGATAAATCGCCGTTCAATTCAGCCAGCTGCGTGATCATGGTTGCAACCGAGTCATCAACACTCAGGCTGGCAACGAGTTGCCTGATTTCAGTAACCGCTTTTTGCTGCAACAGTTCAAACAGGCGAATTTCATCTTCCTCAACCAGTCCGGCCTGTTTCGCCAGATTTTTGTATACATCAACGTTGCCGATATCGAGATAGATATCATTGATTCCTGAAACCTCAAATGTTTTCAGCATTAAATCGAGAATTTCAACATCGGATTCAACACCGGCATGGCCATACAATTCTGCACCAACCTGCAACGGGCTGCGACTGCTGCCAAAACTGTCCGAACGCGTATGTAACACGGTGCCTATATAACAAAGACGTGTTGGTATCGTTAGATTAAGCTGATGGGCATCGATACGTGCAACCTGTGGTGTCATGTCTGCACGTATACCCAGGGTACGTCCGCTGAGCTGATCGACCAGCTTGAAGGTCTGCAGATCCAGATCGTGGCCTGTGCCTGTGAGCAGTGATTCGATATGATCGATAAATGGCGGCATTACCGCTTCGTAACCCCAGCTCGCGTACAGATCGAGCAGATTACGACGCAGGCACTCCAGGCGTGCGGCCTGCTCAGGCAGTGCTTCTTCTATACCCTGGGCAGTATCCAGTGTCCGTTAACCGTCATGTGTCTATCTTGCCAGATATAGTATTAATACGCCGATAAGCATGCTGACAAAACCGACTGCACCGCAATGCTCTATCGGGAAGGCGCCCGGCCTGAATCATCGCCTGTCGCCAACCATCGGGTGACAGAAACGGCAATATACCTTCTATAACCAGCACCAATGCAATTGCTCGTATCAGATCATCCCACATTATCAATCCTGATCGGTAACCTTCACACACGTATGATGCGTCATAATATCGCTCGACGCATCATGAATGACATATTCGCCGGGAAACCTTGCGAGAATGAGCCATGCACTCACTATAGAAACGCCATTGTTAAAGCGCCCGGGCTTACTAATTTACTTTATAAAATCAGTTAATGATTATTTCTTGCCACTGGAGTCCTTGAAGTAACGGAAGTATTCAGAGTCCGGTTCCAGCAGGATGATGTCTTCCGAAGTCGAGAAATTATTCTTGTATGCATTAAGACTGCGATAAAAACGGTAGAATTCCTCGTTTTTACTGAATGCGCCGGCATAGATATCTGTCGCGTTGGCATCACCTTCACCACGAACAATTTCAGAATCGCGATAGGCTTCTGCCAGGATCACACTGCGCTGCCGGTCTGCATCAGCACGAATACGCTCTGCAGTTTCAGCACCCTTTGAACGGAAGTCCCTGGCAACACGCTCACGTTCAGCTCGCATACGCCTGTATACCGAGTCGCTGACACGTGCCGGCAGATCAATTTTCTTGATACGCACGTCAATGACTTCAATACCGAGTGTTTTGGCTTTTTCTGTCGCTTCTGCGGTCATAATACTCATGATCTCGGTGCGATCGCCGGCAATCACTTCCTGCACCGTGCGCTTACCAAATTCATCGCGTAATCCATTATTGATGTTCTGGTACAGAAGCCTTCCCGCCTGGGCCTCATCGCCCTGCGTGGTTTTGAAATACTGCACCACATCATTAATACGCCACTTGACGTAGGAATCCACGATCAGGTCTTTCTTTTCTGCGGTGAGGAAGCGTTCAGGCTGCTGGTCAATGGTCAGTATTCGTTTATCAAATTTTCTGACATTATTTATCAGCGGCATTTTCAAATGCAGGCCCGGTTCGAAATCAGAAGCCAGAATTTCACCGAACTTGAATAAAATAGCTCGCTGACGTTCATCAACAGTAAACACTGATGCCCATATGACCAGAGCCAATACAGGTATGCCGAACTTGATCATATTGGATACCATTATCTAGTCTCCCTTGTGCGCAGATTGTTACGGGTGCGTTGTGTCTGTTGCTGTACCTGCCTTAACAGATCCTGCTGTTGAGTCAAATTACCCAGGCTGTCACCCAGTACTTCGGTTGTAGCCGAGCGCGACATCAGTTTGTCCAGTGGAAGGTAGAGCAAATTATTGCTGCCATCGATATCAACCATGACTTTGGAGCTGTTGCCAAGCACTGATTCCATCATGTCCAGATAGAGACGATCACGGGTAACGTCCGGTGCTTTCTGGTACGCTACTGAGCAGTTTCGAGAAACGGTCAGCCTCACCTTCCGCTTTAGCAATGACTTCCTGGTTATAGGCATCTGCTTCTTCGCGTAAACGTGCGGCTCCACCACGCGCTTTCGGCACCACCTCGTTGCGGTAGGCTTCTGCTTCGTTCTTTAAACGGACTTCATCCTCACGTGCCTGGGTAACATCATCGAAAGCATCTTTTACTGCTTCAGGTGGTTTCGCATTCAGAATGTTCACCTTGATAACTTTCAAGCCGGTCCCATAGGAATCGACAATTTCCTGAATCAGGTTCTGTACCTGGAATGCAATCTGACCACGTCCTTCGGTAATGACAAAATCCATCTTGCTCCTGCCAATGCTCTCACGCAGCGCGCTCTCGGCCGCCTGGGACAACGAGACTTCAGGTGTGCGCACATTGAACAGGTAAGCGGTTGCGTCAGCCACCTGGTACTGAATAGTGCCTTCGATATCGACGATATTTTCATCCTGGGTGAGCATGGTTGCGCGTAATGGCACAGGATGCACCTTGGTAATGTCGACCTTGGTAACGGACTCAATGGGAGTTGGCCAGTGCCAGTGCAGACCACTCTGGGTGGTATCAACATGCTTGCCAAAGCGCAGAATAATGCCGCGCTCAGCTTCCTCGATTTTATAGAAACCGGTTGCCATCCAGAAAAGCAGAACAATCGCGATTACAATACCAATACCGATGCTGCCGCCCGGAGTCGAACTTCGTCCGCCCCCACCACGGCCACCCTTGCCGCCAAACAGGCTGCCGAATTTCTTCTGGAAATTCTTGAACACTTCGTCAAGATCAGGTGGGCCCTGATTACCGCGATTCCCCCAGGGGTCCTTATCGCCGTTACCGCCAGGTTCGTTCCAGGCCATGTGTTACTCCCAATTGAATGGTTATGCGAGTGTTCAGACATTTTGCTGAACATAAGATTCTAAAGTCACGGCATTTTAGGTGGCTTGGACCCTAGCCGCAAGCAAACCCGGTCAAATGTGAAGAATTAGTGACTCAGGCGGCGGCAACAGGTAACAGTACATCCAGAGAAACATTCTCCCGATGTGCCAGTTTTTGCAGATCCCTGGTAGCTATACATACCTCGAGCACAAAGTGCCCGCTGTGATCGATGGACTCATGACGCACAGCGCCAAGCTCGAACAGCAAAGCCCTCAATCGTGCCTGCGCGGGTAATAGTGTGATTTGCCCTGCAACCATTTCCTGTTTGAAAAACCTGGCGAGCTCGTGTCGAAGCAGATCAAGACCTTCGCCTGTATGTGCTGACAACCATACACGTCGCGCGTGACCTTCAGCATCATAATCAATACGTGGCTCAATTCCATTGACGTCGATTTTATTCATAACTTGTATGCGCTGAATCCTGTCAGCCTGTATTTGCTCAAGCACCGCTTCGACTTCATCAATTTGTGAATCACGGTTTTCATCGGCGGCATCGATCACGTGCAATAACAAATGCGCTTCCGAGGTTTCCTGCAGAGTCGATCGAAAGGCCTCAACCAGATCATGTGGCAGATGTCGAATAAATCCCACTGTATCTGCCAGAATCAGTTCCACATCATCGTCGACTTTCACTTTTCTCAAGGTCGGATCGAGGGTAGCGAAAAGCTGGTCCTGAACATAAACATCGGCATCCGTGATGATATTAAACAGGCTTGACTTGCCGGCATTGGTGTAACCGACCAACGACACCGTTGGTATCTCCGCTTTGCGGCGCGATTGACGACCTTGCTCGCGTTGCTTGCGTACTTTTTCCAGGCGCTTGTTGATCTGTTTGATACGTTGTCCGAGAAGACGGCGGTCAGTTTCAAGCTGGGTCTCACCCGGACCGCGCAGACCAATACCACCCTTCTGCCGTTCAAGGTGGGTCCAGCCCCTGACCAGCCGTGTTGACAGATGTTTGAGTTGTGCGAGCTCGACCTGCAATTTACCTTCAAATGAACGCGCGCGTTGCGCAAAGATATCGAGAATCAAACCGGTGCGGTCCAGTACCCGGCACTGCAGTAACGCTTCCAGGTTGCGTTCCTGCGAAGGTGATAGCGCATGATTGAACAGCACCAGGTCGGCTTTATGTTCGCTAACCAGTGCCTTGATTTCTGTAGCCTTGCCTTTGCCGATGAAATATTTCGGATCCGGCGTGTGTCTGCTGCTGGTGACTGTATCGAGAATCTCGGCCCCGGCGGATGTAACCAGCTCGACGAACTCTGACAGGTCTTCTCGCCTGGCTTCATCATGGGTATCCATGTGTACCAGGATGGCGCGATTACCGAGCTCGGCGCGCTCAAACAAGCGCGCTCACCCGAGCTTGATTCGAGGTTTTCACGATGCGATATAACTCTTTTTATTCAATAGCTTGCAGCGCATTCTTAATTTAATATTTAGTATTATAAAAATAAAAACGGCCGCATTCAGCGACCGTTTAAAATAACTCACACAGGTTTATTATACCTGATGTGCATATTTAATTTCCATTGGGTGCGTTATCGTCTCCTCCCCCCTGTGGATCACTCCACTTGACCTGGCGCGATGGCACAACGGTTGAAATCGCGTGTTTGTAGACCATCTGTGTCACCGTATTTTTCAGTAATACGGCGAATTGATCGAATGACTCGATCTGGCCTTGCAACTTGATTCCGTTCACCAGGTAGATCGCTACTGGTACACGCTCTCTTCGTAACGCATTTAGATAAGGGTCTTGTAAGTGGTGCCCTTTTGACATTATCCAGCTCCCCGTCATTATTTTTATATGGGTCAGTACAACGGTTTCTTGATGATTACCTTACACCAAAGCCCCGCTCACAAACAGTATCATAGTAAATATCTGAGATTTTTCAGCAGATTCAATAATTTGACTGATTTTGGATCAATCGGATTAGATTCAGGCTCTTTTCTTAGCCAGGTCATTTGCCGCTTTGCCAGCTGCGCGGTGGCAATGATGGCTTTTTCACGCATGGTTTTGTAATCGTATTCACCTGCCAGCATTGCCCAAACCTGGCGATAGCCCACGGCGCGAATCGCAGGTAATTCCGCGTTCAGGTCACCCCGTTGGTACAGCGTTTCGACCTCTTCAACCAGGCCCGCAGCGAGCATGGCATCGAACCGCAGTTCGATCAATGTGCGTAGTTCGATACGATCAGGTGGCATCAATGCAATTTTCACGCACCGGTACGGAAGCTGGCCAGGACCCTGCTCTTGCCAGAATGCAGTGAGTGTTTTTCCAGTAATCTCATACACTTCCAGTGCTCTTTGAATCCTTTGTGGATCATTGGGATGGATGCGTCGCGCTGCCTCGGGATCGATGCTTGCGAGTCGTTGATGCATATAATCCCAACCTTTTGTACTCGCCTCAAGATCCAGTTGCTGGCGCACGCTGGCATCCGCATCGGGAAGCGCTGCGATACCCTGCTGCAATGTCCTGAAATACAACATGGTACCGCCGACCAGCAACGGCACCCGGCCGGCACTGATAATAGCCGCCATTTCGGCAAGCGCATCATCGCGGAACGCACCAGCAGAATAGGCTTCTGCCGGGTCACAAATATTGATTAATCGATGCGGCGAACTGGCCAGTGTTTTTTCATCCGGCTTGGCACTGCCAATATCCAGGCCTCGATAGACCATGGCCGAATCGACACTGATAATGTCCATCGGCAATTCATCCGCCAGTGCAATAGCCAGCTCCGTTTTACCGGTAGCGGTAGGACCCATGATGAAAACCGCGAGCGGATCGTCGGGCGATGAGCCTTGCTGAACAACTAGAGACATGGCTGTTTTTGTTTACCGCAGAGACGCAGAGACGCGGAGTATATTTTTTATAAGCAATAGTTGCGCAGATAATTGCATTTGTCAGCTATCCGCAGGATTAGACCAATTGATTTGAAGACATTAGTTAGTTCTCTGCGCCTCTGCGGTTAATATTCTATCCGCTTCATCGACCGCGCAAAAAGAGTTTGTCGAGCTCGTCGATTGATAGCTGGATCCATGTTGGGCGACCGTGATTACACTGACCGCTGCGTTCAGTCTGTTCCATGTCCCTTAACAGTGCATTCATTTCGGGGATGGTGAGTTTGCGGTGGGCACGGACTGATCCATGACAGGCCATGGTCGACAGCACCTCGTTCATTGCTTCGCGAATACGGCTGCTACTGCCATGCTTGACCAGGTCTGATAATACATCGCGGACCAGCGCTTCGATATCAGCTTGCGCAAGCACGACCGGCAGCTGGCGTATGCGCACGGACTCGAGTCCTGTGCGGTCAACTTCCAGTCCCAGTTCGGCAAAAATACCGGGGCTGGACTCAACCAGTGCAGCCTCTTTTTCGCTGACTTCGATATTGACCGGTACTAACAACGGCTGTGATTGAATGCCGCTGTCATGCTGGGACTGCTTCAGGCGCTCGTAGGTGATACGTTCATGTGCCGCATGCATATCAACCAGCACCAGGCCTTGTGCATTTTCGGCCAATATGTAGATACCATGGAGCTGCGCGCGTGCATAGCCTAATGGCGGGATGTCTTCCCTCTGCCTCTGCTTGCTGCAATACGTTTGCAGCTTGTGCTGCAAATACACGCATCCGGCCATAGGAAGACATTTGTTCAGCGACCGCAAGAGACAAGGGGGCCTGCCTGGTAATGGCGCCGGAACCAGCCTGAGCCGCAGCATAATTTTCTGTTGCAATTGATGTATCAGCGTTGCTGAACGCTGTAGCATTCGATTGCTTTTCATAATTTTCCGGCCGGATATCGGCCAGTGATTTATGTATTGCTCGAAATATAAAGTCATGTACGCTGCGGCTTTGCCTGAAGCGCACTTCATGTTTTCCCGGGTGCGCATTGACATCGACCTGCGATGGATCAAGCTCCAGGAACAGCACAGAGGCCGGATGCCTGCCGTGAAACATCACATCCTGATAGGCCTGGCGAATGGCATGGCTCACCAGTTTGTCGCGCACCATGCGGCCATTAACATAAAAATACTGCATATCAGCCTGGCTGCGTGAGAACGTGGGCTTTGCTACCCAGCCCCATAGTCGCAAATCGTCAATGGCATAATCGATAAAAACTGCATGTTCGATAAATGCCGGACCACACACGCCTGCGATTCGTTTCTCCTGCTGCAGGCGGTCACTGGCCTGGCGTAACTGCCTGACAGCCCTGTTGTTGTGTCGCAGTGTAATATCAACATCGAAATGACTGAGCGCGATACGCTTGACCACATCCTCAACATGACCGAATTCGGTTTTTTCGGTACGCAGAAATTTACGTCGTGCCGGCACGTTATAGAACAGGTCCCTGACCTCTACCGTAGTGCCGTCCGCATGGGCCGCAGGCGTCAGATCAAATCCGTCTCTGGCAGCGACATGGATGCTCCAGGCATCAGCCTGGTCTCGCCAGCGCGATGTCAGGCTCAAGCGACTGACCGAGGCGATACTGGGCAAGGCTTCGCCGCGGAAGCCCAGGCTGCTGACACGCTCGAGGTCATCCAGGCTATTGATTTTACTTGTTGCATGCGATGACAGCGATAACTTGAGGTCATCCTTGTGAATACCGTGACCATTATCCCGAATACGGATTGACTTGATGCCACCCTGCTCTACATCAACCTCGATACGGCTGGCATTGGCATCAATACTGTTTTCCAGAAGTTCTTTGACCACCGATGCCGGACGCTCCACCACCTCGCCGGCAGCGATCTGGTTGACCAGGTGATTGGACATGACGTGTATACGAGCGGACATGGGTATACATTATATATAGGTTGCAGCGCGTGAGTAGCAGATAGGCGAAATTATCCTGGCACGAACACGGACCAGTGAGATACACGGGCGTCTCGCGCCATCGGCTTGCAAGGCACGAGCTGGTATCCTGGTCACAACGATTTCAGCACATATAGCAGGGCTAATGGTTTTCGGCCTAAAGCCATCAATTACACCTTTGGCTGCGGCGCAGGCAGCGCTTCGATATGCGCTTGTAATGACCCGGTAATCGAGTCGACCAGTCTGGCTACTGGATACTTTTGTTCCAGTCTGCCCGTCTTGTCATATTTCCCCATTTTCTTTCCGACCTGGTCATCCACTGAAATATTCCGGAAAGTCTCCATATCGCGTTTAACTGGCGATAGCCGAGGTTTTCTATGATTGCCACCAGGAATAACAGAAAAAGTTCGAACGTATTATTACTGGTACGAAATGACACCTCCTCCAGCAGCAACGAGATCACCGAGACCAGAATACCCAGGCCGACAGCGAGTAGCAGGAAAATGACGAAAAATTCATTTGGCACCAGCCCGAGATAAAAAGCATATGAAACGATAATAAACCCGCTGACCTCGAGAATAGGGCCGAAACATTCGAAGATCAGGAAGAATGGAAAGGCCACCCAGGATACAACGCCGCCTTTTTTATTAAACAGCAGCGACATGTTCATCGTCAGGCTTTCTGCCAGTCCGATCTGCCAGCGAACTCGCTGGCTTCTGAGCACCGAGAGATTTTCCGGTGCCTCTGTCCAGCACACGGGATCCGGTACAAAATGAATCCTGTAGGGCGTCTGCCTTTCAACCAGGATGCGATGCATCCTGACCACCAGCTCCATGTCTTCTCCAATCGAATTTGTTTGATAGCCACCTACGGAAATCACGGTCTCCTTTCTAAATACGCCAAATGCACCCGATATGATTAATAACGCATTCATCGGGCTCCAACCCAGGCGGCCGAACATGAATGCACGCAGGTATTCCACAACCTGAAACAGCGCCAGAATACTGCTCGGTAACCCGACTTTTGAAATAAAACCGTCCTTCACCGTACAACCATTGAGTACACGCACCACACCGCCACTGGCAACTGTCTGCGGTTGTTCTATGAATGGCCTTATGACCCGTTTAAGACTGTCGCGTTCAAGCACGGAATCGGCATCAACACAGCAGAACAACGGGTAATACGATGCGTTGATGCCGGTATTGATTGAATCCGCCTTACCACCGTTGTCCTTGTCGATAACCCGGATGTTATAGAATTTTGATGATCGGTAAATTTTTCTTACCGGCTTTGTATCAATCTGTTTGCGGTAGACTTCGGGAAACGGTTTTAGCAAGAATGCATCTATTAATACCTGGAGCGTATCATCTGTTGAGCCATCGTTAACGATGATGATTTCATATTCCGGGTACTCAAGCTGGAGTAATGCCCGGATAGAAGATGCTATGGTTGCTGATTCATTGAAGGCTGGCACCACGATAGTGACAGGTGGCTCAAAGTCGGCATGCAGTGGAGAAAGATCTTCGGTACTGTGCTCTCGCATAAACTTCGGCAGGTAGATCATCGAACTGACAGTCAGCATCAGATAGACGCCATGCAGTCCAACAAAGTAAAGCAGGAAAAACCAGTTGATGTAGTCGATGAAAACAGGCATTACAGTGACCACTCCCGCTCCGACATGACCTGGGCGAGTATGTCCCTGGCATAGCGGTCAGTCGATTCGTCGTATATTTTCTGCATATCATCCATATAGATAAAAGGCAGCCCGGCAATAGCCTGCGCACTTCGATACCTGACCCACCATTCAGCATCAGACAGCAGCTGCACCAGCAGTTGCAGATCATCCCTGGAACCCAGCCTGCCAAGCGCTCTGGCAACGTGCAGCCTTACAAACCAGGCAGGATCATTTACATGACTTCTGGCCAGCTCGAGCCCCTGTGCATCTTTTGCCGCATCGATACACGCAGAAATGATCCTGCTGTCATGGCTGTTACCGAGACTCATGCAGATTTTCTTTATCGCAGGATCGAAATGCGAAGTACCGAGAAATTTCAGTAAAAAGGGAATATCTTCAATCGGTGAGGTAGATATCGCATGCTCAATCATTGAGTACAGTTCCTGGGGGTCGGCACTGTGTAACAGCATGGCAACACGCGCGGTTGGCCAATCACGACGCTTGATGACAAAGGGCATAAGAAATTTCATCGCATTTCGGCTGTCGATATCTACAAGCGCCTGCGCGGCCGTCAACGAGACCACCGGATGCTCTGAGTCAACCAGGTCAATCAACTTGTTCCAGATCGAATAATCCTGCATATGCCCAAGCGTAACAATACCTTGCAGCAGCTCTCGCATACCGCCGCGATCGATATATTTATGCGCAATGATATCCAGCCTTGTTTTTCTCGAAAGTTTTTTCAGCCGATCATGCACATCACCACGCAATAAATTATGGAACCTGTTCCATTCCCTGAGGAACGCATGTTGATGCTGTTTCTTCAGGCGTGGAATCGTATCAATATCAGTAACCATCATTTCAGCAAGCACGGGCCGCCAGATACGCTTGGCGATCAGGTTGTTCCTGTCCTGATAGACACTGTATATCCTGAAACTGATGACCTGCATCATCAGAATCAGCACCAACCCCGTTATTGTTAATACACAATATGCCAGGTATCGAAGTGCCGGATCAGAAATCGATTCTAATACCGAGAATAACGCCATTTCGTATGTATAGATCTCCCTGCTCATGATAGTTATATGAATAGACCAGCGACCAACCTGGCCGGTACATATACCGACCGAATATTGAAAACGAGACAACATCACTTATAGGCGGGTTGGGTGTACCGTTGAACTCAACATCTTCACCGCTACTGAATCCCACACCTATATTGTTTTCAGCAGTAAAATATTTATTGAACTGTATGCTGTGATTCTTGCCCGTACCCGCATTCAGCACATCAACGATTCTGTAGGTATACGCAGCGCGATAGTCTGACCAGTAATATTCAGCGGTTAGTAAGCCCTGCTGACTCGACGTCTGGGTATACTTGCCATGTATCACTCCGGCGCTCAGGCTAAAACCGTTTTTAAGGTTTTTGCTTGCTCGAAGCTCGAGCATCCTGTTAGGCAGTACCTTGTGCGTTGGACTGTATGTTGCTGCTGCATATAACAGCCAGGATTCAGCAACCGGCAGCGCATAGCCTGCACCTATTTGCTGATCATTCAGATCAAATCGTTCGATACTGTCATAACGGACATGCGCGAAATGATTTTGCGGGGTTTGTACATCCATTCGTAACATAGCCGATCGCCAGGGTGACAGGCTATTGGTTAAATGATCATACCTATAGCTGGCTTCGGCTGAAAAAATATTTGACGAATTGACATCGGCCCTGGCAGGCTTTAACAGATCATCCCAATTATCATCAGGGAACTTGTGTTTAGCCTGTTGCGCCAGATTAGCAGCTGTTGTGACTGAATCCTGATCGCCGGCGCGTGTTAGCAATGTTATTTCAGTACGCCACACATCTTTATATTCAGGTGAAATCTGGCGTGCTGTTGCAAGATCGTCTAGCGCCTGGCTTCTGCGTCCCATCCATTCATAGGTATTCGCCCTGGAAAGCAGGTAATCGGCATTATCCGGATGCTGCAACAGCAACATATTGAACTGGTCAAGCGCCTGACTAGATTTACCCTGCCAGGATAGAACACGTGCATAGAGGAATCTTGCCTCAATATCGTCATGGTTTTGCCTCAAGTGATCATAAAGTATCGTCTCAGCCAGTTTGAAGTCGCTGTTGTCTACAGCACTGGTCGCCTTTGCAAACGATTCAGCCGTGCTATCAGCCTCAACGGCTAAGGCAAAACCTGACATCACCAGCAATATTACAAGTTGTCGTAAAATCATGATGATGCATTTGTAACCTTGCGAATTCGGGCCAGAACCTCGCCAGGTTGAAATGGCTTGACGATATAATCAGTAGCACCGGAATCCAGCGCCCTGATAATATCCCTTTCCTGCGACTTTCCAGATAACATGAATACTGCTGTATCTTTCCAGCCAGGTAATGAGCGGATGTGCGATACCAGCTCAAAGCCATTGATATAAGGTATCATGATGTCGAGCAGCACCAGATCAAATGGCCTGCTCTGGTCAATGATTCGTGTCGCCTGTTTACCGTTTGTTGCTTTTGTCACCGCGTATCCCTCGCGCTGCAGAAGAAATTCAAGCATGTACATGGTCACTTCATCATCCTCAACAATCAGTATTGTCGAGGCAGGAAATGACAGAATATTCAAGCCTTCTGATATGTCATCAGCTTTCATTTCACTCAAGAGGAATTAATGTACATATTATTATTATGAAATCGCTTTACAACTTCAGCTGCCCTTATCAACCCACTCTGACATACGCGCACGCAAACGCAGCAATGCTTGCCCGTGTATCTGGCATACCCTGCCCTCGGAAACACCAAGAATCTCGCCAATCTCACGTAAATTGAATTCTTCATCATAGTAAAGCGCCATTACCAGCCGCTCGCGCTCAGGCAAACTTGCGACTTTCTCGATAAGCCCCCTCTTGAAATCCTCCTGCTCCAGCTCCCGGTAAGGCTCCTCCATTTGCGCAGCAGATGCCTCTTCCCTGCTCCCCCCTGTAGAGGTTATATCTTCATAACTAAGTAACTGACAACCGGCCGCCTCCTTTACCAGGTTACTGTATTCCTGCATGTCCATTTGCAGTATCTCTGCAATCTCGCTGTCTTTTGCATCTCTGCCTTCCCTGTCTTCTACCTCGCGTATGGCTTCAGACAATTGCCGTGACTTGCGGTATACCGATCGAGGTGTCCAGTCGCCACGACGTACTTCATCGATCATCGCGCCTCGAATACGAATACGGGCATATGTCTCGAAACTGGCACCGCGAGACATGTCATATCCCTTTAAGGCCTCGAACAGGCCGATCATGCCGGCCTGTACCATATCATCCAGTTGTACATTGGAAGGCAAACGACCCATCATGTGATATGCAATTCGTTTAACCAACGGCGCATACCTGGTCATCAGCTCATCATAGTTGTTTGGATCATTGGTCAGTGAACCAATTTCCGAGTAACT
>CAWEEC010000083.1:0-11471 GCA_963807785.1 uncultured Gammaproteobacteria bacterium | reverse complement strand
ATAACACCGTGGCAGGATGCACAATTCGATTCAAACAGCGCCTGCACATCGCCCATATCCGGTGCTTTTTTTGGCCCCACCACAATGTTGTAGTCTAATATCAACGCTTCCTTCAGCGCTTGCGTCAGGTGCCTGACTTCTTCGCCATTAATGCGTTGACTGATACCGCTGCGGATTTGAGCCGCATTGGCCAGCAGGATGCGCTTGCCCTCATGATCCGGCATTCTTCGCAGCAGGTTGATAATCTCGCCGGAAAACTCTTCCATTTCAGCATATTCAACCGGGTCAACCACCTCGCCATTTTCGACCGTTGGCGGATAGTCAACGCCGACATAGTCCAGCATCTGCAACAGCCGTTGCGAAGGATCATTTGCCGCTGCCTGCGAAACCAGCGGCCAATGAAGTACTAATAAAACAGGCACGAGGGTCAGCAGTCTGGAGAAATTCAATTTAGACATGTCATATACTACGAATGATAACGATTCGCATTATTGTATATGAAAACTCTAATGTCAAATACACTAATGTGTTGTTCAGACTTGATCTGACAGTTTTTGTCGATTTTCGCATCGCCGGAAAACCTGCCTTTGTTGGAGGTTTAACATCATGTTTTCTCGCAGAGGCGCAGAGAACGCAGAGGTTTCATGTATTTATTTGCAATGACAGTATCGTTACATTCTTATTCCTTTGCGTGCTCTGCGCCTCTGCGAGAGTAAATATCTATAGCTTTTTCTATATCACCAATCCTGACTGTACTGACAAAAAATCATAGTCTGGGTTTGAGTAAATACGACACAGCCTGTCAGATTGAAGCCTGACTATTAAAACTAATGTTTTAAGGGAGTTATGTGACTATGCTATCAACCGAGCATTTGCTTCAGTGAGTCCAGGTGCGATCGGCCTTTCTCCTGGGTCGATTTCTGTTTTGAAGCATTGCTGCCGCCGATCCATTCCAGATCATCAGCAGGCAATTCTTCAACAAAGCGGCTGGGTTCACACAATATGCGCTCGCCATAGCGCTTGCGCGTACGCGCCATGGTCAAATTCAGACTGCGCTGGGCACGGGTAATGCCCACATAGGCCAGCCGCCGTTCTTCCTCGATGCTGTCTTCATCGATGCTGGTCTGGTGGGGCAACAGGCCTTCCTCGAAGCCCACCATGTAGACATGAGGAAATTCCAGACCCTTGGCGGCGTGCAGGGTCATCAACTGGACCGCATCCGCATTCTGCTTGTTATCATCACGCTGCAGGATATCCATCAATGTTAGCCTGGAAATGATTTCGGTTATGCCTTCCGATTCGTCATCCTTTTGCATCTTGCTCAGCCATTCGAGCAAATCCGTTACATTGTTCCAGCGCCGTTCAGCGCTCTCGACATCCTTGCTCTGCTCCAGCAGCCAGGTTTCATAACCGATATCGTCAAGCAGCTGGCGTACGATGCTTTCGGCAGAATCCGATTCACCCCTGTCAGATAACCGCAGCAGCCAGTCGCTGAATTTTTGCAAGCTGGTGTTTGCCCTGGCAGAAAGCCTTTCCTGCAGACCCAGTTCACTACATGCGCTCAGCATGCTGACTTTCCGTTCTACAGCATAAGCACCGAGTTTTTCCAGGGTTGCAGGGCCGATGTTTCTGCGCGGTGTATTGATGATACGCAGAAAAGCCGCATCATCATCCGGGTTCGCCAGCAGGCGCAAATAGGAAATGACGTCCTTGATCTCACTGCGCTCGAAGAATGAAATGCCGCCGCTGACCACATAGGGAATATTCATCTGCCGCAAATAGCCTTCGAACACACGCGCCTGGAAGTTACCGCGATACAGAATTGCGTAATCACCATAACGGCCCTGATGCTGGAGCTTGTGTGACTGCAGTTGTATAACAACCTGCTCGCCTTCATCTTCGGCCGAATTGCACTGGATCACCCTCACCGGATCGCCGTAACCCAGCGCGCTCCACAAGCGTTTTTCAAATACATGCGGGTTCTGGCTGATCAGTTCATTCGCCACTTTCAAGATTCGGCCACTCGAGCGGTAGTTCTGTTCCAGCTTGATCACGTCGAGATCAGTGAAATCTTTAGCCAGCTGCTCGAGGTTTTCCGGCCGTGCGCCGCGCCATGCATACACTGACTGGTCATCGTCACCCACCGCCGTGAGACATTTTCGTCTGGCAGCCAGCATTTTCACCAGCTGGTACTGCATGGAATTGGTGTCCTGGTATTCATCTACCAGCAGGTAGTGGATACGGTCCTGCCAGCTGCTCAACACCTCGTCGTGATTGCTGAACAGCTGCACGGTTTGCAATATCAGGTCATCGAGATCAAACGCGTTATATGCGTGCAACTGGCGCTGATAGCTGCCATATACACGCGCCATGCGCAGTTGAATATCTTCCTCTGCCAGGGTAATGGCCTGTTCCGGCATGATGCCATCATTTTTCCAGCTGGAGATCTGCCAGTGAAAGCGTTCTGCTTTCTCGACACCGCGATCACCGTGGCTGCGTAACAGTTCCTGAAGAACGGCAACGCAGTCATCACCGGCAAACAATGAAAATCCGGGTTGATAGTCCAGGCGCTTGCATTCGCGCTGCAGGATACTCAGGCCGAGGCGATGAAATGTTGAAACACGCAGCCCGCGCGCACTCTTGCCGCCGAGTAATTTCTTTACCCGCGTTTTCATTTCCGCCGCTGCCTTGTTGGTGAAGGTCACGGCAGCGATGCGGTTTGCGGCGATACCGCAAGGACCAATCAGGTGTGTAATTTTTTCCGTGATAACACGCGTCTTGCCACTGCCCGCCCCGGCAAGCACCAGCATGGGACCGTCAATACCGTGGACTGCTTTGGCTTGCTGGGGGTTTAGCTTGGGGGAGTTTGAACTGCTCAATGGTGCATCCTGAATCGAAGCCGACATTGTACAGTGTGGCGCTGATTTGTCAGTACTTCGAATGGGGTGTTGTGGTTATAAATTTGGTCAATTCACCAAACATCTTTAACAAACTTCATCATGGAAACCATGGCTGTAAATTATTAAGTCCACAGATGAACGCAGATGAACACAGATGTTTTTACCCTGTTACTCCTGCAAACACTTGAACTCAGTGTCTTTGATAAAACATAAAAAGAACAATGGTCCGCGAAAAACGCAAAGAATGCGAATAAAAAATATAGAATTTATGGGTTTAGCTCTTTTCGCGTCCTTAGCGTTATTCGCGGACACATAATATATTTAATATCTGTGTTCATCTGCGTTCATCTGTGGACTTATATTCAGCCTTATGAAAACACCTTCCCCCTGGCATAGTTCCAGGCATCTTCTCCAAACGCCCGCCTGATCACCAGTGGCAGGGCGATTGAACCCTGCTCTAGCAAGGCATCGTGAAATGCCTTTAGCTCGAAACCCGGTTTTTGCTGTTGATGTTCACGCACGGCCTTGATCAACTCATAACCGGTCGCATAACACAATGGCACCGTCGGCGCTGTCGAGTACCAGGCGAGTTCTGCATCGGCCAGCTTTTGATCGAAGCCGAGTTTTTCTACCATGAGTTTTGAAGCATCAGTGATACTCAAACCCCGGGTATGTATCTTGACATCGATAATTACACGCAATGCTCGCCATAACCTGTCGCGCAGCATAATAAAACGATGTTCTTTCCTGTTAAGAAAGCCCTGCTCTTCCATCAGGTCCTCGCAATATAACGCCCAGCCTTCATACAACGAAGCAGAAGCATGTACCGAACGCGTCGTATTGTCTGCATGGTGGATATTTGCGGTAACAAACTGTAGATGATGACCCGGATAGGACTCATGCACACTGGTAAGATCGATGCTGTACTGGTTATGTTCAGCCAGCAAGGCTTCATCATTGGACGTTGTGACGTAATACAGACCACGCTGTTTTTTATCAACAGGCATGGGTGGCTCGTAAGCCGCAAATGGAATCAGAGGTTTTAAAAACTCGGGGGTTTCCTGTATATGCAAGGCCTCTTTCTCCGGCAGTGTCACCAGGTCATGTCGCTGCAACCACTTGTGTGCTTCACGCATACGCTGGCGATAAGTATCAAGAAGCCGGGCCTGTTTTGGATGTTTTTCCCTGATCTTCTCCAGCAACGCGCTGATATCAGCCCCGCTTTCCATCGACTCAGCCTGTGCTTTTAATTCTGACTCTGTTTCTGCAAACAGCTTTTCGCCAAACGCGAGTATTTCTTTAGCATCGACATCGAGAAAATGGTTTTCAACCAGCAGGCGGTTGAAACGATCCTCGCCGACAGCGAAATCACCAGCGGCCTTGGGTGCAATATCCTGCTGTAAAAAATGCGCAAATTCATCCAGTGCATGAGATGCATCATCAAACAGGGGCTGCAATCGTGCCGGATTTTTAAACTTCTCGGAAATCAACGGATCCCTGCCAAGATTACGAATAAAGCCTGCTCCGATTTCACATTGCTCGATAGCAGATTGCAGCCAGACAGGGACAACTCTTTCCGGCATAAGTGATAACAGAGTCCGTGCACCTCGCAGATATTCAGGTATCGCTTGCAGACGGTGCCTGATCGCTTTTTGTACATCGTGCACGGGATGTATCAGCAATTGATAGACCGCATGAACCGGCACATAGGCAAGCGGATTACGATATCGCCAGTCAAGCTCCTGCAGGTCATGACATTCAACACTGACTGCCGATTTCATTAACTGGTAATCAATGTATCGATCTTCATCGAGTTCATCTTCATCGATCTCATCGAGTGCCGAATGCATTTTCTGATTAAGCGATATCAATGCACCAATATCATCGTCATCATAGGTTCGCAGCAATCCTGCATATTCCTCCAGACCTACACTTGCGGCTTGCTTCCGGATGAAAACGAAACCAGGCATGGTAAAACTCCTGCTGCAATCGATCAAAAGCCCTGTTTGCCGAATCAGACACAAGTGTTATTCCTGTTGTTCTACAATCTCGAAATCGTGCGACAACTCTACCGACGCTGAAAGCATTATCGACACGGAGCAATATTTTTCCGCTGTCATATTGACTGCACGTTCAACTTTTTTCGGATCGAGACCACTGCCTTTTACGATGTAATGCACATGAATTTTGTGTAAAAACCTTGGGGACTTCCGTCGGCGCGCTCTGCTTCAATTTCAACCTGGCAGTCACTGATCGACTGGCGTTGACGCTGAAGTATCAAAACCATATCGAACGCGGTACAGCCTCCCAGACCCAAGCAGCACCATCTCCATAGGCCTGACACCCATGTTGCGGCCACCCACATCCGGCGCCCCGTCCATAACGATTGAATGCCCGCTGCCGGATTCACCGACAAATGACATATGATCCAGCCATTTTACTGTTGCTTTCATATTTGAACCTTAAAAAATGATTATAGATATTCGTAGCAGCGGCTTTAGCCGCGAATTGCGAATGTTCGCGGCTAAAGCCGCTGCTGCAATAATATAGCCCGATGTAACGAAGTAAAACCAGGGGGCGTTAATGGCAGAACAAACACCCGGATTCCGCTACGCTTCATCCTGGCTACCGCTATAACAATCCTTTGCGCTCTCTGCGCCCTGGCGCCTTTGCGTTGAACTCATCCGTTTAAAACAAACAACTCCGCCAGCTTTTCACCCGGGTCATCTGCTTTCATGAAGGCTTCGCCCACCAGGAATGTGTTCACGTTATGATCGCGCATCAGCTGCACATCCTGCACGGTATGAATGCCGCTTTCTGTGACCACAATGCGATCATCAGGTATCTTGTCGAGCATATCAATCGTAGTCGACAAACTGGTTTCAAAGGTACGTAAATTACGATTGTTGATTCCTATCAGCCGCGCACCGGTTTTAAGCGCACGCTCGAGCTCTGCATCATCGTGCACTTCCATCAGCACATCCATCTGCAGCTCGTACGCCAGCTTGAGCAATTCCTGCAGCCTGTCATCATCCAGCGCCGCCACGATTAACAAAATACAATCCGCATTAATTGCCCGGGCCTCGAACACCTGATAGGGATCGATAATGAAATCCTTGCGAATCACCGGCAGTGAACAGGCGTTTCTTGCCTGTTGCAGGAAATCTTCACTGCCCTGAAAAAAATCCTTATCCGTCAGCACTGAAACGCAGGCCGCGCCGTGCACCTCGTAGCTTTGTGCAATAGCAGCCGGATCAAAATTTTCACGCAGGATACCCTTGCTCGGCGAAGCCTTTTTGATTTCTGCGATGACTGCAGGCTGGTCATTGGCTATACGCTGTTCGATTGCTGCGATAAAGCCGCGCACCGGATCAGCCGCTTGTGCGCGTTTACTCATTTGCTGCATGCTGACGTTTTCACAACGTTCGGCAATCTCTTCCGACTTGCGCTGCAGTATTGTCTTCAGTATGTCCGGTCGGTTATCTGTCATCGTCTTGTTCTTCAGCTGTAGAAGTCATTGTTCTCGCAAAGGCGCCAGGCACGCAAAGGTGACATGTGTTTTTTGTTCCAGGAAAAAATATCGTTTCATATGTCTTCCTTTGCGGACTTTGCGCCTTTGCGAGAGTAAACATCTGTAGCATTCTTATATGACCGAATTCGGTCGCCCTGACGATGTAACTGCTTGAGTACATACTGATTATTTCACTTCAGGCATTTGTTGCTGCCACCAGCTGATCGAGTTTCGCGGCGGCTTCACCGCTGGCGATGACTTCCTGTGCACGGCCAACACCTTCAGCAAAACTGCCTGCCAGCCCGGCTGCATAGATTGCCGCACCCGCATTCAGGCAGACGATATCTTTCGCAGGCCCGGCTTCGTTGGCCAGCACTGACTTGATAATGCGCAGGCTGTGTTCTGCATCATCGGCCCTGATCTCGGATAAATCAGCCCGCTCTATACCAAAATCTTCCGGCTGGACCGTGTATGTTGTGACTTCACCATCTTTGAGCTCTGCAACGTGCGTTATCGAGCCGATGCTTATTTCATCCAGGCCATCATCTGCGTGCACCACCAGCACATGATCACTGCCAAGCTGTTTCAACACCTCGGCCAGAGGCGTGACCCAGTCGATACTGAAAACACCCAGCACCTGGTTTGGCGCGCCGGCCGGATTGGTCAGGGGCCCGAGAACATTGAAAATCGTTCGCACTGCCATCTCACGTCGTGGCCCGATGGCATGCTTCATAGCACTGTGATGCATCGGCGCAAACATGAAGCCAACACCAATGTCATTGACACAGGCAGCAACCTGCTCCGGCGTCTGTTCGAGATTTACGCCGGCAGCTTCGAGCACATCAGCACTGCCTGACTTGCTGGAAACCGAGCGGTTGCCGTGCTTTGCGACCTTGCCACCTGCTGCCGCAACGACAAAAGCGCTGGCCGTCGAGATATTGAAACTCCCGGACGCATCGCCACCGGTTCCGCAGGTATCAACCAGGTGCTGTTTATCGACATTGACCCTGGTAGACAAATCACGCATGACACCGGCTGCAGCAGCCACTTCTTCGACGGTCTCGCCTTTCATGCGCAGGCCGATGAGAAAACCGCCAACCTGTGCAGGCGTTGCTTCGCCCGTCATGATCAAACGCATGACTGATGCCATCTCATCCGATGACAGGTGTTTATGTTCGGTAACCGCCTTGATTGCGGATTGCATATCCATAGTTATCTCGTTGTGTTGGTTAAGTCGCCAGGAAGTTTTTCAGCAGGCCATGGCCGTGTTCTGTAAGAATCGACTCGGGATGAAACTGCACGCCTTCGACAGCCAGCTGTTTATGCTTCACACCCATGATCTCATCCATTTCACCATTCTCGGTTTCGGTCCAGGCCGTTATTTCGAGACATTCCGGGATGGTGTTCTTGTCAATCACCAGCGAATGGTAACGGGTCGCAGTATAGGGGTTGCCCAGCCCCTTGAAAACGTACTTGCCCTTGTGATGCACCAGCGAGGTCTTGCCATGCATGATTTCACGCGCGTGCACGATATCACCGCCGTATACCTGACCGATACACTGATGCCCGAGACATACACCAAGAATCGGCACTTCTCCGGCAAAGGCACGTATCACGTCCATTGATATCCCGGCTTCATTGGGTGTGCAAGGTCCCGGAGAAATCATGATGCGCTCGGGGTTCATCGCCTTGAGTTCATCAACTGTTACCCCGTCATTACGAAAAACCTTCACGTCCGCACCCAGCTCACCCAGGTATTGCACCAGGTTGTAGGTGAAGGAGTCATAGTTGTCGATCATAACTAACATAAAGATTTCCGTTAAACGCAAAGGCCACAAAGACGCAGAGGCCGCAAAGTATATTAATAATTATTTATAAGTCGCCTGATCCCATTTCTTACAACAAGCTCATTAAAATTAATCAGCAATCCAAGTTTCTTGTTCATTAAACGAAGATAAGTCAGAAGCTGGGCCTTATGAACTGCAGTCAGTTGATCAACTGCTTTCAACTCTACAACCAGTTTATTATTAACAAGCAAATCTACTCTGTATGCCTCTGTAATGACATCACCCTTGTATTCCACAGTTACCGGTACTTCAGACTCTACCCAAACGCCCCTGATATGCAACTCCTTCAACAAGCATCTCTGATATACAGATTCCAGCAATCCTGGCCCCAGTGCCTTATGTACTTCGATCGCCGCACCGATTACCACGCCTGACAACTCATTCTCATCCATAAAAATCTCTCCTTTGTGTACTTCGCGCCTTTGCGCCCTTTGCGTTTTTTCCAAAAGTGTTAAATTATTCCCGCAAAAGGCGACGCCAGCGGTTCGCCAACGAATAAGCCCTGTCCCGGCCAGGCTACGCTCTTCCAGTAAGACTCAATCAGGGTTTCGCCATGTGTATAGCGGTCGATTACAATAGCCGGATGCGGGAATTTCTGTGGAAATGCACAAGGTTCTACCACCGTGCCATAACTCGCAGTTGCGCCTGCATCGAGCCAGCGCAATATACTCATCTGCTTGCCGCCAAACAATACACCGCCCGCCGATGTCAGGTGGTCGGCAATTGCACCATTTAAAAACCGATTGCTATCGATTTTGTCCACCTTAACCAGACCTGTGATATAGAACAGCACATCGTCCCTGCCAGTCAGCGCATTAGTGTTTTCAATCTGGATTTTTATCCGCTGACCTAGTTTATCGACCACCAACGGATAAAAGTGTGAACGCACATTTCTGGCCTTGTCACTGGTGCTGACCAGGTACGCGGTACCCTTTGGATAGGAAGCATCGGCTTCAACGCCACGGTCGATCATGTCGCGCACCTGTTCAACCGAGCTGCCGGCCAACATCATCGTCGGTCGGATGCCAAGGTCATGATAAGGCCTGCGTGTAGCAGAATTGAAATAAGCGCTTTGGCGGGTGCTGTTGCAGCCCTTGGCGCAATACGCGTCATCAAAACCGAAAGCAAATGCACTGGTCATCGACATACAACCCACCTTGAAGGGTTGAGACCACGCCAATGCATAAAACTGGATATGTGGCGGCGTACTGTTTATTACCTGCTGATAAATCTGCTCGAACTTCTTACGGCCGATACTTTTTTTATCGGCAGGCAAATTCACCCTGATGACATTTTCATCCGGTATACCACGCTTCAACTGGTAGTAATCAGCTATGCGTTTGCTCTGTGGATCGTCTGCATTAACCACAATGGCCAGTTGTTGTGAAACATGCATGGCAACGGCAGGCGATACAATACAAAAACCTGCTAGCAAAACAAAACACAGTTTCAACAATGACACAGCTTACCTACCGGTATTCAGCCCGGCCTCGGCCAGGGCCACGGCACGGAATATCGCGCGCGCCTTGTTCATGGTCTCGGCCCACTCATTCTCTGGCACCGAATCGTACACGATGCCGGCGCCCGCCTGAATTGACAGTTGCCTGTCCTTGATCACTGCTGTGCGTATGGCAATGGCCGTATCCATATTGCCATTCCATGACAGGTAGCCGACAGCACCGGAGTAGATGCCGCGTTTTACCGGTTCAAGTTCGTTAATGATTTCCATCGCACGGATCTTGGGCGCACCGCTGACCGTACCTGCTGGGAAAGTGGCGCGCAGTACGTCCATTGAACTCATGCCATCCTGTAACTGGCCGATCACGTTGGATACGATGTGCATCACGTGCGAGTAACGTTCCACGATCATCTTTTCAGTGAGCTCGACGCTGCCGATCTTGCTGACGCGACCGGCGTCGTTGCGGCCAAGGTCAATCAACATCAGGTGCTCTGCCAGTTCTTTCGGGTCCGCCAGTAAATCCTGTTCCAGCGCCTTGTCGGATGCCTCGTCCTCGCCGCGCGGTCGTGTGCCCGCAATCGGGCGCACGGTAATTTGATTATCTTCCAGGTGAACGAGGATTTCAGGCGATGAACCCACAACATGATGATCACCAAGATCGAGATAGTACATATACGGCGAGGGGTTCAGGCTGCGTAATGCCCTGTACAATTCAACGGGCCTGGCGTGGTAAGGAATGGTCAGCCGCTGTGACAGTACCACCTGCATGATGTCGCCGTCGATGATGTACTGCCTTGCTTTATTGACAGCAGATTTAAAGCCCTCCTCGGTAAACCCGGAAATAAAATCAGCCTCGTTGACCTGTCGTGCCTGATGACCCGGTGTAGCCGGTACCGGCTTGCGTAAGCCATCCTCGATGTCCTGCAGTCGCTTTTCCCCGTCAGCCAGCGCATTATTTTGATGAGGTCCTCAATTGGTCTTTGTTTCGTGGTAGTCCATCCGACGCTGACGTTGAGCCGGTTGGTTGCGGCGTGGGTAGCACGACTACTCCACGCAGGTTGTTATGGGGTCGGAGTGGAAGCATTTCTCTTCGCCGGCCCGTGCCCCTGCTAGTTTCACTCATCTCCTCATGCCATCTGATCCGCCCCTCAAACGGCCAATTCGCCTTCCTCCTTCACCTTGCCGTTCGAGTGCCGCCTGAACCTCCTGCCGTTCCCGATGTCCGCAGCAATCTCCCGCAGTACGCCGGCATATTGTTCGGTCGTCTCGGCGAGCTGGTCATAAAGGTCGGCGGCCTGGCTGACTCTCGTCTTGAACACGTCCGTCAATCTATCCGCGGGGATGTCGCGCACGCCCGCCGCGATGTCGAACGCGTCGCCAAACCATGCCTGCGAGTTGAGCTTCTGGAATTTCGTGCCCTGCGAGAGCATGTGTGTCACAGCCTCGGAGGCGTTTTTCGGCACCGTGAGCGGCCGACCCGCACCAGGGCGGCGTTGACGGCCATGTTTCGCAAGGATCTCGCTCTGCAGACCTCGCACAGACAGTCCCTCCTTAGCGACCTTCTGCTGCAGTTTTTGCGCTCCGTGCTGTCATGAATGTGTGCCAACTGGATGGCGTGGGAAAGAGTGACCTCCGGTTGCTTGCACAGCGCCGTGAACTTCGCGTCGTCGTATGCCCGAACCAGCGTGTAGCTGTCGTACAGGCGTTGCCAAGGATAGTTGAGCTCCTTGCCCAAACGCCTGAAGAACCTCGAG
>CAWEEC010000082.1:0-6263 GCA_963807785.1 uncultured Gammaproteobacteria bacterium | reverse complement strand
ACAAGCCGGCGGCAGCGGCCATCGCATAAGTCTTGGTGAAGGCCAGCGGTGAAAACAACCGCCCTTCCTGGGCTTCCAGCGTGAACACCGGCAGGAAGCTCAGCGTGATAATCAAAAGCGAGTAGAACAGCGCCGGTCCCACTTCCCGTGAAGCTTTGCCAATTACTGCCCAGTGTTCCTGCTGGCTGAGCCCGGGGCCTGCGCGCTCGAGATGTTTGTGTGCGTTTTCGATCATCACCACAGCGGCGTCGACCATCGCGCCGATCGCGATCGCGATACCGCCCAGCGACATGATGTTGGCATTGATGCCCTGGTAACGCATGATCACGAAGGCGGCAAGGATACCGAGCGGCAGCGTGACGATGGCGACGAAGGCCGAGCGCAGGTGAAACAGGAACAGCAGGCAGACCAGCGCGACAACGATGAATTCCTCGATCAGCCGCGCGGACAGGTTGTCCACCGCGCGCATGATCAGTCCCGAACGGTCGTAGGTCTCGATGACTTCGACGCCGTCGGGCAGGCCCTGTTTGAGCGCAGCCATGCGTTGTTTGACTGCGGCGATGGTATCCAGCGCATTCTCACCGTAACGCATCACGACAATGCCGCCGGTGACCTCACCTTCCCCATCGAGATCGGCAACGACCCGGCGCATCTCCGGACCGATCTGAATATGGGCGACGTCGCGCAACAGGATCGGGATATCATCTTTGGACACCGCCAGCGGTACCGCCTCGATATCTTCTATCGAGCCCAGATAGCCGCGTGTGCGGATCATGTACTCCGCCTCGCCCAGCTCGATTACCGAACCGCCGACCTCCTGATTGGCGGCTTTGATTGCCCTGGTTACCCGAGTTAGTGGAATACCTAATGCGCGCAGCTTCTCCGGGTCGACCACGACCTGGTACTGGCGCACCATGCCACCGACCGTAGCCACCTCGGCGACGCCGGGGACCGTCTGCAGTTCGTATTTCAGAAACCAGTCCTGGATGCTGCGCAACTGTGCCAGGTCGTGGCGGCCGCTGCGGTCGACCAGCGCGTAACTGTAGATCCAGCCGACGCCGGTGGCATCCGGTCCCAGCCGGGGCTGCACCCCGGCGGGCAGGTCCGCGGCCGCCTGGTTCAGGTATTCCAGTACCCGTGAACGCGCCCAGTACAGATCGGTACCGTCTTCGAAAATTACATAGACGTAGGAGTCGCCAAAGAAGGAATAACCGCGCACCGCACTGGCGCCGGGCACGGCCAGCATCGTCGTCGTGATCGGATAGGTCACCTGCTGCTCCACGACCTGCGGCGACTGGCCGGCGAAGTCAGTGCGGATGATTACCTGCACATCCGACAGATCCGGGATCGCATCGAGCGGGATTTCCTTCATCGCCACCCAGCCCCAGCCCGCGATGATCAACGTCGCGATCACCACCAGCAGGCGGTTCTCGATGGACCAGCTGATCAGTCGGGTCGGCATACTGCCTTACTCCGAAAGACGTCGAAAGCTGGCCTGCAGATTGGACTCGGAGTCGATCAGGAACTGCCCGGACAAGACCACCTCATCACCCTCGTCGAGCCCGGAACGCACTTCGACCGAAGAACCCTGCCACATCCCGGTCTGGACCTCGACCGGTTGAAAACGATTTTGATCAAGCACCTTGACCACCATCTCACGCTCACCGCTAAGGATCAATGCCTCACGTGGCACAGTAAGGACATCACGCCTGGGACCGCCGTATATGACGACCTCAACAAACATATTCGGCATCAACAACTCGTCCTTGTTGGTAAATTCAAGGCGCGCCTTCAGGGTGCGCGCCTGTGGATGCACCTCCGGGTAGATGAACTCCAACTTACCCTCCCAGACCCGACCTGGATAGGCGGGTGTCGTTATCTCTGCCGTCAGCCCGGGTCGGACCCATGCGATCTGGTGCTCGAAGATGTCAACCATAACCCAGACCTTACTGAGGTCTACAATAGTGAACATCGCATCCTCAGGCGTCACATACATACCCTCGCGCACCCGGTGTTCGGTGATGACGCCACTCTGTGGCGCCTTTATAGGCACGATGGACCGAGGTTTCATGCTGCGCTGTATGCCCATGATATCCATGGTCGGCACACGGTAATAGTGCAAAAGGTCGAAGCTCGCGCGTTGCTTGAAGGACCTGGCCGGGTCAGGGTCCTGCTCGTCAGTGCCGAAGGAATCGACTTCCGCCTCCTCAAGGGTATCTATATAGTCCTGTTGCGCCCACAGCACTTCGGGAGAGAAGTAGTCAGCCAGATCGTCCTTGCGCTGGACGCGCACGCCATCGGTGCGCACGTACAGGTTCTCGATCCAGCCCGCGGTACGGGCATGCACCTGGACGACGCGATCGTCGTCGTAGGCCACCTTGCCCTGGGACTTGATGTATTTCCACAGCGTACCGCGCTCGATACTGGCCGTGCGCAGCCCCATGTTCTGTGCGACCGAAGCGTTCAGGGCCACCACCGGGCGTTCCTCTGCTGCGTCTTCGATATGCTTTGCTACCAGATCCATACCGCATATCGGGCATGAACCGGGCAGATCGCGATTTATCTCGGGATGCATCGGGCAGACGTACCTGGGATCGAGGTGTTTTTGGGCATGTTCGAGCGCAGACTCCGCCAGACCCGAGGCTGCGGACCCCGGCGTTTCATCCGGTTGCCGATCACACGCATTCAATAGCGCCAACATAACAAGTGCCCACGGCACAATGCTGGTTGCAAGCTTGCGGCCACCGCAGCGGGCGTGGCTGATAAACATAAGCTTCGTCGAATCCCCGGCGATGTTTCCTTATTCAGCTTCCCTGGCTTTCTCTTCTGCAGGGGGCTTGCTCTGTACGCCTTCCTTTGGTGGTTTTTCGACCTTTAGCAGCTCGACTTCGAAGATCAGGGCGCGGTGTGCCAGCGGGCCGCGAGTACCGTAGGCCAGGTTCTGAGGAATGAAGAATTGGGACTTGCCGCCTTCTTTCATCAGCTGCAGGCCCTCGGACCAGCCCTTGATCACGCCGTTGACCCGGAAAGTCGCCGGTTTGTTTTTCTTGTAGGAACTGTCAAACGGGTTACCGTCGATAAAAGTGCCTTTGTAATGTACCGTGACCTGGTCCTGTGGTCCGGGGCTCTTGCCGCTGCCGGCCTCGATGACCTTGTACTGCAAGCCGCTATCGGTGGTGATTACACCGTCCTTGCTGGCATTTTCCTCCATGAATTTCTTGCCTTCGGCGATGTACTTGAGTTCATTTTCGACGCCGCGTTTGCGCTGGTCGGCGACGACCTTCTTCTTCAGGCCCATCAGCGTGGTCTTCATCTCGGCCGGGGTCATTTGTGGATCAGCGCCTTCGAGCGCATCGCGAATACCCTGGACCACGGCCTCAGCATCCATCTCTACACCCTGGCGCTTGAAATCACCACCGATCTGGTGGCCCAGGCTGTAGTTGATCCGCGTGGTCTCGTTGTCAAAGTTGAGTGCTTCGGCGGCCAGCAGCGGCGCTGACAGCGAGCACAATATAATAGCCGGCAGGTAAATCGATAATTTCATCAATACTACTCCTGTAGGTTCACACTATTGTTACAAGTATCCGGGCCTGATACCGGAGTATAGCAAAGCGCTGGCCCGGGCAAAAAAAGACCGCCAGACGGCGGCCTTGTTGATAAAAAATGGCAGCGACCGGCTGCGCAGCCGGTCGCGCCAGTTGGTTGCTGCGCTAGAACAGCTCGGCCGGGCAGTCGACACCTGGCTCACCGACACAGAACGGTACCATCATCTCGTTGTCCTCGTGAGACAGGATGTGACAATGCCAGACGTACAGGCCGGGAACATCGAACAGCGCCTTGACGCGGGTGATCTCGCCGGGATACATGATCGCCGTATCCTTCCAGCCGGATTCCCAGGGCTCGGGTGGCAGTACATCGGGAGCACCGATGATCTGGCGGTTGACCACTTCGAACTTGACCAGGTGCAGGTGGATCGGGTGGGCATCGGCCGACCAGTTCCACAGCTCCCATTCCTCGACTGCGCCCAGCGCCGGGTTCTGCGCGATGGGATCATCCCACAGCTGGACGACACCACCAGCTGATCCGCTGACGCCGAGTACCGCGGCCTTGGGACCGAACGGCACGGAGCCCAGTACCGGATCACACACAGGCGGCACCGAGTTCGGGTCCAGGTCGATGACACCGCTAACGGCATCAACCGTCACGCAGAGCAGTGCAGACTCTTCCTCTAGCAGGGCCAGATCCTGAACAGCCGTAGGCGCGCCCAGCTTGGGTACGCCGCCGGGATTGGGATCCAGTTGCAGCGCTGCAGCCGGGGTGCTGGGATCGCCAGCAGGATTGTTCAGCGCCAGGCTGACCTTGAACTGCATCACCTGGCCGGTGGTGCCCGGATCGGCCGGTACGCTGAAGTCACCGCCGAAGGGCTCATCCGGTCCGGTGTTGATCATGCGGACCACGGTACCGTCAGCCAGACCGCTGAAGTCGACAATCACATCCGGGCGTTCTGCAGGACCCAGCAGCAGCGCCTGTTCGGCAAACCTGCCGGGCACAGGCGTTACACCGGTGCCGACGTCGCTGCCGTCACCCGGCAGGGTGGTCGCAAAACCGGTTTCGATACGGACCACGGCAGGCAGCAAGCCCTGCTCGGATCCGATCTGGTAGAACGGAATTTCCTGTCCCAGGGTGCCGTCGGCGTTAACGACGAACATAGCCAGGTTCATGAAGCGCGAGTCGCTGGCGTTGACGAAGCGCAGGCGGTATTGCTCCTGTGCCACATCAAGCTGCGGCCAGGTAGAACCGTTGACCACCATGGTGTTGAAGAAGGCTTCCGGGTTCCATACCGGCGCGATATCCGAGGTGCCCTGTGGCAGGAACGGAATGTTCACACCGGTATTGTCGGCAAAAGTACCGCCGGTGCCCAGACCTTCGAAGAGGGCGCGGTCGGCCGGGTAGTACTGGGTACCATCCGCATTGAACGACTTTGGCTGGATCGCGATTGGTATTTCGCGCACAGCATTGCGCACCGCGTCGCCCGGGGTGTTCAGCGCGGCGGCTGAATCACCGGCTTTCGGAGCTGGCCCCGGCAGTACGCCGGATACCACACCGGTCTCGCCGTCGTTGGCATCACGGATCATCCAGAAACCGGCGCCGGCGGCGTACACGTTCAGCCGGGTCATGCCCAGCGAGTGATCGTGATACCACAGCGTGGTGGTGGGCTGGTCATTGGTGTACATGTCAATAGCATAACCCCTGCTGAGCGCCTGTAAGGTGTCCGCACCATTGGCACTCTCGAAGAAAGTGCCGTTGGTTGCATAGCCTTTAGGTATGTTGTTCGCCAATGGCAGCCACCAGGCTTCGGGATAGCCGTCACTGCCCGGGCCGACATGGGCGCCATGCACGTGCATGACCATCGGTATCGGTCCCAGGTAGGGCTGGTCGGACGCACCGCGGCAGTCGGTACGCGGGATACCGTCCAGGCAGTCCTGGTTCGGTGCCGCCCAGTGCAGAGTCTGATCGACGATCGGCACGCCGTTCTGGTCCTGGATCACGTGCGGCAGATAGTCACATGCAGGTCGCTTGCCAGTAGTTTGCTGCTTCGATCTCTTGATTGTGCAGTTAGCCGGATCAGCGATCAGCTGGTTTAGCCACTTGATCTCTGTCATCGTGTCCTTGGTCACTTCGATGGTGAAGCCGGGGTTGTTGAAGGTGGCCGGATTGGCCGGGTCACCGTAAGCCCACAATGGTGTGGCCGGAAAACCCGTGGGTAGCACCTGCTGGTTGATCTGGCGCATCGCCACTTCTGCCTGCATGGGCGCACCGCCGTCATCGTGAAGCACCGGCGGAATCACCAGCGGGGTGACATACTTGGGAATTGATAGTGGATCCAGCGTACCGCCCGGCACCGGTTCGGCCATCGCCGACTGCATACCGAATACCAGCGGTGTACATATAAATGCCCCCGCCAGGACTCTTGATTTTATTTTATTCATTTAACTCTCCTCTTATTGCAGGAATTCAATTTCCTGCGAACCGTTTTTTAATCTCAATTAATGCGCAGTTAAAAACGGTGTACACAAGACAGCTGAGTCACACCGCATTTAAAAGCCTGAAACATACCTTTATGGCCTTTAGCGGCCACAGTACGAGATACAAATGCAAAAGTAATGCCAATATGTGACAAAGTTACAAAAACAGCTGTAAGCCCCCTGCAGCCGGCTTACAGCTGATAACACCAGGGCCGAAAACTTGCAGAAGTGTAAAGA
>CAWEEC010000081.1:0-19448 GCA_963807785.1 uncultured Gammaproteobacteria bacterium | reverse complement strand
AATTTTAACTAATGTTGATTGGTTGATTTGATTGATTGCTTGGATTTCACTAAAACAAAACACCGTACAGTAGTAGAGCCTCATTGCTTGCTTAGAAACCGTGCAGCACAACACTTTCTCCGTGACAAATTTCCTGATCCACCAAAAACTCCTTGACGTTGGTCCTTTGATCCCCACTCAGCTGAATGACTTCTCCCACTTCCAAATCCTTCTGCACGGCTCCATTACAACTAAAATTCTTCTTGAAGGCTTTGCAAATTCGCTTAATGTCCAAATCCTCCGCCAGACCCGCGACCGTTGTGATACACTTTCTACCATTTCGTTGTTGGACACGCACGTGCACCTTTTCTTCCGAGGAAACGCCACCTTTGTCACCCGCGTCCTCAAAGGCGTCTGTGCCGCAAATGGAAAGGAAATCAAAAGCATTGGGCAAAGTTAGATGGAATAGAAGTTCAACCACAACCGAGGCGCTATGTGCTGCCGCATCATTTATTTTTACATACCGAATGTATTGAACTGAAGACTATTATTCGCTGCCATGTTTACTTCTTTGATATGTTTACTTCTTTGATACCGGTACGGATGGATTTCGATGCCGGTCAACCAGCGCGCAATATAGGAAAAAAAACGCGCCAGCCACTTCAATCCCCAGTTCCACAGTGCATGATTCATTCTGTGAAACAGCAAGGCATGCACGCCCGGATAGGTCGTCAACACTTCTATAATGTTTCGTGCTGCCGGGTCGCGGTCGAAAACGCAAGCGATGTCTTCACGTATACTGATAATGATTCTCCCTGCAAAGGCCTGAAGGTCGATCTTAAATCAGATCAACCTCAAGTTTGTACCCTGAATACTTACGGATATTGATCACACCGGTATCCATAATCAGATACTGGCCCTTGATCCCCATCAACAAAGCTTCAATCCGGGGGTTTTTGTCAAGATTGAGCGATTTCACCTTTTCAGGATACTGTGAAACCGGGTATTGAATTTCAACAGTTGCTTCATCCGTTAATAACGTTATGTTTTCATTACCGAACTGCTGTTGCAACCCGGCTATCTGCTGACTGCATTCTGCAACCAGTTGATCACGTATGCTCGCCAGGTCACAAGGTTCGGCATCGCCCTTGAGCATTTTGCGCCAGTCCGTTCTGTCTGAGACGTGCTGTTTTATCGCGACCTCGAGCAAACCGGACTGGTAACGGTTCCCAACCCTGAACATCGGTAATGCCTGGCTGGCGCCCTGATCTATCCAGCGTGTTGGAATCTGGGAGCCACGCGTAATACCAACCTTGATGCCGGATGAGTTTGCCAGATAGACATAATGCGCTTGCATGCAGTGTTGTTGTGCCCACTCCGGATCACGACATGTTCCGGCGTCAAAGTGGCATGTTTCCGGTTTGACGATGCACATATCGCACTCGGCCAGGCTGATAAAGCATGGGTAGCAATAACCCTGGGCATAGCTTTTAGCTGTTTTTCTGCCACAGGCGATGCAGTTTATTTCGCCCTGGTAGTTGAGCTTGATTTTAGCACCGATATACGGATTCAGATCGATCAGTGCATCGTCCACCGGCAGTTGATATTCAACCGGTGAAGACAGTCGCACTTTCATTTTTGAAATATTGCCAATCATCTCAGCTACTCTGTCATTCTATACTCAGTCATGCAATATAGCGGGCGATTCGGCAACATGCGCGCTCCAGCTGGTCAATCGGTCGGGTATAAGCAAAGCGCACATGCGTTGACGCCCTGTTTTCGCCAAAGTCGATCCCCGGTGTCAATGCCACTGCCTCGTCCTCGAGCAGGCTGCGTGTCCATTGGTAAGAATCTTGCGTAATCGAGCTGCAATCTGCATAAATATAAAATGCACCCACGGGCTCTACCGGGATCGTAAAGCCCATTTCACGCAACACAGGAATCAGGTAATCACGCCTTTCCCTGAATTTATTAACCCTGCGATTGAGAATCTCGATTGTAGCGTCATCAAAAGCGGCCAACGCCGCATATTGTGCCACGGTGGATGCCGCCAGGAATAAATTCTGCGCCACACGGTCAATTACGTCGACATATTCATCGGGTACTACCATCCAGCCCAGGCGCCAGCCTGTCATACCGAAATACTTGGAAAAGCTGTTTATTACAAATACTTCGCTGGAATGTGCAAGTGCGGTATTATCGTTCTGGGCATAAACCAGCCCCTGATATATCTCGTCTACGATCAGACGTCCACCCACATCATCAACCGCCCTGATCAGATCAATTAATTCCTGTTGTTGAATCATCGTACCTGTCGGGTTGGACGGGCTTGCAATCATCGCCGCCACCGAATCCTCATTCCAGTAAGCGCTAATGTGTGCCGCATGCAGCTGATAATGCGTCTCGGCGCTAACGGGTACAACCGTGCTTTCAGCTCCGAGCAATCTGATCATGTTGCGATTACAGGGATAACCCGGATCAGTAAGCAGTACATTTTTACCGGTATCGACCAGTACCGCGAGTGCCAGCTGCAATGCACCGGAAGCACCGGGCGTAACGATGACCCGTCTTGCATCTATCTCAACATTGAATCGTCGCTGATAATAATCCGCAATCAACTGACGTAACTCGGGTAGCCCCAGGGCCGGCGTATAGTGCGTCTTCAATTGACGTAATGCCTTGATACCCGCGGTCGATAATCGGTTTTGGTGTAGCGAAATCCGGCTCGCCTACTTCCAGATGCAAGACATCCCGGCCCTGTGCTTCCATTTGCCTGGCACGCGCCAGTAAATCCATTACGTAAAATGGACGTACAGCAGCAGCCCTGCTGGTAAGGAATGTCTTTTTTGTTGGTATTGCTCAACGATGTTCTCCACGTGAACGCATACTAGCACAGGCAATCAACGCATAGCCGTGGCAGCCAAGCTGATCTAAAATGCTACCCTTGAACAATTGATATCGACAGCAGTAACTATGATTCTTGTACTGAACAAAACGATAACTACATTTCTCGTTTGCCATCCTGATGATGGTAACTATACCTGCGATTGCCATGCCCGAGCAGGCACTGGTACCTGGCGGTATTGCAATAATGGGACTGGAAAATTACACCGCGGACACCCGTGTCAGCTTCAACGACAGGAAAACCACCATCTTCAAACATGCAGATTCGTGGTATGCATTAGCGGGTATCCCGTTAAATACAAAACCGGGTGAATATCACTTCAAGATAAAACAACGCGATGGATCGACCCTGGTTACCAGGGTGAATGTAAAGGACAAAAAGTACCAGGAACAGCATTTGACCATCAAGAACAAGCGCAAGGTAAATCCGAACAAGGATGACATGACGCGCATTTCAAAGGAACGTGTGCGTAAACGTGCCGCAAAAAACCACTGGTCAGAAATCTACCCGGATATTGATTTTATCTGGCCCGTTAGCGGCGAAATCAGCAGCATTTTCGGCTTGCGCAGGTTTTTCAATGAACAGGAGCGTAATCCGCACAACGGGCTTGATATTGCCGCCCCCGAAGGAACCGACATCAAGATCACTGCCGATGGCACTGTGATCGAAGCCGGCGACTTCTTTTTCAGCGGCAATATGGTTTATATCGACCATGGCCAGGGCCTGATCAGCCTGTATGCACACCTGAGCCGTATTGACGTCAAACCGGGCGATGTGCTGCGTAGTGGCGATATCCTCGGCGCTGTCGGCCAGACCGGCCGCGTTACCGGAGCGCACCTGCACTTTGCAGTGATTGCGAACGGCATACTCATCGACCCGCTATACCTGTTACCCGAACAGCAGCCAACGGCGCAATTACACTGATTTCGAGCAAAAATACTTGCGATTACAGTCAAATTAACGATAATGTCCGCCCATTGTTTTAAACGAGTTGAATGAATGGCAAAAGAAGAAGCAATACAGATGGAAGGCAAGGTCATTGAAACCCTGCCCAATACCATGTTTCGTGTTGAGCTCGAAAACGGCCACGTTGTGACCGCGCATATTTCCGGAAAAATGCGTAAACACTACATACGTATTATGACCGGTGATACGGTCACCGTTGAGTTAACTCCATACGACCTGGAAAAAGGTCGCATCGTCTACCGCGCCAAATAAGCTTGCCGCTATTCTGCATCCAGCAGTAAAAAAGCCTGCCCGATAACCCCTGGCAGACCTCTATATGAAGTGACTGTTATATGAAGTGACTGTGCCCAGCACAGTTATATCAACTAGGCCTTTTCCGTAACACCCTCGATATGAACCGATAGTTCACCGTCAACCACTGTGACCAGCGCCTTACCACCTCTGGCCAGATTACCGAATAACAACTCGTTGGCCAGCGGCTTCTTCAGGTGCTCCTGTATGACACGAGCCATCGGGCGTGCACCCATCTTGACATCGTAGCCTTTCTCCGCAATCCAGGTGCGGGCGTCATCATCCACGTGCAAACTGACTTTTTTCTCGTCCAGCTGGGTTTCGAGCTCGACCAGGAACTTGTCGACAACACTGGCAATGGTTTTTTCATCCAGCGGTCCGAACTGTACAACGCCATCCAGGCGATTGCGGAATTCCGGGGTAAACAGGCGCTTGATCTCTTCCATGCCATCGAGTTCATGCTGCTGCTCAGTGAAACCCATTGAGCGGCGCGACATCAACTGCGCACCGGCATTGGTTGTCATTATAATGATGACATTTCGAAAATCTGTCTTGCGTCCATTACTGTCTGTGAGTGTGCCGTGATCCATGACCTGCAGCAGGATATTGAATACTTCCGGGTGCGCTTTTTCTATCTCGTCCAGCAACAACACCGAGTGTGGCTGCTTGGTGATCGCTTCGGTTAATAATCCTCCATCATCGAAGCCTACATAGCCGGGAGGTGCACCGATCAGGCGAGATACAGTATGGCGTTCCATATATTCGGACATATCGAAACGCATCAGTTCGATGCCCATTACATGTGCAAGCTGCTTGCACACTTCTGTTTTACCAACACCCGTCGGGCCAGAGAACAGGAACGAGCCTATCGGCTTATCAGGCGCACCCAAACCCGAGCGTGACATGCGAATGGCTGTAGCCAGGGTGGAAATGGCTTCATTCTGACCGAACACGACCAGGTTCAGGTCACGTTCCAGGTTCTTCAATACTTCCGTATCGGATGTCGAAACGGTCTTGGAGGGAATACGCGCGATCTTTGCAACTATATTCTCAATATCGTTCACATTGACAGATTTTTTGCTGCCCGATTTACCCAGTAACCTGCGATTGGCACCGGCCTCATCGATCACATCGATGGCCTTGTCAGGCAGGAAGCGGTCAGTTATAAAACGTTCTGCCAGCTCGGCAGCAGCGCGTAACGCGTTGTTACTGTATTTCACATCATGGTGTTCTTCGAAACGCGTCTTCAGGCCTTTCAGAATATCGATGGTTTCTTCTACAGTAGGTTCGTCGATATCAATCTTCTGGAAACGCCTGGCCAGTGCATGGTCTTTTTCAAATATACTGCGGAACTCGGAATAAGTAGTCGAACCGATACACTTGAGGTCACCCGATGCCAGCATTGGCTTGATCAGGTTGGAAGCATCCATTACCCCACCGGAAGCGGAGCCTGCACCAATGATGGTATGGATTTCATCAATAAACAGAATTGCGCCATCGGTCTTTTTCAGCTGCCTGAGAACACCCTTGAGACGTTTTTCAAAATCTCCACGGTACTTGGTACCAGCGACCAGGGCGCCCAGATCAAGCGAGTAGATCGTGCTGTGCTTGAGCACATCAGGTACTTCCCGATCAACAATCTTTTTCGCCAGGCCTTCCGCCAGTGCGGTTTTCCCTACACCAGCCTCACCCACGAGTAACGGGTTGTTTTTTCTGCGTCGGCATAATATCTGGATGGTACGTTCGATTTCCTGCTCACGACCGATCAGTGGATCGATATGACCCTGCATAGCGCGCTGGTTGAGGTTAGTGGCAAAATTTTCCAGCGGCTGGTTTTCTGTATCACCCGAATGCTCTTCCCGAGTTTCAGGTTCTATTTTCTGTGTTTCGTCAGCAACCTTGGCAATACCGTGTGAAATATAGTTAACAACATCGAGACGACTCACACCCTGCTTACCTAACAGGTATACCGCCTGTGATTCCTGTTCGCCGAACATGGCTACCAGCACGTTGGCGCCTACGACTTCCTTTTTACCGGAAGACTGAACATGAAAAACCGCACGCTGCAATACGCGCTGAAATCCGAGTGTTGGCTGGACTTCTCCGCTGACAATATCGCTGAAAACCGGGGTGTTTTTTTCGAGGTATTCCTGCAACTCGCTGCGAACCAGATTAAGGTCTGCACCGCATGCCTGCAACACCGAGTTCGCACTGCTGTTGTCAAGTAAAGCCAATAGCAAATGTTCGACTGTAATATATTCGTGTCGCTTGTCGCGCGCATCGTTGAATGCCCGGTTCAATGATGATTCAAGTTCTTTACTTAACATGCCTGACGCCTCACATCAGATAGTTCAAACAAATCCTCATCTATGCCTCTTCCATTGTACATAGCAATGGGTGTTGATTAATTTTTGAATACTCGTTTACCTGGTCAACTTTTGTTTCGGCAATTTCATGGCTGAATATTCCGCAGATACCTTTTCCCTTGGTATGTACCGCCATCATTACCCGCGTAGCTTTTGCGTGGTCCATTCCAAAAAACGTCATTAAAACCTGTACGACAAACTCCATTGGAGTAAAGTCGTCATTAATCAGTATGACCTTGTACTGTTTCGGTGGTTTTAAATCAGGACGCTCTTCTTCTAACGCCAGACCACTGTCATAGTCATAATCAGCTTGACGATCACTCATGACTTACCTTCAGTGTAGAACATAGTTACTGATTTTTCTGTTTCAAGGCTAACATGCAACTATCAATATTACATAACATCAATAATTACGATTCAAAACCGGCACAGCCGGCCCGCTCACACCAACAACAAAGTGCAGAAACTCCCGCGCGTTACACTGCTAAATATAATAGTGCCAGTAAAATTAACAATCATCTCGACTGTTCTATCCGACCTGAACGTTACAGTATCACTTCAGCAGACAGAATCAGTGCCCTTGGGTTCACTTATAACAGGGAATAATACATCAGCAACCACTAATACAATAGTCATTTGATTTTTGGGGGATTTTTGGGGGGATTATTGGCCAGTTAACAATAACTACGGCCCGCTATGGATAAAGTTGAAACACCGGGGAAATGTATCTACAGCTATACTGGCGGTGTGCCTGTGTGATCCCAGTGAGCAGAGAACAAAGCTTCGGCTAAGTTACTGTCCGCCTGTAGCAAAACCGAGAACTGCATTCTTGAGTTCGCTCTTCAGCACATTATCAATCTCGGTGAGCATGCGCTGGTTCAGTTGATTTTGCTGTAGCGCCGAGACCTTTAACGGCCATGACTTGTTACCAATTACTGTGCCCTCAGGATTGGACAAACGCACATCCAGGGTGCCACGTAACCAGTACCATCCTTGTTTTTGCATTGCATTCTGGGTTTCCATGCTGGCTGACAATGCATAGCCTGCACTAGTGGATGACTGGGTAAAACCTGCATTCGCCATTGCGCCCTGTAAAACCTTGTCGAGTTCACCCACAGAGTCCACTATCACAACCGCCTTCATATTCAAGGATCTTAATATTTGCTGCTGCTGTTCTGTCAGCTCAGCCAGGTTCCAGCTGGACGGTTTACCTTTGCCGTTGAGATCAATAATTTTCAACTTGTCCTGCAATGAGATTCTTTGGTTTTGCATTTCAATGGCATTTTGCAAATCAGCAACTTTTTGCAGGGGATGCTGACGACTGTCTACGCTGGTCATGGTAAAGGCGATTTCACGATCAAGCCGGTTGATTTCACCACGGATATTATTCCCTGCCTGGGCACGATCCAGCACAGCCAGTGCATAATGAGTCAGGTCATCCGGGTTCTGCCATTGCTCGGCAATGCGTGCACCCTTTATCATCTTGTCAGTATGTGTGTTGACCTTGCTTGCAATGCGTGCTGATGATTTCACTGACTCAACGCCGTTCGACTTGTGTGTCTGTACATCCTGGCTGGTGGTGGAAGTTTCCCTGATTTGAAGTTCGAAGATTTTTGCGAGATTACCCAGAGCACGATCCCTGGCCAGTTCCGCCTGTGATGCTGAACCGGACGCATACACATAAGCCGAATTTGGATAGTTCGACGGCTCCGCTGTCAGCCAGTCTGGTTTATCATCGGCACTTATAAAAGCCGATGACTGCGCACATCCTGTTAACAAAATGCAGATTACAGGCAGGTAATTTTTTATGTTATCAAGCATATGTCTTGTTTATTTAGTTGTTGCAATATAAGCCTTCACCGCAACCGGTGCAACCCAGTGACGCGTCAGAAAAGTATGTTGCCGGGGTCGAATATCAACACTGGCATCAATGCTATCCACTACCCTGCCTGCAGCATTCATGATCTCTATACTGACATCCTGTCGTCCTGCAGGAAGAACCAGACGCGCCATCTGGATTTCCTGTGGCAATGTTGACCAGCTCCTGGTATCGGCTCGTTCGGTCGCCAGATTGGTCACGGTCAAGAGAAATCCGGCGAGATCATTCTTTTTTTGCGCATTTTTCTGCGAATTGTATTTAACAACAGCCCTGGCAATTGCGCGTGTCATTATTAACGGCATATCCTTATCCAGCGCATGTCGTGCAAGAGCATCAACATTTTCGACCGTTTCCAGCTCGATTAATTCGCCACCAACGCTCAATCGGGCTTTTGTTGCCGGCCGTGGTTCGGTTGCATAAACAGGGAAAGCGATACGTACATTGGCCTGTACTTCAGGGGAGAACGTCATAATTGCTGTCTCGGTTCTGATTGGTGCAAGACCGTTGTTCAGAATAACAATCAATTCGCCAAAGTTGCCGCCGAGTTTCTCTGGTTTGAAGCTTGCAAGGCCGTAATCAGCTTTCAGTTTTCTGTACTCATCCCATAATCCCTGGTCTGCCAGCAGGCGCAGCAGATCCTTTTTCAGCATTAGCGGTACTGCGATTGGCTGTTTATTATCTGCAACAGAATAAATATCCCTGGCTTTTCTATACGATACCAGTGCCTGGTCATCTTCACCGAGCGCCTCGTATACCATACCGGCAAAGTATCGCATGAACGGGTCTTCATCGGGTTGCTCACCCCATTCCATCATCTTCACATCAGCCTGCAGAATCTCGACACGTGCAGAATCAAGCTCACCCAGCTGCAGGTAATTCATCGCCATGTAGGCGTGCAACAGAATCTGCTCGTAACGCTCACCCTTGTAGTCACGTACAGCATCATTGATAGTGACCGATGCTGCAGCATCGGTCACACTTACACCGTAAAGGGATTCGATTTGCTGCTTGGCAATTTCAAGTATCTGGTTACTGCCGGCATAATCGTCGGTCATGCGCCTGAGCATACCCTTGTTCAGGCATGCGAGCACATCATCCTGGTCCTCATCCTCTTTCTCGGCGGTCATTCTGGCCAGGTCTGCACGACCGGTAAGGAGATTGTCACGCATCGAGATAGCCTGCTGGCTGTAAGTCGCGCAACCAGCCAGATAAGAAACCAGTAACATGAGTATTATTCGCCCAGGCAAGCCTGAACAAATGCCCATACACATGCGCGTCACCCTCTCTCGTTCTTATAAACCGAGTTTAAACCTGTGAATAATTACCAGCGAAGTCCACCTTTCTCGATTGTTTTCTTGATTTTTTTCTGTCCAACCCAGACCTTGCGATTACTCGCAAGGTCAATCAGTGTGAGATCAACCTGGTAAAAACGCGCCTGTTCACCAGAGATTGCGTCAATGATGGTATTGATGGTGCCCTTGAGCATAAAATCAGCACCAGTCTCCTGCCCCATTGCCTTGCGTGTTGCTTCAGTCGCATGCAGGTCCTGGTCTTTACGCTCGCTTCGAACCTCTTCTCGTTCCTTGCTGGACGCGACAAAATCCACTTCACCGGAGTTGATTAATGCGCGCTCCATGTCAGCAATGAATGTCCGGGTGTTTATATGTTCGTGGCTCAAGTTACGTACCTCACCAACGATAACGGTAGGCGGTTTTCCCTGCTCGCGGTTGAAACGCGTCAGCCATGATCGGGATAATGCATCCTGAATCATTTCATCGGCAACCAGCCTGGAATCAGTATCGTTCCAGTTACCACTCAGATCTGTAACCGTATCAGATTCAACACGTGTCACCTTCTGGCCACATGCAGCCAGGCCGCTCAGCGCCACAGTGATAATCAAGGATGAAATAAGGTACTTGGGTGTGTTCAGCATTGCTTGCTCCAGTTCTCTTTGTCCAGACTCGGTTTATATAGCACGATCTCCCAAGAATAGCATGTACTGCATCACAAAATTGCGATCCCCTTGCACGCAGGCATCACAGCGGGTATCTTCGCTGCATGAAAAATATTGATACGCTGTTACACGCTCGCTGGGTCATCCCTGTCAGTGAGGGTGACCCCTGCCTTGCGCATCACAGTATTGCCATCCATGAAGACCGTATTGTGGATATACTTCCAACCGAGACCGCAAAACACACCTATCACGCTGCTATCGAGCAGGCGTATGCTCAGCATGTACTGATTCCCGGTCTGATCAATGCGCATACGCATGCGGCAATGAGCCTGTTTCGCGGATTATCTGATGATATTGCACTGATGGACTGGCTACAAAATCATATCTGGCCAGCCGAATCCAGGTGGGTCAATGAAGATTTTGTTCAGTGCGGTACTGAACTTGCGATTGCGGAAATGTTGCGCAGTGGAACCACCTGCTTCAATGACATGTATTTTTTTCCGGACATAACTGCGCGTGTCGCTAAAAACGCTGGTATACGGGCCAGCATCGGACTGATCGTTATCGATTTCCCGACTGTATGGGCCGGTAATGCCGATGAATATATCGACAAAGGAATAGCCCTGCATGACAGCTTTCGTAACGACGACCTGATTAAGACCACGTTTGCACCGCATGCGCCTTATACTGTATCAGACAAACCACTGGAAAAAATTCGCAGCTTCGCGCATGAGATGGACATCCCTGTCACGATGCATGTTCATGAAACCGCGCATGAAGTCGAGCAAGCGATAGAACAAAACGGGTATGAGACCATTACAAAGACTTAATCAGCTCGGTCTTGTCAACCCGTCATTACTCGCTGTACACATGACACAGCTGGAACAAAACGACATCGATATACTCGCAAGCAGTGGCTGTCATGTTGTGCACTGCCCGGAGTCCAATCTTAAACTGGCGCAGTGGTTTTTGCCCGGTTTCGGAGCCACACAACATGGCATCAACGCACGCTCGGAACTGATGGCGCCATTACCAGTAATAACGACCTGGATATGCTGGGCGAGATGCGTTGTGCCGCACTGGTAGCCAAGGGTGTAGCCGCAGACCCCACCGCCCTGCCTGCATCTGCGGCACTGAGAATGGCCACCATCAATGGCGCCAGGGCTCTCGGCATCGATCAATAAAGTCGGTTCGCTCGAGGCAGGCAAGTGTGCCGATATCGTTGCAATCAATATGAACAGCATTGAAACCACCCCGCTTTACGACCCCGTTTCTCATCTTGTTTACAGCTGCAGCCGTGACCAGGTATCTGATGTGTGGATCGCCGGCAAGCATGTGCTGAAAAATCGCGTACTGACCGGCATGGATGAGACCGGCATTCGCCAGCAGGCTCACGAGTGGAGTCGGAAAATCGGTTCTGAAGATTAAGTCATATCATCGTAGAATAGCAGGCATGACGAATATAGAAGCCAACGTTGATCCAACCGAGATCAGAAAGTTCGAAGAACTGGCCTCACGCTGGTGGGATAAACAGGGTGAATTCAAGCCCCTGCACGATATCAATCCACTGAGACTTAATTTTATCAACACAGGCAGCCCGTTATCCGGCAAGCGCGTACTCGATGTAGGCTGCGGCGGAGGCATACTGTGCGAAAGCATGGCAGAGTGCGGCGCCGAGGTCACCGGCACTGATATGGGCAAGGCGCCGCTGGCTGTTGCACGACTGCACGCCATGGAATCCGACCTGGACATTGATTACCAGCAGATCACGGCCGAAGATCTGGCGGCGTCAAATGCAGAGTCATTCGATATCGTGACCTGCATGGAAATGCTCGAACACGTTCCTGATCCTTCGTCCGTCATCAGTGCCTGCCAACAGCTGGTAAAACCCGGTGGTTCGATTTACTTTTCCACCATCAACCGCAATCCCAAATCATTTCTGTTTGCCATCATCGGTGCTGAATATGTGATGAAGATGCTGCCTGCCGGCACGCACGACTACAGTAAGTTCATTCGTCCTTCAGAACTTGATATATGGTGCCGTGAGGCCGGTCTTGATGTTATCAGCATCCAGGGCATTAACTACAATCCTCTCACCGGCATGTATCGCACCAGTAATAATGTTGATGTGAACTACATGGTGCATTACATAAAGCCTGAATAACGTGTGCGCTATCAAGACTGTTTTATTCGACCTCGACGGCACCCTGATCGATACCGCACCCGATATGGCCGCTGCGCTCGATATTCTGTGCAGGGAAGAAAATCAGCCGGTTTTACCCTATGAGCAAGTACGCCCTGTTGTTTCCAACGGCAGCGCCGCCTTGATAAAACTCGCATTTGGTGATGTTAAAGATGAAAAACGACTTCAACATCTGAAGCAACGTTACCTTGATATCTATCAACGCAATATCTGTATAGATTCATCGCCTTTCAATGGCATTGAAGCGGTGCTGGATCATATCGAGCGCAACGGCCTGAACTGGGGTGTTGTAACCAATAAACCCGGCTGGCTGACGATACCCCTGATGGACAGCCTGCAACTGGTGCAGCGTGCCGCGACCATAGTCAGCGGAGACACGACTGAAAACAGCAAGCCTCATCCTGATCCCATGCATCATGCCTGCGATGAAGCCCGTTCGAAATCTGATGAGTGCATGTATGTGGGTGATGCCAGAAGAGATATCGAAGCCGGGAAAAACGCCGGCATGAAAACGCTGGTGGCGAATTACGGTTATATAGAATCGAATGAGGACGTGAATACATGGGGTGCGGATGCAATCATCAATACCCCTGAAGAGATCCTGCTACATCTTTAATTGTGCTGGTCATGACCTGGTCTGACAGTGTGTCTGATATTGACTCACCGATATCGCCCAAAGGACGATATGAGTAAGTCCACAGATGAACACAGATAAACGCAGATGTTATATATGTTATTTGTCCGCAAATGCACGCTAATACACGCAAATAAAATAACTTTAGTCCACAGATGAACACAGATGATACATATGTTATTTGTCCGCGAATAACGCAAACAACGCGAACAAAACAAAAACACAACATAATGTTTAGCACTTTTTGCGTCCTTTGCGTTTTTCGCGGACGAACTATTCTGCAGACGCACCCTTCTCAGAATAAATAATACTTTTGCTTTTGCGCATTTGCGGACAGTGAACTTTGCGTCTTTGCGGTGAATAATATTTTAGCGCCTGCAACGCTTCGCTTATGCATGCCTACGTCACCACAGTCCACAGATAAACGCAGATGTACTTATCTTCCGCAAACGACCGTGAATAAAAAACATCTTTATCTAGTGCTTTCATCCGTGTTCATCTGTGGACTAAAGTTTTTATTTGCCGCTCCATTCAGCTAGTGCATTTGCGGACGCATAAACCTTTGCGAACCCTTTGCGTCTTTGCGGTGAATAATATATCAGCGCCTGCAACGCTTCGCTTATGCATGCCTACGTCACCACAGTCCACAGATAAACGCAGATGTACAAAAGCCTAAAAACATCTTTATCTGTGTTCATCCGTGTTCATCTGTGGACTAAAGTTTTTTATTTGCGTGTATTAGCGTGCATTTGCGGACCATAATAACATCTGCGTTTATCTGCGTTCATCTGTGGACGTTTTATTGATGAGAATTCGTCAGCGTTGCCGCAAAGCCAAGTAGCGTTCAAGATCCTCGGGCCTGTCTACGTCCCAGCATTGTCCAAGCAAACTGTAGGCCAGGCCGAGACGTTGAATATTGCGCACCGTGCTCGCAAGCACGCTTTCCGTACCCCATGGCACATCTACGAGCAAATTCTCATCATGCTTCGAAGCAGCCAACAATACATAACCGCCATCTTCTGCAGGAACCAGCACGATATCGCTATGTTCAAGCTCATTAACAACAGCATCGATCGTATCGATACCTAATGCAGGCGCATCCGTTCCAATAATAATGATTTTTCTATACTGGCCCAGCATTGCCTTCAGCGCGGCTGACATGCGCTCACCAAGATCATTGCCTTCTTGTGTTTGCAGTCGAACGCCATAGTGCTGCATGCAATCGGAAAAAAATTGATGGTCCGTGTCAGGACTACACCATAGCTGAACATCACACAAGTCAGCAGTGGTACACATGCGCAAACGATCGTGGGTCAATTCTTCGTGCAGCTTCGCTGCCTGCTGAGCAGTAATATAGGGTACCAGGCGTGTCTTAACCTGGCCAACGACTGGCGCCTTGGAAAATATAAGGATGGCGCAATCAGGGTATTTCATTGCTAGCCCGCGTATTGCATGAAGGATTTGGAATTTATGGGCAAGCTGGCGAAAAATCTTCTGGAAAGATTGTTCATAAAACCACACGGACAAACTGTAACTGGAATATAAGCCGTTGATATTTGCTTAACTGACTGGAATGTCGATAAATATTTTTCACTATGTGTCCGCCTTTATGCAATATGCGGGCCGGGTCGGTCACTGGTATTGACCGGCCAGCCTGTCTGCGGATACTCCGAGAAAGAACAGCAGCCGAAGACGCCACATTAACAGCACAGTACGCAAGATTCCTTTATCTTCCCAGCGTCTGCTGGATGTGACCACCTGCTGCTTGATACATGCCGGCCAACCAAGGTCGCGCAAGCTCTTACTGAATACAACGTCCTCCATCAGAGGCAGATGAGGATACACACCGACAATCTCAATACTCTCAAGACTGACAAAAATTGCCTGGTCGCCTGTAGCAACACCTGTAATACAGGAGCGTATATTCATCATACGCTCGATAATACGGAACATGAAATGCTGACCTGAAAGGCGCACATTGAAATGCCCCCAGAAATAACCATCTTCTACTGCATTGATAATCTTCGAAGCTGCATCACCAGGCAGTCTTGTATCTGCATGTAAAAACAACAGGACATCGCCCCGTGCTTTATCTATGCCGCTGTTCATCTGTATAGCCCGACCTGCATCACTGCGCAATACCTTGTCAGCATACTGTGCTGCAATTGACACGGTATCATCATCGCTGCCACCATCGATAACGATGACCTCATGACCTTGCCTGCGATACGGATCTAAAGATTTGAGCGTATCCGCAATATATTCGGCCTCATTCAGCACAGGAATAATAATGGAGAGTTTCATTTCATATTAGCCGGTTGAGCATTGGCAGAATTATTTCTATATATTCAGTACTTATCAGCGATGTCAAAAACAGCATTCTGACGCTTACACACAGAGTGGTTTTTTACTGATAAATCGCAGCACTCGCAACCTGCATAAGAGCAAATGAAGTAATGCCAACGCAAAATCTCTTTTGTGACAAATCCGTCTGGAACGGATTTGGACCGCAAGGCGACCCCGAAGGGGTGATATACAGGGATGTATTTCATCAATCCAGATTTCTGCGTGATCATCTCGCCCGCTGGTGAGAAATGCGGCACAGGCTACGACAATGCGCCGCCGCAGCTGGATCCCTGTCCCGCCGTACAGCCATAACAATGATCCATCACAACGATCGGACCGTCATTTATATCGTCATCCATTAAATCCCGCAGATGCGTTCTTCCATTACCTGCGCCCAGGCCGATACCCAGCATCTGGTTAAAGTCACAATCATAAACGTAACCTTGCCAGTCGACACTGATCAGGCTTTTACACATCACTGATTCAAGATTTTCATCCTTGTGTGACGATTTGAGTGTATGCATATACGACTCAAATTCACCTTTGGATAACAGCGTGCTGCCAAACCGTTTGATTGGCATATTTACCAGCGTGAACAGCTTGTTGAATGAAATACCATAATTCATCCAACAGGATTTTTTTGTATGCCGCTTCCAGCTCCGCCTGTGAGGGCGGCAGGTTTGGTCCCTGTGGATTGTAAACAAGGTTAATGATCAATTCGTCACTGGCTCCGTAGCCCAGAGCATTCAATTTCTGCAGGCCCTTGATACTTTTTGCAAAAACACCTGTTCCACGCTGTGCATTGACATTGTCTTCCAGATAACAGGGCATAGATGCAATGATCTCTACATTATTTTTCGCCAGAAATTCTGCGAGCTGCGCATGTTCAGGTTCCTCCAGCACCGTAAGATTGCAACGGTCCATCACGTGCACGCCCATCTCACTCGCGGTTTTAACCAGGTATTTGAAATGTGGATTCATTTCCGGTGCACCACCCGTTAGATCAAGCGTTGAGATATTTTTTTTATGCAGAAACGCGATAACATTATCGACCGTTCCACGATCCATGATTTCAGTGCGCCGCGGACTCGCATCAACATGACAATGCAGGCACTGCTGGTTACACAAATAACCCAGGTTTACCTGCAAGGTATCAAGTCGGTTCCTTCGAATTGTTGGAAAATCTGTATCTCTTAAATACTCAAAGGTATCTAACACGTTTCACCTCATGGTAACCATCGACTCAGCAGCTGTACCAGTTTTTTCGAAAACGGGCTGAACAGACTATCACGATAATACTGACTTGCTGCACGGCGGTTAAGCTGCGAATAACTGGGATAGGCATGTACGAGAGTCGTGATTTTCGACAGTTTCATGTTTTCCTGAATTGCCAAGGCTAGCTCATGTATGATTTCGCCAGCATGATGGCCTATTGCATGAGCGCCAGCAATCCTTCCTTTTCTTACCACCAGCTTGAGGAAACCCTGTGTGGTGTTATCGGTTATCGCCCTGTCCAGCTGCTGCATATCAAACTGTATCACACTCACCGACGCATCCTGTTCCGCTTCATCCAGGCTCATGCCGACTTGTGCACATTCGGGCTCTGTATATACCACAGCCGGTATAACACGGTAGTTCATTCGCTTTGGTATCCTGAAAATAGCATTTGCGATAACAACACCTGCCTGCTGCTCTGCAACATGCGTAAACGGCATCAAGCCTGTCACATCTCCACAGGCAAATATATGCCGTCTTGATGTCTGCATTCTCGCGTTAACCTCGATGCCTTTTTCGCTGAACTCAACACCGGCCTTTTCAAGGCTCAACTCATTGACAACAGGTCTGCGTCCAATCGCAACCAGCAACTGGTCGCCGCTTAACTCGCGTCCATCATCCAGCACGACGGTTCTAACATCGCCTTGCTGTTGCACACGGTCTACTACACCATGCACGATGCTTATCCCATCCGACTCAAACTGTCGTTTCAATACCTGTGATATATCAGGGTCAAAACGCGGCAGTATGCGCTGCGCCTGCTCTATCAGGGTAACACGGCTGCCTAGCCGCGCGTATGCCTGCGCCATTTCCACACCGACCGGGCCGGCACCCAATATAAGCAAATGCTCAGGTAGATGTTTCAAGGCTGAACATATCCTCATTGGTTAGATAACCGACCGACTCGATACCTTCTATATCAGGTATCCATGCAGATGATCCGGTAGCGATAACGAAGCGTTTTGCATGCAATTCAACATCATCTACCCGTATGCAGTGCATGTTTACAAAATGGCACCACCTGTGTAGATATCACAGCCGATTTCACGAAAACGCTGATGGCTGTCGTGCTGCTGAATCGTGTTAACAACATTGCGAATATAGGTATTCACCTGTTGCATGTCAGTGTCTGCATGACTGACATTTATTCCATAATCACCCGCATGTCTGACCATATGCGCAACCTGCGCTGATCGCAATAGCGACTTGCTCGGCACACAGCCATAATGCAGACAGTCTCCGCCAAGCTGCTGTTCTTTTTCTACGAGTGCAACTTTCAGACCCAGCTGCGCAGCAACACTGGCAACCACTAAACCACCGGCACCACCGCCGATGACGGCAATATCATATGTTTGCATGCAGACTATCGCGTAATGACTATTAGTGATTTTTAGTAAGTGTTAAGCGTAAACAGTTCACAATCACGATCTATTTCGGCTGAATAAAAAAAGGCCGGCAGGTGCCAGCCTTGTGTAAAAATCGTGATAATTTAATAAACCGGGTTAACTAACCTTGCCCATTAAAGCAAAACATTTAACGAATGCACCTGCCAGGCTCGGGTCTTTTACCATGGTGGCGTAATCACCCTTGTTGAAACGCAACTTACGCGAGGTATAGGCAATACCCAGTTTCATCAGACCCGGCGGTTTGGACAGCATCCCTGTCCAGAAGTCCTGTCCGGCACGAAGATCCCACTTGATCTCATCCTCTGGTTTCGAGTCCACGGAGACCACGTGACCATTTTCTATCGTCATGACAAAACGTGGTTCAGCCTCATCCTGATGGCCAAATGCAACGACAGAACTGAATCCTGCATCGCTGAGCATAGCGGTAATCTCCTGGTCCGAGTTCCAGATATCCATAAACGACCTTGCCCATTCGCTTGAAAACATTTCTGCCATTATTATTCTCGAGATTTTCTATCCAGTCAGAAGTCCATCAAGTTTCTATCAAATGTATCATGTTGTCAAAGACATTAAACTTCTAATATACTGAAATTATTCTGGTTTTTCTCGTTTATATTACAGCTGCCCGGGTCACGGAAACTGCAACAAGAAGGCCGATTTAAATAACTGCCTTTATGCACCCCTTAGCCGAATGGATGATTCAGAATAATGGTCTCATCACGCTCCGGTCCGGTGGATACGATATCAATCGGCACACCGACGATTTCTTCCATTCGATTCAGATAAGCCCTGGCATTGGCCGGCAGTGAATCAAGCTCCCTGATACCGACGCTTGACTCGCTCCAGCCAGGCATCTCTTCGTAAACCGGTTCACACTGTTCAATAGCGTCGGCCCCCAGTGGTGGCAAATCGATTAATTCACCCTGATATTTATAACTGGTTGCCAGTTTCAGTGTTTCCAGCCCATCCAGCACATCCAGCTTGGTTATGCACAAACCGGTGAGGCTGTTGATCTGGGCGGCACGTCGCAGGGCGACACCGTCAAACCAGCCGCAACGGCGACTACGCCCGGTGGTGGCACCGAATTCATGGCCTTTTGTACCCAGGTGGTTACCAACATCATCAAACAACTCGGTCGGGAACGGGCCGGCACCAACCCGGGTTGTATAGGCCTTGGTGATGCCAAGAATGTAGTCGAGGTCACGCGGGCCTATGCCGCTGCCTGTACATGCACCGCCAGCCGT
>CAWEEC010000080.1:0-6204 GCA_963807785.1 uncultured Gammaproteobacteria bacterium | reverse complement strand
TGTTTATGTGTGCCTGTTTATTGATGGCGAACTTCCTGTATTGCTCGGGTACCTTGACACTGTTGAGTGCAATAAAGCCATCGTTGGTCGGCAACATCATTGAAGCCAGGCTGATGCGGCGAGCGCCGCGTTTTGCACTGACGGTGACCGTGACAGATTCACCCGGGCCGAGCAGACCACCGGAGTTCTGCACATCGACAACGCGTGCATCATTTTGCAGTTCTGTCGCCAGCAAGGAGGTATCACCACCCTCTGCTACTGCCGTCAACGCATCACTGGCTGCTGCACCCAGCTCTAAAATCGACACACCTCGACGGTGGCTGGAAACCAGTATCGGCGTGAAATTGATTGAATTTGTTATATTGGTGATCGTTACCTGGTAAGCGGCAGAACCATCCGCTGAAGCAACAGTCGAGGCCAGCAATAAACTGCTGGCAGCAGCAGCCATTAAGGCCTGGCGTAATAATGTATACATAGGTATTCCTCATATGTGGAGTGGTGTAACCCGTATCAGTTACAGGAATTCTTGATAGACGTTGACACGTATATCAATGAGGAATGACTATGCGATGCAGATATCACATGCTGTTCACCAATTTATAAAATTTTTATCACATGGGCATAAATAGTCTCAGCCCGGTGTCGGCAGGGAGAACTGAAATGTTGTGCCCTGGTGCAACACGCTGTTGACCGACAGGCGACTACCATGCAGTTCAACAATACGCGAGGCGATAGCGAGGCCAAGGCCCAGCCCAGACGATGCACTGTTTTCATCAGTGCTATCGGATTTTCGATAAAAGCGTTTAAAGATGTTGGGTATTTCCTCTTCGGCGATGCCATAGCCGGTATCCGACACTGCAATCTTGACTGCCTGCTGCTCGGTCGATAAATGTAAACAAATATGCCCGCCTTCCGGCGTGTGTTTGAATGAATTATCAATCAGGTTATCGAGTACACGCTCGATCATGCCAACATCCGCGGTAACGTAGGGCACGGTTTCATCAACATCAACATCGAAGCTGATTTTTTTCTCACCGGCACGCAAATAGAATTTATGCGACACATCAAACGCCAGTTCGGCAAGTGAAAACAGTTCGTGTTGTGGCTGCACCTCATTGGCATCCAGCTTGGCCAGTTCAAATAATTCCTCAACCAGCGCAGACAGACGTTCAGCATTCTCGTGTGCAATTTTTAAATAGGCCTGCTTCTGTGATTCTGTCAGGTCGGAGGACTTGAGTAACAAGGTCTCGAGATAACCACCCAGTGACGATAACGGGGTACGTAAATCGTGTGATACATTTGCAACCAGCTCACGACGTAGCGCATCCGTTTCCTGTAAACGACGCATTTGTGAATGAATCTGCTGAGCCATTTCCTTGAATGTTAAGGCCATACGGTCAATTTCGTCTTTGGGCTTGTTATCAGTGCTGGTAACCTCAACACTATCCTGCAGGTCGTTTTGCTTGAACTGCTGCATGGACTGGCTCAGTACCCTGAGTTTACGCATCAGGAAGAAGAACAAAATCAAACCAGCAATAAATGCGAATGCCAGTGCTGCGAGCACCGCGGTGGCACTCCACTTCATGATCAGACTGCGTTGCAAAACCTCGGTGATATGGCCGATTTTCTCACTACCTAAAATTGCATAGATGTAGCCTTGACGTTCACCGTCTATCTCAATCGGCGCTGCGGTAAAACTGTTTTGCCGGGTTTCATTACCAGGATCATCACCCATGACCAGGGTATCTCGCTCACTGGATAAAAAAGCATTGATCGGAGCCAGTGATACCCGTTTGCGTTTGACCTTATCGGGTGGCATGGAATGCGCCATCACCTGCCCTTCGGCATCGAGTAAATACAGTTCCAGGCTCGGGTTGATAATCATCGCCTTATGGAACAGCTCACCCAGGTTGTCTTGCCGAACCTCGCCGTTTTCGATAAGCACGTGCTCGTTAACAATGTACATCGCAAGATCGCGATTCAGTTGCTGGCTAACCTCCTGTTGATACATCGGTGCCGTATATAAAGCCGTGGCAATAAACACACAGCCGATAGCAATGAACAGCAAAAACAATACGATGACCAGCTTTGTATAAAGACTGTTGAACATGAGCTGTTCTACGCATGCTCTCTGAATTTGTAGCCTACACCCCAGACTGTTTCGATATATTGTGATTGTTCGGGGTTGGCTTCTATTTTCTTGCGCAAGCGATTGATATGCGAGTTGACGGTATGTTCATAACCGTTGTGACTGTAGCCCCAGACATGGTCAAGTAACTGTCCACGGCTATAGACGCGACCCGGGTTGCGGGCAAAGTGCAGTAACAGGTCAAATTCCCTGGCAGTGAGTTCAACCAGTGTGTTATCAACAAATACATTACGGCCGGATACATCAATCACCAGTGATTCAAATTCAATTGTTTCATCGGGGTTGGAAGCAAGTTGATTCGCTGACAGGCTGATTCTGCGCAGTATGGCTTTTACGCGTGCCTGTAGTTCCTTGATAGAAAACGGTTTGGTGAGATAATCATCGGCACCCAGTTCAAGGCCGAGCACTCTGTCTATTTCGGATGTTCTGGCTGTTAACATCAACACCGGGATATTGATCGATTGACTACGTAAACGCCGACAGACTTCAAGGCCGTCCAGACCCGGCAGCATCAGGTCAAGCACAATCAGCTGGTAATCATAATTGCTGGCGCGGTTGAGTCCATCGATACCGTTGTTGACTACATCGACTTTAAAATCGATGTCCTGGAGGTGGATTTCCAGCAGGTGGCTGATATCAGCATCATCTTCAACCACCAGTATCCGCTTGCTGTTGGTTGTATGGCGGGGTGTGTGGGGATTTAGCTGACTGCCTGATTGTATAGGGGGATTCACGTGACACTCCAGGAGGTCGTCCAGACTCACATACTAGACCTGAAATATCACAAAAGATTCACAGCGCTGTGGTTTATGCCAGTTGATCATCCGCTACGTGATAGCGCGGGTCTTCCATAACATTCACTTCAACCAGGTCGCCGGCCTTGCTTAACAACTGCCTGCACTCTTCACTCAGGTGGCGCAGGTGTAATGTTTTGCCTGCTCGTATATATCGTTCCGCCAGGGTGTCGATGGCTTCAATCGCCGAATGGTCGGCTACCCGTGAGTTTTGAAATTCGATGATCACATCATCCGGTTCCTGTTCAGGATTAAACAGTTCCAGAAAATTTTTCACTGAACCAAAAAACAGCGGGCCATTGAGTTCATGCACGCGCGATCCCTGTGCATCATCATAGGTTTTGATATTGATGTGCTTGGCATGTTCCCAGGCAAACACCAGTGCCGACACGATCACGCCCACCACGACCGCAATCGCCAGGTCGGTAAACACGGTCACCGCTGAAACCAGTACCAGGATAAATGCATCGGCTAGCGGTATCTTGCCCATGATACGTATACTCGACCATTCAAAGGTGGCAATCACAACCACAAACATCACACCCACCAGTGCCGCCATGGGTATGCGTTCTATCAGCGGTGAGGCAAACAGTATAAACATCAACAGGAACAGGGCTGCAGCAATGCCGGACAGACGCTGGCGACCGCCGGAATTCACATTGATCATGCTCTGACCAATCATGGCACAGCCCCCCATGCCGCCGAACAATCCGGTGACCGTATTGGCAATGCCCTGCCCCATACACTCACGATTACCGCGACCACGGGTATTGGTGACTTCATCAATCAGGCTGAGTGTCAGTAAGGATTCGATCAGTCCGACTGCCGCGAGGATGAATGAATACGGCAGGATGATCATCAGGGTATCGAAACTAAACGGCACCGAAGGAAGATGAAAAGCCGGCAAACCGCCCTTGATACTGGCCAGGTCACCCACGGTAGCCGTATCCAGTTCCAGTCCCAACACCAGCAAGCTGACTACTAATTATCGCTGCCAGTGCTGCCGGAAAGGCGCCCGTCAATTTCGGTAGCAAATGAATAATCGCCATCGTGAGTATGATCAGGCCGGCAAAAATCATCAGTGGCTCAGCACCAAGCCATTGCTGTACGCCCTCGACTGATGTCACCTGGAAATGTTGCAGCTGGGCCAACAGGATCACGATCGCCAGGCCATTGACAAAGCCCAGCATTACCGGGTGCGGCACGATACGGATAAATTTCCCCAGCCGTAACACACTGGCCCCCATCTGCAGCACGCCGGTCAGCACCACTGCCGCAAACAGGTATTCCACACCATGCTGCGCGACCAGCCCCACCATTACCACGGCCATGGCACCGGTCGCACCGGAGATCATGCCCGGGCGGCCACCGAAAATGGCGGCCAGCAGGCCGACCATGAAAGCCGCATACAGTCCGACCAGGGGATCGACCCCGGCCACAAAGGCGAAGGCCACAGCCTCTGGCACCAGTGCCAGTGCTACGGTAAGACCAGACAGTATCTCGTTTTTAAAGCATACGCGGCTGGCGCATCCAAGCTTGAACATCAATAACCTGCGGGGAATTTATTTGCGTGAAGAGGACGCGTAGTATATCAGAGAATGCTTATATTAGCTTGTTTTATATATCGCTATGCACGCTATTAGTCATAACAAGGCGCTAGATAAAGATTAAATTTAACGCAAAAGCCTTAGAGGCACGAAAACCGCATAGGAATCCATGTGACTGTTTGTACTAACTTGGTAGGGTGGGCATAGCCCACCATTGCTACTATCTGAATGGCTGCTTGCGGCTGTCGGCTGTCAGCCTGGTTTTCAACAATTTTCACCCTGAACTTCCGAGAACGGCCAGAAGCAGTCGTACAGTAGATATAAAAATAATTCACCGCAGAGACGCAGAGAAAATATTTTATTGTGTTTCTCATCAAGCAGTCTCGTCCTGCGGTCATCCCCGCGGCGGGTAAGCGGGGATCCAGTGCCTTGTGATTTCAGTTACAAATAACAATCGGCAGTAACAAAGACTCTGGACTCCTGCCTCCGCAGGAGTGACATAAATATTCGCGAACATTCGTTTACTAAATAAACCTCTGCGTCTCCGCGGTAAGTCACTTCTTTATAAAAACTCAAGAACGACTTCTTGGGGTCGGTAGCGGTCATATGTGACATTGGGTGAAACGTGGCGATTATCCATGCTCAAGTGTCTAACCAGTAGGCTTGCAGGTTAATTCGATTGTTGTCAATCCAGGACTGTTTGATTCGCAGGATTTTTCTGAAACCTTGGAGTAAAGCGATTTGGTTGTTTTTCCATGTAATGCTTGCTGAATTTATCTGGTAGCGAGTAGTAAACGAGAAAATTTATAATTGCCGCACCCATGAAGACTCCAACTGCGTTAATTCCCTCAATTAATACAGCCAGTAGTGCAACACTCGCAATAGTTGAAATGGTCATGAATATAACTCTGTTAAGTTTTTGTTCCAGGTACAACATCTCATTTCTCCGTTGGTACATATTGGACTCGTCCAAACTATAGTCATTACCTGTGAAATTGCTTGACTCTGCGCACTAATTGTTAGGCAAACCTGACAATTGAGTGGGAAATGTTGATGGAGAGCACGCATATGCCAGCTGAGTAGTGTTTCTTGTCGGACCAGAATTTTTTTGTATGGCTAATAGTGAGCTGAATGCTCATGTTTGCGACCGGTTGAAACCGCAGCCAAAAGCCGACCTACAGCACATATAAAAACGGCTCCCGAAGAAGCCGCATTTGATTAACATTTAATCAGCTATTACTTTCTTTCGTCTGGCAACACCGATCAAGCCGATAAGACCTGAACCGAATAGCCAGATTGCGCAGGAACTGGGACAACTGTGTAATTGATCGCTTCCACATACGCCAGGTCAAAGCCGGGCGCCGCCGGTGCGCCGCCATTTTCAAGACTCAGAATTTTAACTGCGAGAACCTGGTCGGTAAAACCGATACTCGCCAGGTCGAAACTGGTTACAGTATTACCGTTTGCGATTCCTAGTAACGTGAAATCATTCGGATCTGTTGAGAGAAGTGAGCTGACATATATTTCAGCGTTTTCTTGAGCATCGCCAACTTCTGCAATGAAAATATCGTCGCCGACTCCATCGATGATGACTTCGTCGGTAAACCCAACGGTGATAAACGATCCTGTTGGTAATGAAAGGTAATCAAATGTTGGGCCTGGATCATCGCCAAGTACCACGCTTAGCGAAACACATGTGGGTGTAGTGGCCGCA
>CAWEEC010000079.1:0-5532 GCA_963807785.1 uncultured Gammaproteobacteria bacterium | reverse complement strand
CAAGCGGCCGGAGCAGCCCGATGCTCGGTAACTTGCCTTTAGCTGCAGCATTTAACGGACTTTCAGCAACCAGCGGGCCGCTGACTTTGGCGGTCACGGTCATATTCAGCCCCTGTTCGCCGCTGAGTTTCGCATCGAGATTCGTCCGGACGCTGTCCGAGCTGAGATCGATCTCGACTTTTTCGAGCGTCGTCTGAAGCGTATCGATGTTGTCGCTGTAGGCCACCACCGTGCGGGATTGCTGCCAGTGCAATTCACCTTGCATACCTGCTGTATTGCGCATCAAGCTTAGGTCGGCATTAGCTGTACCATCGATGCTGTAGCCCTCACTCAACAAGGGTTGCAATGAGGCGAGTGCAAAGTCCTTGATAGTAACCGTGCTTTGCATGCTTTCCGCATCCCAGTTACTGGCATCGATGCAGATGCTTGCACCCTGCTGCCTCCAGCAATGTGCACTTACCTGTCCGCTTTTTACAGACAGGCGCAGTTGCGGATTCTGTTCCAGCTTCCAGCTGTCAAATCCCTCCGGCCGGATCTGGCCGTATTCGAAACGCTGGGTGTAATGCTTGCCATCCCAACCACCGCTGCTACGCAGCTGCACATCAACCACTCCGCCGGCCAAATTCAGTACTGATTGATGCTCGGCAAGTGCGCCGTTCAGCGTGAAGTCCAGGTTGCCGATTTGCTGTTGATCGGCGACCAGCCCGGTCGCGGCAAGACTGCCCGTGATCCTGTTATCGTTCTTTAACGCTCCACTCATTACGAACGTGTCCATCGATTGCGACCCGAATGATACCGATGTCGCTCTCGCTGTGACATCAGCCTGCGGGTTTTCGAGACTGCCGCCGAGGGTGATCGCAGCATCCAGTGCACCCTGCAGGTCAGGCCACAACATCGCCAGCTCGGGTACGCTTGCTTTAATCAAACCTGCCAATTGTTTATCCAGTTTGATATCGGCAGTGAGTCGATTGCTGCCGGCATTGATGCTGGCATCGATCGCGGCCAACTTTGCTTCATGCCAGTGCACGTGTCCCAGCCCGGTGAAGTCCCTGTCGACAATTGTTGCTTGCGCAGCAGTGATATCGATGATGAATTCATCAGCCGACTTAATCTGCAGGCTGGCGTCAAAACCGAGTCGGCCCGGCAGCTCGCTGTTGATGAGTCCGGTGTCGATCTGACTGGCATTAATTGCCAACTGCCCGTGCACGCCTTCACCATAGCCGATCCGCCCGGAGCCGGAGATGCGACCATCCAGTCCATCTATGGAATAGCTGTCGATAGTGACCGCTTGCAGGTCGAGCAGTGCTTGCAGTTTCAGATTACCCTGAGGCCAGCCTTCGAGCAGCATGATGCTGGTACCATCAAGGCGCGCTGATCGAAAGTCACTATTGATAGTGACATGGCCGTCGTTGCTGTACAGTATCGTTTCGCCAGGCAAGCGAACACTTGGCCAGTCAGCCACACCCTCCAGTGACGGCGCGCTGAATAAATCATAAATGCTGCCGTTGAAGTTGATCGTTTCCGGCACGTTGATCACCTGGGTAAAATCGAGCTTGTCGATATTTCCGTTAAAACTGCCGCTGCCATGCAGGTTTTCTGCCGGCATCTTCCAGCTGGCTGCTGCATGCAGCCGACCGGGGTCCGGCCCTACCAGCTCACCGCTGGCTTGCAGCTTGATGCCGACTACCTGCGCGCCCAGTGTTTCGATTTCCAGGCGCCCGTGCCCGATGGTTCCGGCGACGCTCAGGTTCTCGAATTCCGCTTCTTCGATACGCAGCTTGTCGAGCTGCCCTGACCCAATATATATATGTATCGGAATCTGTAACCAGAACAATCGATTATCAGTTTGATTGTCATTCGGTTCATCAGCCGGGTCCTTTGAAGGTTCGTCGTTACTACCAGTTTCCAGTACATCGACGCTAAGCTCGGCGATGCGTGCACTATTGATATCAACAATGCCCGCAAATAATTTTGCGGGATTCCAGCTGACTACAATCTTTTCGGCCCGGATTTCTGCCAGCGGCAGCGCTATAAACAAGCTCTCGACACCCAGCCCGTCTGCCAGGGTGCCGGAGATACCCCTTGCCTCGATAGTTACAGGAGAAATGCCAAGCCCCTGCTCCAGCAACCAGCGGCTACCCTGTTCCGATCTCACCAGCCATGCCAGAACGAGTGCGAGTACGACTACAGTGAGCAGTGTGACCAGTGCGGTAATTTTCAGCGCGCGCATCACAGGTCAGGCCCCAGTGTGATGTGAATCCGGTAATCGTCCGGCGCATCTTTCTCCAGCGGAATCGCAACGTCGAAGCGGATGGGCCCAAGCGGTGAAATCCAGCGAACACCGAGACCGACACTGGTTGCGGTATCGAAGTCCCTGAGGTAGTCGTAGGCATTGCCGCTGTCGATAAATGCCGCCAGCGACCAGTCATCTGCAACCAGCTGATCAATCTCGACACTGCCAACCAGCAGGTTTTCACCGCCGACAACATTACCGAAGGGATCGGTCGGCCCCAGTGATTTATAGGCATAGCCGCGCACACTGGTGTCGCCACCGGCGAAGAAGCGCACTGATGCCGGCAGGGTGTCGAGTTCATCGATCAGGGTAAAACCGGCTTCGGCGCGGGTCAACAGCCGCCCACCGGACCAGAGCCCGAACACCCACTTGGTGTTGCCGTAGACCTGTGCAAAACTGGTATCCGAAATCAGGCCGTCCACGGCGCCACGCGTTTGCACGCTGCTGCGGTGCCCCGACAACGGCCGCGGAGGGAAATCTTCTTCCACGAACGCATAACTGACGCCCGGGGTGAGCAACTTGGACCTGTCCTTGTCGATTTCGCTGGTCGCGTATTCCTCGAGCCGCAGATCCAGGAACAGTGTACGTATCCAGCCATTATCGCGCTTCTGTATGCGCTGCACACCGGTGGTGAACAGGTCACTCTCGAAACTGTCATTGTCTTCGATCTTGTAGCCGGTGTCGATGGTAAACCAGTCCTGCGGCTTGTCGAGCGGTATGCGGTAAGTAACACCGACGTCCGAAATAACCTTCGACCAGTTGACCTCGAATTCGGCCTGGTGACCATCGTCATTAACCCGCCGGTTCAATACTCCGAAACGCAGTTTCGGTCCGACGTCGGTGGCGAAACCAACGCCTGCGTTGTACTGCATTTTCTTGCCGGGCGTCAGCTCGATATGTATCGGTACATCGAAATGAGGTTCACCGCGGGGGGTTCGTTTGAACACAACCTGATCGAAATACGCGCTGGACACAAAATCGCGTTGTATCTTTCTGACGAGATCCGCATCGTAGGGTTCGCCGGGTGTGATCCTGACAAACCGCTCTACCAGATCGGCATCCAGTACCGCCTGGTCGAATGTGATTGCACCAAACACATAGCGCGGGCCGGTTACGAAATATAGTTTAATGTCGGCCGCGTACTCGTCAGGATATACGTCAATGCGCCGCTCTATGAACCTGGCGGCAAAGTAGCCGCGGTTTTCGGCAGCCCTGGTAATCTTGCGCCTGCAAGCATCATAGTTGGCGTGCTGCAAAACATCCCCTGGATTCAATGCACAATTCTGCACGACACTAGCCAGTTCACCGTCTTGCGCATCGCCGGTATCGATTTTGATGGACACATTACGCAACACCACCGGCTGACCTGGCGTGATGGCAAAGCTCGCTTGCCAGCAGATTTCGCCTGTTTTGAGTGTCTTCTCGATCTCTACGTTGTAAAAACCGACAACTTCCAGTGCCTCTCGAATCTCGGTTGCTGCATCGGCGAACAGCCGCCGCACCCGCCAGTCGGGAGCATCGCAAGCTTCATCATCGAGCCGCAGGTAAGCAAGAATGTTGTCGCGGACTTGTGGTTCAACGCCGTCTATCGATACCTGCGCGTGTGTACAGAATATGATACCCAACCAAAGCAGGCACACTGATACAAACTGCAGTCGTGCAGTTGATATGACTTTGTATATACGTGCAACCATGATCAGGATTATGCGGGAACATTCGGGCTTATGCGATATCTGTCGCTTAACTCGCATATTGCACGAAGGCGGACACTTAAGATATTCGTTGCAACGCAATGGAGGCGAAGACGCAAAGATAACAGATGCTCTGTCAGGTCATGCGACATTACCGCCATGCAAGCCTGCACGCTGCAAGCCAGTTGCTTAGCATAACTGAAATTATTTGTACTGGTTCCGACTTAATCTGACAGTTGCTGCATGTTTTCGCTTTGCCGATAAACCAGCAGATGCTGGAGATTTAACATATTGTTTTCTCGCAGAGGCGCAGGGAACGCAGTGGTTACATCCATTTTTTACAAAGACAGTATCATCATATATATTTTTACTCTGCGCTCTCTGCGCCTCTGCGAGAGTCAATATCTATAGCCTCTTCTATATAGCCAATCTCGACTGAACTGACAAAAAAATCATTGTCGGGGTTTGAATTAATATGACACTGACTGTCAGATTAAATCCTGACTCTTACAAATAATTCCTTTGTTCCCTTTGCGTTAAATGACATGTGTCTACATGATTTTACTTATCTATTCCAAGATCATCCCAGATCGCATCGATGCGCTGTTTGACATTCTTATCCATGGTTATCGGCTTACCCCATTCACGATCGGTTTCACCTTGCCATTTATTGGTAGCGTCAATTCCCACCTTGGAGCCCAGGCCGGATACCGGTGAAGCGAAATCGAGATAATCAATCGGTGTGTTTTCAATCATCGTGAAATCACGCACAGGATCAACGCGGGTACTGATGGCCCAGATAACATCTTTCCAGTCACGTGTATTCACATCGTGATCCACAATGATGACGAATTTTGTATACATAAACTGTCGCAGGAATGACCACACTCCCATCATGATGCGCTTGGCATGACCGGGATATTGCTTGTTGATACTGACAACAGCAAAGCGGTAAGAGCAGCCTTCCGGCGGTAGATAAAAATCGATAATTTCCGGAAACTGCTTTTGCAATATCGGAACGAAAACTTCATTCAATGCGACACCGAGAACGGCCGGCTCATCCGGTGGTCTTCCGGTATAGGTGCTGTGGTAGATTGGATCTGTTCGATGCGTTATGCGTTCAATCGTAAACACCGGGAATGTTTCGGTTTCATTGTAATACCCGGTATGGTCTCCATATGGACCTTCTTCCGCTTCTTCTCCAGGATAGATGTGACCTTCCAGTATCATCTCGGCTGTTGCCGGCACGATGATGTCGCCTGCGCTGCATTTCACAACCTCGGTTTTACTCCCCCTGAGCAGACCGGCGAAGCCGTACTCTGACAATGTATCCGGCACCGGTGTAACAGCAGCCAGGGTTGTTGCCGGGTCAGCGCCCAGTGCGACCGCAACCGGGAAGGGTTCACCGGGATGTTTTTTCTGCCAGTCGCGGTAATCCAGAGCACCGCCCCGATGCGAGAGCCAGCGCATGATGACTTTGTTCCTGGCAATAACCTGTTGCCGATAGATTCCAAGGTTCTGCCGTTCTTTTTCCGGGCAGCAATTGAT
>CAWEEC010000078.1:0-46466 GCA_963807785.1 uncultured Gammaproteobacteria bacterium | reverse complement strand
CAGACTTTATCGCCAAGGTTTCATACACCACGGATTACCTTGTAGGATTTGAAGCCGGTTACAGGACCCAGAAAATCGAGCTGGATGATGTTGATGACACCAATGCGAAGCTGGATTTCAAGGGGCCATTTATTGGCGCCTACCTCAAGTTCTAGAATCATCGACAGTATTGCCCGGCATTCACGCCGGGCAATACTGTCGATGTCTGCTTAATCGTCTTCCCTGTTGTAATTCAACGCCGCCCATATGGTCCTGACATCGACATGCTCGTGATGAATCAGTAGTGTAATGGCGATTTCTTCGACAGCCGCTACTACGCAGAACACTGCTGCTACTCGAAATGGCCAGTCTAAATAGCCGGCAAACAGTAAAATATAACCGACGAATGTCACTACCACAGCGACTTTCACTGTCCAGGTGTGATAACTGGTTATGGTTCTGAATTTGATCAGGCCGACAATCACCGGCGAGGTGAAGCTGATGACAATTGCAACATAGGATATGATTTCCTCGACAATAATGTCGGGCCAGAGAATCCACGCACATATAGCCATGGTGGTATAGATGGTGAAATCACCCCAGCTATCGAGGCGCGAGCCCAGCGCCGTGATCTGGTTCAGCAAACGCGCCAGAAAACCATCCAGCACATCGGTAAAGCCGGAAAATACCAGCGCCAGGAGAAACCAGGTCGGCTGCTGGACTGAATGCAAAATAGAATAAAACCGGCGCCATCAGGATGCGCACAAAGCTGACAAAATTCGGCAGGTTATAGATTTCTCGCTTGGCGGCAGACATGATGAAATAGAGTAAGGCCCTGAATTTTTTACAGATAATAACTAATATGGCCTTTTACGTATACCCAGCTTGAAAAAAATGTAGGACAGAAGCAGCTCTGCGATGATAAACACTCCAACGAGAATGAAAATTGATTGAAGGTCCAGTTCGAATACATCCATTAACATCACAGCCGGGAACAACGACTCTGGAACCTGGTCCAGCAAGGGCGCCATGCTGCTCGGCCTCATGCCAAGGCGTCGCTTGATAAAGCTGGAAAAAATATCACCTAACACCGCATACACAGCTATCATTGCACCTGTATCCAGTGAATAGCCGAGTGCTACAGCGCCTATAGATGTGAATATGACCGCGCCAACAGCACCACGCCAGGTTTTTGAGCGGCCGAAAAGAGGCTTGTTATCAGCCAGTCTGTAACCAAAATCAATCGCTGTATTGAGCCGGTTTTGCATTAAGGTTCGCATTACAACAGGCGCACCATTTGCAATTATAATAAGCACAAGCAAATGTATTTGATTAACTGACACGATATTTCAATTACGAAGATTGTTATTAATCTCTTATAATATTTGATTAGGCGAACGATTTACAATAAATCATGCAACGGAATACACTCAAAATTCTCACTTACAATATTCACAAGGGATTCAGCTCAAGCAACCGCCACTTTATCCTTCATGACATTAAAGAGTCCATACGCCAGATTGATGCTGACGTGGTTTGTTTACAGGAAATACACGGTGAACGTAACATTTCAAAAAACCGGTTTGATGACTGGCCCAGTAACAGCCAGTTCGAGTTTCTCGCTGATGAAGTCTGGCATCACCATGCTTATGCCAAAAATGCAATTTATAAATCCGGTCATCATGGTAATGCCATACTCAGTAAGTATCCAATTGTGGAGTGGGAAAATATCGATGTTTCCCTGATGCAGTCAGCGAGTAGAAGCCTTCTGCACGGCACGATTGAATTGACAGAAACAAGACAGCGGGTTCATGTTATCTGTGTGCATCTGGGCCTGCTCGGCATGGAGCGGCAACGTCAGCTGGCAACGCTCGCCGAAAGAATAGACTCTCACGTACCCCACAACACGCCGCTGATCATTGCAGGCGACTTTAATGACTGGATGGGTCGGGCCGAAGCCCACTTTACCCATGACCTGGAGGTTGATGAAGTATTTAAAATCTCATCGGGTAAATATGCCAGGACATTTCCAGCCTGGCTGCCTGCACTGTCAATGGACCGTATTTACAGCCGTGGTCTCAACCTGGTCAAGTGCAGGCGACTGCATGGAAAACCCTGGAGAAAACTGTCTGATCACATACCGCTTATGGCTGAATTTGATATCGTTTAGATCACGCTATTCAGCAACACAGGCACCCGTAGCGTGTGCACAGGCGCACACACCGCCACATCAGGGCATCAGCCATTATGGTAAAATTGCTCGAAATGCATTCAGGCTTTACCTCTTTCAATATACCCACGGAGTCATCCTGATGATCTCAATCCAGAAACTTATTTCCACTGTGTTAACTGTTGCGCTTTTAAGCATGTCATTCAGCAGCGCTCAGGCTGCATTGATAACCAATAAACAGGTGATAACACATGCACAGCATAATCACGAAAAAGCCGCTTTAATGGCAACTATCAATCGAGCGGAAGTTAAACAGCAATTGCTGGACATGGGCGTGAGCAGCGTTGATATCGAAAGTCGTATCAATTTGATGACGCATGAAGAAATCGCGCAGTTTAATCAGCAGATAGACGAGCTGCCGGCTGGCGGTAGCGTGCTTGGTATACTGCTTATCATATTTATCGTATTTGTAATTACTGACGTTATCGGTGCGACAGATATATTCCCGTTTATTCACCCTGTAAACTGATTACACATCAGACATGGCCATTGGCCTGTCATGGCTGAAACCCGGAAGCGCCCGCTTACTCGCTTGCCTGCTTTGTCTAAACGGCTGTACCACAACCTATCAAGGCAGGCAGCTAGCGGGCAGCCTGCCCGAGGACCTGCCATCCGAAGTCGAGCTGACGCAGATCGCGTTTTACCCGCAAACTGAACACCAGTGCGGCCCGGCTGCACTTGCAACAGTGCTGAGGTCACATCAGGTAGAGACAACACTCGAATCACTTTCAGCACAAATATATATTCCACAACGTAAAGGCAGCCTGCAGGTTGAGATAGCTGTCACCGCACGCCGTTACCACATGCTGCCATACCCGCTGAATCCTGAATTATCCGACTTATTAAGGGAAATAGCCGCGGGCAATCCCGTACTTGTATTACAGAACCTTGGCTTTGACTGGTGGCCGCAGTGGCATTACGCTGTTGTCATCGGTTATGACATTGCAAACGAAAAATTAATATTGCGCTCGGGTACGACAAAACGATGGCTAACGACATTTAAAACATTTAACAACACCTGGAAGCGCGCCGATAACTGGGCCCTGGTGATTTTGCCGCTGGGTAGAATACCCTCGACCGCGAACATATCCAGCTATTTAGCAACAGCTTACGCATTTGAAGAAACCGGTTTAACCGTGCAGGCGCTAGTAGCCTATCGCGCAGCAACGAAAGCATGGCCTGATGATGCTACTGCCTGGTTGACGCTCGGTAACCTGGCGTACAAGGCAGGAATTAACCATGAAGCAGTGTCCGCCCTGCTTAACGCAACAAGGTTAGATCCTGCAAACATAGCTAGCTGGAATAATCTTGCTTATGCACTGCATTTGAATGGTTGTGCTGAACAGGCACTAAAGTCGTTACAATGCGCCTATCAGCTGTCACCCGATGATGACAATATTCGTGATTCGGAACGGGATCTACGAAATATGGCTATCTATCCCCTGTCGGTAAACTGCCCGCAAATTACCTGTAATTAATCCGCTGGTTGAATTATTTAGCTATTTACGGCAGTTTATTTATAACCCCTACTCGATGAATATTCAGCAAAAAATGGGGCCAACAGCAATTAAACAACACTGCCGCCAGCCCCGTCACACACCTAGCGTGAATCAGGCTTGTAACTAACTACACAGTTATATCCTGTAAATTTCGCAATCAAAGCCATACTCGGTAGTGTCAAATCGACACCAGGGAACCCGTTGTAATCCCATGTGGATTCTCCGGGCTAATCCATGTTGCCTGCTACATGTTCAAATCGCGACATGCCGCAGATTTCCATTGCCAATATTTGTTTCGCATAGCAAGACGCGTACAATTCAGCAGAATAATGGTCTGACCATTGCTGAATGATCTGCATCACATGCTGCTATTAAATAATGACAAGCGTAATCTAGCTTTTACCGGTGGAGATAACTTGACTTGATACGCCAATCGCTTGACGCATTAATGTGAGCCGGGGACTGTTTAGTAACGAGTATTAGTAACGAATAATTTATTTGTTATCGACAAGAAAACCGCTTAATCCACGTTTCGAATGTTGTGACAGCCAGTCACGCAAATATTCAACTTCATCGGTATTTACAATACCATCAAGTGATTTGTTTCCGGATCTGAGTGCTCGATAGGCCTGTTCCAGTGCGCGGTAACGATCGCCCTTGATACCTGATCTACGCAATCCTACGCTATTGAGACGATAATGACGTGCCGGCGACCCGGCCACCATGGTGTAGGGCAAAACATCTTTTCTAACAGCTATAAATCCTGCCACCATGGCATATTGTCCAATACGGCAAAACTGGTGAATCGCGACACTGCCGCCTATCACAGCATTATTGCCGATCTCGACATGACCACCTACTGCGCTATTGATGGTAACGATGATATTATTGCCGAGCGTACAGTCGTGGCCAACATGACTGTAAGCCATCAGGTAATTTTCTGAACCCAGTTGTGTCGATTTCGAGGCTGAAGTTGAACGATGGATAGTGACACCTTCGCGCAGGGTATTGGCATCGCCGATTTCGACCCAGGTTTCAGTCGCCGGGTCAAAAGAAATATCCTGCGGCAGGTCACCGATAACAGCATGAGCGTGCACCCGGTTGTCGCTGCCCATGCGCACATAATCGTGTATCACGGCCTGGGGGCCAATGATGCTATTTGCACCGATCACGACATGATCATGAATTATCGCGTAGGCTTCAACGACAACGCCCTCGGCAAGCACCGCACGCGGGGAGACAAGCGCGGTAGGATGAATAGTGGATTTAGGCATAATTTATATCAGGTTTATTGCATCATCGGTATTGATCTGAATAACAATACCGCAAAACCCCATATTTCGCAGGAGTCAAAACCACCTGAAATGAATGGAATTATCGGGCACTCATCTTGTCATATTTTTGGTAGAATCCATACTAGTTTCGAACATAAACGAGGTCGTTATGTCAAATGTACAGTTCAACAATCAGTTAACCGATCAGATCAATGTTTCAGCGGAAGCTGCCAGGCAATTACTGGCTTTGACTGAAAATGAAGAAGGCGTTAATGGTGTCCGCATTTTCGTTTCAGGCGGTGGCTGTGGCGGCATGAGTTATGGTATGACTTTCGTCGATCAGCCCAATGAATATGACTGCGTTCGTGACATGGATGGCCTGAAGGTATATGTCGACGCGGTTGCACTGAGTTATCTTGAAGGTGTAGAAATCGACTACCAGACGCAGGGCGCCAATGCCAGCTTTGTGTTCAAGAATGTATTTGCCAATACCGGCGGCTCAGGTACCTGTGGTGCCTGCGGTGCAGTGGGTGGTGGTTGCGGATAAACATTCGCAACCCCCGGCTGTCTGGAGTGGAGTATTAGAATAGGATCCTGCGCGTACTGTGTAACGCATACAGTGCGGCTTGTGGCTGATACTATGCCTCCATTCCAGACGCAAGCTGAGTGAGATCTTCGTAGTATCAGGCCATTAGCAAACGTCTCCTTTTAATTTCCCAACCCAACAGCTACCGTATCGCTCCGTATCTGGTTGCAGCGCAACAGATGGGTCTTCAGGTGTTGATCGGGTCCCGTGGTGAACATTCCCTGACAACAGAGGTTAACCAGGGCCTGCATATCGACCTGGACGACCATGATGCCGCCCTCGGCCTACTACTCGAAGAGGCCGGCAAGCGACCGTTTGCCGGTATCATCGGCAGTGATGACAGCACTGTGGAGCTGGCAGCACACGCCGCCAGCAGGCTTGGCCTGCCTCACAATCCGCCTGCAGCAGCGCGTTTGACCCGCAGAAAGGATATGGCACGGGCACACCTGATGCTGGCGGGTTGCCCTGTTCCAATTCACTGCCTGATCAACATCAACAAAGCACTCGATACTCAGCTTGCAGGACTACCGTGGCCATGCGTTATTAAGCCCGTCAATATGTCTGCAAGCCGCGGGGTTATACGGGTGAATAATGAAGCAGAATTCATCACCGCCTGTGAGCGTATTCGAAACATCATCTCCGATTCATCCGATGCATTCGAACGCAGCCATGTCCTCGTCGAAGACTATATTGATGGCATTGAAGTTGCCTATGAAGGCTATCTCCATCAAGGCCGATTGCACACACTGGCGGTTTTCGACAAACCGGATCCACTGGTCGGGCCTTTCTTCGAAGAAACGATTTACGTCACGCCATCGCAACTCGAGGCCGATACCCTTAGTATCATTAAACAACGGGTTCAGCAGGCCTGTACGGCTTTCGGATTAACAACCGGACCGGTGCATGCTGAATTACGTGTCAACGCCATGGATGCATGGATACTGGAGGTGGCATCACGCACCATTGGTGGTGACTGCGCCCGCACACTGGATAACGGCACAGAAAAAAGCCTCGAACAGCTGACGCTATCACTCGCCATCGGCGAGCCGATGAAGCCGGCTGCAATCAGCCAAAGCCGAGGAGTCATGATGATACCGATCAGGCAGGCGGGGTTGTTAAGGCGCGTGGAAGGGATTCTGCAAGCCCAAAAAGTGCCGTATATTGAAAAAATTGATATTGTGATCAGCGAAGGTCATGAGTTGATACCCTTACCAGAGGGCAACCAGTATCTCGGCTTCATTTTTGCTCAAGCCGATTCGCCGCAAGCAGTAACAGCCGCGCTGAGAGCAGCGCATGAAAAGTTGAAATTTGTAACCGCGCCCGTGTTTAAACTGGCGTCGGCATGATACGCAGCCGGGCAGCCTGGTTTACTTTTTAGCGCCACCGGCCTGAAAGCCTGCGGGAGCCTGGCCATAGTCACCTTCTCCAAAGAAGAAGCCAACCATATGCTTTTCGATGAGCTCGATGTTTTTCGTATCAGCAGTATTCAAAGCCGTTTTCGTTGATAATGGTTGTCAGGCGGTCAAGCCATTGTTTCCAGCCTTCCTTTGATACATTTTCGTAGATGCGCTCACCGAGTGCACCCGGATGTGGTGGTTTATCCAGCCCCTCGGCTTCGGATTTAAGTACCACACACTGAACCATTCTCGTCATGACAACCTCACCATGTTACAGATTTGATTTCTCTTCGAATTTTTTAAGCAAGATACCCTCATCGCCACAACAGCTGGCCGCACATTTTTTCACCTGGTGGATATCCTCAGGCTGGTTGTTCAGATAGAACTCGAGCGGGCGATTCTCTTTGGCACAATCACAGCCTTTGTCATTATACACGTAAACATGCTTCAGGCCTGCACGCCTGGCCTGTTCAGCCGCAGCAAACAGGCTCTCATCCGGTGTTGGCGGTATATCCATCAACTTGTATGCCGGGAAGAACTTGGTGATATGCCAGGGGCTGTCAGCTCCCGAGGTTTTCACGTACCCAGCTGGCAATAGCATAATGCTCCTCGGGATCATCGTTCTTTCCGGGAATGATATTTGTTCGTGTTTCCACGTGCACGCCCAGATCATGCGCCGTCTTGATCGAGTGCAGTACTTGCTCGACTGTGGCCGGGCGACATATTTCCCGATAGAAATCATCACGCATGCTCTTGATATCCGAACACAGTACGTCCAGATGCGGCGCCACCAGCTGCAACGCTTCATCGGTGACAAAACTGTTGGATACATACACCGTGTAGAGCCCTGCCTGGTGTGCCAGTTCGCACACATCCATGACGTATTCCAACCACACAGCCGGCTCGGAATAGGTGAAGGCGATACCCTGTACACCCGCCCTGAGGGCGGTTTCGACCAGACTTTCCGGCGTCACCCAGGCTTCCCTGGATTCTCCGCGAGCGAGCTCATCCAGCGCCTTCACACCCCAGGAAATATCGAGGTTGTGGCAACCGCCACAGCGGAAACTGCAGCCATAGCTACCAACTGACATCACCCGTGTACCCGGTCGATAATGCTTGACCGGCTTGTCTTCTATTGGATCGATATCGATCGATGAAAGTATGCCGTACGACAGGTTGTAGAGAGTACCGTTACGGTTGACGTGCGCCTGGCAGAATCCACGCTGGCCATGACCGATCTTGCAGCGCCACAGGCACAGGTTGCAGCGTGTAGTGCCATTGTCCAGTTTTTGCTGCAGCCTGGTCTCGACCAGCTGGTAATTCTGTAGATGCTTTGTCATAGCTGCCTATAGGGTAATCACCTGGTCCGGCATATTGCCAGACAATGCGCCATAAAGGTTGGGGAAACACCCTATTGTAGCGCCTTCGACAAGCATATCATCAATTTCGCGTTCATAAGCACACTGATCGCAGGCCATCAACAACATGCCCTTGTCGCGGGCAACCTTGGCCAGGCGTTCACCGATGGGATTTCCCTTTTGCAACACATAGGCATTATCTTCGAAGAAAAACATGCCGACTACGTCGACTCCGTGCGTCTCATCTTCCAGCTGAGGAAGAATCATTTTTCCGAGCTTGTAGGAAACCGAGTGACCCTGGGTAGAAAAGATATATGCAACCTTCATTTAACACCTCCTGTTAGAAATAATTGAGCGGAAATTTTACAGCGTCACAATCTAACAGCAACATGAAGATGAATTACCCGATCAACAACATGGGATATATTAACGATATTATCCCCGATTATTTTGAATTGACCAGAGATAAATCAGTTTCCCCTCGAACCTAGTACCTAGTACCTGGCCCCTGTTTTCAAAGCCAGTGCTGTTCAATCTTTACGACATTAAGCGCGCCCGTTGAGGACACCAGTAACTGCTCGATAATTTCTTTTTGCTGTTGCAGATAACGCCTGTTATTACTGACCATAGTGAGTGCAATCACAGACCGTTGCCATTCATCAAGAAAGCCGGTTTCTGCAACCGATGCATTTACCCGTGCACGCAGGCGATCTGTCAGGCTTTTAACAACTGCACGCTTCTGCTTGAGTGATTGCGCATGTGGAATGTGGCAATCAACCACCAGTAACAATACGTGAATTGACTGTTCCACTCTGCAGTTTAAATCAAGCTACAGATTGATGACTTCCAGACCAAGGTTTCCTTTCTGTTCAAGCGTAGCAGTGCTGGTTATCACGGCAGTGCTGGCTTTATCCGGATGCAGATAGGTTTCTGTCACGCGTCTTAAGTCATCGAGTCTTACATTCAATACGTTTTGTCTGAATGTTTGTAATTTTTCCAGTGTACGTCCATGCAGTAGATTGTGGAATGCCTGCTTGGCCTCACCCGATGGTGAGCCCGGCTTGTCAATACTGCTGATAACACCGAGTATGGCTTCTTCGACCATTCTCCATTCATGCTTGTTGCCCAGCATCCAGTCTATGGCGCGATCGAAATCATCGAGCGTTTCATTCAACCTGGGATCACGATAGGAGAAAAAGCGAAATGCAGCAATGTTAGTGTCATGGCCAGCTCCACCACCATAGGCACCGCCCTTCTCCCTGATGGTGGTATGCAGGAAACCATTCCTGAGAAAGCCACCGAGCACACACAGAGGCGCTGCATCAGCATGATCCATCGGCACTGTTTTGTAAGCACGTGCACAGAAGTTAACCTGGGTATTGGTCACCCACATTTGTTTCACCGTTTCATCGACTTTGCTGAAGCTGAAGGTATCGAAAACGGGGGTAGTCTGTTGCGGAGTCCATACCTTTTCAAAGCCAGCAACCAGATCATCAAGCTTGTCTTCTTCACCGATGATCATATATTGTTTCGGTGCAGCAATGATTGCCTGGTGAATCTCACTGAACCTGTTCGCCAGATCAGTGATCGCACCCTGCTTATTGGCATCATCGATTGCCTTAAGCAGACGTATGCCTTCCAGGCCATTAAAGCGGTGCCCCAGGGCAGCAACCGGACACATACCACTTGAAGCGGCAGACATTGCCAGTGTGTGTCCGCTACCGGTAACGCTTTGTTCACGCCGCGCACGTCTTTGTGAAATGAGTTCCTGCATGCGCTCGTATTCATCAAATCGAACCGAGTGTATGGTCTCGTGCATTAATTCAGACAGTTTTTCGTTATTGCGCTCCAGCGCCTTGCCGGCGAAGACATAATAGCCTTTGGTTTGTTGAATATTGTCACTGTAGCCGCGAATGCTTGAATGAGCGCTTACGCCACCACTGACGCTTGATTGCCATTCCTGTACTTGCAGGTAATCCTTGTCAGCTACACCCAGCTCGGTCAAACAGTTAGAAAACAACGGCAGTATGTCGAGCTGGCCACTTTGAAGTGCAGGAAGATCGAGCACTATTTCATGATATACAAGGCCGTTAGTGCCCTGCGCATACATGGTCGACTCGATATCAGCGACTTTCCGTGGGATCGCAACCGGTATTTTAATATCGGGCGGAACATCATCAAGTCCGACTTTGGGCAGCACTTCCGGGTCATCTTCTTGCTGCTGTCGTTGCGCCAGTTCCGCAGCGCGCTTAATCACCTGTGCCTTGTCATCATCTGACATCATTGTTTTCATATTGGCCAGACGCTCAAGCTCCGCCTGCTCCTTGCGTGCACTCAAACCTGTATCGGGCTTCATGCTGAGGCGAATCCGATGCGGATTTTCCAGTAATAATTCTCGAACCAGCTGCTTGATGTAAGATTCATCCCTGATCTTTACACGCAATGACTCGATTACAGGATCGAGGTTGAGTAACTCTGACGGATCGCCTCGATGAATTGCCGCTGACAAACCACTGAGTATCAGTTGCAAACCAAAGGGGTAACCATCTCCCCCGATTTCACGCTGACTCAATTCCAGTTGGTGTAATACAGCTTCAAGTTGCTCCAGTGGAACGCCATTTTCGGCAACATCCTGTAGCACATCGATAACAAGTTTTTCAAATGCCTCAGCAGCTTCGGGCTCGCTACCTTCGATACCGCACATGAAGCACATTTCGTAATTAGAATCTTCCAGCCCGCATAACGGTGATGGCGCTGTTCCAAGCTTCGTCGTTTCCAGCGCCTTGCGCAGCGGCGATGAGCTGTTTTCCAGCAACACATGCGATAACAGGTTCGACTTCATAACCTCATCCAGCGAAGTGCTGTGTCCGAGCAACCAGCCAAGCACATGATGGGTCTTGTGCTCCTCGGTCACACCTTCAACGACATCGAATGCATACACATCTTCTACAACCACCGGCTTGTTGAAACGCCTTTCATCATCAACACGTATATTGACATCGAGCTTGTCGAAATGACGCAGGACTTTTTCCTCAAACTGCTGCTGGTGTTCGTAAGCCGGGATATCACCAAAAGTCATGAATACCGCATTAGTGGGATGATAATGTGTTTTATAAAAATCCTTGAGTTGCTGATAAGTAAGATCAGGAATATTTACCGGCTCACCACCGCTATTGTAGTGATAGGTCGTGGTTGGATATAGATGTTCACTCAATGTCTGCCATAAAACACTGACTGGCGAGCTCATCGCACCCTTCATCTCGTTGAACACCACACCCTTGAACTCCAGTTCGCTGTGCGGATTGTCTACTTGTTTGAACTCTACGCGATGCCCTTCCTGCAGGAAGTCAAGCTCATCCAGCCTGGAAAAAAATGCCGCATCCAGATAGACATCCAGCAAATTATTAAAATCTTTTCTATTCTGACTGGAGAACGGATATGCGGTCCAGTCACTACTGGTGAATGCATTCATGAAGGTATTCAATGATCGCCTGATCATCATGAAAAACGGATCCCGCACCGGGTACTTTTTACTACCGCACAAGGCAGTATGTTCCAGTATGTGCGCAACACCGGTAGAATCCATGGGCACAGTTCTGAATGCAACCAGGAAAACATTCTCATTGTTATCAGCATCGATGTGATAGTGTTTGGCGCCTGTCCCGTTATGCTGATATTCTTCTACCGTTACATTAAGCGATTCTATTCGCTCGGAACGTATCCATGTGAAGGCTGGATGAGCGTGCCCCTTTACCGGGTTTGAGGATTCCGCAACTTGTATTGTCATGTTATCTGTTTCTTGTAAGTTTATAGGCTGTTTCTGTTAATGCAGTAAGACCACGTTGCTTGAATCTTGGTTCATCATCCAGAATATTTTTCACCACCAGCTTTTCGATAGTGAAGTTATCCATATATAGCTCGTGAACCTCTTCTTCAGAGACAGAAAAGGGTGGTCCGTTCATTTCATTTTCAGGATAAGTCAGGGTAATCAATAGCGTGCGTGTCCCTGGCTGTTGTAATTCTGTAATTTTTCTTACATATTGCCTGCGCATTTCCACGGGTAATGCAATCAGTGATGCACGGTCAAAAACATCTGTAATGCTGCCGATATCTTCAATATTCAAACTAAAAAAATCGCCCAGCAGGATTTCCAGCCTGTCAGACCGGTAGCTTACATAGTTGCCCATATTCAACTTGTTGTAACCGAGTTGCTGCTCGGCAAAGAATTGTTCGATAGCCAGTTCGCTGCACTCAACACCTATTGCATCATAGCCGTTTGCCTGCAGCCACCACAGGTCTCTGGATTTCCCGCATAGCGGGACAAAAACCCTTAACTCAGATCGCTGTTCCGTGGACGGCCCCTTTTCACCATAAAAATAGCCAAGGTATGGATTGATATGCTGCTGGTGAAAACCTGCCCCCCCCCTGTTCCAGCGCTCGAGCCAGAATTCCAGGTCCATAGCTACTGCTTAGCCCTCACCCGGTTTCCAGATACCAAAAGCCTCCTGTGACGGTTGCTGGGGCTTCATATCAGCCTCTACCTGGTCCAGTACCTGTCCCGTGAATGTGGTTATATCATTCAGAAAATCGCGTTTGTCGAAACCTGGACTGGTTTGCTGTGCGAGAACATATCCGATAATGGCAGATAGATACTGCATCGTCATCAGGTCGTTTTCTGCCGCAGCATCATGCTTCACCAGGACATCTTTGATGCCTGAAATCAACTCAGCGGAAAGTTGGATACCACCACTCATATCGGGATTTTCCTCTATGTTCAAAAGGTGTAGATTGTACGCTATCTAGCGCAATTTCCAAAAAACAAACCATGTATAAAATATGTGTATTCGTCCCTGAAGCGAGTGCAGAGCGGGTCAAACAGGCCATGTTCGAAGCGGGTGCCGGCAAAATAGGCGATTATGACAGCTGCTGCTGGCAGACCATTGGCCAGGGCCAGTTCAGGCCCCTGCAAGGCAGTGCGCCCTATATCGGCGAACACGACAGGATCGAAACGGTTGCCGAACTCAGGATAGAAATGGTGTGTGCCGACGCGTATATCAAAGACGTGGTAGCGGCAATGAAAAGCAGCCACCCCTATGAAGAGCCGGCCTACGACATCTGGAAACTGGAAGATTTCTGATAATCAGCATTGGTTTTAAAGCTAAGGCGCAAAGGAATTTCAGGTTTTTCCTCGAACCTCGTACCTGGTACCTGGACCCTTACCTCGTCCAGCCGCGCTCGCTTTTATCCAGAAAATCGATGACCTGCTGAACCTCGGGATGACTTGCGGCAATCTCTGCAACGCGATCCAGTTTCTCCTTTAAGGTGCCTTTCGATTTGACAAGAATTTTATACGCATGCTGCAAGGCACGAATAGCTTCAGGTTTGAAATTTTTCCGCACCAGGCCCTCCTTGTTGATACCGCGCGCTTTTGCCCTGTTACCGGCAACAGTAAAATAAGGCAAAACGTCACGATCCAGCGCCGTTGCAAATCCGGTAAAACAGTGTGAACCAAGGCGGGTAAACTGGTGTACTGCAGTGAAACCGCCAAGAATAGCATGGTCCTCAACCACTACATGGCCGGCCAGGGTTGCGTTATTCGCAAAAATTATGTTGTTACCTATTACACAGTCATGCGCGATATGGACATAGGCCATAAACAGATTATCGTTACCAATTTGAGTTACATTAGAATCTTCAGCAGTGCCGCGATGCATGGTGACACATTCGCGTATGGTATTCCTGTCACCAATAACAAGCCTTGATTTTTCTCCATGGAACTTAAGATCCTGTGGGTCTTCGCCGATCGATGAAAACTGATAGATACGATTTTCTTTGCCTATTTGCGTCGTTCCCTTGATTACGACATGCGGGCCGATTATGCTACCAGCACCAATCTCTACATCTGCACCAATAACAGTGTAAGGCCCTATTTCAACATTGTTTGCAATCACTGCTGTTTCATCAATGATTGCAGTTTCGTGTATCACAGAAATTATTCCTTCTCTGTAGCTGCACACAGCATGTCGGCTGAAGTCACCAGTTCATCATCAACGGTAGCTTCACAGGTAAATTTCCAGATACTCCTGCTTTTCTTTTTCAGCTTAACTTTCAATACCAGTTGATCGCCTGGAATAACCTGTCGCTTGAAACGTACATTATCGACGCCAACAAGCATGTAGAGCAGGTCATCGCGTGGTGTTTCACTCATTGTTCTGAAACCCAGTAAGCCGGTAGCCTGTGCCAGTGCTTCGATAATCAGCACACCTGGCATAATCGACTTCTGCGGAAAATGCCCCTGAAAAAACGGCTCATTGACCGTTACATTTTTTATCGCGGTAAGTGATTCTCCGGGCGTGCAAGTCAACACTCTGTCCACCAGCAGGAAAGGATACCGATGAGGTAAAAATTGTTTGACTTCTTCGGACAGCATTTCACTCACGGCATATCTCCATAATCTTATTATTTATTTTTTGATTCCAGTGCTTTAATTCGTTTTGCCAGTTCATCCAGCTGCTTGATACGGGGAAGAATTCTGCGCCATTTACCGGCTTCGAGGGCCGGCAAAAGTGATGCATAGCTTCCAGGCTTGTTAATAGAGCTGGGCACCGTTGACCTGCCTGTGAGGATCACATTATCAGCGATTTCAAGGTTATCACCTATCGCTACACTTCCACCGATAATGCATTTTTTGCCAATTTTTACCGAACCGGCAATGGCAGTATGCCCTGAAATCGTCGTGTTCTCGCCAATGCGGACATTATGCGCGATATGCACCAGGTTATCTATTTTTACGCCATCCTCTATTAGTGTGTCGCCAATTGCACCCCGATCGATCGAGGTATTGGAACCGATTTCAACATTATTACCGATATGCACAGCGCCCAATTGTGGCACTTTTAAGTACGAGTCCTGGTCCCAGACAAAACCGAAACCATCAGCACCGATTACAATACCGGCATGCAGAATATTATTGTCTCCAACGCTACAGCCTTCGCCGATCGTGACATTGGGGAAAAGCCGGGTGTTGGCACCAATTACGGCGTTGTTTTCTAATACGCATCCCGCAGATATCCAGCTACCCGGTCCAACTGAGGCACCACTTTGAATGACAACACATGCCTCGATTCTTGCTGACGGATCAACATTAGCATCATCGGCAATGACGGCATGCGGCGATATCCATGGTTCCACCATGGGTAAGGGGTTGAGCAATAATGCAATTTTGGAAAACAATACGCGTGGATTGTCAGTTACAAGCGCCGGTTTATCATATCCCTCCAGCAATTCCCTGGTGATGATTACTGCAGAGGCGTCAGTTGTTTGCAGATATTTTGTATACCTTGTATTTGAAACAAAGACGATACTGCCTTTTTCACCATGAGCGACATCCGTAACTTTATCGATAACAATGTCACCGGAGCCAGACAAGCTGGCTCCGGTCTTCTGTGCTAACTCGAAAAGCGTGTATGCCATGTACCCGGATTATTTTTTCTTGAAAGCCTTCTTCATACGATCGAGGACCTTGCTCGAGATGTCCAATGATTCATTTGCATAAGCGACGCCTTCGCTTGTTAAAATCAGATCATATTTTTCAGCCTTTGCGATATCCTGAATGATGCTGCGCACAGATTGCTGTAGTACAGCCAGCTCCTGGTTTCTGACAGTTGCTACTTCCTGCTGCAATACCGCTTCTCTTTGCTTGAATTCCTGGATCTTGCCAATGATATTGTTTTTTAATTCATTGAGCTTGTCTTCAGTCATCACAAGCTCGTTACGCTTGTAATTTTCCTGCATTTCATTGATTTCCTTTTCCATCTCCTGAAGCTCGGTCTTACGACCACCAAACCGTTCCATCATGGACTCGTTTACTGCTCCCACCTGTGGTGATTCGGTCAGTATCTTCTCAACACTGACATAGCCTATTTTCGCGGCACTGGCTGCGAGTACGTTTGCTGACGCAAACATCAGGAGTACGAACGATGTAACTATAATTTTCATAAAAATATTCCTCTTAAAAGAATGAACCAATACTGAACTGGAAGGCACGCAAGTCATCACCTGGCACATCGTTGAGCGCCTTACCATAACTGAACCGAAGCGGACCAATCGGTGCTAACCATACAAAAGATAAACCCGCAGACGTTCTCAGCTGACCTGCATCAAAACCATTTTCAGTTGAATTAAATGTGGGCGCATTTTCCAGAAACACGTTACCAATATCATAAAATACACTCAGACGAACTGAGTTAGGCGGTTTTTCCATGAATGGTATCGGAAATATCACGTCGGCACCACCAAGAACACGAAAATTACCGCCAATTGGGTCATTAGAGATGATGTCTCGCGGACCCAGAGAGTTGGTATTATATGCCCTGATCGTTCTCAAGCCACCCGCATAATAGCGCTCGAAAAATGGCAGCTCATCGGTCTCACCATAGCCGTTACCATAAGCGATATCAGAATGCAGCAGCAAGGTAAGGCTCTGCGTCATCGCAAAGTAAAACTTGGTCTCATAATTGAGCTTGTAATACTCCAGATCACTGCCTGGAATCGTGATGCTAGACGCTATTGCCTGTTCACTGCCGCGCGTGGCAAATACAGTTCGATTTCGCGTGTCGTGTGAAAAACCTGCGTTTAATGTAAAATTGTTAAACTTATTGCCATTTTTTGCTATAAATTCGACCGTATCCAGTGAAGGCGTGATACCTACTTTCAAATCGATTACATTGTATCCGATACCCAGCCGCACCGTATCTACCTCGGTCATTGGGATCCCGTAGGAAACACTGACGCCATAAGAATTTGACAGGTAGTTTGCAACATCCGCCTCGGCAGCATCTCGTTTTCGATACGAAGCGCTCAATGTTCTGCTGATACCATCAACCGTGGCATATGGATGAGTATGAACAATGCTGTAAACAGTGTTTGCCCTATCCGTATTAATATTAGCTGCAAGCGCCTGCCCTGTACCCATCAGGTTTTCCTGTGTCAGACCAACATTGAATAACAGGCCCTGTGCCTGTGAAAAACCCGCACCGATATTAAAGCTGCCTGATAAGCGCTCGGTAACGGTAACATCGATATCAACCTGGTTATCGGTACCCGGCACCGGCCTTTTATTGAATTCGACTTCTTCGATGAATGTCAAACGCTGTATTCTGATTTTAGAGCGCTCAAGCTTGTCACTTGCCAGCACAGAACCTTCCATTAACCTCATTTCACGTCTCAGCACGACATCCCTGGTTTTGAAGTTACCGAAAAATGTGATACGGCGAACATATACTTTTCTGCCTGGCTCCAGCGTATAGGTCAGGCTGATAGTACGGTCTTCCTCATTTATCTGGGGCAGTACCGATACTTTAGCGAATGCATATCCTGTCCTGCCCACACGGTCTTCAATCGCCTTCTGGGATTCAGTCATAAGCCTTCTTGAAAATGTCTCCTTTGGTCTTGTTGAGATCAGCTGTTCCAGCACCTTTTTGTTGATGACCATATCACCGGTAAGCTGAATGTCACTGATCGTGTATATCTCACCTTCACTGACATTGATGGTTACATAGATATCTTTTTTGTCAGGCGTGATCGAGACCTGGGTTGAATCAACACTAAACTTGATGTATCCACGATCGAGGTAATAAGAACGTAGCGTCTCGAGGTCAGCCTGCAACTTGGGTTTTGAATATTCATCCGCTTCAGACAGGAATGCCCATGCTGAAGGTATTCCCAGCTGGATCTCATCAAGCAGCGTCGCATCATCAAACGCCGTATTGCCAATGATATTGATTTGCTTGATGCGTGATTTAATCCCTTCCGATATCTTGATATCGATATTGACGCGGTTCTGATCGAGCTGCTCGACTTCGCTATCGATTTTTACGTTATATTTACCCTGGCTGAAATAGACACTTTCCAGCTCCTGGGTGAGTTTCTCCAGCAATGATCGATTGAATATATGCCCCTTGCTCAGACCAACCCCTTTCATGGCCTGTTCCAGTGTTTCGTCATCTATATCCGAATTGCCGGAGAACTTGATATCGGTAATTGAGGGGCGTTCTTTGACACGCACAACGAGTACATTACCGTCCCTCAACAACTGAACGTCAGCGAAGAAACCGGTCTTATATAGTTCGCGAATTGCAAATACCACCTGCTTGTCATCGAGCGGGTCACCTTGAATCACAGGTAAATAATTGAGCAATGTGCCGTCAGGTATTTTTTCCAGTCCCTCAATTCGAATGTCACTGACGATAAAACTTTGTGCTGCTTCAACGAATGAAGTTATGCTCAGTAGAATTATAAGTAGAAATATGCGTAGCGAATTACAGCAATTGAGCATTATCACCTCATTGCATCAATCGCTGGAAATCATTGAACAGGGCTATCATCATGAGCAGTGCAAGTATCATTACACCTATTTGCTGCCCCCTGGCTTCAAAGGTTTCTGAAACAGGACCACCCTTGATGACCTCGATCAGGTAGTAAAAAAGGTGACCACCATCCAGCATTGGAATCGGCAGCAGGTTAAGCACACCCAGACTGACCGAGATTATTGCCAGAAAACCGATAAATGTTGTGAACCCTATAGTGGCTGTAACCCCGGCATATTGTGCAATGGTAATCGGACCAGAAATATTGTTAAGTGATGCCTCACCGGTCACCATTTTCCATAGCACCCTCAGTGTCAGCAGTGACATGTCCCAGGTCTTGGCTATTGCCCTGGGAACTGACTCGATAATTCCGTACTTGAGTTCAACGACCATTTCATCCCTGACTTCATCAGGTATATTCTGGTAGGCGCCGATATAACCAACTTCCTCGTTACCCTGCTTTCTGCTTGCTGGAATTATAGCAATGTCACTTTGCTGACCATCCCTGTCGATACTAAACTGTAATAGCTGATCCGGGCTGTTCCGAACCCGCTCGACAATTTCACTCCATGCATTCACTGGAGTCCCGTCGATTGAGAGAACCAGATCGCCCTTCTGCAGGCCTGCCTTGCTCGCCGCTTTATCCTCCAGCACACCTCCAATTTCAGCTGGCAACTCAGGTTGCCATATTCTGAAGCCCAGCTTGGTAATAATGTCAGATTCGTCTTCGAGCACCTTTGTGTCACCCAGTTGCAGCATACGGACAACTTCATAACCGTCGGTATCTCGCACCTTGATACTCACTTGACCACCATCCAGCCCCTGGTCAATCAGCGCAATTCGAAATGCATTCCAGGATGAAATCTGTGAGTTCCCCACTGTCAGAATTTCTTCTTTGAGAGTGAAGCCAGCTTGCGCAGCAACCGAACCGGGCGCCGGTTCACCAACCAGTGGCCGTTGCGCAGTGATACCGACAACAAATACCAGCCAGTACAGGAATACTGCCAGAATAAAATTAAACGCAGGCCCTGCGAATACGATCAGCGAACGTTTCAGTACGGGCTGCCTGTTGAATGCGCGATTTAACTCATGCGCGGGAACATTCCCCTCCCTTTCATCAAGCATTTTTACGTAACCACCCAGGGGTATGGCAGCAATGGCATATTCAACCTTGTCACTGTCATTTTTACGCTTCCACGAAATCAATGGCCTGCCAAATCCAACAGAAAACCGCAGTACTTTCACACCCAGTTTACGCGCGACCCAGTAGTGACCGTATTCATGAAATGTGACCAGGATACCAATGGCAACGATGAAAAAGAAGAGGTTATGCAGTATGCTCATGGATCAAACAGTCTGTAGTTTATTTATATGTGAATGTGCGATTTCTCGTGCTAACTGGTCTGCTGCCAGAATCTCATCGAGCGTGTTCGCATTCGTTATTGTTATTTCGTCTAAAACGCCTTCTATCAATTCTGCAATTGCTGTAAATGCAATGTTGTTGCGCAGGAATGCCTCAACGGCTATTTCATTGGCGGCATTCAGGGCAATGCAAGCAGAACCTCCGGCCTGCATTGCCTGATAGCATAGCCTAAGGCATGGAAAACGTTGTAAATCCGGTTTTTCGAACTCCAGTGTTGCGACATCAAATATATCAAGAGGTTCAACACCTGAAGCAATACGATCAGGCCAGGCCAGGCAATGTGCGATGGGTGTACGCATATCAGGATTACCCAGTTGCGCCAGTATCGAACCATCTGCATACGAGACCATAGAATGAATAATACTCTGCGGGTGAATGACCACTTCAATGAGCTGCTGCGAAACATTAAACAGCCAATGCGCTTCGATCACTTCCAGTCCCTTGTTCATCATCGTGGCTGAATCAACCGAAATTTTCTGCCCCATGACCCAATTAGGGTGACTCACGGCCTGTTCGGGTGTAATGTCGCAAAATTGCTCGAGTGGCGTTGTTCTAAAAGGTCCGCCGCTTGCAGTCAGCAAAATCCTGTTAATACCTGATTCTTCAGGTACTTGCGGCAGATGATGCGGCATACATTGAAAAATTGCATTGTGCTCACTGTCCAACGGTAACAGTAGCGCCCCATTGCTGTGTACTGCATCCATGAATAAGCGCCCGGACATCACCAGCGCTTCCTTATTAGCCAGCAGTATGCGTTTGCCAGACTCGGCTGCTGACAATGTTGGCAGCAAACCTGCGGCACCAACAATACCTGCCACAACGGTATCGACCTGCTCCAGACTGGAGACCTTTTTCAGACCTTCTACACCCGCAAGAATCTGAATATCCTGTGCCTTGCGTTTCAGCCTATCCAAGAGCTGCTGCGCACAATCCTGATCACCCATCACCGCATATTCTGGCCGCCATTCGAGACATTGCTGCTCGAGTCCGTCAACATCAGTATTTGCAGTTAAAGCAACAATGCCGTATTTGTCACGGTGTCGCGATACCACATCCAGCGTGTTTTGCCCGATACTCCCTGTTGAACCCAGAATGGTAATTGCTCTGCTGGCACTCATATGCTGGAAACCGGTTGCAACAGTAACTCACGACCCGTCATGAATACCGGCATCGCCGCCAGCACGCTGTCAATTCTGTCGAGAATACCACCATGACCGGGTAATATCGCACCACTGTCCTTAACACCTCGTTCGCGTTTGAGCACACTTTCGTATAAATCACCGGCCACCGAGATCAGCGTGAGCACAACAGCCAGCAACAGCAAGTTAACAGTACTTGTCGTATCAAGTTCGAAATATTTAGCTGCAATAATGGAATACACGCACACTGCGGCAACAGCCCCGTATAAACCTTCACGTGTTTTCCCCGGGCTGATGGCAGGTGCCAGTTTGTGTCGACCAAAGCGCTTACCACTGAAATAGGCGCCAATATCTGCCACCCACACCAGCATCAAGCCATATAGCAACCATTCTGCGCCATCATGCTGCGCATGAATGACATTCATGGCGAATACGGCAGCGGGAATAACCAGGACGCCGGCAAGCAGTTTAGCTGGCGATACTTTTTTGTTGACTTGTTGCGGATGTGCCTTGAACAGATATACACAAATAACCAGCCACCAGATTACACCTGCATAAACATAAAACTGCATGTACTGGCTGGCGTGGTTTATGATGATCCATGGAATTGCGCACATCAGTAGCAGATACACAATCTGGCCTGCAGTATTCAGCCCGGCCAGCTTTGCCCATTCATAGGCCGCCACTGCGGTTATTACCATAGTCAGCCAGAAGAAAACATTACCTGGCTGAAACAGGATGATCCAGATAATGCCGATGGCAAGTGGAATAGCAGTCAGTACGCGTTGAAGCAACATAGGTTATTATCCTGTCTGGCTTCCGTGTGCACCCGTTAGCTGCTCAGCAGTTTGTCCAAAACGGCGCTGACGCGTCGCATACCATAGTAGTGCTTCATCAAATGCAGCATCATTGAAATCAGGCCAGAGAGTGTCGGTGAAGAAGAGTTCTGTATAGGCAACTTGCCACAACAGAAAATTACTGATTCTTTGCTCGCCGCCTGTACGAATAAATAAATCTGGCTCAGGTAAATCAACCAGGCACAATTCCCGGGTAAATACCTCCTCAGTTATTTGCTCCTCAGTAATTTCTCCTGCAACAAGTTTGCGTGACAAAGTACGGGCCGCATTGACGATATCCCATCGGCCACCATAATTTGCAGCAATATTAAGATCGAGTTTCGAATTTGCTTCTGTTTTCTTTTCTGCGGCAGCGATACTTGCCTGCAGTTCCTGATGAAAACGGGTGCGATCTCCAATAAATCGTATACGCACACCCTTGTCGTGCAATTTGTTAAGTTCAGAATTTAGCGTGGAGACGAACAGGGACATGAGACTGCTAACTTCCTGATCAGGTCTATTCCAGTTTTCGCTGCTGAATGCAAAAATCGTCAACGCCTGTATTCCCTTGATAGCACATAACTCAACCACACGACGCGTCGCCTTGACACCAGCCTTATGTCCGGCTGTTCGCGGCAGAAAACGCTTTCTTGCCCAACGCCCATTGCCATCCATCACAACGGCTACATGTTGTGGCAGTATCGTGCTGTTATCTTGCTCTGTAGTCATTCAGTGAAGAATCCGGTTTAAAGTTGCAGTATGTAGCCAGGTAAGAAATTCGGTACATCAATAACATGGATGCTCACACTTCCATTAACTCAGCTTCCTTATCAGCCAGCACCTTATCTATCTTGCCAACATAAGTATCAGTCAGCTTCTGGATCCTGTCTTCGGCTTTATGCTCTTGGTCTTCAGATATTTCCTTTTCTTTCAACAGATCCTTGAAGTCACCGTTTGCATCTCGACGTATATTCCTGATTGCTACACGCGCCTGTTCGGCTTCGTGTCTGACAACTTTTACAAGATCCCTGCGCCTTTCTTCAGTCAATGGCGGCATCGGAATACGGATAACAGTGCCTGCTGTAGCCGGGTTCAACCCAAGATCAGAACTCATGATTGCCTTCTCGACTTTAGTAACCATGTCTTTTTCCCATGGCGTAACAACCAGCGTCCTGGAATCTTCGATATTTACATTAGCAACCTGGTTAATCGGTGTGTTTGTGCCATAGTAATCTACATGAATCTGATCCAGCAGACTCGGGTGTGCCCGGCCTGTTCTTATTTTTGTTAATTCAGTATGCAACGAGTCAATACTCTTGCCCATACGGACTTCTGCATCCTTAATAATCTCATCAATCATGCTGTTTCCTCCAGTACAACTGTAGTGCCTATACTGTAGTCGCTCATGGTGGCAGGTAATGCGCCTTCATCGTTAAGATTAAATACACGTAGCGGCAGATTATTGTCCCGGCACAATACAATTGCAGTCGTATCCATAATACCAAGACTTTTTTCAATCACCTCGGAGTAAGTCAAAGTATTGTAGCGTTTTGCGTCCGGGTTACTCTCCGGGTCAGAGTCGAATACACCATCGACCTTGGTGGCTTTAATAACGACATCAGCTTCTATTTCTACAGCACGCAGGCAACCGGCAGTATCTGTGGTGAAAAAAGGATTTCCTGTGCCTGCAGCGAAAATCACAATTCTGCCCTTTTCAAGATGGCGTATCGCGCGTCGACGCACATACTCCTCGCATACACGATTAATGCGAATAGCAGACATTACACGGCATTGCTTGCCGATTTTCTCAAGTGCGTCCTGCATAGCCAGTGAATTCATCACAGTCGCTAGCATGCCCATATGATCGCCAGTAACCCGATCGATTCCTGACTGCGCCAGGCCCTGTCCCCTGAAAATGTTGCCACCGCCTAGAACAAGAGCTACTTCGATGCCCATATTGGACACTTCAGCTATTTCCCTCGCGACACGTGACATCATATTCGGTTCAATTCCAAAATCCATGTCGCCCATCAGTGCTTCGCCACTGAGTTTGAACAATACCCGCTTGTAAGATGGATTGTCTGTAGTCATTATTTTTATTATTCCAGCCGCAAAAAACCGGGAAAGAGATTCCCGGTTTTTGTTTAGTAGCAGATCATATTTAGCTTAACTTGCTTTTACTTGCGCCATTACTTCGTCAGCAAAGTTTTCCTGTTTCTTCTCGATACCTTCACCAACTTCATAACGGATAAAGCCTGTTACGTTTGCACCTTCATCCTTAAGTAATGCACCAACAGTGCTGTCCGGGTCCTTGACGAATGGCTGTCCCACAAGTGTTATTTCAGCGAGATATTTACGGATTCGGCCATCCACCATTTTTTCGATAATATCCTGAGGTTTACCGCTATCCTGTGCCTGTGCAATAAGAATTTCCCGCTCTTTCGCCAGCATTTCCTCGGAAACCTGGTCTTCTGTCACACAGGTTGGCCTGCTTGCTGCAATATGCATGGCCACATCCTTGATCAGATCATCATTACCATTTTCCATTTCCAGCAAAACGCCGATGCGTGTACCGTGAAGATAGCTGCCAAATGAACCAGTGCCTGCATTCATGATTTCAAAGCGTCGCACCTGGATGTTCTCGCCGATTTTTGAAATCATTGCCTTACGCTTGTCTTCAATGCTTTGTGAGCTATCGACAGGGAGTTCGAGCAGTGCTTCTAACGACTCCGGCTTGTTCTCAAGAGCAACGGCAGCAATCTCACTGACGAAACCCATGAAATCGTCACCACCAGAGACGAAATCCGTCTCGCAGTTGACTTCAACTATGACCGCTGATTTTCCGTCTTCACTGATATTGACTGCAATGCGACCTTCGGCAGCGACTCGTCCGGCCTTTTTATCAGCTTTTGCGAGACCGGATTTACGCATATTTTCGATAGCGGTATCGATATCGCCATCCGCTTCCTGCAAGGCCTTTTTGCATTCCATCATGCCGGAGCCCGTGCGCTCACGCAGTTCTTTTACCATTGCAGCTGTAATCTGCATAACTTTACCTCTAATTCTGTTCGTTTGATCCTGATAGTATTTCCAAGCAGGTCCTGTTCCAGTCAGACTGATTACGCTGTTTTCTTGGCTGTTGTTTTCTTCGCAGCTTTTTTCTTGGCAACCTTCTTTTTCGCTACTTTCTTCTTGGCAACTTTCTTTTTCGCCGTCTTGGTCTTGGGTGCCGCAGTTACTTCCTCAGCTGCTACTTCCTCAATAGCTTCTTCAGCATCAGTCTTGGCCTTGGCCTTCGACTTCGGCTTCAACTTCAACTTCAACTTCAACCTCAGCCTCAGTGCCAGCACCAGCATCAGCTTCTTCCTTTGCTGGCGCCTGTTCAGCTTTAACCGCTTTCTTCACAGCTGCCTTCTTGATAGAGACTTTCTTTTTTGGCTCCGCCTGTTTCACTTCTTCAACCTGAATGACTGCAGAAGCGCGCCCTTCGATAATTGCGTCGGCAATACCCTGTGTGTAGAGGCGAATAGCCTTGATGGCATCATCATTTCCAGGAACGATGTAATCAATACCATCGGGTGAATTGTTAGTGTCAACGACGCCAAACACAGGGATACCCAGCTTGTTGGCTTCGCTTACAGCAATTTCTTCATGGCCAACATCGATAATGAATAATGCCTCCGGCAGACCTTTCATGTTCTTGATGCCGCCGAGTACTTTCTCAAGCTTATCCATCTCACGTCTCAAACCAAGTGCTTCTTTCTTGATAAGCTTGGCGAAGCCGCCACTGGTTGACATTTCTTCAAGATCCATGAGTCTTTGTATTGACTGGCGAATGGTTTTGTAATTGGTCAACATACCGCCGAGCCAGCGGTGATTAACATAAGGCATACCGCAACGATCAGCCTCTTCATGAACGGTATTACGCGCAGCGCGTTTTGTACCAACAAATAGCACAGTACCGCGATTGGCCGCTATCTTGCCGATAGCATTTACAGCATCATTGTATAATGGCAGTGTTTTCTCAAGATTTACGATATGGATCTTGTTGCGGGCACCAAAAATGAATTCAGCCATTTTTGGATTCCAGAAACGGGTCTGGTGACCAAAGTGAACGCCTGCTTCAAGCATCAGGCGCATAGATACGTTAGACATGTATATCTCCTAAGGGGGTTAAGCCTCCATACACCCCATGCAATAACCGATTTATGTCGGCACCCGATTGCATGTGTCGGTGTATGTGCGAATTAAAATCCGATATAGTCGTGCTTCTGTCGCCGACTCAGACGCCAGAACAGATGTATATCGAGTGAATTGCGTTAAACGCGGCGGTTTTATACCATATCGGGCGCCGGGAAACAACGGTAAACTGCATTAGTTGATTTCGAGAAATATTAGATATGTTTTTGTTTTAACAGGAATTTTATACTGTGTCAGTCAATATTAAAACGGCCGAAGAAATACAAAAAATGCGCATAGCGGGCCACCTGGCCGGCGAAGTGCTGCAGATCATACGCCCCCATGTGAAAGCAGGCGTCACCACTGCGGAACTGGACAGCATTTGCCATGATTACATCGTGAATACCCAGAATGCAATTCCAGCACCGCTCAACTATCACGGTTTTCCGAAATCCATTTGTACTTCGGTGAATCACCAGGTCTGTCATGGTATTCCGGGCGACAAAGTACTAAGAAACGGCGATATCCTGAATATCGATATCACTGTGATCAAGGATGAATTTCATGGCGATACCAGCAAGATGTTCATGATTGGTGAACCGAATATAAGAGCTGCCCGTGTCAGCAAGATAGCACACGAATGCATGATTATTGGCATTGAACAGGTGAAACCGGGAACCTATCTCGGTGATATTGGCCACGCTATTCAAAAACATGCAGAATCCAATCATTGCTCTGTTGTACGTGAATATTGTGGGCACGGTATTGGCCGTGGATTTCACGAGGACCCACAGGTATTGCACTATGGCAAACCAGGCACTGGCCTGCAGCTCGAAGCAGGTATGACTTTTACCATCGAACCCATGATCAATGCCGGTAAACGTCACGTGAAATTACTCAATGATAACTGGACCGTTGTGACCAAAGATCACAGCCCATCTGCCCAATGGGAACACACCATACTGGTAACCAATGATGGTTATGAGGTATTGACCCAATGTACAGGTGACGAGATCTGACATGCATGCAATCAATAAAAACGCGAACAGCGATGTTAACAACCTGCTGGACGAACAGAAGCTGAGAAATGTACTCGCTTCCAATCCTGAAAACGTGTTGTCATTTCTGAAAGCCTCGGTCACAACCATCAATCAAGGTCTGAAGCAACTCTATCTGAATGGAACGCCGGTCGAGGAAATCGTACTCGGCCGTGCATCTCTTATTGATCAGCTGTTAACCACGCTTTTCGAGCACTATTTTGCATCAGTTGAGCAAAGCGTTGCGCTGGTTGCAGTTGGAGGCTACGGCCGAGGCGAGTTGCACCCTGCTTCCGATATCGATCTGATGCTACTGCTACAGAATGAGGAAAATGAACAAACTCAGGGTGCTATAGAAAAATTTATCATGCTGCTGTGGGATGCAGGCCTCGAGATCGGTCATAGCGTACGCACACTGGATGAATGCGTAGCTGAAGCAGCAAATGATATAACCATTGTAACCAATATCCTGGAGTCACGTCTGCTGACAGGCGACAGGACATTGTTCAACCAGATGCAGGTGTTAACCGGTCCAGAAAAAATGTGGGATGACCAGTCATTTTTTCAGACCAAGCTGAAAGAACAAATTCAACGTAACGGAAAATACAATGACACCGCCTATAACCTTGAACCAAATATCAAGGAGGGTCATGGGGGCCTGAGAGATATACAGATGATTGGCTGGGTTGCAAAGCGCCACTTTGGCGCCTCCAGCCTGCATGACCTGGTTGACCATAATTTTCTGCGCGATGAAGAACTCAAGACATTACTGCAAGGCCAACAATTGCTCTGGCGGATTCGCTGCAGCCTGCATTACCTGAGGGGACGCCGAGAAGATCGACTGTTGTTTGATTACCAACACCAGCTTGCCATCGAGTTTGGCTTCGAGGATGACAGTAAAGCGCAGAGAAGTAACAGGGCCATAGAGCAGTTCATGCAACAGTATTACCGTACAGTAATGGAACTCGAACGGTTAAATGAGATGCTGTTACAGTTGTTCAGGGAAGCGATACTGTATAAAGACAAGCCTGGTGAGACCATAGTTATTAATGATTCTTTCCAGATTAAACATGGATATATTGAAGTCACGCATGAAGATGTTTTCCGCAAGAAGCCAACTGCTTTGCTGGAGCTATTTCTGATTAATGAACAGCACCCTGAGATCCAGGGTGTACGTGCTGAAACAATTCGGCTAATACGTGAAAACAGGCACCTGATTAATGACGAATTCCGTCAGTCCGATGAAGCCAGGCGACTGTTCATACACATCATTCGACAAAGCCGTGGTGTTACACATGAGTTCAGGCGCATGAACCGCTATGGCATTCTTGCAGCCTATATACCGGCTTTTGCCCTTATAGTCGGGCGTATGCAGTACGATCTGTTTCATACCTATACCGTTGATCAGCATACTCTTTTTGTACTACGTAATTTGCGTCGCCTGTTTGTACCCGAATTTTGCCATGAGTTTCCACTGGCAAGCGGTATAACCCATCACCTTAAGAAACCCGAAATTCTTTATCTAGCCGGCCTGTTTCATGATATCGCAAAAGGCCGTGATGGCGATCACTCAGAACTTGGCGCAGTGGATGCACTGGAGTTTTGCCTTAATCATGGATTGAGCCAGGATGACGCCAGCCTGGTGAGCTGGCTTGTTCGCAACCATCTCATTATGTCGATTACTGCACAACGTAAAGATACCAGCGACCCCGAAGTTATTGCTGAATTCATCGAAAAAGTGGACACACTTGAAAAGCTGGATTATCTCTACTTGCTGACGATGTCCGATGTACGCGCAACCAATCCCAAGCAGTGGAACAGCTGGAAAGACAAATTACTTATTGAGCTCTACAACAAAACAGCCCAGGTATTGCATCAGGGTATTGAACACCAGGCCAACAAGCAGGATGATATCGACCACAACCGCACTTATGCGTTCAGAAACCTCTCCAAGGAGGGTTTTGGCACGCTCGAGATCAGTGCAATCTGGGATAATTTTACTGATGAATACTTTCTCAGGCACACACCCGCCGAAATAGTCTGGCATACAAAACAGATAATCCAACAGGAAAATAAAGACACGCCGGTAATACAAGTCAGAACCAACAAGCAAACCGGAAGCATGGAACTTTTTGTCTTCAGCAGGTCAGTCACCCACCTGTTTGCGAGAATTGTCAGTGTACTCGGGCAGTTAAACCTTAATGTTGCAGATGCCTTCATCATGCGTGGTATGAGTGGTTGCCTTCTGGAAACCTACAAGATTATTTTTTCTGATGATATGGTCGAACACATTGAGCATTATGCTGAAGAAATTGTTCCCCAGATCCTGGCTAGAATTGAGCAAGTGGAACTGAGCGATCTCCCCGCTATGGCAACTCCACGTGCGCAAAAACACTTCCAGGTAGAAACCAAAATCAGTTTTGCATTGGTCGAAGATAGCGGAATTACCAGAATGCATATTGAAACAGCAGACAGACCTGGACTGCTTTATGTTATTGCCAGGACATTCATTCAATGTAACATTAGCATCCACGTCGCCAAGATCTCGACCGCCGGCGAAACCGCTATCGACTCATTTGATATAAGTCCAGCCAACACAAAAATTGCATTGAGTGACGACATGCAGGCTCAACTCAAACAGGCGTTATTGGAACAATTATAAATGACAGCTACGCTTGAACTGACGAGACAACTGATCGCCAGACCCTCGGTTACTCCCGATGACAAGGGCTGCCAGAAATTAATTGCTGAGCGTCTTCAGGCCATGGGCTTTGTTATTGAACATCACCGTTTTGGCGAGGTTGATAACCTGTGGGCACGTCGTGGCGAGAAACGGCCGTTGTTTGTATTTGCCGGGCATACCGATGTTGTTCCACCCGGTCCAGTTGATCAATGGCTGCAGGATCCATTTAAACCCACGATAGCCGATAACCTGCTTTATGGCCGTGGTGCTGCCGACATGAAAAGCAGCCTGGCTGCAATGATTTGCGCATGTGAGAATTTTCTTCAGAGCAACCAGGACCACACGGGTTCTATCGCTTTTCTTATCACCAGCGATGAAGAGGGACCTGCGCTGGATGGAACGGTTAGAGTCATTGAGTTACTACAACAACGTAATGAAAAAATCGACTGGTGCCTGGTTGGGGAACCCACTAGCACGAAAACTGTAGGTGATGTCATTAAGAACGGTCGCCGCGGCTCCCTCTCTGGCAGCCTTAAAATTATCGGCACACAAGGACATATTGCCTACCCTCAGCTGGCGGATAATCCTATACATCGCTTTGCCCCAGCGTTGAATGACCTGGTAAATGAACAATGGGATAACGGCAATGACTTTTTCCCGCCGACAAGCTTTCAGATTTCCAACTTTAATGCAGGCACCGGGGCAAATAACGTCATTCCCGGCAGTGTAGAAATACTGTTTAATTTACGTTTCTCGACTGAAGTTACCCAGCAACATATACGCCACCGAATTGAAGAAATCCTGAACTCGCATAAACTTAATTACGAACTGGTGTGGGCACTATCCGGCAACCCGTTCCTCACTCCCGCTGGCGAGTTGATTGAAGCGACCAGGGCAGCCATCAAACAAATCCGAAAATTTGACGCCGAACTTTCTACCAGCGGCGGGACTTCAGATGGCCGCTTCATTGCTCCAACCGGCGCACAGGTACTCGAACTGGGACCGGTGAATGCAAGCATCCACAAGATCAATGAAAATATCGACATCGACGAGCTCGAGCAACTGACCGGGATCTATCAGGAAATACTCGTGCAGTTACTGGCCAGATAAGGCCTATAGCGGATTAATGAGCTACAATTTGGACAAATAATAAATAATAAAGGTGCTTTATGAACCTGGAAAAAGTGGTTTTCAGTTTCTTTATGATTCTCGCTCTAACGCTGAATTTCGGCTTTTTCATTGGCGAAGTCGATGACCCCGCACATCATAATGTCTATGAGTTATATGCTGTACTGATCGTCAATCTCATAGCAACGGTGATGAAGTTCGGAGACCGGTCACAACTCGGTGCCATGCTGCTGGCAACCGGTCTTGTTGCCGTCGTGCAGTTAATTTCCGCCACCATCGTCTGGACTGTTGCAGTTCACGTACAGGAAACAGGTCTTACTCCAGGAGTCATGTCGACAATTGTCTCCTTGAGTGGTGGCGCAATGCTGGCGAATATCATTTCGGTGATCCTGCTGATGATCGAAGCCGCAATGCTCCGTCATTGACCAGGAACATGCTGTCAGTTTTGAATGGCGCCTGATGGCTGATTTATTACCGCGCAATGACTATCAAATATTCGCAATGAGGCCTGGCCAATGAATCTGGTTACCTCGATGATTCTACGGCGCATGCGAACGCCTTTTATACTGCTTATCACTGTATATAACATTGTGATTCTGGGCCTGATTCTAATACCCGGCATTGATGACCAGGGAAACCCCTGGCACATGAGTATCTTTCACGCGTTTTATTTCGTAAGTTTTACCGCAACAACCATAGGTTTTGGAGAAATCCCCTATCCGTTATCGGACGCGCAACGCTTATGGACGGTATTTTCAATATATATACTCGTCATCGCCTGGTTGTATGCAATTGGTAAAATCCTCACTCTGGTTCAGGATCCACACTTCAAAGCTGCAGTCACCAGTACACGTTTCAGAAAGAATGTCAGGTCCTTGAACGAACCTTTCTACCTGGTTTGCGGTCTCGGTGAAACAGGTCATGAAGTTGTTACTGCACTCACAGAAGAACACTATCGCGTGGTTGTAATAGAAAAAAACCCCAACAACCTGAATGAAATCAGGCTGAATGAAATGCGCGAATTTGTCCCCAATATTATCGCTGACGCTTCTGATGCAAGACAGCTTGAACATGCGGGCATCAAGCATCGCAAATGCAAGGGCGTGATTGCTGTAACCCAAACAGATGAAACCAACCTTAAAATTGCCATCACCAGCAAATTACTACACCCTGACGTCAAGGTTGTTTGCCGTTCCGAGCTAAAAGAGTATGAAGATAATATGCTCTCGTTTGGCACTGACCACGTAGTAAATCCGTTTGAAACGTTCGCCACCATATTTCAGATGGTTATGCATTCGCCATCATTGCACCTTATTTACGACTGGCTGACCGGCGCCCCAAATACCAAGCTAAGCGATCCCATTTACTTCAGATATGGCCACTGGATACTCTGTGGTTATGGCCGATTTGGCAAACAACTCTATAAACTCCTGATCGATCAGGGCATCGATGTGACGGTAATAGATCCATCCATCGAGGTACGCGATGAATTTGAGCATCATCATGTCGATCATAAAAACAATTTTATTGTTGGTACCGGCATAGATGAAAAAGCCCTTAAGGAAGCCGGAATTGAGACATCCGCCGGTATCATTGCCGGCTCTGATAACGACTCAAATAATCTCTCAATCATCATGACTGCTCGCGCCATTAACCCCGACGTGTTTGTAGTTGCGCGGCAGAATGTTTATAACAACTATGATTTATATTCTGCAACCAAAGCAAATTTGATCATGCGACCGAGAGAAATTACGGCACGAAAAATTCGTGCGGTCTTCCTCAATCCGTTACTGGTTGATTATCTGAAAATTGCAAAAAATTACAATGAGGAATGGGCAAATATATCAATCAGCAGAATGAGTGCTGTTATTGGAAACCACAAACCGCATATCTGGACAATAGAGATTACAAAAACCATATCCCCTGCTGTTACTACAGCACTCGATCTTGGCAGAAGAATATATCTCGGCCATATAACACAGGACCCCGCTTCCAGGTATCTCAAACTCAAGTGTGTCCCTCTTATGCATGTACGAGGAAATACAAACACGATGATGCCAGAGGAAGAAGTCGATATTCGCCAGGGTGACAGGATTCTGTTTTGCGGTACGCGCGAAGTCAAGAACAGCATGGACTGGACACTGAAGGTCATGAGCAGCCTGAATTATGTGATGACGTTCAAAAATGAGCCCGAATCGTATGCCTGGCGCGTATTACACAGATATATGCACAAATCCGAGCGTCGTAAGCAACCTCGCTGAATAACCTCCCTGATTACTGCTCCACGAATCGATAATCTGACGACTATGGCATTCGCTGATATAATTCATCTTTTTTAATATACTGCCCCGGTAGCTCAGCTGGATAGAGCAGCCGCCTCCTAAGCGGCAGGTCGGACGTTCAAATCGTCTCCGGGGCGCCATTTTCGTCATTGCTTAGCTAACTGAACTGATGAGCCAGACAGTCACATACCAGCACAATGGACGTGCATACTTCAAGCCGTAACATGTGAATGCAGCACTATGACCTTTGCTATTGCGCGACAGTGTTGAGCGCTTAAACTAAACCACCGTACTGAAGATGGCCTTTTGGCTGTGAATCCGTAGAATACACACGGAATCGGTGATCAACGACCAACGAGAGAGTCAATCAACCAAACAAGGCCAGCACTATGTCTACTGTCAAACTAGAAACCACACTGGGCGATATTGTCATCGCCCTGAATGAAGAAAAAGCACCCATTACTGTAAATAATTTCCTCAACTATGTACGCGACGGCTTCTATGACGGAACTATTTTCCACAGGGTGATCCCGAACTTTATGATCCAGGGCGGCGGATTCAATGATCAGATGATGGATAAGATGAGCCAGGATCCGATCAAAAATGAGGCCGATAATGGCCTCAGCAACGACCGCGGCAGCATCGCGATGGCACGCACACAGGATCCTGACTCAGCCAGCTCTCAGTTTTTTATCAACCATAAAGATAACGCCTTTCTGAATCATACTGCGCCCAGCATACAGGGCTGGGGCTATTGTGTATTCGGCAAAGTCACTGAAGGCATGGATATAGTTGATGCTATAGCCCAGGTAAAAACCACTAACCGCGCCGGTCACAGCGATGTTCCTGAAGATATAATAGCTATCACTTCAGCAACTGTAATAGATGAATGACAGAAAACAGTCTGTTCATATCAGACCTGCACCTTGCGCCCGAGCGGCCCGAGATTATCCGCCTGTTTGAACGATTTGTTGATGAAATCGCAATCCATGCCGACACACTCTTCATCCTTGGCGATTTCCTGGAATACTGGATCGGTGACGATGACCGGGCAAGCGGACTCGGTTCCGTGTTTTCCGCGCTGAGCCGGCTACATCAGGCTGGCACAAAGATCAAGTTCATGCATGGAAACAGGGATTTCCTCATCGGAAATAAACTGGCAACACGCTATCATTTTGAAATTATCGATGATCCATACCCGATCAAGCTGAATGATCTGCCAGTATTATTGATGCATGGAGATTTATTATGTACCGATGACATTGCCTACCAGAATTTTCGACGCAAAGTCCGCAGCAACACAATTCAATACCTCTTCCTATTACTCCCGCTGTCAATTCGTGAGCGTATTGCTAGATCACTGCGCGGTACCAGCAAAAAAGCAACTTCGAACAAGCCGGAAACAATTATGGACGTAAATCAACAGTCAGTCGAAAATACCATGCGAAAAAACGGCATAAGCATACTTATTCATGGCCATACTCACAGACCCGCTATCCACGAGTTCGAGCTTGACGGTAACAATGTAAAAAGAATCGTGCTTGGAGACTGGTATAAGGATGGTAATTATCTTCGAATCAATGCCAATGGTGAATTCGAGCTTGTTCAGTTCGGCTGATAATTAACACATTGATTTACCGCAGAGGCGCAGAGAATAATTTTCCATAATACGTGATTGGAAAAACGCCGGCGGTGAATTCGAGCTTGTTTAATTAAACTAATAGTTTAAAAACACTAACCGCAGAGGCGCGGAGACGCAGAGGAATACATGTTTTTTTACTGTTGGTGGTTATGCAGCAGCAGGCCAGGATTAGGCTTTGCCGCTAACCGGCATGTTATGTATTTATCTGCAACGCATAATTTTATGCAGCACCATGCGTGCGTTTAGTTTTTTATTGCGACAAATGCACCTAACTTGTCATTTTGCATATCACTTAAAGACATCAAGCCATGCCACGCTGATCCAATCTAAGGAAAACATAGCAAAGCTTTTCTCTGCGCCTCCGCGCCTCTGCGGTCAATATCCTGCTTGAAATCAGCGTTCTAGTCACAGCAAGGAACAATGCCAGCCATTTGATAAACGCAGACTTGAGATAATCGATGAATTATTTCAGCGAATATTGACGGTACTCTGCCGGAATCGTAAATATCGAGGCATCTATATCGACGTCCTCAAAGTTTAACAGTTGTCGCTTTCTGTCATTACTGTGCCATTCCTGTATCGGCAGTCCCTTGCTGTAATACTCGCCTTTGTTGTAAACCTGGTCAAGCAGATAACATGGCGTTGTGAATTCTGCGGGTGTATTTTCCAGGTTACTGACGTGCTGGCCTGATACAATCTTCTGAAAGCCCTGCAGTGTTTTCGCCACCGTTGGCAGCAATCCCGGGACCAGCTGTATATCCATGCAGGTCTCACTTGTTACACTCGTAGTGGCCTTTACACGATAGTTATAAACCTGTTTACCTGATATCGTCGGCGCATCCTCAAGCGCCTCGTATTCAATATCTATATCAAAGTCAGGTTTGAATTTTTTATCCGGGAATTCTGCAATAACAAGTATTGACTGGTCATAGTGACTGACGCTGTATATCTTGTTTTTATCTATATCATATATTATGTAGCCGCTATCATCTGATTCATCATCAATTCTTACATGTTTGCTTGAGACAGTGTAAGTAACAATATAGGGCTCCGTGCCCTGTTCAAATTCCTCATAAACAAGCTTTACAGTATTTTTCAGCTCATCCGCATTGACGGATAAAAAAGCAAGAAATAATGCACAAACTTTGACACATGTAGTAAAAGTCTTTGTTTTCATACTGTCACCTGTTTTTTCCTGCTCATATTTTTAAGGTCCTGCATTTCGTCCTGGGTAAAACCAGCCTTAAGCCTTGATTCTTCATCAAATGGACCGTGAATAACGCCGTCCATGTATTCATTCAGCAATTGTGCGAATACGACTCGTGGAGTTAATTTTCTGTGATGACAAATAAAATTAAACCACCTGGTTCCGATCTGTACATGCCCTATCTCCTCCTGGTGGATAATTTCCAGTATATCTACAAGCTGCTGTTCACCCGCAGATTTAAGCCTGGCTATCATTCCTGGCGTTACATCCAGTCCCCTGGCTTCCAATACGCGCGGCACCAGTGCCATGCGTACCATAACATCACTATCTGTTTTAAGCGCCATTTCCCATAAACCATTATGCGCATTAAAATCACCATAATGTGTCTGACTGGCTTCAAGATAGTCTGCCAGCATTATAAAATGACTTGACTCTTCCACTGCAACCCGTAGCCAGTCTGAATAAAAATCATGTGGCATTGTTCTGAAACGATAGACCGCATCCAATGCCAGGTTTATAGCATTGAACTCTATATGGGCAATTGCATGCGCCAATCTCACCAGACCCTGCTTTGAATGAATACCTCTTTTTGGTACCTTAGTTGGATGTACCAGCTGCGGTCGATCAGGTCGTCCCGGATTTATTATTCTAACTGGATCATTAAGCGATTCTGAACAGAGCTTATTAGCATGCCATTGTTGATATAGCACGCGGGTGCAACAGGCTTTCTTCAGAGGGTCAGTAATTTCAATACAGCTACGGGCCGCTTCGAACAGGTTGGTTTGTGCTTTCGACATAGAACCGGATTGTATCAAACATGAAAAAGCCCGCATTGCGGGCTTTTTCATGTACATATAAGTTATTGATAGTTATATCATTCTAATATCAGCTTCGCTTTGTTTTTTTCAATGATGGCCATACCGATTCCCTTAACGTTAGTCAGTTCCTCGATCTTTTTGTAAGGCCCGTATTGCTCGCGGTAAGCAATAATCGCCTCAGCCTTGTTTTCACCTATTCCAGAAAGCTCTCTGGATAGTGTCTGGGCATCTGCAGTATTAATATTGATTTGCGCAGCAAAGAGTAAATTTGAGAATGAGAATAAAACGATGAATAGGAATGATTTGATCTTGTTCATTTCGCGTCCTTGTGTATGTGTTTAAAAGAGATCCCAGACTACATCAGCGTTTAATCAATCACAATTGGGAAATATCTGAATTAATTGTAAGTATTTTCTTAATCGGATCATCGGACTGTGTTATCGGCCTGCCGATAACGAGATAGTCTGAACCCTGTCTAACTGCATCAGTGGGAGAAACAATTCTTTTCTGATCGCTCGCATCGTCTGTTGGCATGCGAATGCCCGGCGTAACCAGAACAAATTCATCACCCAGTGATGATCTGAGCTCGCCTGCTTCCTGTGCTGAGCAAACTACACCATCGAGGTTTTGTTGTTTTGCCAGTAATGCCAGACGTTTGACCATATCGCCTGGACTATGGTTTATTCCTACAGCTGTTAAATCATCTTTACTGCTACTTGTAAGAATTGTCACAGCTATCAACAAGGGCGAATCGGCTGTCGATAATGCGCTACGTGCAGCTGCGAGCATTCCGGGACCACCGAGTGCATGTACATTTATCATCCAAACTCCCAGGTCAGCCGCTGCCTTACAGGCATTTGCCACTGTATTAGGTATGTCGTGAAATTTGAGATCAAGGAAGACATCATAGCCGTCGTTTACGATTCTTTTTACAAGTGCTGGTCCACAGCGTGTAAACAGCTCTTTACCGATTTTCAAGCGGCATAATTCCGGATTAATTCGATCAACCAGTTTCAACGTGCTGGCTTCATCAGGGAAATCGAGTGCTACAATAATCCTGGAATCAGTCATAAGCAGGACGGTTCGCAAACATAGGGTTTGACCGAGCCCCAGTTATGGCAGCTTGGGCACAACCAGTATAGTGTGTTGGCCTTGAATCCACATTGCTTGCACTGGTATGAAGACTGTTCCTGCCTCATGATATCAACAGCAGCCTTGAGTTCCAGCATCATCGTGTATGCATCCTTCTCGCCATCACTATCGTTGATACTCAGCAACTGGTCCATACCATGAAGACTTGGGTGTTTCCTTAATTTATACATAATGTATTCCCTGGCTGCATCCTTTCCCTTGTAGCGCTCAATAACCTTCGCATGTGATTCCAGCAATGGCAGGTTACTTTGCCTCTTTTCGAGTTCGTCGAGATATTGCAGCAGGTTCTCTGTTTCATCCTGCTGATGATGACACTCAACCAGATTATCCATAACAATCGGCAGAAACTCCGCATCCTGCTTTTCTATTTGCTGTAATAATCGCTGTGCATTTTTATAATCGCCAGCTTCCATGGCCATGTCTGCCAGTAAAATTGAAGCACGCACCGATGCTGAATCATAGCGTAATGCCTGGTTCGCATAATGCTGAACCTGGCTGACATCACCCTTGGTCTTTGCAGTATCTGCAAGTTCACAATAGTACTGGGAAATCATAGGTCCGACTTTCACAGCATCTTCGCTAAATAGATTTTCAGCTGCATCTATTGCTTTATGCCAGTCTTTTTCCTGCTGATAGATAAGAATCAAATTCTGTAGGGCTTTTTCCGATTTTGGATCGTGAATCAATACTTCCTTGAACAGGCCTTCAGCGCGATCAAACCATCCGGCACCAAGATAGTCATAACCAAGTTCGAGCAATACTCTCTTGCGGTGACGCTTTGGCAGTGATGGCCGGGCAATCAAGCCCTGGTGGATTTTGATGGCTTTATCTATTTCACCGTTCTTGCGAAATATTTTGCCAAGTGCAAAGTGCGTATCGATTGTTTGCCAGTCAGTCTCTACAAGCTTGACGAAGATATCCAGAGCCTTGCCCTGTTCATCATTCAGCAGATAGTTAAGGCCCTTGAAATACTCGGTAGAAAAGCGGTTTTTACGGGTAGTTTTACTGTTGCCGCGCCTGTATGAGAATAGCAGAACAACAATAATCGCTGCCAGGACTGCGCAGCGCCCAGACGGGAAATTCAGAAAACTCAATCATTGTGATTCGGTATTTGCCTGCTAATGATTGAAAAATATAGCAGCAACCGGAAAATACCGGTTGCTGAATTTATGCCAACTATGCCTGAAGAAAGACTAGTCTTTCTTCATTGAATCATTTACTCGCTCCCTGAGTTCCTTGCCGGGTTTAAAGTGTGGAACATGCTTACCCGGCAAGGAGACAGAGTCACCAGTTTTTGGATTACGACCAGAGCGCGGTGGACGGTAATGCAAGGAGAAACTGCCGAAACCGCGTATTTCGATACGCTCACCATTCGACAAAGCATTACTCATTTGTTCAAGTAAACTTTTAACTGCAAGCTCGACATCCTTATATGCGAGATGGCTTTGCTTACGCGCAATTCTCTCGATCAATTCAGATTTCATCATTGATCTTGCATTCGTCTCTTCTGACATCTGAAATCGTCCCCGATAGTTGGTTGATAACTATATCTGTTGTGGAAGATTAGTCGTTGGAATCCATCTGTTCCTTTAACAAATCACCCAATTTGGTTGAAGCAGTCTGCTGTGTACTGGCGTAATCTTTCATCGCTTCAGCTTCATCATCATAGTCTTTCGCTTTGATTGAAAGATTTATTGCACGGCTCTTGCGATCAATACCAATCAGTTTGGCCTCAACCTCATCCCCTACTTTCAATACAGTCGATGCATCTTCAACCCGATCCCGGGAAAGCTCTGAAGCACGCAGAGTTCCTTCTACACCATCACCCAGATCGATAATTGCAGCTTTAGCATCAACAGAGATTACTTTTCCTTTGACCAGAGATCCTTTCTTGTTGGCACCCATAAATGAAGACACCGGGTCCTGTTCCATTTGCTTTATACCCAGCGAAATTCGTTCACGCTCAGGGTCTATTGAAAGCACTACGGCCTCGATCGTATCGCCTTTCTTGAAGTTACGAATGGCTTCTTCACCTGTAACATCCCAGGAAATATCCGACATGTGAACAAGTCCGTCTATCTCACCATCCAGGCCGACAAAAATACCAAAGTCGGTAATGGATTTGATCTTTCCGGAAACCTTGTCACTCTTGTCATGGGTTGCAGAAAACTCATCCCATGGATTCGGCTGACATTGCTTCATTCCCAGTGAGATGCGACGACGCTCTTCGTCGATATCAAGAATCATGACTTCGACAGCGTCACCAAGCGCTACCATGCTGGCGGGATTGACGTTCTTGTTGGTCCAGTCCATTTCAGACACATGCACAAGACCTTCAACACCATCTTCAATCTCAACAAAACAGCCATAATCGGTGATATTACTGATCTTGCCGTGCAGCTTCGATCCTTCTGGATAACGGCGTGCAATTTCTGCCCATGGATCATCACCAAGCTGCTTCAGGCCAAGTGATACGCGATTGCGTTCCTTGTCGAACTTGAGCACCATAACAGTAATTTCATCACCAACATTAACTACCTCGGAAGGATGACGAACACGCTTCCAGGCCATATCAGTGATATGCAACAGGCCGTCTACACCACCAAGGTCGAGGAATGCACCGTAGTCGGTGAGATTTTTGACAACACCCTTGACTGGCTTGCCTTCTTCGATGGTATCGAGCAAGGCTTCACGCTCGGCACTGTATTCTGATTCAACAACGGCGCGACGTGAAACCACGACATTATTGCGTTTCTGGTCAAGCTTGATGACCTTGAATTCCAGTTCCTTGCCTTCGAGATACGAGGTATCCCTGACTGGACGCACATCGACCAGCGAACCCGGCAGGAATGCACGGATATCACCGAGCTCAACAGTAAAGCCGCCCTTGACCTTGCCGGTGATAATGCCGGTGATAATTTCTTCAGTTTCATATGATGACTCGAGCGATTTCCACGCTTTGGCACGCTTGGCTTTTTCGCGTGACAGCCGGGTTTCACCAAAACCGTCTTCAACGGCTTCGAGTACAACATCAACATCATCGCCAATGGCGACTTCGAGTTCACCACTGAGATTTTTAAACTGCTCTTCAGGAATGACGCCTTCTGATTTAAGTCCCGCTGAAACAATCACATAACCATCACGGATATCGGTGACGGTACCTATGACAACTTGACCGGAGGTCATTTCTGTTTGATTCAGGCTTTCTTCAAATAATTCTGCAAAACTTTCTGACATGATTTAAATAATTGATAAATATTGTATTTCCACAATGGCGAATGCGGTTATACAAGGGTTAAGTGTTAAACAATCAGCCTGAATACAATCAGGCCACATTAATTCCGAAACGCTGACTCGCCATTTGCAACACCTGATTGACCACTTCATCGATACTCATTTCTGTCGTATCCAGAAGGGTTGCATCATCTGCAGCTTTCAGGGGTGCCGTCGAGCGCTCGGAATCCCGTTTGTCGCGTGCCTTGAGCTCGCTGACAAGCTCAGGGAGGTTAGCATCTATTCCCTTTTCTTTCAACTGCTTATAGCGTCTATTAGCACGCTCCTCAAAACTGGCCGTGAGGAAGATTTTCAGCTCTGCATCGGGGAAAACCACGGTACCCATATCCCTGCCATCAGCCAGCAGGCCAGGCTGCTGCGCAAATGCTCGCTGGCGATCCAGCAGGGCCTGCCGTACGCTCGCAATGGCCGCTATCTCGGAAGCCCGGTGGCCGACCTGCTCGGTCCTGATTGCGTCCGTAACCTCCCTGTGACACAGCATTACTTTCAAGCGGGTCCCGTCCGGCACGTATTCAACGTCAAGATTTTCTGCTATTTCAACAAGTTGCGGTTCACTGGCTGTGTTATTCTGCAGCGCCTGCAGTGCGGTCAGGCGGTACAGCGAGCCACTATCGAGGATATGCCAGCCGAGTTTATTTGCCAGTAACAGGCACACGGTACCCTTGCCGGCCCCTCCAGGGCCATCCAGCGTAATCACGGGTACAGTGCTGCTCATCGTGGTGAACTTATTCGGCAGACTGTATTGCAAGACCGGCGGCGGATGCCAGGCCAGCAAAATCGGGAAACGAGGTATTGACGTTGTCACAGTCGTCGATGGTTACTGTCCCGCTCGCTCGCAGCGCTGCCATGGAAAAAGCCATGGCAATACGGTGGTCATCATGGCTGTGAACGCTGCCGCTGCCGATCGTTCCACCCTGAATAATCATGCCGTCCGCCGTCGCAACGGCATTCACACCCAGCGCTTGCAACCCGTCCGCCATCACCTGAATGCGATCACTTTCCTTGACGCGTAATTCTTCGGCGCCCGTAATCACAGTCTCTCCGTGCGCACAGGCCGCAGCGACAAAAATCACCGGAAATTCATCAATCGCCAGCGGCACCAGTTGTTCAGGTACATGTATTCCTTTTAACTGTGCACTGCGCACCTTGATATCCGCGACCGGTTCACCACCGACCTCCGACTGATTCAACAACTCGATATCAGCGCCCATCAGGCGCAGAATATCAATCACGCCGGTACGTGTCGGGTTGATTCCGACATGCTGGAGAATAACTTCCGAACCTTGTGCAATACTGGCGCCAACCATGAAAAATGCGGCCGATGAAATATCGGCTGGCACATCGATGTCACAGGCCTTTAATGTTGCCGGACCACGAATACACACAGTCGCCGCCGATTTCCTATCTACCGCACAGCCGAAAGCATTAAGCATGCGCTCGGTGTGATCCCGGGTCGGTGCCGGTTGCGTTACACATGTCCTGCCATTTGCATACAGTCCGGCAAGCAATACGCAGGATTTGACCTGTGCACTCGCCATCGGTAGATCATATTCAATCGCCTGTAGCTCATGACCACCGCTAATTCTGAGTGGTGGGCAACCGTTTTCTGCAGTCGACACCTGTGCACCCATCTTAGCCAGAGGTCTGGTTACACGCTGCATCGGGCGTTTAGCCAACGATGCATCACCCGTGAGTTCGACATCAAACGCCTGTCCTGAGAGTAAGCCTGCCAGCAGACGCATCGACGTGCCCGAGTTGCCCAGGTCAAGTGCCCGTGCCGGCTGGTGCAGTCCTTTCATGCCAACGCCGTGGATTACAACACGGCCATCATACGGGCCCTCGATCGGCACACCCATGGCCTTGAACGCACGCAAGGTATTAAGACTGTCCTCGCCCTGCAGAAAACCGGTTATGTGACTGGTTCCTTCAGCAATGGAGCCGAACATGATTGAACGATGTGAAATGGACTTGTCACCCGGCACCCGAATGCTGCCAGATAACTTACCGCCATTGTTAACTATAAATTTCATTTAAACCTTACTTATTGTTTCACCACAGAGGCACAGAGTACGCAGAGGGTCATGTTAATGTAATACTATCTTTGATTAATTCTTGATATTCGATAAATTTAATGATCGGCCATATACCACAATTATTATTAGATATAACTATATGCTCTTTAATAATTACAGAATATCTAATAAATAAATAAACTCTGTGTTCTCTGTGCCTCTGTGGTGAATATAATCACCCGCAAAAAGCATCGCGGGCTTTTTTGGCGCGTTCAAATATTTCTTTGAGCTGTTTCGCCATCGCTCGCTTCCAGTGCCTTGTACATTTTTTCCATTTCATCGCGATAACGTTTCATCATCGCCATGACTTCATCACGATTACTCAAACAGATATCGCGCCACATTATCGGGTCACTTGATGCAATTCGAGTGAAATCACGGAAACCGCCTGCAGCAAAACGAAATATCTCGTCAATATCTTCAAGATTATTCAGACAGTCCACCAGACCAAAGGCAAGCAGGTGAGGCAAATGACTGGTACCGGCCAGTATCAGGTCGTGGTGTTCCGCACTCATGGTTTCGACATCAGCGCCTGCGGACTCCCACATCGCACGCACCAGATCAAACGCATCAGTGCTGGTATTCTCGGTAGGCGTCAGTATCACTCGACGTTGCTGGTATAACTCGGGAAAAGCCGCCGTAACGCCACTGCGCTCGGTACCTGCGATAGGATGTCCCGGAACAAAATTCTGGTAGCCAATGCCAAAAACAGATTCAGCATCTCGTATTACACTTTGCTTGGCACTACCTGCATCGGTTATGACCGTATGGTCTAGCCGTCCCGCCTGTATTTGTTCAAACACAGCATGCATTGAACCCAGCGGAACACACACGACTACAATATCGGACTCATGTACAGCGTTCGAAACGCTGGTGTCATAACGATCGATGACACCAAGCTCGACAGCCTTGATCAGTGTCTCTTCAGTGCGGCCCGCTCCAATAATTTCCCTGCAAAAACCTGCCTGCCTGATGGCTAATGCCAGTGAGCCTCCAATCAGCCCGGTACCGATTATGCAAACAGTCTCAACACGATGCTCACTCATGCATATATTCCCGCTAAAGCCGCTATCAGCCTGTGGTTCTGCTCAGTCGTTCCTATCGTTATACGTAAATAATCCGGCAATTGGTAATTTGCTATCGGCCTGACAATAATACCTTGTTTCAACAGGGCATCATAAACTGCCGCAGCATCCTGTTTCATATTAACCGCCAGGAAATTACCCATCGAAGGCAGATATCTGAGTCCAAGCTTATCAAGCTCATGCTGTAAATATGCTTTACCTGCAAAATTCAGGCTGATGCTTTTGCGAATATGCTCTTCATCATCGAGTGCTGCAAGTGCAGCTGCCTGTGCAATCATGTTAGTGTTAAATGGCTGCCTTACACGATTCAGCAGATCAGCGATATCCGGATGGGATAAGCCATATCCTATGCGCAGACCGGCCAGCGCATACACCTTGGAAAATGTACAGGTAATAACAAGATTATTGTATGTCTCAAGCAGCTTGTTTATATCGGGCTTGAGCTCATCTTCCATGTACTCGAGATAGGCCAGATCAAGCACCACGATTACCTGTGGTGGAATCCTGTCGAGCATTGCAGATACGCTACTGGTATCCAGCCAGGTTCCCGTAGGATTATTTGGATTTGCAATAAACACTACCCGTGTCGACTTATCAATGCTGTCAATCAAGGCATCAGGGTCATGCCCCAACGGCATGGTGTCGTGTGTTTCATCAAACGCAGCAGCAACATTGGCTGTTGCGCCAGTTGCCTGTACCACAATTGGGTACACGGCAAACGCGTACTGTGAATAAACGGCTGTATGTTCAGAAGTCAGAAATGCCCTCGCTATGAGTTCGAGCACATCATTGGAGCCATTACCAAATGTCAGACAGGCGGGATCGACATTATATTTACTGGCGATTCGTTCGCTGAGCTGGTACGCACTGCCGTCAGGATAGTAGTTGATCCGCTTGTAGCATTGCTCAATCGCGCGTAATGCGCTGGGACTGGCACCTAGCGGATTTTCATTAGACGCCAGCTTGATGGAGTTGGAGATACCAAGCTCGCGTTCGAGTTCCTCCACAGGCTTACCCGGCAGGTAAGGCTGCAGCTTTTGCACACCGGGTGCAGCAAGGTCATGAAACAAACGGGGCATGATGCAATCTCCGGGTCAAAGAACGGCCCGCGGGTATGATCCCAGAACATTAACCAAAGCGGATGCCTTCTCAATCTCCATGATTGCTTCCGCCACATTGGATTCGAGGTGATGCCCGTCTATGTCGATAAAGAATACATATTCCCAGACACCGCGTCGTGAAGGACGTGATTCTATATTACTCATGCTGATATTGCGTTTTGCCAACGGCTCCAGCAAGCTGAACAACGACCCCGGCTTGTTGTGAGCAAAAACCAGCAGACTCGTCCTGTCTGCGCCACTGGGCGGTGATTGGTATTTACCGATAACAACGAAACGGGTGGTGTTGTCAGGCTCATCTTCAATATCAGCATACATGACTGGCAAACTATACAATTCAGCTGCCATGGTCCCCGCTATGGCAGCTGACCTGTCGTGCTCCATGGCCATGATGACCGCTTCAGCATTACTGCGTACTGCTATACGTTCTGCATTTGGCAGGTTTGTATCGAGCCATATACGACACTGTGCCAGTGTCTGCTGGTGCGCATAAACTCGATCGATATTGGCAGTATCCGTCTCCCTGGTCATGAGATTATGTCGTATGCGTAATTCGACTTCACCACTTATAGTGAGCGATGATTTCATGAATAAATCGAGTGTGTGGTTGATTACACCTTCGCTGGAATTTTCCACGGGCACCACACCAAAATTTGCACCATCCGCTTCAACCAGTCGGAA
>CAWEEC010000077.1:0-14682 GCA_963807785.1 uncultured Gammaproteobacteria bacterium | reverse complement strand
CGACGACCACCGTGCTCCACGCACAGATGAAGGTGACCATCCAGCGCCTGTTTCGAGGAACTGGCGTGTGAATCCCCGCCTGCAATATGACATACGCAAGATCTCGGACGGGCGCAGGCAGAACAAGCTCAGGGAATTAATTAGAACTGATTACCGATACCTCAACAAGGCACGTTTTGAATTTGAACTCGGTTACGAGGACAGCAGCGAAGAAATCAACGGGCAGTTGTATTCATGGTCAGCAATACGCAGATCGGCATAAATAAATTATAATGACAAACCGCTATGCACTGTGTATATGATGAGTCCATTCAAATTGTTACAGGCTCGCCGCCATGAGTACTTCACGCCTTGATAAAACCATAGAACACGATGCCGTGCTGGCTGATACCGTTCAACCAATCAAGATTCTCGGCGCTCTCACCTGGCCGCGGGAAGCCGAGGCAAGATTTCTCGAAGCCTGGCGCGCCGGCAAACCGGAACTTCCAAAGGTGCGGCTTGAACCTAGGATTACAGCCAACAGATCGAGACGCTTGAAAGCATACAGTCGCGGTGTGACCGCGGGCACCCGCTCGACAACCTGATATTCAACACCGCACGTAGCTATGCATCGGCAGCACGCATGCTGGGCGCAATCGGCACAGCCGCATTCACCACCCATTCCATCGAGCTCTACGGCAAACCTGACGACAGCTACAAGACCCAGGATTTCACTGCGCTGGATGCAGCAGACTTCTTTCTGGAGAAAACAGATGAAATGCTGGGCAGCTACGTGGTGCCGCCATCCGTTGCGGATATCCCGGTAGAAAAATTTGCACGCACGACTGCAACAAGCCATCGATGATTTTTTCAAAGATGACAAGGTTGAAGTCATTATTGATCCCGAGCTTGCATCCAAGGCGATTGCCGGGTCGAACCGGATAAGACTGCGCGCCGGCGCCCTCTATTCCGATCTCGACCTGGAGCAGTTACTCGAACACGAAGCCCATATTCACGCCGCCACCATGCACAACGGCAAACGACAGAAAAACCTGCGGCTGCTTTCGTTGGGCGCACCGCGTACTACCCGTACCCAGGAAGGCATCGCCGTGCTGGCTGAGTTGATGACGCTCTCACTCGACGTGGTACGCTTGCGTCGCATCGCTTTGCGTATCAAGGCCATTGCGATGGCGCTCGACGGCGCCGACTTCATCGAAATATTCAAAGGTTTTCTCGAAGCGGGGCAGACTGAAGAGGAAAGTTACCAGTCAACCGTGCGCTGCTTTCGTGGCGGTGATGTCAGGGGCAAAACCGTTTTCACCAAAGATACCGTATACCTGAAAGGCCTGATGGAAGTTCACGCCTTTCTCGCCACCTGCATACACGAGAATCGGCCCGAGCTGGCTAATTTCCTGTTTGCCGGCCGGTCTCAGCCTGGGCGATGTGATTGAACTTGCGCCCTACTTCGAAACCGGTTTTATCGATGGTCCATACTACATGCCGCATTGGGCAAAAGACCTGCGCACACTGGCGTCAGCCTTTGCGTGCAATGCCTTCTTCATGCGTAACGACCTCAGTAACGTAAAACTCGAAAACTTTATCAGGCTGGAGGAAGCAACCGCGACCGGCAGCGGCTAGAGCGCTCAGGGCTTTACTGCAATCACCTGTACCACCGCACCTTTACCGGTGTGGAACCGGCCTTCAATAACATCCCGTTGCAGCTCCACTGCATGCTTGAATTCCAGGCCATCCAGCTCCTGCTGCAACGCCTGCAATGTCATGGTCATCTCGGCAACAGGCGGTCCACCGGTACCCAGCTCGAGCTGTTCCGGGGTATAGGCTTCGAGCACGAGCATGCCGCCGGAGCGCAATCCCTGTACGATTTTCTGATGCAAGGGTTTGCGTATCGCTGGCGGCACATGCGCAAAGATCGATACCACCGCATCCCAGCTATCGGCTTCGATTTCTATATGCGCCAGATCCTGCACCAGGGTCTCAATTTTCACACCACGCTCATCAGCCAGCTTGCCTGCTTTTTCCAGGCCGACTGCAGAGGCATCTACAGCAACGACCTGGTGACCGTGCTGTGCCAGGTAAACCGCATTGCGTCCCTCACCTTCGGCGATGCACAAGGTCCTGCCGACAGGTATATCGCCTGCGACGCTGGCCAGAAAGTCATTCGGCTCAGTGCCATATACGTATTCATCGGTGTCGTATCGTTGGTCCCACATAGCAGCAGATTATAGTTTTATTCTTCAACAGGGTGCCATCCTGCGCCGCTAGATGCCACACATTTATCATAATTTTGTAACACAACCGACATGACTCGAGCCTATAAAGCATGTTGATAACACAAGAAACATATACAGGAGAGAACCATGCTAACCGAAGTTGATATAGAACGCATCATGGCGGCAAAACGGCAACTAGCCGAGTCAATTGCAGATGACAATGACTTTGACCTGCTCGAAGACGATGACGTATTTGAAATGCTCGATGATGATATTCCGATATCAGAAACCAATGGCCTGATGTGAGCATATAAAACATACTACTGATATCCACTCTCGCAAAGCCGCCACGCCCGAAAGGAAAGAAGAATGACACGATATAAGATTACCTCATGGAGTAAAAAGCACATGTCATGTTTGCGCTGTTTGCACCTGTGCGAGAAAACAGCACCCCAAGCATTTTAAATTCAAGCCTGACCTGCCTATAAAAAATCCTCGATAAACCAGGCGGCGAAGGCATGTCTGCCGTTGACACCGGCTTTCCTGTAGATGGCAGATGCCTGTTGCCTGACGGTCTTTTCATGGGTGTCACGCACAGCAGCGATTTCCTTGAAACTCAGCCCTTTCAGCAACAACAACGCCACTTCCTGCTCACCACTGGTCAGTTGCCAGCGCTGAAACTGCTGGCGTATGATTTCACCCAGCCTGCTTCTGGCTTCCTGGCCTTCGTCACCTGCACTTGTTTTGCGCTTTCGCTGCTGAGTAATTTCCTGCTTGATCTGCTCCAGTTCGCGCTTTTGCGCGCGTAGATGCAGAAGCAGCCAGATAATCACCGACACTGATATTGCAATCACCAGCGCCTCTTCGACCAGGTGCCAGGTCGATGAACCATAGGAGAGGTCAATCGCCAGGTCATACAGGTTCGCCATTCCAATCACCGATAACACCAGGATGACCACGAGTTCCTGCGTACGCGTCATTGGCTTGCACCTGTAAAAACGCGGGTTTCACATGGTACATATGTCCCGATAGCGCTGATGGTGGTCATTTGCCCGATGTATACGAGATTCATAGCCTGCATTATGTGCCTGTCGAAACGTTTTTTAGAGGTTCAATATCATGTCAACTGCAAAAATCCGAGTGTGGGACCCGTTTGTGCGCCTGTTTCACTGGTCTCTGGTAATCAGCTTTTTCATCGCTTACCTGAGTGGCGAAGAGGAAAGCCTGGTCCATATCTACTCCGGCTATGCGATTATATTACTGGTCATGTCGCGACTGATCTGGGGTTTTGTCGGCACAGAGTACGCCCGCTTCAGGCAATTCGCCTATTCACCCGCCAGGGTCATCGAGTATCTTAAAGAATTCTTCGCCGGTCGACCAAAACATTATACCGGTCACAACCCGGCGGCTGCATGGATGATCTTCGCGTTACTGTTCAGTCTGATCATGACATCCGTCAGCGGCCTCAAGGTCTATGGTATTGAAGGCTACGGACCGCTGGCAAGTACAACCGTGCCGCTGGAGGCAACCACGACCCGGCTAGCGACGACGGATTTCAGCCTGATCAGGGACGCCCGTGCGGATGATGGGCATGAAAATGAAGAAGATAGCGAACTGGAAGAGGTATGGGAGGAAATCCACGAGTTGTTCGCCAACCTGACGCTGTTACTTGTTCTGGTACACATTGCAGGCGTCATTGTTGCCAGCAAGGTACACCGGGAAAACCTGATCAAGGCAATGATCACCGGGACCAAGCCATCATGATCAGACTTGCGGACAGATCGACGCGCTCAACACAGTGTCGAAGCTGTCCGCATTATTTCCAGAATCTGCCGATGAAATAGAAAATCAGCGAGAGCACAACCGAGACGATGACCATGCTGACGAGCGGAAAGTAGAATCGCACATTGTCTCGCTCGATCCTGATATCACCCGGCAGACGGCCAAACCAGGATAACCATCCACTGTTGGCGAGTATGCCTGCAACGACCAGCAGGATGCCGCCCACTATCAGCCATGTTCCTAATGTTTTTGGCATTTACAACGACTCATCCCGTGGTTATTGCTGCTCAGACCGACCAGCCGGAAACGGTAATGGTATAAAACCGCGGGAAATCGTAGACGTACTCATCCAGTTCATGCCACGTCTCTACCCCGTCACCCTCGACCTCGATTTCATCCAGCCTCAGGCTCAGGCCCAGGCTGTCAGCCTTGTCCTTTAATTGCCTGTAGCCCGGCGTTGATCGAATATCATCGGCAGTGAGCACACTGAACTGGGACAGTTCGAACCTGGACAGGTTTTTATCCAGCAGTGTGAAGGTGATTTCGCCTTTGGGCTCGAATGATTGCTTGCCCGCATGTGGGTACTGTCCCTGCCTGTCCTGCTCGATATTTTTCTCCAGGTTCTGGCTGATAGTGGCCAGCTGGTTACTGAACCAGTGTTTCAGCTCGGGCACCGTATCCTGCCTGGGCCTGTGAAAAAAGGCGAGGTAAGCGATTCCGGCTATTATCACGATAATTAAAATGGTATTCATGTAGTCTTTCATTGATCCGTTGTTGGCCATGCTGTTGAATTGTGATGTTACTCAAGCGTAAAAATAATATGCCTTGCCGGGCTTTCAATTTCGATAATTGCACCGCAATCCCTGACCCGTATTATCGAAGCCCATTCACCGGGCCGCTTTTGAGTATAATTATCTCCCGATTCCATATAGTATTGCTGCTGCAAGCACACATGCAACTATCGAATTTACTGTTACGCGCTAACTGTTGAAAACTTTCCTGAAAAACCTGTTGTCTGCTGATGGCCGCTTGAACAGAATCGGGTTTCTTCATTCAGCTGTATTCATGATTAGCTTGTTCATCATACTGTCATTTATCAACCATGAGTACATCAGGCATTCGGATGGCGCGCTGACAATCTACCTCTACGTAAAAAGCCTGCAAACCATAGTATTGCTGGCTTTGTGGACACCTTCTATTATCAAGCGCCTGCATGACATGGATATCAAGGGCAACCGTGTCTGGATTGCATGGGCGGCGCTGTTGCTGGATGCGCACAACCTGATGCTGCTCAATATACATATCGCTGCAATACTGGAAAAAATCCAGCTGCTGTTATTTATCTTTTATGCGATTGTCCTTGTGTTCTATCTTGTTCTTTTTCTGATGCCCGGCAGCACCGGTATCAACAACTGGGGACAGCCGGTACAGGGCTGACCCGTGACAGGGCGGGCCTTTTGTTGAGATGCTTGCGGGCTAACACGTAATAGTCTTTAATCCTGTGCAGGTCTCATTTTCCACACACCAACAGGAAGCACTCATGGAAACTTCTACCATCGTTATTCTGGTCATCATTGCGGTGATCATTCTTTACGTTATCAATATCTTCAACAGCCTTGTCAGTTTGAGAAACCGTTACAAGAATGCATTCGCACAAATCGAGGTTCAGCTCAAACGCCGCTATGACCTGATCCCGAACCTGATTGAAACCGCCAAGGGTTATATGAAACACGAGCGCGAAACGCTTGATTCCGTGATCAAGGCGCGCAACGCCGCTGCCAGCGGTCTCGCCGCTGCCGCCGCCGACCCGGGTAATGCGACCGCGATCAAGCAGCTGATCGGCGCAGAAGGCGAACTCGCCGGTGCTTTGGGAAAATTCAATGTAGTGATGGAAGCTTATCCTGATCTCAAGGCCAACCAGAACATGATGCAGCTCAGCGAGGAGCTCACCACCACTGAAAACAAGGTGGCATTTGCACGCCAGGCTTTCAATGATGCGGTCATGGAATACAACACCTATAAACAGACCTTTCCACCCGTTTTTTTTGCCGCCAGCTTCGGCCACGCACAGGATGCAACCCTGCTGGAATTCGAAGACAGCGCCGATTTTCAGCAAGCACCCAAGGTATCTTTCTAACGCCGCACTGAAGTCTGTCAATGAATTTCTTCAAGTCACAGGATGACGCACGCCGTAATACCGGTCGACTCGTCCTGCTGTTTGCTCTTGCCGTGGTCTCACTGATCGTGATGACCAACCTGCTGGTCATGTTCATATTCGGTTATATCAACGTCGAACAAACCGGCAGCATTAATACCGAGCAGCTGTTGCAGCAGGTAGACTGGCAGGTCTTTATCGTCATCGGTGCAGCCGTGACTAGTGTCATCGCGCTGGGCAGCCTGTATAAGATCCTTGCCCTGGCAGGCGGAGGCGCACGGGTTGCAGAGATGCTGGACGCCGAACTGCTGGTCTATGGAAACAATGACCTCAAACAGCAGAGACTGCTGAATGTTGTTGAAGAAATGGCGATTGCTTCGGGTACGCCGGTACCACCGGTTTACCTGCTGGACGAAGATGGTATCAATGCCTTTGCGGCGGGTTACAAGCCGGGTGATGCCGTGATCGGTGTCACGCGTGGCGCCATTGAAAAACTTAACCGTGAACAGCTGCAGGGTGTTATTGCCCACGAATTCAGCCATATTCTCAATGGCGACATGAAACTGAATATCCGCCTCATTGGCCTGTTGCACGGTATCCTGCTGATCGGCCTCATAGGCTATTACATCTTAAGAAGCGCGTCGCATTCACGGCGTTCCAGGAACGGTGGCGGTGCGGCTGCTCTCGGCCTCGGCCTGGTGGTGATCGGTTATGCCGGTACTTTTTTCGGCAACCTGATCAAGGCAGCTGTCAGCCGTCAGCGTGAGTATCTGGCCGATGCCTCATCGGTACAGTTCACAAGAAATCCGGACGGGATCGCCGGCGCACTCAAGCGCATCGGCGGCGACACCAGCGGTTCGATCATTGAAAATCCCGCAGGTGTACAAATCAGTCACGCCCTGTTCAGCCAGGGCATAAAAACATGGCTCGGCAGCCTGTATGCAACGCACCCACCACTGGAAAAACGCATCTACAGCATACAACCCAACTGGGACGGAGAATTCGACTATACGATACCGCCCGATATCGAGACAACCGCACAACAGAGTGCTGCGCAACAAGCCACCATACAGCAACAGCTCGCAACCATGGCTGCAGTCGCGGCCGCGATGACCAGTGGCGCGATTGTAGATCAAACCGGACAGCCGGCACCGTCGCAGCTGGCGTATGCCCACAAACTGATAAACGATTTACCTGACGAATTTGCTTCCGCGGTGAACGACCCGTTTGCGGCGCGCGCGGTTATCTATTTCCTGGTTCTGGATAAAGACAAGGCTGCGCATAACGATCAACTCCAGCACCTTGAAATCAGCAGCCGATACCGGTGTGTACGCAGAGACGATGAAACTGATGCGTGCCGGCTACGAACTGAAAAAAGAATATCGCCTGCCGCTGGTAGACCTGGCCCTGGCTACCCTGCATCAGTTGTCAGTAAAACAATATCGATTATTCAAGAAAAACCTGAATACACTGATCGAAATCGACAACAAGATCAACCTGTTTGAATGGTGCATCAGAAAAATCGTGTTCCATCACCTCGACCCCGTGTTCAGTACAAAACCAGGGACCACGCATCAGAACCTGATGCTGTCGAAGGCAAAACAGGCGTGCGCACTACTGCTGTCAGTACTGGTTTATTCTGGCAAACAGCAGGGCGTGAGTGATACTGAAGTATTCAATCAAGCCACAAGAGAGCTGGAGGGCACTGGAAATTTCCCTGCTACCCCGGAACGAGATCAATCTGCAAAGCCTCAACAGCGCACTCGATGAACTGGCAAAGCTGAAGCCACTGGAGAAACCGCGCCTGCTTAAGGCCTGCGCCATCTGCATCACTGCTGATCAACACATCACATCGAACGAGGTGGAACTATATCGTGCCATCGCTGCAATTCTTGACTGCCCGGTTCCGCCGCTCGATGCTGCAATGAACGGCCATTAGTTATTTACCGGCTCGATAAAGTCATAGCCTTGCCTGTAGCTTTTATAGCTGAATTCATATCCCAGCTGTTTCAGCCGCCGGTTACTGCAGCGCTTGTTTTGATCAGCATCATGCGTCATGGTCTCCTGTTCGGGCGGCTCAAGCCCGAGCTTGCCCGCCAGAAAATTATAAACATCCCATCTAGCTGCAGGATCGTCGTCTGAAGCCAGATAAACGGCCTCGACTCGATCACCGCCAAGCATTTTGTTTGCAATAAAGCGCAATACACCAACACAGTCATCCCGGTGTATCCTGTTGGTGTAACTGGGTGGATGGTATTGAACCTTGTCGCCCCTGGCTACCATATCAAGCAAACGACGCCTGTTGCGTCCATAAATACCTGAAAACCGGATGATGCAATTATTACCGCCATGAGAGAGAAAGGCCTTTTCTGCCTGCAAGATAATTTGCCCGGTAATGCTTTGCGGTCGAGTCACAGAACTCTCATCAACCCACTCGCCATGAGACTGGCCATACACACTGGTTGACGATACAAAGATAAACCTTGCGGACGAGCTTTTTTCTGAAAAAATGCTCAGCAGATTGTTAACCCCCAGTTGAAATGTATTTCTGTAAGCCTGTTCGCTGCGTCCGTCGGGGGTGAGGATATAGATGACGAGATCGAAGCCTGTGTCGAGATTTTGCAAATCATCCAGCCGGGTCAAATCGGCGCTGACATAACTGACTTGATCGTCACTTGCAGGCGGATGCCGCCTCAGGCCAACAACTTCATGTCCATCAGCAGCAAGCAATCGACCTGCCGCAGTGCCAATATCGCCACATCCTGCTATTAAAATTCTACCCATAACGATCTGCTTGTCAGTAAAAACACGGCAGTCAATTAAAGCCGTAACCGAGTGTAACGCATTGCCAAAATAACATTAATAGATATCTCATTGTAATATTGTTGACATACATGACTGTTATCGTTAATTTAGATATCGTTGATTGATGCAATTACTTTCAACAACCCGTTAACATTCATCCGAGGTGTATACATGTCGCGAAAGAATGGCAGGCATAAAGAAAAACATAATAATAACTATAATGACTATCTTGCAGGAGACCCGGTAGTAATAGACCTTCAAACAAACACCCCTCGCTTCAATACCCCGCACAGACACCCCAACCTTCCAAAAACCATTCAAGCCAAAAACCAGTCACAAGGCCAGTTCATGGCCGCGATCAAGAGCAACACCCTGGTATTTGGCCTCGGTCCGGCAGGAACCGGTAAAAGTTACTGCACAGCAGCGATGGCTGCGGAAGCACTGATATCAGGTCGATATAGACAGAATCATATTTACACGCCCGGCGGTTGAAACCGGCAATAGCCTTGGTTTTCTCCCCGGAAAACTCGAAGATAAATTCGACCCCTACTTCAGCGCCTTCAAGTCATGCCTGATAAGTAATGCAGGCAAGGGCGTAATCGAATGTGCCGTTAAAAATGGTAATATCGTTGTTGAGCCGCTTGCGTATATGCGCGGCAAAACGTTTAACCGCTGTTTTGTCGTGCTTGATGAGGCGCAAAATTGCACTGCAGAAGAAATAAAAATGTTCATGACACGCATCGGCAGAAACTCGACTGTTGTCATCAACGGTGATCTGAGTCAGTCGGATATAGACAGCTGCTTGGGCCTGCATGATGCCATCAACCGCGTTCACGATGTTGGTGGCGTACATGTACATGAATTCACCTATGAGGACATTGTTCGCAGCAGCATTGTAAAAGACATCATAATGAAGTACGAAACCAGGAATCCACCGAGTTATCGTTTTTGTAATGCTTTTTAACTAGTCAGGCCAGTATGTCGAAAGGGAGATAGTGCGCATTAGCTGCTCACTATCTCCCTTTGTTGTTTGCAGACCGGGTACGTACTGAACAACACAGCACTCAACCCTGTTGATCTTGCACAAACCCATTGTACTCAGCCAGGAAAATCTTCATGCCCTGTTTGCTGAAATCCGTGACGCTCCACTCCGAGTCACTCAGCAGGAAATTGTATTGATTTCGAAACACATAGGTTTCGGCCTTGAACATCTCTCCACCCCGGGCCTCAACCTGCACACATTGCCTCTGGTAATACTCACCCTCAAACCGGTCGAGCTGGAGAATATCTGCATTTGCGACTGCCATCACCAGCACGCCATTCACCGCATGCTCCGCTGACTCAACCAGTCCCGGGTAAACTTCACCTTTGACAGACACTCTTTTATACCCATCCAGCCTGGCACTGATCTTGTTATACCGGTTGCTGATTAACGCATCCCACACCGGGTCAAACATCAATGAACCATATACAAATGTATTTATCATATTTAAATGTATGCGAGACGATGTCGGGTGATACCATGTTAGAGTCGGCAGCAAAATGCCGGCCTGTAAGTCGATTCAAAAGCTACTGCATCTTTTGCTTGGCGCCAATAGTAATTAAACTGTATATATTATGCCTTCGCTGAAGCTTCGGTATCTATATTTATTTCTAATCGTCACGCCTTTACTGATTATCTGGGCGAGCCGTACTCAACTTGCCGAAATAGCCATCTCCAGATCCATGCATGATTATGGCTTGCAGGACGTCAGTATTGATATTCGCCAGCTTGGTCCGGTTCGAAGCCATATATCCGATATCGCATTTTCTGTTGCCACTGAAACCGGGCCGGTCCAGCTTGAAGCGCATGACATAAGCGTGAACTACACACTCCAGCAGCTGGTAAACGGTCATATAGACAAGCTGACAGTCAACACAATCCTGCTATCCCAGCAGAACTCCGCTAAAACACATCAGGAGCCTCAGCTTGCCAGCGAAGCACTGGCGCCAATCAGGATAATTGCAGCCCTGAGACAGGCAATACGCGAATACCTGTTTGTTAACAGCTTCACAATTGATCACATATCACTTCAGGGTGAGCCTTTTGGTGTACTGCAGCACAGGCCTTTTCGGTTACTCGGCAACAATGAAAACGGGGGTTTACATGCAGAAATCACCCTGCAAGGCCAGCATCCATTGCTGCAACAAGATCAACCTGGCCAGCAAGTCATCGTCAACCTGGCTGAAGATACAATCGCAATAGAATTAAGGCTTGCAGCATCACCCGATCCGGTCCCCGCAAGTCTGCATCTTGATATTCATGATACTGATATAACAGGCAACTACCAAATTATTCCCCGGCAGCTGGCGAACTGGTTGCAACCTTTTATTAACCTGAACAGCGTCAATGAAATAGAGAAAGTGAGTGGAACCGTCACAGCTAACTTTGAGTCTGCTGATCATATTATTGCAAACCTGTCCGCCATATCCGACAAGATTGCATATAACGCATATGCTGCAAATAATGTTGTTATTGGTTTAAATATAAGTATCCCGACGAGCTGGCCTGATCAGAGCATAAGATTTCTCAACGGCTGTTATATCAAGACCGGGAACTTCGGCTACGAATCTTTCACTCTTGATGACACCCGCATAAATATTATCGGCGAGCTGACAAGTGCCAACAGTTCCTGGCAATTCAGTGGTGATATCAATTCAAGTCGAGCTTTACCCGCTTATGAACGTCAGGCGCTCCAGCTTGAAAACATCGCTGTGCGTATTTCTGCAGATGCTGATAAGCTGAAACTAAGTGGAAACTTCACTACTGCAAACACACCAGGGGCGTTTACTTTTTCCCTGCAGCACAGCTTTACCACGGCATCAGGTCAATTTACTATCGATCCGTCAACGCCTCTTGACCTGAATGCCGACAAGCATAAACTAAGCCAGCTGATAACGCCGTGGGCTTACCCGTTTGACCTGTTGGCCGGACACATAAACCTGTCCACAACTGGCAAATGGTCGCAAGCCAGGGATTTCGCACTAACTGCAGGCATCAAGCTGGATGATGTCGGCGGTAACTATGGTGAGATCGTCTTCTCCGGGCTCTCGCTGAATCATGAACTCGAGTTGTTGCCGAATATACAGTCGGTGCGTAGTAGCAGCATTGATCTCAAACATCTGGATAGTGGTGTATCCGCCAGTAATATCGGCGTCAATATTACAATTAAGAGCGCCCATAGCGATCCGCTGCCACGGCTTGTTATTCGGGACCTGCGCGGTGAAATATTTGAAGGCACATTCTCTGGTGATGATTTTATTTTTGACCTCAACAGAAGTAAAAACAGCTTCAAAATCAAGGCAACAAACATTGACCTGGCAGCGATTGTTGAAACCCAGCAACTAGAAGACATCAAGGTTACCGGAAGGATCGATGGCACCATCCCTGTTGTGATAAACGAGCAAGGCGTATTTATCGAACATGGCAGTTTTATCAACAAGGTACGCAACGGCACAATTCGCTACAATCCCGCTACCGGCACCGAGCAACTGAAACAGAACCCGCTGACAGGGATCGCGCTGGATGCGCTCAGAGATTTTCGTTACAGCCACCTCTCCGCTGAGGTAAACTTTACCCCGCAAGGCCTGCTTACGATAAATCTCCAGTTAAAAGGCACCAGCCCGGAACTTGATACCAATCGTCCCGTGCATTTGAATATAAATACTGAACAAAACTTGCTTTCACTGCTCAAAAGTTTACGCTACGCTGAAGGTGTGAGCACGAATATCGATTTGAAAGTGCGCCGTCAATATGAGAAAACCCGAAAAAACAAATAGGCAAGTCAATAAATCATGCACAGACAACTGTTAATACTAGCGATGGCGGCTTTTTTGCTGAACTGCACGCCTACTGTCAAGGTCGAGCCGCCGGACAAGCCCATCACCATCAACCTTAACGTCAAGATCGAACATGAAATTCGCGTCAGGGTAGACAAGGAACTCGAAGATGTATTCAGCGAAGACAGCGGACTTTTCTAACGGAGACTGACAACAATGAAACCATTACTCGCATTATTTACGGCATGTCTGCTGCTGATAGCGCAGCCCGTGTATTCAATCGAACTTCAGACTGCTAAAGCACAGGGTCTGGTCGGTGAAACACCTGGCGGTTACCTGGAGGCAGTCAAGTCACCTTCTGCTGAAGTGAAGGCGCTGGTAGAAAGCGTTAATAACAAACGCAAGCAAAAATACCAGGAGATTGCTGCGCGCAATAACACTTCGCTACAGGCTGTGGAACAACTCGCCGGCGAGAAAGCAATCGAAAAATCGACCGCTGGTAGCTATATCAAGCTCGGCGGTAGCTGGCAGCAGAAATAACAGGGGCAAGGGGCGAGTGGCGTGAATTAGAAAAATCAGCCGCAAAATACGCTAACTACACAATAACAAAAATTTATTTGCGTTTTTTGCGTTCTTCGCGGCTATATGAATTAGTTAGAATTTATCGGTAACCGCGCCTTCGGATGCCGAACTGACCAGCCTGGCATACTTAGCCAGCACACCGCGGTTTTCCCTGGGCGCAGGCGCTTTCCAGCTTGCCAGGCGCTGCTCGATTTCATCTTGGGGAATATTGAGCGTGATTTGCCTGCTGTCGGCATCGATAGTAATACCATCACCATCCTGCACGATCGCAATCGGTCCGCCAACAGCAGCTTCGGGTGTAACGTGGCCAACAACAAAACCATGACTGCCGCCGGAAAAACGGCCATCGGTTATCAAGGCAACATCCTTGCCCATACCCTTACCCATAATCGCACCGGTAGGGCTGAGCATTTCTCGCATGCCGGGACCACCAACCGGTCCCTCGTGGCGAATCACGATAACATCATCTTTCACCACGGTGCCATCCAGGATGGCAGCAAGCGCGGACTCTTCCGATTCAAACACGCGTGCATTACCGGAGAAGCTCAATCCTTCCTTGCCCGAAATTTTTGCCACCGCACCGGTGGGTGCCAGGTTGCCATAAAGCACAACTAGATGGCTGTCTTTCTTGATCGGGTTATCGAGTGGCCGCACAATATCCTGGTCAGCGGGATATGGCTTCACATCGGCCAGGTTCTCTGCCATGGTCCTGCCTGTAACCGTGATGCATTCGCCATGCAACAAACCGGCATCCAGCAATGTTTTCATCAGCGGCTGAATACCGCCAATGGCAATCAGTTCCGACATCAGGTACTTGCCGCTGGGTTTCACGTCTGCCAGCACCGGGACTTTTGCACCAATACGGGTGAAATCATCCAGCTCGAGTTTGACACTGGCGGTGTGCGCCATCGCCAGCAAGTGCAGCACCGCATTGGTGGAACCACCCAGCGCTATAACCACGGTAATGGCATTTTCAAATGCTGCGCGCGTCATGATGTCGCTCGGCTTGATGTCTTGCTTGATAAGCTCCAGCACGGCTTCGCCTGCTCGATGGCAGTCGTTCTGCTTGGCATCGGAAATGGCTTCCTGTGCCGAGCTGTTGGGCAGGCTCATACCCAGGGCTTCGATTGCCGATGCCATCGTGTTCGCGGTGTACATGCCACCACAGGAACCCGGGCCGGGTATCGCAGTTTGCTCTACCTCATGCAGCTCTGCATCGGTGACCTTGCCGGCCGCATAGCCACCGACCGCTTCAAACACGGAAACAATATCACGTCGCTTTGCACCCGGCTTGATGGTGCCGCCATAGACAAAGATGCTGGGACGGTT
>CAWEEC010000076.1:0-71559 GCA_963807785.1 uncultured Gammaproteobacteria bacterium | reverse complement strand
GCTTATGATTTCATCAACGAATCCAATAGTGGCTTTCAGACCATGGTCGGCGAGAAGGGGTGATGCTATCGGGTGGTCAGCGTCAGCGTATCGCCATCGCACGAGCTCTATTGAACGATGCACCGGTACTTATCCTTGATGAGGCAACGTCTGCGCTCGATAACGAATCCGAGAGATATATACAGAATTCCCTGGAAACACTCATGGAAAATCGTACTACCCTGGTCATCGCTCATCGTCTATCGACTATCGAGAATGCTGACGTGATCGTTGTTATGGACAAAGGATGTATCGTAGAAAAAGGCACACATCATGAATTGATACTCTTTAGATGGGCATTATGCTGCTTTGCATCAGATGAACTTTGAAGAAATTTAAGTAATGAGATCGCTGGAGCATTACTGGTATCAGACAAACTATTTTGTCTTTATATTGTTGCCGCTTTCATGGCTGTTCTGTGCGGTATCGATTATTCGGCGAAAGGTCTATAAGCTGAATTTAAAAAAGAGTTATTCTTCTGATGCACCGGTTGTTGTAATAGGCAATATCGTCGCGGGTGGCAGTGGCAAGACGCCGCTTTTATTGGCAATCTGTGAGCTCATTAAAGAACATGGATACAGGCCGGGCGTGGTTTACCGAGGTTATGGCGGTAACTTTACCGGTTTGAGGCAGGTGTCGGAAAGCGATTCTGCTGAGCTGGTAGGCGATGAGCCACTGATGGTGCAGCAGCGGACACAGGTACCGGTCGTCGTCGGTGTGGATCGCGTTGCTGCGGTGAAATACCTGCTGGAGAATAACGCGTGTGACATCGTACTTTCTGACGATGCGCATGGACGGTGAGTCGTCTACAGCCATAATACTTGTCATTCGTTTTCTCCCTGGCAAACATCCCGGCCGACGTCGTCACGCGGCTGTAAATATCTGCTTATCGTTTTTATCGGCATCTATTCGTTACTCTTTACTCACACTGCCTGGTAACAGCTTGATGAGCTTGCGTATAACCACAAGCGTTAACCCAGGAGCGCAGCCAGCTGCATTTCGTGCCTGTTTTTTGTCACTACCATCAGAGAAGCAAAAATCAGGCCACTTTTTTCAAAGTCACGCGGGTCGATACAGGGCCAGGGTATGTGAACGAGGGTTTGCCGCCGAATTTTGCGGCGCCTATCGCAAATAAATTGCACTGGTTGAAGGATTCAGGTATTAGTTCGAGTAACTAAAGCGGGTTTGATAATAAGAAATGTTTGAACACACCTGCCGCTTTTGCAGGAATATCAGGCATAGATTATTCAATGAGTCAGTTTAAAACCGGGAATATTTTCGGTTATAAATCCAGTAAAAATATGTATCTGTATCAGCGGAACGTCGTGTGGAACATGCGCTGATCACTGCTCTGATCGTGCTTATGCGGGCAATACAGTAATCAAGTAGCGATAAGCCTGAGGATGCGCATCGGCTTTCCACTATCTTTGTGCATTGGTGTACATAGTGGGTGCTCCACAAGTTAGTGGTTATTTACCAGATCGCGCAGGAAATCTACATATTCCGGCCTGTACCATTCACGCCCACCGATGGCCTGGTACTGCACATTGCCTTCGGGATCAATCAGTATCGTGGTAGGTAGCCCGCGGGGTTTGTATTTTTCTGTGACCAGGCCATCTGTATCCATCAGGCTGTTCATTTGCATGCCGATTTCTCCGAGGAAACTGAAGATGGTGTCCTCGTTCTCGGCAGTGTTTACCAGCACAATTTCAAATTTTTCGTTAGCGAATGTTTCCGTCATTTTCTGGATTGCCGGCATTTCCTCACGACAGGGTCCGCACCAGCTTGCCCAGAAATGCAGGAACACCCATTTACCCCTGGTTGATTCAAGCGTAATAGGCTCTCCGTCAATGTCAGTGAGAGTAAATCCCGGGGCAGTACCCGGTTCAAAATGACGTATACCTTTGGGTGGCTCGAGCGGGCCGGCAAAGCTGGCAGCTGCAAATATCTGCAAAGCAAGTAGCAGTATAGGAACTATTTTGGTATTCATTCCTTGTTTACTGCGCAGTAGAGTTTGTCGTATTCGATGGTCAGCGCGCGGCCCTGTTTATTGTCGCCGGTAGCAAAGCTGGCTTTCACAGAAATGGGTCCCTTGACACGCGGTAATATAATGTTGCCGCCTTCCTCTTCATCGGGCAAATAATCGAGAGTTTCCGGTATCAGTGTCCAGCGAAAGGTAGAGATGCTGGCTTGCGGCATTTTCATCGAATGCCATTTATCCAGCCAGTAGTTACGGTGCTCGCGTTTAAGCATTTTACCGTTATGACTGAACTGCCAATTGCCAAGGTCGTGCCAGATTACCTCTTTACTTTTATTGTGTATGCGGACAGTAATAAAGCATTCATGTTTTAGTATTTCTATCATTTCAGTGGGAAAGCCGCGCGCTTCGTAGAACGACATCAATTGATTCGGTGATCGCGGGTTAAACTGAATTTCGATTTTTTCAGTAGTTACTGTTGGCAGCTGCGTGACTGTGGCAGTGGCTATGGCGGTTGCTGCGAGTATGGTGAAAAGATGGTACATGCAAATGATAATAAACGATTAGAATATGCATGTCGTCCAATTATTCAGGAGTAATAATCTTGTTCTATCGCGTGGCTGCGGATTTGCTGGTGTTGTTACACCTGTTGTTCATCATCTTCGTGGTGGCGGGCGGATTTGTTGTGTTGAAGTGGCACTGGATGGCGCTAATTCATCTGCCGGCAGCTGTATGGGGCGCATTGATTGAATACCGGGGCTGGATCTGCCCGCTAACGCCGTGGGAAAACAGACTTAGGCAGCTCGCGGGACAGCAAGGCTATTCCGAAGGGTTTATCGAGCATTATTTATTGCAGATCGTGTATCCACCCGGGCTGACAAGAGATGTGCAAATTGTACTTGGCACCATCGTCGTTGTGATAAACCTTGTGGCATATGGCTTTGTGTTGTATCGGCTGGCCCGAAGCTGACTCCCGGTTTGTCGAGGGAAGCCTCAGTGACAGCCAGTTAAAGCAATACATTTTTGCAACCGGGCTTATCCGTTTTGATGATTATGAGCTGGTCGTGGAAGTGTGATCAGATATATCTTGCCAGCAGGCTATGATCATTGGCTGATTCAGGTAATTGCATGCGAACAAAATAGCCACTACCCAGCGCTGCCTGCATTTGTTTTCCAAACTTGTCTTGCATGTTATCAACAGTAATATCTACATTGCCGCCAGGTGTTACCAGTTGCAATGTATCGCCTACACTGAATTTATTTTTAACATCAATTTCAGCAATACCGGTCGCCGGATCATAAGAAAGCACTTCGCCGACAAAGGACTGTTGCCTGCTTTTCGAATGACTGTCGATATAGTTCTGATAATCCTGGGTATGGTGACGTTCAAAAAAGCCATCGGTATAACCACGGTTGGCGAGGTTTTCAAGATCGCCCAGTAAGGCAGGGTTAAATGCTTCACCGCGCTCAGCAGTATCGATAGCCAGCCGGTAACTCTGTGTTGTACGTGCGACATAATAATGTGATTTTGTGCGCCCTTCGATTTTCAGACAGTCAACACCTATATTTACCAGCCTGTTGACATGCTCAACGGCGCGTAAATCTTTTGAGTTCATGATGTATGTGCCGTGCTCATCTTCAGTGATGGTGGTGTGTTCACCGGGACGTTCCTTTTCTTCCAGCATGTAAACATTGTCAGCAAGCGGGTGGCGCTCGCCATTACCGATTTCTGAGCGTGCCGGAGCCGCGACCTCTTGCGTCGGTTTGTATACGCCCTCGGCATTTAGTTCAGCTTCAACTGTTTTGTAATCCCAGCGGCAGGAGTTTGTGCAGGTACCCTGGTTCGGGTCGCGGTGATTAAAATAGCCGGATAACAGGCAACGCCCGGAATAGGCGATGCACAAGGCGCCATGCACGAATACTTCAAGTTCCATGTCGGGGCACTGCTGGCGGATTTCTTCAACTTCATCCAGTGAAAGTTCACGTGAAAGAATGATGCGCTCGATACCCTCGCGCTGCCAGAATTTCACTGCAGCATAATTCACGGTGTTAGCCTGTACCGAAAGATGGATAGGCATTTCTGGCCATTTCTCTTTCACCATCATGATCAGGCCGGGATCTGCCATGATCAGTGCATCGGGGCCCAGTTCGATAACCGGCTCAAGGTCGCTGATGTAGGTTTTTACCTTGCTGTTATGAGGCATCAGGTTTGAGGTCAGGTAGAACTTTTTGCCCAGTGCATGGGCCTCATTGATGCCGATTTCGAGGTTCTTGTCCTTGAAATCATTATTTCTTACCCGCAGGCTGTAGCGTGGCTGACCGGCATAGACCGCATCGGCGCCGTAGGCGAAAGCATAGCGCATGTTCTTGATGGTGCCAGCCGGGCTCAGCAACTCTGTTTTATTGGCGGATAATTTCATGGCGCGGATTTTAGCATTTTTCGCTGTATCACAACCCATTTAGGGCAATTGTGGCATTTGTGATACAAATCATTTGACCTCTACATCAGTCCCGATATAGTGGTTTAGTCAGTAACAACACATACAGACAGTGCAACAGGACATACCCGTATAGCAGGAGACGCATTATCCATGCCGCTAGAAAAACTTGAAGTTGATGCGCTCTATCGTCGTTGCGATGCGGATCAGTTCGATTTTGAAACCACAGCAGAAGTAGAGGATATTACCGAGCTCATCGGCCAGCCACGCGCAGTCGAGGCGGTAAATTTCGGTATCGGTATTCAGCAGGATGGTTATAACCTGTTCGCGCTGGGGCCGGCCGGTACCGGTAAGCAGGCGTTCATTCGGTATTATGTTGAAACCAGGGCAGCGGGTGAACCCGTACCATCTGACTGGTGCTACGTTAATAATTTTGCCGATAATCGCAAACCCTGTGCTCTGGAAGTTCCAGCTGGCAATGCGATGCGCCTGCAAGATGATATGGATATGCTGATTGAAGAACTGGGCGTGACCATACCAGCAGTTTTTCAAAGTGATGAATACACTACCCGTGCCGAGGCCATCGATCAGGAGCTGAATGAACGCCAGGAACAGGCATTCGATTCACTCAACAAGAAAGCAGAAGCCAGGAACATTATGCTGATGCGCACGCCGACCGGTTTTACGCTGGCGCCGATGCGTGATGGCAAGCCGCTATTTCCAAAAGAATTCCGCAAGCTGGCTGAAGACGAGCGCAACAAGATTGAGCAGGATTCAGCTGAATTACAGGAGGAGTTGCGCGAGACTCTGCACAAGGCGCCGCAATGGCAGGAGGACAGCAGACAGAAATTTGCGGAATTAAATCGCGAGATGTCAGCGGGTGTTGTCACCCACAGGATCGATGTCTTACGTAAAGCGTATCAAGATATGCAAAAAGTGTTGGACTATCTGAATGCTGTCGAAGAAGACATCATAGCTAATTTTCGTAAATTCCTGCCCGAAGAACAGCGCCGTGCTTCCCTGCTTGGTATCGAGTTGCCGGGTCAGGAAGAAGAAATGCACTGGTTTAATCGCTACCGCGTCAATGTACTGCTGGCACATGATGTTGATGCGGGTGCGCCGGTGATTTACGAATCACTGCCCAGTTATAACAACCTGCTTGGTCGTGTTGAACACCAGGCTCTGCAAGGCGCCTTGCTGACTGATTTCACCATGATTCGTGCGGGCGCCCTGCAGCGAGCCAATGGCGGCTACCTGCTACTGGATGCGATCAAGATCCTGACCCAGCCATTTGCCTGGGAAGCGTTGAAACGGGCGCTGCAGTCAAGACAGGTGAATATCGAGTCGCTCGGGCAAATCACCAGCCTGATCAGTACTGTCTCGCTTGAGCCGGAGTCGATACCGCTGAATGTGAAGGTCATACTCATGGGTGAGCCGATTATCTACTACCTGCTTGCCTACTATGATCCCGAGTTCGCAGACCTGTTCAAGGTGCAGGTGGACTTTGCTAACCAGATGGACAGGTCAGCCGACAGTCAGCAGCAGTATGCCCGCTTGCTGGCAACACTGGCACGCAAACAGCAGTTGCTGCCATTCAAGCGCGATGCCGTGGCGCGCATCATCGATCACAGTGCACGGCTTGCCGATGATAACGAAAAACTGTCTACACACATGCGCTCGATACAGGACCTGATGCAGGAAAGTGATTACTGGGCGCGCGAAGCTGGCGAATCAATAGTCAGCGCAGCTGATGTGCAACATGCAATCGATGCACAGGTACGCCGTGCTGACCGTATACGTGAACGTATCCTGGAAGAAATCCAGCGCGGCACGATCATGATCGATACCGCGGGCAGCAAGGTCGGCGAGATTAATGGGCTCTCCGTGATGATGCTGGGCGGATTCAGTTTCGGGCGGCCATCGCGCATCAGTGCGCGCGTTCGCCTGGGCAAAGGCAATGTTGTCGATATCGAGCGTGAAGTCAAAATGGGCGGGCCGATTCATTCAAAGGGCGTGCTCATACTGTCGCATTTCCTGGGTGCGCGCTATGCACTGGATTATCCACTGTCATTGTCAGCAAGCCTGGTTTTTGAACAGTCTTATGGTGGTATTGAAGGTGATAGTGCGTCATCAGCAGAGCTCTATGCCTTGCTGTCTGCGCTGGCTGAGGTGCCAATCACGCAGTCGCTTGCCGTTACCGGCTCGGTCAATCAGCATGGAGAAATCCAGGCAATCGGCGGTGTAAATGAAAAAATCGAGGGCTTTTTCGATCTCTGCGACAGCCGTGGTCTCAGTGGAGATGAGGGTGTAATGATTCCTGCCACAAACGTAAAGCACCTGATGTTGCGCCAGGATGTGGTCGCTGCAGTTGCGGCCGGCAGGTTTTCTGTCTACCCGGTGAGTACGGTAGACGAAGGCATCGAATTGCTAACCGGTATCAGTGCGGGCGTTCGGGGAGAAGATGGAAAATTTGCAGCTGACAGTATCAACCGCCTGGTTGAAGACCGCTTGATACACTTTTCTGTGCGACTTAAACGCTACGCCAGTACCGATAACAGTGATGATGGCAAAAAGGACGTTGAATAGTCATCGATGCGTATGTTGATAACAGTATGAGACGAGTCGCAATTACACTTGATGCCTTTCAGGTCAGTGCCCAGGCACTGGAGCAGGCTGTGCGTCTGGCACAACGTATGGGTGCGCAGCTCGAAGGTATCTTTGTCGAGGATATTGACCTGATACAGATTGCACAATTACCTTTCTTGCGCGAAGTAAGGTCGGCGTCGCATTCGGAAGAGGTAATCAACCTCCCTCGTATAGAACAGGAACTAAGAGTGCTGGCTCGCCGGGCTGAACGTTCACTCGGCGAGCTGGCAGCACAGCATAATGTGTCCTGGTCATTTCGTATCTGGCGCGGCTCGATTGACAGTGATCTGCTATCGGCTGATCTTCAGGCTGATGTGCTGGCGTTAACACGCATGGGCGCGGAGTTAATGCAAATACCGTCATTGCGCACCAGGGCCACGGGTGTAAGTGTGCTGTTTACCGGCAGCGAAGCATCAGTACGCGCGCTTGAGACTGCAATCAGTGTTGCCACAGATCCGCGCAAGGTACTTCATATACTGTTGCCAGCTGGAAATGAGGTCGAGCTTGGACGTTTGCAGGCGCTTGCAATAAAGCAGTTAGGCGTGGATGCGGGCGGCGCTCATTTCATTCGCCTGGTAGATGGTTCCCTGCTCGACCTGATTGAAATACTGGCGGATACTAACAGTGCAGTATTGATACTCGAGCGCGACAGTGCCTTGTTGCAGACACCATCACTTAAGCGCAGTCTTAATAATCTTAACTGTCCATTGCTGATCGTGCGCTAGCAGCAGCTTGTTGTGGCAAGCTTGCAGAAAGGTACAAACCAGGTACATGCAGCGCAAGCGTGGTTATATGCTGAAGCGCGTATAATATTATTATGTTTGAGTTAATCACGAATATCTGGGCTGTTTTTCTGGATACAGCCTTCTGGTTACTTTTGGGATTGCTTGCTGCAGGATTGATAAAATCCTATATTTCTGCAGATACCATGCAACGCTGGGTCGGTGGCAGGGGATTCGCTGCTGTTTCCAGGGCGGCGCTGTTCGGAGCGCCGTTGCCATTATGTTCCTGTGGTGTTTTACCGGCCGCAATCGGTTTACACCGCTCCGGTGCATCTAAAGAGGCCACCGTTTCGTTTCTAATCTCGACCCCGGAGACCAGTGTTGATTCAGTGGCTGTAACCTATGCGCTGATGGGACCATTGATGGCGGTCTATCGCCCGCTAGCGGCATTGATCAGCGCTGTGGTGACAGGAATGTTAACGGCCCTGGTCGATAACGCAGCGGTTACCGCTAGTTCTGCAGAAATTTCACCCGCTTGCACACAACAATCCAATCCCGACGACAAGCCCTGTTGTGCGGCTGGTACTGAACCGGTACAGCAGCAAGCTTGCTGTGGCACTGAACAAGCCAAAACAGAAAAACCGGGTCAACTGTTCAGTGCCATCAGGTATGCAGCAGCGGAATTGCTCGATGATATCGCCGCCTGGATGGCGGTTGGTATTGTAATTGCCGGTATTATGCTGACCTATATACCACCTGGCTGGCTGGCGCAATGGGGTCAGGGTCTGTTGGCAATGCTGGTAATGCTGGCTGTCGGTGTACCAATGTATATTTGCGCGGTGGCCTCAACGCCGGTTGCGGCAGGCTTGATGCTTGCCGGGGTCTCACCGGGGGCAGCACTGGTATTTTTACTGGTTGGACCGGCCACCAATATCGCCGGGCTTGCACTTATCAGCAAGGAACTGGGAATCAGGATCACGCTTGTCTACCTCGGCGGGATATCCGTTGTCAGTGTAACTATGGGTTTAGTGCTGGAATATTTGCTGCGAGTAACATCATGGCAGGTCGATGTTCGGCTGGGTGAGGCCAACATGATGCTGCCGATGTCTGTTACCTGGGGATCGGCCATACTGTTGCTTGTGCTCGCTATAAAACCGCTACGTCGCCTGCTGTTTCCTCGCTTGGGCTAATTCCGGCAGGCACAGAGTGCCGGTGTCTGTATAATACCGTGCTCCTGAAAACTGACAGAAAATAGTAAATAGCTATGCCACTTATTCGCCCCTTCGCCGGTTTGCGGCCCGTCCCTGAACATGCGGCCGATGTTGTTGCGCCTCCCTATGATGTGCTGAATTCTGCAGAAGCACGCGAGCGTGCCAGGGGGCGACCCTGGAGCTTTCTGCATATCTCCAAGGCTGAGATTGATTTGCCGGAAGATACCGATCCATATGACCCTGCCGTGTACGCCAGGTCAGCCGAGAATCTTAACAACATGCTGGATCAGGGTGTCCTGATGCGTGAACACAAGGAATGCTATTACGTCTATCGTATGGTGATGAATGGACACACACAGACTGGCCTGGTAGCTGTTGCATCGGTCGCTGATTATGATACTAACCGCGTGCGCAAACACGAGTACACACGCCCGGCAAAGGAAGATGATCGGGTGCGTCAAATCGAGGCGTTGAATGCACAGACGGGCCCCGTTCTACTGGCTTATAAATCACAAGCGGACATCGATGCCATTCTCGACGCAGTGACCAAAACACAACCGCTAGTCGATGTTACAGCTGATGATAATGTACAGCATACTTTCTGGGTGGTTGATGATGATGCAACAATACAGCGACTGACCGAAGCTTTTGATGCCATGCAAGCCATCTATATTGCTGATGGCCATCATCGATCCGCATCCGCTTCACGTGTAGCCAAAACAAAAGGCGGCGATGGTAATCAGAACAGTGATTATTTTCTGTGTGTAATTTTTCCACACAAGCAGATGAAAATCCTGGATTACAATAGAGTAATTACTGACCTGAATGGACTATCAAAGCAAGAGTTGCTGAAAACAATTGAATCGTCTTTTAGCGTTAACACCGAGAGTGCTGCAGTTAAACCCAATGGCCCCGGTGAATTTGGCATGTATGTCGATGGTCAGTGGTTCCGCATGAAAATACACGCAGAATTGATACCCGATGACCCGGTGCAAAGTCTGGATGTCAGCCTGCTGGCAAATCATTTAATTGAACCGATTCTGGGTATATCAGATCCGCGTACTGATTCACGCATCGACTTTGTCGGTGGTATTCGTGGCCTGGCAGAGCTGGAAAAGCGCGTCGACAGTGGCGAGATGGCTGTCGCGTTCTCATTGTATCCAACCAGTATGGAAGCATTAATGGCTGTTGCTGACGCGAATGAAGTGATGCCGCCTAAATCGACCTGGTTTGAACCCAAGCTTGCGGATGGCCTGGTTTCGCACGTGCTCGATTAATACCAGGGAAAAGTGCCGAGGTTCGAGTGCCAGGGGAATGCTGTGTTTTTCAAATACGTTATAGTGAAACAGAACCAGCTACTGCAGCATATGAAAACAATCGGGATATATATACTCGTAATTACGCTTGCAGTTTCGATGCTGTTTGCCAGTGATACAGTCATCGCTGAATTCAGTAATAAGGGTGTGATCCATACTGTTTTTCTCTGGTTGAAACAACCAGGTGAGCTTCGGCACAGACGTCAGCTGCTGTCAGCTACCGATCGCCTGGGTAAAATCCCCGGTGTTGTCGACGTGCGCATGGGTGAAGCCATCGACAGTGATCGAGATATCGTTGATGACAGTTTCGATGTTGGTATCTACTTCTATTTCAGCGATGTTGCGGCAATGAAACAGTACCTGGTTCACCCTTTGCATCAAACGATTGTGGAGCAGGATATTAAACCACTGGTAGAGCGAATCATCGTGCACGATTTCCACCATACCCTGATCGAATAACGGGCGCTGTAATATTTTTCTCAATCGGCGTATATTGGCTGTATCCACACCAATCAGGAGACGTATCGTGCTGTCAGCTTATTCTCCCAGGATCTGTATCCCCTTACCGGCCAGTCTTTCCATAGAGCGTCCCGAACAGCTACCCGAAATTGTGCATTATCATGATCCTGCGATGCTGGTGTTTACCGATTTCAGCCGTGTTTACCCGGTAACCATTAGCACTGGCAGGACGATTGATTATGCATTGCAGAAAATGAAAAACGCGGGCGTTCGCCTGTTACTGGTTGTTGATAACCAGCACCATATGATTGGCTTGTTGAGTGCTGACCAGGTTATGGGTGATGATCCGATACGACTGGCAAGGCATAAGAAGCTGGATCATAACCAGATTACCGTCGCTATGCTGATGCAACCGCAGAAGAATATTCAGGTGCTTGAAATGAGTCACCTGCGTGACGCCAGGGTGGGGCACATTGTTGCGACATTGCATGATCTCGAGCAGAAGTACCTCGTTGTGGTGGACAAAGGTATGGTCAGCGGTCTGTTTTCCGCCAACCAGATCAGCCGGCAACTGGGCAGGGATATCCTGGAGGCGGAACAGCCTGCACACACGCTTGCTGAAATGGTGCATACAATCCGCTAGTAACGGCCAAGGCCTGAGCACAAAATGCTAGTTGTGACGATTCTGGTATTAATCGGGCATAGAAATTAACATATGTGTTAATTTAATAAATATATTAAATTTATTCGGGGATGGCATGGCGAAAGCAACAATACAGGCTGCAACAACTGGGGCTGCAACAACAGACGCTGCAACAATCAACTGGCTCGAGCATTTGAAGCTAATACCCACAACCCACCAGGGCTGGATCAGGGCCGTTCGCGTACAACACAATATGCAGGCAAAGCAACTCGCAGAAAAAATGCATGTCAGTCCGGCGAGAATTTCTGTACTGGAGAAAGATGAGCTGCGTGGTGCAGTGACATTGAAAATGATGCAAAAAACGGCTGATGCGCTTGACTGCACATTTGTTTACGCACTTATCCCGAAAACCGTGCAGCAAGCGGCAAAGCCAAGACTGCGTCTTGATGCTGCGTATATGAAAGCTGACACGGATCGCCAGGGCGGTGATTTGCAGCAGCAATACGAGCGCGAATTGTTGAAAACGACACCCGGCTGAAACATGTATAATCGGCTGCTTATATAGCAAAGCCATTTCAGCCACCTCTAACGCGGTGATTTATACCAGAAAATCTTCGCACTAACGGGATCAGCAGTGTCGTACCATAAACTTGAACAACGTTTGTCCGCAATAATTGATTCGGGGCAGGTCGACGCTTTATCTCAATCCAGGATCGGGCTTGAAAAGGAAAGCTTGCGCGTGGCTGAAACGGGTGGCATATCACTAACACCGCACCCGCGGTCACTGGGATCACCTTTAACCAACCGCTATATCACCACCGATTTTTCCGAAGCATTACTGGAGATGATAACTCCCCCGTGCGACTCCGTTGACCAGGCGCTGGACTTTTTGAACAGTCTGCAGATGTTCGTATATTCACGCTTGAGAGATGAAATCCTGTGGGCGACAAGCATGCCCTGTGTTGTTGAAAGCGGCGAGAGTATTCCGATTGCGCAATATGGCAAATCCAATGCCGGTATGATGAAAACAGTATATCGCCGTGGTCTTGGGTATCGCTATGGGCGTACTATGCAGGTGATCGCCGGCGTACATTTTAATTATTCGTTTGCAGACAATTTCTGGGCGCTTTATCAGGGCATAGAAAACGACAGCCAGCAAAGGCAGTCATTTATATCCGAACGCTATATGTGCCTGGTCAGGAACATGCTGCGTTATGGTTGGCTGATACCTTATCTGTTTGGTGCCTCACCCGCAGTATGCAAATCCTTTCTGCATGGAAAGCCATCCATGCTGTCTTCATTTAATGATAATACAGCTTATGAACCCTACGCTACTTCGTTACGCATGGGGGATATCGGCTACACAAACAGCAAGGAGAGCATGGCGGGTATAAAAGCCAACTATGACAGTCTTGAGGCTTACATCGAAAGTTTACGATGTGCGATCAACACACCGTTTGATGAATATAAAAAAATCGGTGTCAAGGTCGATGGTGAATACCGCCAGCTTAATGCCAATATTCTGCAGATTGAAAATGAATATTACAGTACGGTTCGTCCCAAACAGGTTTTAGATGATAATGAAAAACCTACCAACGCATTGCAGCAACGGGGTATTCAATACATAGAAATCAGATCGATCGATGTTAATGCGTTTGATCCGTTGGGTATAAATGAACAACAACTACGATTTCTCGAGACATTTGTGTTATTTTGTCTGCTACAGGATAGCCCTGTGTTATCAGCGGACGAGGTTAACGAGATTGACATGAATCTCGTTCAGGTCGCACATATGGGTCGCGAGCCAGGCATCAGGCTCACGTGTAATGACCAGGCGATAGAGTTAAAAGCGTGGGCGACTGATCTGCTGGCGGTGATGCAAGGCGTTGCCAGTCTGCTGGATTGTGCGCATAACAGTACCTCATATTGTGAAAGTCTCGCAACACAGCACGAATGTGTACTTGATCCTGCGTTGACGACGTCCGCCCGCATGTTGAATGAGATGCGGGAAAATGGTGAGGGATTCTTTCACTTTGCGCGGCGCATGTCATTGAAGCATCACAGGTATTTCAATTCGCTGAAACTAAACGAGGAAAGAAAGCGCCTGTTCGAGCTGGCAGCGAACGATTCGATTGCGCAACAGCTTCGAATAGAGGCTGAAGACAGCCTTGATTTCGACGAATACCTTAAGCACTACTTTGCGCAGTAATCCGCGTATAAAATATAATCTGTTGCATAACCCCGAGTAGATACCATGCTTAACTGGATCGACAAAATACCTGTAAAGGCATTGCTCGTGATAGCCGTTTTCTTTGCGCTTGCGCCATTTCAACCTGAACCGCATCTGTTCGAGAAACTAAGGATGTTGTCCGAGGGTGAATTAACCAGGCCGATTGATATCTTTGATTTATTCATGCACAGTTTGCCGTTAGTTCTACTGGCAATTCGACTAATCAGAATTAAAATGAATAAATGAAAAAGTATATTTGTTGCATCATCATGTCAACTGCATTAATGACTCAGTCATTAATGGCGGATGATGTAACTGATGCCATAAACGCCATGCGGGCGGGCGATTTTGCCGAGGCCTATTGTGTACTCAAGCCATATGCAGAGTCCGGCGATCCTGAAGCGCAATACAATATCGGCTGGATGTACCTCAATGGCTATGGGCTCGCGATGAATGACAGCCGGGCCCTGGAGTGGTGGCAGCGTGCGTCCGATCAGGGCTACACCGATGCCAGTTTCTCCATAGCCATGCTGTACAGCCTGGGAGAAGGGCAGGTTGGAAAGGACATGGACAGGGCAATTGAATACTACCTGCTGGCAGTTGAAGACGGCCATGAAGATGCCAACATGATTATCAGGTCGATGCTGGCGCGGAATGACAAGTCTATTCAGGCCCAAAAGCGGGAAATCATCCGCACATACGGATATCTGCTCGGTCCCTTATTTGATGTCAAGGTGGAGCGTGCTAACGTGCGCAAGCAGCCGTCACTCGAGAGTGGGATTGTAACCGTGCTCGAGGCAGGGGCAAACCTGGTTGAGCTTTCTGCCAAAGACAAATGGATGCAAGTCGGTGTGCTGGAAAGCGGTGAGATTGCCTGGATATACAAGCCACTGGTTCAGCCACACGTACTGGCAGACAAGAACTAGTCAGCCTGTAGTGCCCATCAGTTTCTTGATACGTTCAACATAAGCCCGGGTTTCACGAGGCATATGTGGTTTTACTTCTGGCCACAGTGGCGAATCGGTTTTTAGCTTTTTCGAAGCATTCAGGATTCTGCCGTAGCCTGCGTTATAACTGGCGAGTGCCAGATACAGTCTGTCCTGTTCAGGTGTGGTGGGAAACTTTCTGTATAGAAGGCGATCGTAATAGATACCAGCGGCTATGTTCCAGCGTGGTTTGTCTACTTCCGCGAAGTGCGGATTCTGGTCATTAATTTCCTTGAACGTGTCTGGCATGATCTGCATCAGGCCAACAGCACCGACATGGCTGACAGCATCAGCATTCAAATTGGATTCGGCGATTGCCTGAGCCTTGAACCAGTGCCAGTTGAACAGCGGACCGAAGTATCGCTTGCTGTATTTACGAAAGTGTCGATCGTATTCATCCGTCCATTTTTCTGAATGAACAGGATAGTCATTGAATGCAAATACCGTGCTAATACAGAACAGTGTAATAAACAGCAGGAATGTTCTGTCGGCTAGCATGTGACGGGTAATTATCCTGGATTAACTCAGGCCCAGGCCGATAACAAGTCCTAACGCGGTCCCCACACCGATAAACAGGCCCATGACCATGAGCCCGACTGCAACATTGCCCTTACCAAGTTCATCACTGATATTGAAGCTGACGATTTTGTTAAACATGCTGCAGCCCAGTTTCATGAACAGTAGTGTCAGAACGCCGCCTAATACGACATACAGAAAATTGAGAACAATTGGGTCAAGCTGTGATGACATGTTTATCTCCGTTGATTCTGTATGAAAGTATAGACGAGGTTTATCAGTTCTTGTTACCGCCCTCACAAGGTGGTGATTCTGCTGCCTTGCCCTTTTCAAACCATTCTTCCATGGTCAGGGTATGAAGCGCAAGCGCATGAATTCCGCTATTAAGTTCCTGTTCCAGTGCCTTGTTAACCAGGCGGTGACGAGCGATGAGCATCTTGTTATTGAATTCATCACTAACAATTACAATCTTGAAGTGTGATTCCGAACCTTGCGGAACATTATGCATATGACTCTCGTTGATGACTTCAAGATGCCGCGGAGACAGGGCTTGTTCGAGTTTATTGGTAATGGTTTGTTGCATGCTCATGATGGCATTTTATCATGAAAACCATTTAGAACAGCAGGCCCGCCAGGTCGCCAAATCCCCAAACCAGGGTACCGACAATGAGCAGGTAAAAACCGCGCAGGCCATTTTCCCAGATGTCTTCATCCAGGCTGCGTGAGCGCTCAAGGGTGCCGCGCTTGATGTCTTCGGCGTAGTCTCGATGGAAGTTCTGCTCACGATGGTTGCGGCGTTTCTTCAGCTTGCGGTTGTTTTCAATAATCTGGCTGGAAGTAAGGAATATCCCGATCACCACGATCATCGAGCCGGAACGCGCAAACCAGGACCAGTTTTCATTTTCTATGCTAAGCCATACGCCGAGGATAAATACTGTGATGCTGAGTAATAATGCCTTGCGCGTTGAAAGTATGTAATGTCTGTTGAATGCAGGCCGTTTTTTCAGTGCTTGCCGCATTGTAGATTCAAACTGTATCACTCGGTTCGCTCCAGTGATAGTTCTGCCATTGATTATCGATTAACAATTCAAGCGGCCGAAAATTCTTTTTGTATCTCATTTTATTACTGCCATGAATCAAATAACCAAGATATAGATAGTCATGACCCATATGCATTGTTTGCGCTATCATTTTAAGTACGCAATAGGTTCCGAGACTGCGATTTGATATCTGCGGGTCGAAATAGCTGTAAACGGCAGATATTCCTGATTTGACATGGTCACATGCGGCAACAGCCAGCAACTTGCTGTTGTCCCTGATTTCGAGAAAGAATGTGTCGCTCCAGTCACTGTATAGAAAGTGCTTGTAGTCTTCAGGCAGAGGGTTGGCCATATTGCCATGTGCGTGGCGCGCATTGATGTAACGTTGGTATAGTTCGAAATGTTCGCTGTTGTATTCTGCTTTTACCAGCCGGGTTGAACAGTTGCTGTTGATTTGCAGACAGCGTCGCTGGCTTCTGTTGGGTCTGAACCTGTTGACCTGTATGCGGCATGGTATGCACTCGCGGCAATGCTTGCAGTGTGGCCGGTAAGTGTGGCTGCCGCTGCGCCTGTATCCCAGTTCGATGAGCTGGCTATAGAGCTGCATGTTCATCTGAACGCACGGGTCAGGCACAAGGTTAGTCGCCATGTGATCCGGTAAATAACCACATTCATGCTCGGTAGTGAGATACAGATTGAGATTCTGCGAGCTCATGGTCGCATAATACCACCAGACTGGCCGCATTCGCACAAATCTCGTGATCGCTGTATCAGGCTGGCGCCCAAGTGCTGCTATAATGCACCGCTTTTAACTCTGAGTGTGCCTGATCCTGATCATGTTACGAGAACAACGCCTGGCAAAGTTTTACGACTTGCTGAAACAACGAATTCTGATACTGGATGGTGCCATGGGCACCATGATCCAGCGCTGTAATCTGGGTGAGGCGGATTATCGCGGCGAGCGCTTTGCTGACTGGCCATCGGACCTGAAGGGCAATAATGACCTGCTGGTGTTGAGCAAACCGGAAGTGATCCGTGATATTCATACCCAGTATCTTCAGGCTGGAGCCGATATTATCGAGGCGAATACCTTCAACGCGACCAGGATCGCGATGGCAGACTACGCCATGGAAGAGCTCAGTTATGAAATCAATGTGGCAGCCGCCAGACTGGCGCGTGAGGCAGCCGATGCACTGGAAACGGCCGACAGACCGCGCTTCGTAGCCGGTATACTCGGGCCGACCAATCGCACCTGCTCAATTTCGCCTGATGTTAATGATCCTGCATTTCGTAATATTACCTTTGAACAACTGGTCGATGCATACACTGAATCAACGCGAGGACTGATTGAGGGTGGTGCCGACATCATCCTCATCGAAACCATCTTCGATACCTTGAATGCCAAGGCGGCAATCTTTGCCGTGAAGCAGGTTTTCGACGAGGATAAAATCGAATTACCGGTAATGATCTCCGGTACCATTACTGATCAGTCGGGTCGCACTCTGACCGGCCAGGTGACGGAAGCCTTTTACAATTCATTGCGCCATGCCGAGCCGGTATCTATCGGCCTTAACTGTGCACTGGGTCCTGATGACCTGCGTCAGTATGTGGAGGAGATGTCACGCATTTCCCAGTTCTATGTGTCTGCGCATCCTAATGCAGGGCTGCCCAATGAAATGGGGGGCTATGATCTTGATGCGGATGATATGGCTACTGCGATTGGTGAATGGGCCGAGAGTGGTTTTCTGAACATCGTCGGTGGCTGCTGTGGTACGACCCCAGAGCATATTCGTGCATTTGCTGAAGCAGTAAAACATCTACCGCCGCGTAAAATACCGCAACTGGCAGTCGAGTGCAGGCTGTCAGGACTGGAGCCCTTCAGCATTGGTGCAGACTCGCTGTTCGTGAACGTTGGTGAACGCACCAATGTCACCGGCTCGGCAAAATTCAAGCACTTGATCAAGGATGAGCATTATGAAGAAGCGCTGAGCGTGGCGCAGCAACAGGTTGATGATGGTGCGCAAATCATTGACATCAACATGGATGAGGGCATGCTCGACTCGCAAGCAGTGATGAAGCGCTTCCTCAACCTGATTGCAGCCGAGCCGGATATATCACGTGTACCAGTGATGATCGACTCTTCCAAGTGGGAGGTGATTGAAGCCGGATTACGCTGTATACAAGGCAAGAGTATCGTGAACTCGATATCGCTCAAGGAAGGTGAGCAAGCCTTTATACAGCACGCCAAAAAGGTTCGTCGATACGGTGCCGCGGTGATAGTAATGGCTTTTGATAAAGACGGGCAGGCCGATACCTACAAGCGCAAGCTTGATATATGTACACGTTCGTACAATATCCTCACCGAGAAAGTCGGTTTCCCGGCGGAAGACATCATTTTCGATCCGAATATATTTGCAGTTGCTACCGGAATAGAAGAACACAATAATTATGCGGTCGATTTCATCGAGGCAACGCGTGGCATTAAACAGACATTACCACACGCCCTGGTGTCGGGTGGTGTATCCAATGTTTCATTCTCTTTCCGCGGCAACAACCCGGTGCGTGAGGCTATTCATTCTGTATTTCTCTACCATGCAATCAAGGCCGGTATGGACATGGGTATCGTCAATGCCGGTCAGCTCGCCGTTTATGACGATCTGCCTGCGGAACTGCGTGAGGCAGTGGAGGACGTCGTCCTCAACAGGTCTGATGACGCCACTGATCGACTGATTGAGATTGCGCCTGTTTACATGGGCGATGGAACAACGGCGCATATCAAGGAAGACCAGGCATGGCGCGACTTGCCAGTCAATGAAAGGCTTGCGCATGCGCTGGTAAAAGGCATCACTGAATACATTGACGAAGATACGGAAGAGGCTAGACAGCAGGCAGTACGTCCATTACATGTAATAGAAGGACCATTAATGGATGGTATGAACATCGTTGGTGATTTGTTTGGTGAAGGCAAGATGTTTCTGCCGCAGGTGGTCAAGTCGGCACGCGTGATGAAAAAGGCCGTGGCCCATTTGATGCCTTATCTGGAAGCTGAAAAAGATGCTGCCGCTAGCAGCAGCAATGGCAAGATCCTGATGGCAACCGTCAAGGGTGACGTGCACGATATAGGTAAAAATATTGTCGGTGTTGTGTTGCAATGTAATAACTATGAAGTCATCGACCTGGGCGTCATGGTGTCCGCGGAAACAATTCTGCATGAAGCAGAAAAGCACCAGGTGGATATCATTGGTTTATCTGGCTTGATTACGCCATCACTGGAAGAAATGGCTCACATGGCGTCTGAGATGCAGCGCCTGGGTCTTAACATACCGTTGTTGATTGGTGGTGCCACAACCTCACGTATACATACTGCAGTCAAGATCGACCCGAAGTATTCTAATGCTGTTGTTTATGTACCGGATGCATCACGTGCAGTCGGTGTTGCGGGTGAGCTATTAAGTGATGAGCGTAGCCATGACTACGTTAACGGTATCAAGCAAGAATATGCGCAGATGCGAGAGCAGCGCGAGCAACGCAATTCCACTAAAAAAACAGTATCCCTGCAACAGGCGCGTGATAATTGTTTCAAGGATGACTGGGATAATTACACGCCTCCGGTGCCGACGTTTCTTGGTCTGAAAACTTTCGATGACTATGACTTGCAGGAGCTAACCAGTTATATCGACTGGACACCTTTCTTTCATACCTGGGAACTGGCTGGCAAGTACCCGAAGATACTGGATGATGAGGTGGTAGGTGAACAGGCGAGAAGTCTGTTTGCTGACGCCCAGGCCATGTTGCAACAGATTGTTGATGAGAAGTGGTTGACAGCACGTGCCGTTATCGGCTTTTTCCCGGCCAACAGTTTTGATGATGACATCCTGGTATTTACTGATGAATCACGCGATGAGGTCGTCACAGTACTGCATCATTTACGACAGCAACTGGCGAAACCACCACAACGGCCGAACTGGTGTCTGTCTGATTTTATCGCACCCGCAGAGACAGAGATCAGGGATTACATCGGCGCCTTCGCGGTCACCACGGGGATTGGCATCGAGCAGCATGTGCAGCGCTTCGAGGCAGCCCACGATGACTACAACAGTATCCTGCTCAAGGCGCTGGCAGACCGTCTGGCCGAGGCTTTCACCGAGCGCATGCATGAGCGCGTGCGCAAGGAGTTCTGGGCATATGCTGCTGATGAAAACCTGACCAATCAACAGTTGATTGCAGAACAGTACCAGGGCATCAGGCCCGCGCCCGGCTACCCGGCCTGTCCTGATCACACTGAAAAGCAGTCGCTATGGGAGCTGATCGAGCCGGACAGCAACGCGGGTATGGAAATAACCGAGAGCTATGCCATGATGCCGGCTTCTTCTGTTTCTGGCTGGTATTTTTCACATCCGAAATCACAGTATTTCGGTACCGGAAAAATTCAGCGAGACCAGGTTGAGGATTATGTCGATCGAAAAAACCTTAAAAAACAAGTTGTTGAGCGCTGGCTGGCACCTGTGTTGGGCTACGATACCTGATTGTCAAGAATCCTGACGCCATCAGCAGTGAGCTAAGTTACTGTTTTTAAAGAATTATTTAACTATTTTGGGGTGCCGGCAGGTGGATCACAGCTGGACAGGTGTCAACATAGGTTACAAGTACGCCGCCAGTCATATGCGTTAGTGTTAATAATATCAATAAAAACATAAAGTTATAAAATATGGCAAGCTTAATGCATTAGCTATCATGGATATATAGAATTTCTTGCTCGTTCAATGGAAGGAAATTCTCTGCAAGTTGTAAGACTCTCTCACCTTGATGCCGGTACACCTGTACCGGCTTTTTTTTTCACCTGCAGATGAATATTTCATCGTAACACGCCAGTCGGTAAACCAGGTTTCACAAGCTGTGGATAACTTTGTGGATAGTTTTGCACCAAGTTGAAGCACCAGGGGTGAGTGCAGATTATGTCAGCGATCAATGGTTTATGTCGATATGGAAAAACAAGTTCATTAAAAACAGTTATGTACAATTATGTTCGGCAAAAGCATTGACAAATATATTTCATAATGTTCCTCTAATATTGTTCTCCGCGGCCTGGTTTTTCAGCCTGTGCACAACATCACCAGCAAGGCGTGATTTTCGCTGAGCTGTGGATTAATCCAGCGCTCAGGTAGGGCCAATCGGCAGGTTATAATCCCCGTCTTTTTAGCTGCAGAAATTATGTCCATCATTCGTTTGCGTAACATCAGCGTCAGTTTTGGCGGCCCGGCCATTCTGCAACACATCAGCCTGTCGATAGACGCGGGTGAACGTGTGTGCCTGCTGGGTAGAAACGGTATGGGTAAATCGACCCTGATGAACGTCATTGCCGGGGATATCGTGCCTGATAGCGGCGAGATTGAGCGCCAGCAGAACCTGGTGACAGCCAAACTGGACCAGCAGGTCCGAATTGGCGAGGGTGGTTCAGTGTTCGATGTGGTGGCGCAGGGACTGGGGCAGTCGGCTGAATTATTAAAAGCCTATCACCACGCCGTTCACCGGCTCGCACTCGAACATAACAGCAAGGCCGAAGCAGCGCTCGAGAAAGCGCAACATGCGGTAGAACTTGCCGGCGCGTGGCAGCTGAATCAGCAGGTAGAATCCATACTCAGTCGCATGCAACTCGATGGTGACGCACGGCTGGAGTTGATGTCAGGCGGCATGAAGAGGCGTGTGCTACTGGCCAGGGCGCTGGTACAGAAACCGGGCCTGTTGCTGCTGGATGAACCCACCAACCATCTCGATATCGCGGCCATCGCCTGGCTGGAGGAGCAGTTACTGTCGTATAACGGCGCAGTCCTGTTCGTTACCCACGACAGGGCCTTCCTGCGCAAGCTGGCGACCAGGATTATCGATCTCGACCGTGGCGAGCTGAAAAGTTATCCCGGAGACTACCAGACCTTCCTCAGGCGCAAAGATGAGTTTCTCAAGGCAGCAAGCTGAAGCCAATGCGCGCTTTGATAAAAAGCTGGCCCAGGAAGAAGTCTGGATTCGACAGGGTATAAAGGCAAGGCGCACGCGCAACGAGGGCAGGGTGCGCGCGTTACAGAAATTGCGTAACCAACGTCAGCAGCGACGCGATCTCGCGGGCAGAGCAGTAATGAAAATTTCCGAGGCGGAGCGCTCGGGCAAGCTGGTGGTTGAGGCAACCGACATCGGTTTCAGCTACCAGGACAAACCACTGCTAAAAAAATTCAGTACCACAATATTACGTGGTGATCGCATTGGTATTATTGGTCCCAACGGTGTGGGTAAGACAACATTACTTAATATTTTACTGGGTCAACTGCAGCCGCAACAGGGCAAGATCAAATCAGGAACCAATCTGGCGGTTGCCTATTTTGATCAAATGAAAGCCCAGCTCGATGAAGAAGCTTCAGTTATCGATAATGTTTCACACGGTCGTGAACGAATTGATATCAACGGTAAATCAAAACATATCATTGGCTATTTACAGGAGTTTTTATTTTCACCCGAACGTGCACGCTCACCGGTGAAATCGCTTTCGGGCGGTGAGCGAAGTCGCTTGTTACTGGCGCGATTGTTTTCGCAACCTGCAAATGTTCTGGTGCTGGATGAGCCGACCAATGATCTCGATATCGAAACCCTCGAGTTACTTGAAGAATTGTTACTCGAGTTTGGTGGTAGCGTATTACTGGTCAGTCATGACCGTGAGTTTGTTAATAATGTGGTCACCAGTACGTTTGTATTTGAAGGTAACGCCAGGGTGGCTGAGTATGTAGGTGGTTATGATGACTGGCTGAGGCAGCGTGAAATTGATCCTTTCAGCACGACTATGATAAACAATGATGTGGCGAAAGAAACCAGTGCAGTGAAACAAATCAAACCAGCCAAGCGTAGTTATAAACACCAGCGCGAGCTGGATAGTTTGCCGGAAAAAATCGAAAGGCTGGAAGCAAGGGTGCAGCAATTGACGGATGAAGTGAGCAAGCCCGAATTTTTCAAGCAGGACAAAAACGACATCATAACAATGCAGCAGGATCTTGAAACTGCGACGGCAGAGCTGGAAGACTGTTACCGGCGATGGGAACAGCTGGAGTCAGTCGAATTCTGATTTGAATAAATGTTCTGCTTCAGGCTGAACTGACAGATACCGTATAGCCGAATACTGTTGTGATTAGTTAACAAATTTCACTCTCGCCAAGGCGCAGAGGCGCAATGAAGTCAATTATGTTTACACTATAAAATAGTATTATTTTTTGCTTGGCGATCTTGGCGTCTTTGCGAGAAAACTTTCTGTCATGTATTTGCCTGTGACCGAAGCCGCTTGTCCAGGTAAAAATAATTCATAGATTGAATAAATATAATTCTGTCTGCCAGATTCAATCCTGGCTATTACCACTAACGACATCCTTGATGATGTCTGCCAATGTGCGTGTAGCTGGTCCGGCATGTTCGCTATCACCAAATATCATTTGCAGTGAAGCCCGATATTGCTGGCCTTCTCGTAACGGTAACGCTTTTAAATTCTTTCTGGCGATGTGGCTATTGATGATATGACGTGGTAACCAGCCAAAACCGAGGCCATTGCTGATAGCAGTCACAGCAGTATCGATACTGCTAACGCTCCACTGGTGATTTGGCTGCAGCCAGCCAAAATCCATTTTCCTGTGATAACCGGAATCCCGGATAATGACCTGTAAGTGTTTTTCAAGGTCATCCACTGTTATCGGGCGATTTAGTTTATGCAGGGCATGATCCGGGTTGGCAACGGCAATAAAGTCGATCGTTATCAGGTGGTCTCCGAGAAATCCCGATGGTGCCCGGGTGCCGATTACGAGATCTGCATTGCCGTCGATTAATGCATCTTCGGCGCCGGACAGCACGACCTCGTCAAGTTGCACACGCGTCCCCTTGCTTTGTGGTTCAAAGCGCTTGAGGGCCTGCATCAGCAAAGCGGGTGGAAAAGCGGCATCTACAACCAGCTTGATATCTGTTTCCCAGCCTTGCTCCAGGGTGTAGGCAAGCTGTTCCAGTTGCTCGGCGTCGCGCAGCAATTGATCGGCAACGGCGATACAGAACTTCACCATGCTCGGTCAATTGTGCCTTGCGCCCGACAATCCTGAACACTTCAATACCGAGCAGGTTTTGCAGCCTGGCAATATGGTAACTGACGGAAGACTGGCTGCGATTCAGCATCACAGCGGCCTGTGCATAGCCCCCGGTTTCGACCACGGCATTAAGGCTGCGCCACTGATCGAGAGAAATACGCGGAGTAAACATATCTATATTCTAGATCAAATACATTAATAATATGCGCTTTTATATCGAATAAATAACTTCATAATAAGCCCGTGCATTATTAAATCTTAGGGGGTCGTAATGAACAAGGTAATTGAATTGGCAGGCAGAATCCTGCTCGGACATATTTTTCTGCTGGCAGGCATTAATAAAATTTCGGCATATGAAGGCACCGCTGGCTACATGGAGGCGATGGGCGTGCCGGGCATTTTACTGCCGCTGGTTATTGTGCTCGAAATTGTCGCTGGCCTGGCGTTGATCATAGGTTTCAGGACACGCTGGGCGGCTATAGCGCTGGCCGTTTTTACCGTGCTGGCGGCCATACTTTTCCATGCGGATTTCAGCGATCAGACCCAGATGATCCTGTTCATGAAGAACTGGGCAATAACGGGCGGTTTGCTACTGCTCTACGTACACGGCGCAGGCGAACTCAGCCTGGACCGTAAACTGGGTCATTAGACACCTGAGCTTTGCAGTACTTGTCAGGTGGTGTAGCAGGAAAATTAGCGAGCATGGATGCTCGTCTAACTGCAGCCGTGATCAGCAACATCCAGTCTATTACGCGAGGATATATCGACCATGCAATCATTTATCAGAAATGCAGTGAGCGCAGCGGAAGGTGACGGCGCTGTGGTAAATCGCCTGTTTCCAGTTCAGAGCTTGATGAATTTTGATCCGTTTGTGTTGTGGGATGATTTCTCGATATCCGCCGGCGCCGGCTTCCCTGATCATCCTCATCGCGGGTTTGAAGGGATTACCTATGTGTTCCAGGGATCAGTAAAACACAAAGACAATCTTGGTAATGACTCGACTGTTACCAGTGGAGGCTTGCAACGCTTTACCGCGGGCAAGGGAATTGTACATTCAGAGATGCCATCAGCTGAAGGCGTAACACGTGGGATACAAATGTGGGTCAATCTCCCGTCGCGATTAAAAAAAATTGAAGCGCAATATCAGCAGGTCAATTCGAACGACATTCCTCAGCGAGAAGTGACCAGCGGTAGTGTTCGTGTGCTTTCGGGTGAGGGATCTCCGTTGCAGTTGAACACGCCGGTTTTGTATCTCGATGTACAGCTTGATGCTGGCGGTAAACTGGAACAATCGATAATGCCAGGGCATCGTGGTCTCGTTTATGTGGTTGAAGGCGCCTGTGATGTAAACGGGCACACTATAGAACAGGGTAATGCCTTATTCATGGAAGATACCGCTTCGGTTGAAGCCAGTAGTCTTTCCGGCTGCAGGTTTATGTTGTGTTTCGGTCAGCCCCACGGTGAGCCTATCATTCAACATGGGCCCTATGTCGATTGAATCATTATGTGTAGTAATTCAGACTTGATCTGACATTTGTTGTCGATTTTCGTATAAGCGGAAACAGCCTATGTAGGAGGTGTAATATCCTTTTTCTCGCAGAGGCGCAGAGGCGCAGAGAACGCAGAGGTAATACCTGTTTTTTTTCATTAAATATATCGTTTTTCTCTGCGTGCTCTGCGCCTCTGCGAGAGTAAATTCTTTTTACTTTGCGGGCTCTGCGCCTCTACGAGAGTAAATATCTATAGCCTTTGTTTATATGGCCAATCCTGAGTGTACTGACAAATAATCATGGTCTGAGTTTGAGTGAATATAACACTGACTGTCAGATTAAATCCTGACTATTACACATTATGTGATTATGTGAACTGCTTCAAGGTCTGTGATATTGTATTTCCGCTATACTCCGATACTATCTGGTATTACGGCCAGACTACCGGACAGGGTATATGTTGCAGCATACATACAGGCGCATTGTTTTTCTATCAACGATTCTGGTATTGATTTCTGCATCGCTAGCCAGTGCAGAAGCATTCAGGGGGAAAGTGATCCAGGCCAATGGTGAAGTGCACATCGTTGATGCCAGCGGAGAGCGCCGCACGGTTGAGGAATCGAAGTTTCTTCTCAGGCAAATGGATACCATCGTCACCGCAGAAGGTGGTAATGCCGTAGTCAGGTTCAATGACGGGGTAGTGTCAGTACTGGGTGAGAAAAGCAGTTTGCAGGTTGAAAAAACCAGCTGGTTGTCACATCTCGGTGGAAAAATCTATTTCACCTTCAGCAAAGTATTCGGCGAACGTCGCCAGGTTAAAACGCGGTTTGCAACCCTGGGTGTTCGCGGCACCACCTTTATCATTTACGATGATGACAATGGCCAGGCAGTGGCGCTGCAAGAAGGTCTGCTTGATATTGAATCTCCGGGCCCTGCTTTTGAAATTCACAGGCAGCAGGAACTGGATGAGTTTGAAGCCTTCAAACAGCAGGCGCAGCAACATCAACAGGACATGCGCCAGGAGTTTGATGATTACAGGAACCGGATGCAGCGTGAATTCATCGAGTATAAGGAGAACTTTACCTTGCAACCCAACCGTATCATTCAGTTTGATGGTGTTCGAGTCGATGAATCTGTTATCGATGAAGATGTAAAAGCCGAATTCGATAATTTTGAAGCGATCGCCGGTGAGCTACTGCAAGAGTTTCGTGAACAGGCGCGGCAGCACCGTGAAACATTGGAAAAGCAGAAGCAGGCTGAAGAAGCAGAATATGATTCCTTGTTCGATGATTATTGAGCAGGTTTAGCGGGTACAGCGTGAATAAAGTGCAGCCAAATCCGCTGGCACCTTGTGTATTAATATGTAGTAGTTCAGACTTGATCTGAAAGTTGTAGTCGATTTTGGTATAAGCGGAAAATCAGCCTATGTAGGTGTTTTAACATCCGGTTTTCTCGCTGAGGCGCAAAGAACGCAGAGAAAAACGATATTTTTAATGAAAACAAACAGGTATTACCTCTGCGTGCTCTGCGCCTCTGCGAGAGTAACATTCTGTTTACTTTGCGGGCTTTGCGTCTCTGCGGTTAATCCTGTCTTTATCAAGCACATAATATCCGCTGTGATTAGTCGGCCTTCAATTCTGCAAAACCTGCATTGCCCTGCAAGCCACCGGTATGCACAGCTATGATGCGCGTGCCGCTGTCGAATGCGCCCTTGCGGATGAGGTCGAACAGGCCAAAAAACATTTTGCCGGTATATACCGCATCCAGCTCAATGCCAAAATCTGCTTTGAATTGTCTGATAAAAGCGAATAATTCGGTTGAGGTTTTTGCGTACCCACCAAAATGATAGTTGTGCTCTATGTGCCAGTTAGCTGCTAAATGGTGACCACTTTCTGCCAGCATTTGTGTCACATCCTTGTTAACAAAGTCAGCGCCTTTGAGCACGGCAAAACCGATAGCGTGCTGATCAGTGTTCAATGCAGTTACCATACCGGCAAGCGTTGCACCTGTACCACAGGCTACAGCGATAACGTCAAATGAAGTTTCGATATCTTTAACTATCTCTGCACACCCGGTTAACGCCAGTTGATTGCTGCCGCCTTCCGGCAGTAAATAAAACTCACCGTATTTTGCATGTAGTTTGTCAATGAATTCAGTTGAGGTTTTATTGCGATAGGTATTACGATCAACATATTCGAGTCGCATGCCACAGTGTTGCGCAAATTGAAGTGTAGGATTTAATGTGTCGTGCGCTTCACCCCTGATAATACCAATGGTATTGAAGCCGAAGCGTTTGCCAGCACTTGCAGTGGCATAGATGTGGTTAGACCAGGCGCCGCCAAATGTCAGCAGGGTTGTTTTGTGTTGTTTTTCAGCCTGTATCAGGTTGTATTTGAGCTTGCGCCACTTGTTACCGCCAATCTGGCTATCCGTAAGGTCTTCACGTTTAATATATAAAGCAACGCCTGCGCTATCGAGCAGACGTGATTCAAGCTTCTGAAGTGGAGTGTCTTGTGAGGATAAAGCGACCGAACTCAGCGTTTTTTTACCACGTGAATGACGCGGGAGTATTCAAAAAATACAACACGGTCCGGGTAATCCCAGCTGGTGATGGGTGGTTCACCAACAGTCGGTGAAATTTCAGCTGGACGACCCAGCTCATTCTGCACCTTGTCCATTGACATGCCGCGCCTGGGAAAATCAAGTGGATTGATTATGATAGTTTCACCGGGCTGCATTTCGATGACATCGCCGGTAATCTGTTCTATCACGACTTCTTCAACTGCAGCTTCTTCCACAGCAATATCATCCATTGCAGTTCCGGTCTGTTGTGGCTTTTCAATTGCCATCGGTTGCGCTTCAGCGGCCTCGTCATAACGATCAGACATTGCAGGCCGGTCAGCCATCACCATCGCAGGAATCATCAGTCCGGATAGAATAATTAAATTTTTATACATAACTCCCTCTTCGCAATAATTGCGCAGTGCTAAACAGATTGTAGCACCTGCATGGGGAATTTGCGGTTTTGGACAGCGACTTCTGATTGTCGCACCGCGCCAGGTGCCGGCTTCAGCCCTGGTATTTTTGCAGTACCAGGCAGGCGTTGGTGCCGCCAAAGCCGAAGTTGTTTGACATCACGGTGTTCAATTCAACATTGTCTCTTCTTTCGAGTACGATAGGCATGTCTTCGGCAGCTTCGTCCAGGTTGTCGATATTGGCTGAAGCCTGGATAAAATTGTTTTCGACCATCAGCAGGCTGTAAATGGTTTCCTGTACGCCCGAGGCACCGAGTGAATGGCCGGCTAGCGATTTACTCGAGCTGATCGGTGGTATGTTGTCGCCAAATGTCTCGCGAATCGCCTCCAGTTCCTTGGTGTCGCCGACTGGTGTGCTGGTGCCGTGCGTGTTGATGTAGTCGAGCGGCTGATCCAGATGTTCAGTTGCCATTTTCATGCAGCGAACTGCGCCTTCACCTGAAGGGGCGACCATATCGGCGCCATCCGAGGTGGCGCCATAACCGACGATTTCAGCGATAATATTGGCGCCGCGCTTCAATGCGTGTTCAAGTTCTTCAACAACCATGGTGCCACCACCGCCGGCAATGACAAAACCATCGCGGTCGGCATCGTAGGTGCGTGAAGCCTTTTCCGGTGTTTCGTTGTACCTGGTCGACAATGCGCCCATGGCATCGAACATCATGCTCAGTGACCAGTGCTCCTCTTCGCCACCACCGGCAAAAATGATGTCCTGCTTGCCCATCTGAATCAGTTCATAGGCATTGCCGATGCAGTGCGTGCTGGTGGCGCAGGCGGAGCTGATTGAGTAGTTCACACCCTTGATATGAAAAGGCGTTGCCAGACAGGCGGACACCGTACTGCTCATGGTCCTGGGCACCATGTAGGGGCCGACACGACGTAAACCTTTGCTGCGCAGGATGTCTGCGGCTTCGACCTGGTTTGCGGACGAACCGCCACCTGAACCCATAATAATGCCTGAACGCGTATTCGAAACCAGGTCGTCGCTCAAGCCTGCATGTTCGATAGCCTGCTGCATGGAAATATAGGCATAGGCAGCCGAGTTGCCCATGAAGCGTTTGACCTTGCGGTCGATATGCGCATCAACATCGATATCAATACTGCCGGCAACATGGCTACGCATGCCCATGTCGACATATTCCTGCTGGAATTTTATACCTGAGCGACCTTGTTTAAGTGAATCAAGAACAGTATGACTGTCGTTTCCAAGGCAGGAAACGATGCCATAACCAGTAACAACAACACGTTTCATAAAAATCTCTAGAAATTATCTGTAGATGTAAACAATCCTACACGCAAGTTTTTTGCCGTGTAAATAATCCGCCCATCAACTGAAAGCTCACCGTCAGCAATACCCAGCACCAGATCTCTGGCAATGACTCGCCTTATATTGATCTGATAGCGTACGGTTTCAGCTGATGGTAGTACCTGGCCGGTGAACTTTACTTCTCCCACGCCGAGTGCGCGCCCGCGCCCTGGGTATCCCAACCAGCCCAGGTAAAAACCGACAAGTTGCCACATGGCATCGAGACCCAGACACCCCGGCATTACCGGGTCACCGTCAAAATGACACTCAAAAAACCAGAGATCCGGTTTTATGTCCAGCTCTGCCTTGATTTCACCCTTGTTGTACTCGCCGGAATTCTCGTCGATGTTTGTGATACGATCAAGCATGAGCATATTTGGCAGTGGCAACTGCGCATTGCCAGGTCCAAACAATTCACCATGTCCGCATTTTATTAATTCATCGTAGTTAAAGGAACTCTGGCGGTTCATCGAGGCTGGTTCTTCATTTTTTTCGGGGTTCTTGTCTGCGAGCATGTTAGTTTGGCTAAAAAGCGTTAATTTTATAGGAAATTGTCGAACGATGGTATCTGACAAAGCCAAATGAGAATGGAAATATGCAGGAAATTCTACTCATAAGTCTGTTATTTGCGATTATTGCCTACTGGTGGGATACCACGCGTACCAATGAGATTGCCATGCAAAACTGCCGTCGGATCTGTCAGTCTGCGGCTGTTCAGCTGCTGGATGCGACAGTGTCGAGGCAGCGGGTGTGGTTGCGGCGGCATCCTCAAGGCGGTATTCAGCTCTGTCGTTTATACAGTTTTGAATACAGCCAGGACAGTGAACATCGCCAGTTTGGATATATCGTATTGCTTGGGCACCAGGTGGTTGAAAGCAAAATCGGCGCTTCGAACGAGGTGACTCGAGAATCGAAGTCCGGGCCGGGTGCCAGTCTGCATTAGCGCTGTCTGTAATCAGAATGTGAAGAAGCGTTTGCTGAACTCCATACGCGCAGGACCTTCTTCACCCTCAGGAGTAATATTCAGCTTGAATTTGAGGAATTCACCATCACTGACCTTTAATTCGGCGATATAGTAGATTGCTGTATCTTCCTTGATCTCACGGAATTCAAGGTTTTTCAACTGTCCGGTCAGATTACTGGCGTTACCTGAAATAGTGGCAGAGACCGGTTTACCCGGCGTGCCCATGACTTTCTTTAACACCGTAATGTTGACGATAATACGGTTATTGCGACGCGTCAGCTCATACGCCTTGGCAATTTCGGAAGATAAAACATCGCTTCTAAAAGCATTGTAGTGGACGACATAATCACCGAAAACCTTGGAATTTTCCGCGATGGCACTAGCCCCGTAACCAAGCAGTGCAAGCATGAACAGGCTTTTAAAAAACAGGCTCAATTTATTGGGAACACTGGATTGTCCACGCATACGAAATTCTCCTCGTAATAAATATTCGTAACTAACCGCTTATAGAGTAACACTATTGCGCTCATATGGCACATTTTTGAGTCTTGCCTGCTTGATATATCAGGATGATTTTTAGTGTATTTCGACGCTAAAAACGTCGTTATTTGGTCCCCGGCACCAGCTTTAACAGGTCTTTGCCAATACACTCATGCCGCCATCCGCTCAATACCTGTAATTCGCGATGTCCGAGCACGAGTTTTTCTGCGTCTTTACGATTGCACAATACACCCTGGGAAATTCCCAGCCTGGAGGCCGTGTTTCCGAGCTGATCAAGCACCGCGGTAAGCGCTGCTGATTGCTCCAGAGTCAGTTGTCTGCGCTTGAGTGTTGGCCACTCGGATTCGGCTTTGTTGCTGGCTGCGGTTATAGTTTCGGACAGCGAATCGAGTTCAGACATATCGAGTAACTTTCCAATGCGGCCGATACGTGCTAACTCGCTGGTGTTTTTTGGTTGTCTGCTGGCAATCTGGACGACAATATCATCCGGCAATATACGCCTGCGCGTACGGTCCTTTGCGATTGCCCGCTGCTCCCGCCAGATAGCGGTATCCTGCAGCACGGCAAGCTCAATGCCACGTAGACGTTGCTTTCCCTTGACGCGCGACCAGCACTGAGACAGGTCCGGGCTGGGGTTGGTTGTTGTTGTACACAGGCGCTCGCATTCTTCGTGCATCCATTGAGTACGGTTCAATGCCGCCAGTTCTTCTGACTGTTGTTTGTATAATGACAGTAGATAACGCACATCATCAGCTGCATATTCGAGTTGTGCCGTTGTCAAAGGACGCTTCAGCCAGTCTGTGCGCGTTTCTGATTTGGGCAATTTTAAATCCAGTTCATTTTCAACTAGCCTGGCGTAACTGATCTGATGGTCTTGTTGCATCAGCGCGGTTGCAAGCTGTGTATCGAACAGCGGGCAGGGGATTATCGCCCAGTGTCAGTTGTAGAACCTCGAGGTCCTGTTGACAGGCATGAAACACCTTGGTTATCGAGTCATTAAATAAAAGCTCTGCCAATTGCGGTTTTGCATCGAATGCCAGCGGATCAATACACGCGATATGGCCGTCACCGGCAATCTGGATTAATCCCAGGTGCGGGAAGTAGGAACGTTCACGGGCAAATTCTGTATCAACAGCGATACAGTCCTGCGTTTTCAGTTCATTGCATAGCGCTGCCAGCGCTGCTGGCGACTCGATGAGTTGCGGTGTCATCAGCTTTACTTTGGCGCCAGTAATTCGATTTGATAACCATCCGGATCCTCAACAAAGGCAATAATAGTGGTGCCGGCGTTCATCGGCCCTGGTTCACGGATGATTTTTCCACCCTGGGAACGAATTTTCTCGGCTGCAGCGTAAATATCGTCAACCTCGATAGCCAGATGACCAAAGCCACTGCCGATATCGTAAGCCTCGGTATCCCAGTTGTAGGTCAATTCGATGACTGAACTGTCTTTCTCAGCGCCAAAACCAACGAATGCGAGCGTGAACTTGCCATCGGGGTAATCTTTTTGCCGTAACAATTTCATCCCCAGTATTTCGGTATAGAATTTTATGGATTTTTCAAGATTACCAACGCGTATCATGGTGTGTAGCAGGCGCATAATCATCTTCACCGGTTTTTCAAATATAAAGCGTGTATGTTACATTGCTGCTTACTTTGATGCGACAAGCGAGTGAAACCCGGTGATGGATTTTTCCTTTAATGCTAAATCATTCAGAACGCTGCTGCACAGTGCAGTCGCAGGGCATATTGGTGAAATTACGGCAGATTCTGCAGCTGAACAAACCCCCCAGCAGCTGCTGGCGGCAATGGAGCAGGCGGTCGATGTGATGGAGCGTGCCGATGCTGATGCGACAGTGAAGCAGGGCGAGCCGGTATTATCCGATACTGAGATCAGCGAGATAGGTGATATTGCCCTTGGCCTGCTGGAAACACTGGTAGAGCGTGTCGAAACCGCTAGCGGTCACCAGAGCCGCGAACTAACGCGTCTTGCTATACCGGTATCGCTGTGGATTGCCAGGCAGGGCGGACATATCAACAAGCTCGAACTGGTGGTTAATTCACTTGCCGCCTGGGCCAATGAATTACAGGACAACCTGCAAATTGCCGAGCTTGCAAAGGTCATTCGCGAAATTATAGATGCAAGTTCGGACGAGATACGTCATGACATCGAGCAGACCAACCCGATGCGTCCGTGGCGCATCATCAACCTGAACTATGGCATCGTGGCAACGCGTAGCCATGATCCGGCGCTGATGGATGAAGCCTTTGGCGTACTGGTTAAAAACCTGCCGCAGGAAGCGCGGGCCTTTTTCAGGGAGGGTATGCAGCAAATGGATATTGTCGGCTACCCGGAGAATGTGCGTGAAGTTGTTGAAAGGTATGACAGGATGTGGGGCTCGGGGGATACTTTGCACTGAAGTGCCAGGTACTAGGTTCTAGATCCGAGTGCCTAGAACCTGCACCTAGTCCCTGGTCCCTGGCTTCGCAGAAGCCACATGCTTGCTCTGTATGAATGCCGAGTGTGGCACGTGCAAAAGATTGGCCAGCCGCCTCACCAGGTGTTCTTCAAACTTATGCACTGTATGGTCTGCGTAGGCCATTTGCCAGAGCCGTGTCACCAGATCGCGTTTTTGTTGCTGAGAATAGAATTCATTAATTAGCGATGTGAACTGGTAATAATCCGTTGATTCGGCTCTTTCTTCTTCAGCCAGCTGAATAAGGTTTGCCGCTTCATCCCTGGTTAAATCGAAGTTGTCCTGCAGTGTCTCGAGCAGGGTATCGAGCTCACCTGGTTCAACCGAATAATCTGCGTACAGGACTTCTATCATCAGCGCTGCACAGGCAAGTTGCAACTGGTGATTCAATTCGTCGCCGCTGATAGTTTCGGTGACGATGATGTGCTGCTCGAAAAAACGCTTTATTTTTAATATCATGAAGACGCTCTGACCCTGTTCAAGATTTGCTCGAGACGCGTTTCGTCAAAACCGTTGATCATGTACTTATCAATGAGTAACACAGGAATGGCCTGGCCATTGACGTCATTGAAAAGCCTTTCACCTTCGGCAGAACGTTCGATATCGTATTCACAATAACTGATGTTGTTATTGGTCAGGTAACGGCGTGCCTGGTAACAGTAAGGGCACCACCAAGTGCCCAGCATTATTACTTCAGGTTTGTTGCCCAGGATTTCATCATTACAGTGAACGCGCGCAATGGAAGGTTTGTAGCTAACGATTATCAGGCCAGTTACGATCAGCGCAAGAATAATCATGCCGTTGAGGCGGCGAGGACTCGTGTTTTCCGTATTTTGCTTTTGATGTTCGCTGTTTTGCATGATATGGAAATAACTACACCCGGAAATCAATATGACTTCCGGGTGTATTGTTAGTTCCGCTTAAGATGTTGAATTAGCGCGAGTAATCTCGTCTTCTTTCGTCGAAATCACGATCGTTGTAGTCGCGCAGTTCTGCAATAAAGTGCCTGCGGTAATAGAGCACTGCACTGGTTCCGTTGGCTTTTACGTCGACGATTTTCCATTTACTGTCATTGCGGCGCATACCGAATTCAAGGCGTGCTGGTCGTTGTTCCGGACGAATTACATTGACCCTGACGATGGCTTCTTCACCACGTGCTCTGAAAGTGGTTTTGTCGAAACTGAGTTTTGTGTTGGCGGGATCAAATCCACCAAGGTGCCTGACCAGTGCAGTGAGGAACGTTTCCTGTAGCCTGGCCTGAAACTTTTTCTTGTCTTCTGTGCTCATGTAGCGTGCATAGGGGCCAGTGATCCATTCAGACATTGCGTCGAAGTCAAAATGCGGGAAAATTTCTGATTCAAGAAATGCGCGCAACATGCCGGGATGCGCGGCATCCTTTCCTTTAATAAATTTCTCCAGGTTGGTTACAGCCTGCTTGAGTTCCTTTTCGGGATCAGGGATATCGGCATAGCGGCTGCTTCTCTCAGGATATCGGTCACCTTTGTCGCTATAACGTTTAGAATAATCGCTGTACGCGTATGAGGTATTGATACACAGCACGACAAACATGGTAGTAAGTGATACAAGGAATTTCTTCATGTAAGTTCTCTTTATTATAAGAATGTGAGCAAATGAGGGCTAAGAATAACGTGCACAACGGGTTTTCATCAAGAGCTGAAGCAAAAATACCCTGCATATTTTTACTCCTGCTTGAAGTGGCGGTTTTTATCTCGCCTGTGCGCCTGGGCGCGGTAGAAGTAGAAGATGACTGGGCACGGATCGAAAATGAACTATCGATTCAACAGCAGGCACTGGATGTCAATGAGGGCGAGCTGCAACTGCTCGATCATGCGCCCGAGTCGGCAGCGCACTTTCACCATAATCGTCTGCTGCTCACCGAACAAAGCCTGAAAGATGGCTGGGTGACCATGTATCAGTGCCATAACGATCTGGACAGAGTCCATGCCTCGCAAATTGTATACCAGGCAGATCTTATTCGTAATATCAAGGTGATATCTGTGGTCAATATTGGATCCGTCCGGGTTGAGGGCCATACGGTGCAGATGATGGACATAGCAGCGGATTCGAAGATCTGTATTTCTGCCGATAAAAGAGCACTCAGCTACGAAAAAAATCGCTATTACCTGAGGCTCGGACCGTTTATGCGCCGCTTTCTGGACGGTTATTATCCGATGCGTGTTCGTGTTGAAGTCGAATATCCGGCCGGCTTGAAATTGGTTAGTACCAGCCCGGTAACAGCCCGGCTGCATAGCAGGGATAACATGGCCTACGCGGATATCGACATCTGGGTTGTCGGCAAGCTGGATATCGAGCTGGTATTTAACCGCGGGCAGGCGGGCAATCAGTAGAACTTGTACTTGGCGATACGTTTTATCCTGTATTCACCGGTCTGGCCGAACACGGTGATGCGGGTAATGATGGGGGCATTGCCATGGCAGTAGTCTTCAAAAGCTGTGCGTTCCAGCAATTCAGCCCCGTCAAATAAAATGGTTACTGCAGCAGAGATAGAACCACCGCATTGTCCATCCAGAGTCATACTGAAAATTTGTGGTTCCAGTATGACTGTGTATTCGCCGCTGGCCAGTTTGCAGGCATTTGATGCCTTGCTTGACTTGATGATTCTGGTCGAATCGGTCTCTCTTGCTACTTCAACCATATCCCAGGGTGAATAAGTACCGTGTTGCGCTGAATACTCGAAGTTTGCACCCTTGTCACCTTTGAGCAATGAGTTGGTTATGGTCAGAACATCAGCATCCGGGTCGCATTTGTAGGTTATCAGTGGATGCATGGTGTCCGCCGCATTTGCAGGTAGCACCCAGTTCAGGAGCATGGTGATGACTATCAAGGCTGCATTGTTGGGGAATGAGGGTACCATTCAAGACCTGTTATCAGATTTACCGACTTGTAGCTGGTATTCAACCCAGCAGTGCAGGTTTTTTCTCAATTAAACAGGAGTATAGGTAACTATTTGTTGTTTACAAACTGGCATACCGGGGATGTATTGCCACCACTACTCGTAGTAATAGTCATATTTATGCAGAATACCCTTCATAAATGTCCATGCTTCGCTGTATGAAAGGCCGCTTTTTTCTGGAATGATGATTTTGATATACAGCGCTTTCGGGTGCTTTTTCTTTATTGCAGCGAGTTTTTCATGCAGTTCATCTTTTGTGAGAGTGGTATAACTTTCGTCACCGGCATCCTTGAAGCGAATACGGCCCTTGCCTTTGATTTTCTCATAGTTCACTTCAACAACATATTTACCCTTGGCGGTGCGGGCCGGTTTAACCAGTTTGTCATACTTGACCTTGAGGTTGCTGTAATCGGTCTCCAGCGATAGCAGCTGTCTCGATTGAGCTTCTTTTTCCTCTGACAGAATGATCAGTTTGTCCTCGGCAGTTTTAAGCTCGGTGCTTTGCTCACTGTGGCTGCTGCGAAGTTTGTCCAGGTCAATAATGACCTGCTGCAGCCGGCTATCGAGATCGGTGACGCGTTGCTCGGTGTCGGTCAATGTGCCCTGCAGTTTCTGATTATCCGTCATGATTACCACGATCTGCTGCTCCTTGTCTGCCAGAACCCGGTTTAACATCTCATTGTCTTCACTGGCCTGCATCAGCTGCATGCGTAAAACGGACAGTTCATGCTGCGCCTGTGCCAGTTGTTCTTCCAGGGTTTCATTCACCTCGGCAGTTGAACGAATCATCTCCGAGGCTTTTTGTTCGGCGAGTATGCTGGTGCGCAACTGGTCAATCAACTCCCAGTTTCTGACCATGAGAACCACGGAGGTAATCAGAAAAATCATAACGACAACAGTCATGATGTCGGTAAACGAAGGCCAGAAGCTTTCGCTGCTTAAATCGTCGTTCATGATTTACCCGCATGTTGCAGATCATTTGGGATTTAGGGGAAATCTGCTTAAGCAGGTCGAATGAGCGCCTGCAGATCCATAGCAGTAGCTATGGATCGGGGGGTCGTTCGAGATGCAACAGCAGATTTTTCATAAAACCAAATAGGACGACAACAAAATAAACTGAGTTTGTATTCGCAATTAATTGTTTGAAATTATGTTCGTCGTTCTATGTGCGCCATCTGCAACATGCGGGCTTCTGGTAGCCTGAATCCGCGCCGTAACAGGTCTTTTATTTCACTGATACTGTGGTCCAGATTGCCAATATTGTCAGCATAACTCGCCATCATGTTATTCATTTGACTTCCGGCATCTGCAAAATCGACTTCAACCTGGCTCATTTTTTCTGCGGCTTCACGCAGTGTGCGTACCAGGTTGCCGACTTCATGCAACATGCTGTCGGTTTGATAGGTAAACCGGGGCATGATGTAGAGCGTGGTAGCCTGTTCGATGCCACTCAGTAGTTGTGTCTGAACATCGGTAATCTTCAGATAGAAATAGCCAAAAAACAGGTAGCACACGATAGCGGTCGTGGTTGTTGACAAGGCCGTAGACATGCCGTGAATGACCATGCCCATGTTGCCCAGGCCGTCGGCTGAATCGATTATATTGGAGGCGCCCAGTAAAGCGATCGACAGTGACACGATGGTGCCGAATACGCCGACAAGGATCAAAATATTACTGATGAATTTGGGCAGGCTAAGCCGTGTGCTCTCCGATGCGATCAGGGTGGATGCCAGTGCGCTGTGATTGACGGCGACATTGTGTTTACTGATCTCAACCACAGACTTGTAACGGCGTGCAATCATTGAATTCTTGCTGATTTTGTCGGTTGGCCGAACTTCGTCGTTTTCGACATTGCGCAAGAATTTGGCAAGTGCTGATTCCTCAAGCGAGTAGCGCATCAATAGTGCGATGATCTTGAACAGGCCTAATGCGAATAAAGCCAGGATGCCACCGTTTACAATGTAACCGAGTCGGGTTGCCTGGTTCTTGAAATAGATTTCAGAAATAAAATCCAGGTTGATCAGAATAATGAGTATCAGCAGTATAGAGAGCAGGATGAGTTGTAGGAGTATTGAGTGGCTGTATCTGGCCCTGAACTGTATCATTGAAATAGCCCGTTATTAGAATTTTGATTATTGTACCCGTAGTTCGATTGGCGAGTAAGCCCTGAATCTGTTTACCGGCTAATATTTAATAGTCAAGATTGATGATATCGAAAACAATCGATAGTGTGGTCATTAACCATGCCAGTTGCCTGCATAAAGGCATAGCATATGGTGCTGCCAACAAATCTGAATCCGCGTGATTTCAGATTTTTTGACATGGTATCTGATATCTCCGTTGTGGCCGGTATTTCGTGGTGGCTTTGCCAGCGATTTAGCAACGGTTTACCAGCGGTGAACTGCCAGATGTAAGCATCGAAACTGCCAAACTCCCGCTGTATCTCGATAACAGCCCTGGCGTTGGTGATGGTGGATTCGAGCTTGAGCCGGTTGCGGATGATAGCGGGATTTTTCAGCAGCGACTCAAGCTTGTGCTGCTTGTATCTGGCTATTTTTTCGATATCAAAATCATCAAATAACTCGCGGTAATTATCCCGTTTTTTAAGGATGGTGAGCCAGCTGAGGCCGGCTTGCGCGCCTTCCAGTGTGATGAGCTCAAACAGCCTGCGGTCATCGTGCAGTGGCACACCCCATTCACTGTCATGGTAGTCCCGCTCCAGATTGCTGCCCAGTGCCCAGCTGCAGCGCTGCAACGTATCAGTCCCTGTCAATGTGACGCCTGCCGAAATTGATGCCGATGGACAGGCGCTCATGGTTGCTGATGTTTTCACTGACCTCGTGCACGACATCCGGGGCAAAATAAACAAACAGACCTTGCTTCGGAGTGATGATGTATTGCTCGCAATCCTGGTGGATGATCAGGTTACCCGAGTTTTCGGGTACCGCAACATAATACACTGCAGACAGCAGTTCATCGTCATCATCATGACTGTGCACGGTGGTTACAGCGCCGGGTGGCATATGGTTGAACCAGCAGCCTGCCTGCAGACCATCGGTATGCAGTATTTTGCTGGCATGTTCACAGGCTTCGTCGAGCATGTCCCTGAGCAGGGGAATGTGCGCACATGTCAGGTAGATATTTTCATATCGACCATTGAACAGGTGGCTGCGTTTTACTCCTGCGTCGTGTTGATGGCGTAGAAAACCTTCAAGCAATGCCTCGTTGAGCATGTTCTCCTTGCGACTGAACGCTGTATGAGTACCTGCTGGCAGATCAGCTGTTGTGGTTTCGCTGTGCCCGGTTTTGTTTGCAATGCTGCACATGTAAATGGCTACAAATTAATGTCGACTTACTGGAAACCCTTATTCTATTACAAGGTTTCTCAATTGACTGTTGAATATTGAGCGGGTGTTGTCGCCATCGGCCATGATCCACAGGCCAACGGTTTGCTGCGCATCAGTGAATACATGAGTGACTTGATTCCAGTTATCAGACCTGACGGTGCTGGCTACTGAAATCATGTCGATATCCGAACTGAACGGGCTTTGCCAGGTTTCACCGGCAGCGTGCCTGGCATCGGGGATCAGGTAAACCATCCTGTTGGTTGGATAGTTGAGGGTTTTTCTGACCTGTTTCATCCAGCGCGGTAACAGCGGTTCGGGCAGATGTTGCGGTTCGCCCTTGATGATCAGGCCAACCCGGAGCCATGCATCATCGCCCTTTCGTGTTTTTTCGAGCGCCACGCTGTCCTTGTTGAGCATGCCTTTCGCTTTCCACTGGAATGACACAGTACGGATGCTCCTGACATCGTCAAAGGCAAGCAGGAGAAAAGAAGAGCTGTTATTGACTTCGAAATCTATAACATCATTATTGAAGCTGACACTGTTAGGTTGTATCCGCTTGAAGTGAATGTGTTCGAAATTTCTCTTGTCAAGATCGATTGGGTCAGCATTCAACTGCACTGAAGCAAGCAATAAAGGCAGCCATAAGAATTTACCTAGCATGCGCTTGAGAGCGTTTAATAACGATTAAAGTTCCTGGCGATAAATTATTTTGCGCAGCTTGTCGACCAGTGTCTGCTTGTCATCCTTGTTTAAAAATGAACCCAGCTCCAGCTCCTGGCCATGCGAGCGAATCACGACCTGGTCAGGGTGGCCCCTGTGCCTGGGTTTCCTGACAAATATTTTTGCCCACGACCTGTGATACTCCCATGACTTTTCGGCAAAGGTGCGTCCCTGTTCGATGACGACCTTGTCGGGACTGAATTTAATCACTTCAGTCTGGATATTAGAGCGGGCGCAGAGGTAAAGACAGGCCAGCAGCGCGAGTATTTCCAGGCCCGAGAATGGTGCGATTAACCATAGGCCCTGCAGCAGGAAAAATGTTGATATAAGCGTAGCAATGAATGCCAGCGATGCCGCGATCATCATATTGAAGCGCCATGTCGCCGAATTATTGGGTTTCAACACGATGAAACCGTGACCGGTATCCGGATTGAATTCTGAGTACACCATCGCTAAATATTATCATTCGCAATCGGTAAATAACCACAGCAATATTTTAGATTAAACATGGTCCTGTGGTCCGGTCTGAGTGGAGTCGCTCAGAGGCAGTAACTGAATATTTTTTCTCGCGGAGGCGCAGAGATCGCAGAGTTAAATCCAGGTTTATTTCACCAGACGTAAACCACAAATACCCCTGCGTACTCTGCGTCTCTGCGAGAGTGAGAGTTATTAAGCCAGTATCCTGGGGGATCAATCGAGTGTCAGAAAAACCGGCCTATATTTAATGATTCTGCAGTGATTCCGGCAGGGTTTCTACATACGAGCGTATCTCATCGCGTACGCGTCGATAATGCCGCATTTTTTCTTCTTCTGTTTTGGCATTCGCAGCCAGTTTTGGGGGATCATCAAAACCCTTGTGGATAACAACGGCTTTGCCGCTGAAGATCGGGCAGTGTTCATCCGCATGCCCGCAGACGGTGATGACATAGTCGAACTCGGTCCCGGCATAATCAGATACGTTGGTACTGCGTTGTGCGGCAATGTCGACCCCCGCTTCTTTCATCGCCCGCACGGCATATGGATTGAGCCCGTGTGTCTCTATTCCGGCAGAGTATGGCTCCAGCACGTCGGATTTGAGTTCGTGGGCCCAGCCTTCAGCCATCTGGCTGCGGCAGGAGTTTCCGGTGCATAAAAACAGTATTTTCAATTTGCCGCCAGCCGCATTGTTCGACGCCGTCTTCATGCTACAGCTTGTGTTTCTTCAGACGATACATAAAGGCGTCACGGGTTAAACCCAGTAAACGCGCCGCTTTGCTCTTGTTGCCCTTGGCATAATCAAGTGCCTGTTGTATCAGGTCTATTTCAAGCGATTCCATGTTGACACCCTGCTGTGGCAATTCAAATCGCGTAGCGCTTTGAGGTTGTGTATGGCGCGCATGCGCAAGCAGCGGCAGGTGCTCGGGATTAATGTTTTGACCGGGCAACACCGCAGATACGTGCTCGCATACATTGCGCAATTCGCGAATATTACCGGGCCAGCTGTGCTGTTTCAATATTTCCACTGCTGCGCGAGTCAGTTTAGCCAGCTCGGACTGGTTACGTGCAGCGGCCTGTTGCATAAAGTGATCAACCAGTTCAGTGATATCACGCATGCGATCACGTAAAGGTGGTAACTGTAGCGGTACAATATTCAGCCGGTAGAACAGGTCCTGCCTGAAGCTGCCGCTATCGACCATTTGCATCAGGTTGCGGTTGGTCGCTGCGATGATGCGCACATCGACAAACTCGATTTCGCTCGAACCCAGTCGTTGACTTTCCCCGTGTTCAATAAAACGCAGCAATTTTGCCTGTATCGAAAGCGGAAGCTCGCCAATTTCATCCAGGAACAGGGTGCCTTTATCTGCCTTTTGCACATAGCCTTGCTTGCGATCATGCGCGCCGGTGAATGCGCCGCGTTCATGTCCGAATAATAATGACTCGACCAGTTCAACCGGCAGGGCTGCGCAGTTGACAACGACGAATGCCTCGTCAGCACGCGCACTCGAAGACTGGATTTCCTGCGCCAGCAGTTCCTTGCCGGTGCCGGTTTCACCCTCGATCAGCACATGCACATCGGTTGCTGCCGCTATCTGGGCCGTGCGTATAACCGCAGCCATTGCTGGCGAACGACCCAGCAAGGACTTGAAAGCCGTATTATCGCGTGTCGCTGACATCAGTGATGGTGCCCATGCATCGCGTCGCCCATGGGTATGAACAGGCTACCGATGGCCATGGCGATAATCAGCAGGCCGACAACCCGGCGCGCGGTGACAGAGCGTGCAAAACGCGTTAACCAGGACGTCATGAAGCCGGTCGCAAGCAGCGTCGGCAAGGTGCCGACGCCAAAGGCGAGCATGGTGAATGCGCCCTGCACCGCATCGCCCGCGGTGAGAGCCCACAGCAGTACAAAATACACCAGGCCACAGGGCAGCCAGCCCCAGATCACACCATATGCCAGTGCCCTGGGCAGTGTCGCAACCGGTAATAACTTGCGGCCCACCGGCTCCAGTTTCTTCCATACCGGTACGCCAATTTTCTCCACCACGGCGAGTTGTGGTAGCCAGCCTGCGAGATAGAGGCCAATCGCGATCATCATGGCAACGCCGGTTATACGCAGCACGGCATGGCCCTGATCGAATCCGGTCGATGCCAGTACCCCGGTTCCGATGGCGCCGGCAACAAGACCTGCCAGGCTGTAACTTGTAATCCGGCCAATGTTGTAACTGGTGACGAACATCAGCAAGCGCGGCTTGTGCTCACGGATTTCCTGCGGCAGGCTGAGGCTGAGTGCACCGATGATTCCGCCGCACATGCCAATGCAATGTACCGTACTGAAAAGTCCCAGCAGAAATGCAGAAGTATAGGTAAGCGGATTATCCATATGAAACACCAGGCAACAGTCTGGTCGGATTGACGGCGCGCAAATTTAACATACTGGCACGTCGATATGAATGCGACATTTATTGTTGCATGGCCTGGTTGATGTGCTGATGACTGCCGTGAGCGCGATCAGCATGGCCGTGCTTGTGCCCACCCATGGGTATGAACAGGCTGCTAATTGCCATTGCAATCACCAGCATACCAACGATCTGACGGGTCATTTTCGACTGGGTGAAGCGTTTCAGCCATGATACTGCCAGTCCTGCGGTGATCAATGTGGGTAGTGTACCCAGGCCAAACGCCGCCATGGTCAGAGCGCCCTGGGTCGCGCTGCCCGAGGTCAGCGCCCACACCAGCACGAAGTAGACCAGGCCGCATGGCAGCCAGCCCCAGATCAGCCCGTAGAGCAGGGCCCTGGGCATGGTGGTGACCGGTACCAGTTTGCGCCCGATCGGCTCCAGCAGCTTCCACAGCGGGATGCCGATACGTTCGACCCTGGATAATTGCGGCAACCAGCCTGCCAGGTACAGGCCAATGGCGATCATCAGCACAACGCCGGTATAGCGTAATACCGAAGGGCCGCCTGACATGTCGGTGTAGGAGGCGGCTTCAGCGCCAATATAACCGACTACGAGCCCGGCAAATGAATAACTGAGGATGCGGCCCAGGTTGTAAAGGCCGATGAAAAATACCTGCCGCAGGCGCTGCTGGCGGATGTTGTCAGGCAGGCTGAGACTGAGTGCGCCGATGATGCCGCCGCACATGCCCACACAGTGCACCGTGCTGAAAAGTCCGAGTATGAAAGCCGAGGCCAGGCTCTGCGTTGAATCCATGGGTATCTCTACTTGAAAAAAATGCAGAGTCTAACGGCAAAGTGCGTGTGCGGTTATGATATATATCAGAAAATATTAATATTCTTATTGAGTCTTGCCCGGGTCTTGTGTGTCGGCCCGTGGCCACGGGCTGCTGTGCATGAAAGCACCGGCCTGTTGTCGTGGCAGCTGTTGTAGCAACGCACGCGGGCCGGCGATGTGGCTGCATTGCTTTCGGTGTCAGCGTTTAGTGCCCCACACAGCGTAGACCGGATCGGACAGCAGTATCTGCCCGGCATACTTGTCGTCGTTGCGGACGCGGCAGTCCGCGTAATGAATAACTGTGCAAGTTTTCAAAACACCCGTTCTGGATGAAGTACTCGAGTACCAGTCCCATGCGCTCAAATTCGTGCGCATGGCCCCACACCCTGATTGCTTTCGGCGGAAACCAGCGATTGCAGAAAGTGATGACCAGGTGCTGCGCCGGGTTTAAGCACTCGGGCAAGCTCATCGAACACCTGTGCCGGCGAAACCAGGTATTCAATTGATGCCGTGCAGAGCACGCCATCGAATACCCCAGCATCGAACGGCAGCAGTGGATTCTGGTTCAGGTCATGTACCCGTGTTTCTGCCAGCATCGGGTTTTGCTCGAGTTCATGCTGATTCAAACCAAGGCCGGTAATGCTTGCCGCAGCAAACTGCGGCGGTAAATGTGAAACCCAGCTCGACATCAGGTCGAGCAGCTGGCCATCATGCGGTAACAGCTGTTGATAGAGTTCGCCGATTTGCTGAGAACAGCTTTCGTCCAGGTGATCAACCAGGCGTGGACTGGCATAGAACAGGTCATCGGGGGAAGCGTCCTGCCTGGCAAAGGCATCATCGCTGTAGAAGTCGGTTGCTGTCGCATTATGGCGTGCCTGCATACCGGGGCCATTCGTAGTCAGCATTTCAATAATATCGTTGCAGCGTCCGCCATGTTCCTGTCCGCCATCCCATATCTGCATGATGCGCATGTCAATATCAAGCGAGCGGGTTGCAAGTGGGTGATTGAAGTCTGTAGTTATGCTGTTCTCATCCATGCCAATGATGCGGCAGGGTTGATAGTTGGAACTGTTGTTTCCGGGAGTATTTTCAAATATAGCCCTGGGGTAGAAGCGGCCCAGTCTCGGTTCCAGCCTGACCTGGCTGGAAAAATTGCGCTCGAACTGCTGCTGTTTAACGGTGTGGACGTTGGCTGGTTGAAAATTCCGGCAGGGCCTCACCTGCGCTGTAGCTGTGACCGATGATGTCGCCCGGGCAACAGCCATCAAGCTGTGATTCCATTTCAGCGGGAAAGAAATCGCGCCAGACATTGAGGTTGTCGATGTACTGGCTGTCAATGTGCGTGGCGTAATCGGATTGCCACTGCAGCGAGCAATGGGCGCTGATTTTTGAGCTACGGCCTATCCGGTCCTGTATATGTTTATCATCGTTGAGTGCCAGCTCGGTAACGATATCAATCATTGGGGTGTTCATAGTCAGCGGATTATACGGCCCCACATATCATGTTCGTCGGTATCATCGATGTAGACTTTGATGAATTCACCGGGCTGAACCTCTGCCTGTTGTTCGATGTATACCAGGCCGTCAATATCGGGGGCATCGGCAGTGCTGCGCGCGATAATACCGGACTCGCTGACAGCATCAACCAGTACCTGTTGTTCAGTGCCGATTTTTCGCTTCAATCTCTGTGCGCTGATAGTGGCCTGTTTTTCCATGAAACGCTGCAGTCGTTCCTGCTTTGTATCTTCATCAACCGGATTCGGTAGCTGATTGGCTCTGGCGCCCTCTACCGGTGAATAGCTAAAGCAGCCGACGCGGTCAAGCTGGGCCTGATCGAGGAAATCGAGCAACTGCTCGAAGTCGTCCTCGGTTTCGCCGGGAAAACCGACAATAAATGTACTGCGCAAGGTGAGCTCGGGGCAGATCGCGCGCCATGCCTGGATGCGCTGCAGGGTATTCTCGCTGGCAGCAGGGCGTTTCATGGCCTTGAGAATGCGTGGGCTGGCGTGCTGAAACGGTATGTCCAGGTAGGGTAACAGCTTGCCAGCCGCCATCAGTGGAATGACCTCATCGACATGCGGGTAAGGGTAGACATAGTGCAGTCTGACCCACACGCCGAGACTGCTCAGTGCTTCACACAGTTCAGTCATGCGTGTTCTCACCGGCATGCCATTGTAGAATGCTGTTCTGTATTTCACATCGACGCCGTAGGCGCTGGTGTCCTGCGAAATGACGAGCAATTCCTTGACGCCGGCTGCAACCAGGCGTTCAGCTTCAGCCAGTACCTCATTCACCGGCCTGCTTACCAGGTCGCCGCGCAGGTCAGGAATAATGCAGAAGGTACAGCGGTGATTACAGCCTTCGGAGATCTTGAGGTAGGCATAATGCCCCGGTGTCAGCCTGATACCCTGCGACGGTACAAGATCGACGAATGGATCATGCTCGGGCGGCAGGTGCCGGTGTATGGCATCCATGACCTCCTGGGTTGCGTGTGGTCCTGTTACGGCCAGCACATTCGGATAGTTCTGTTGCACGATATCACCCTTGGCGCCCAGACACCCGGTGACGATGACCCTGCCGTTTTCATGCAGCGCCTCGCCAATCGCCTGCAGCGACTCTTCTATGGCGTCGTCTATAAAGCCGCAGGTATTGATGACAACCAGGTCCGCCTGGTCGTAACTCGGCGAAATGGCATAACCTTCAGCGCGCAACTGTGTGAGAATATGCTCCGAATCGACCGTGGCCTTGGGGCAGCCGAGGCTGACAAATCCTACATTTTTCGCAGGGCTACGAGAGTCTGGTTGGTTATCTTGTTTTAAAGTCATGGTCGTTACAGTCAGGTATCGGCTGTATTCTACAGAAAAGCACAATGAGTGATTACGAAGAAAAATTTGGCCCGCTGTCACGTGTATACGGAGAGGATACCTGTGCCGCACTTCGCCACTCGCACGTATGTGTTATCGGTATCGGCGGTGTCGGCTCCTGGGCGGTGGAATCGCTGGCACGTTCCGGCATCGGTGAACTCACCCTGGTGGATGGCGATACGATTCACCGCAGCAATATGAACCGCCAGATACATACGCTGGAGTCAACACTCGGCCAGTACAAGGTCAGTGCAATGCAGGCTCGTATTGCCGATATCAATGCCGCGTGCCACTGCCATGCCATCGAGCATCATATTGATGATGATAATCTGCGTGACATTATCGAGTGCGATTACGACTGTGTTATCGATGCAATCGACAGCATCAAGTTCAAGGCTGCGATTGTATATTGCTGCAAGCGTAACAAGATACCGGTTGTGATGACGGGTGGTGCGGGCGGACTGATTGAACCTGCACGGACTGAAGTTGCAGACCTGGCCCGCACCTGGAACGACGCGCTTAGCGGCGACTGTGCGTTCGAGGCTCAGGCACAAATACGGTTATACGCGCAATCCAAAACGAAGCTTTGGTGTGCCCTGTGTGTTTTCGTCTGAACAACAACGATATCCCGATAAAAACGGAGAGCCTGGATACTGCAAACCCGGTGTTGCAGGACTGTCACTGGATTGCAGCTTCGGTTATGGCTCCGTCGTCAGTGTCACTGCCAGTTTCGGATTTGCTGCTGCAGCCAAGGCGGTAGAGCTGATATCAAGATCGAGACGGAAAATAACTGGTTGATCGATCAGTTATAGCGCAGGCTTTTGTCCTCACTGCAATTGATGTTGGTATACCCCTGAAGTCCTTTTGTGTTCAGGTTGGTCGTGCATTCCCAACGTGTCTGCATGCCGCCCATAATTGATTTGGGCGTCAGTGAAAGAAATTTATCTTTACCAAAAGTGTTACTGAGGAATGCGAATATCTGCCCGTTTTTCCCCAGCCTTACTTTGTTGAGATACTGGCCATCAGTCATTTCCTCAGGTTTAAGATTTATCTGCTTCAATGAAGATGGCCATTGCCCATTCATCATGTAATGCTCAGTCATAGTCATTTTCAATGGCTGTAACAGCGAATAAACCTGCGATAATTGTGCTGTTCTTAAATAACCACTGTAGTCAGCCGTGGTGTTGCTGACAGGCATGACGGGCGTAAATTGTGCCGTGGGCTGTGGCTGGATATTTGCCGGCGGTGGTTGCGGCGTTGGTGCCGGGGTTTTTGCAGGTTGTGGTTGAACAGCCTGTGGTTGTGGTGTCGGCCTTAGTGCAAGTGTACGTTCAAGTTCTTTACGAATGGCATTCGGGTCAGCCTTTACTTCGGCTTTCATTTTCATCTCGAAACCGTCCCAGCTTTCTTCCAGTATTCTTGCTTTCAGGAAACCGGCACTCGAGGAGCTGGTGCGCTGTATGAATGATGATTTGAAATTATTGCCTGACTGGGATTGCTCAAGACTGTTGTTGCTGTGTACATAACTTATGATCTCTTCCAGTACACCCGCCTTGATCAGCTTCAGGGTATTGTTGCGAGCGGATACCTTGCTATCAAGGTCGCTTGCCTTGTAGGAATAATCTCTGATGTAGCTTAATTCTTTCGCATGGCTGATCGATGCGCTACATATCATAAGCAGCAGAATAAGATATTTCATCTGTCACATCTCTTGTCCATGTTGCCGTGTACCGGAAAACGATTGCTTGATTTCTGAGTGTAGCAGTTGATTACCGGTTTTGATCAGACGCCAACGTTGCTGTGATGGAAGCAGGTAGATCGAGCAGGCAGCAGGACTGCACCGATGAGAGATCATCAGCATGCTCACTGCGCTTCAGATATAGCAATCCTAATATTGTTCGGCAAAACTGTAGATCTATCCTGCTTGCGGTGTCTGAGACGTGCTCAATGGCTGTTACAGCAGGCGGCATCCTGTGCACATAAGCCTATTTGCAAATAGGTTTTAACAGATTGTTTTGGATGTGATTAGAGTTTGCTGGTTAGCATGAAATAGAAAACCATGAACACGGTCGAGGCGATCACGATATAAGGAATAAACAGGCAGAAACCAGGAAGCCCGTCGCAAACTTCCTTGAATTTACATTGAGTGCATACTTTCTGTTTCATGGTGTACCTGTTGGTTGCAAGTGAACTTCATTATGCGAATACATGCCTGAGTTTTTCTCAGCGCGATGTAACTCGCCGATTAAAATTATTAGTTCATTTGCGTCCATGCTTTTTATAATTATCAATATATACCGGAGTGTTTCAGCATAGACTATGTTCCCGGTAATTGCTCTGATTCTAATACCCAGACCTTGCATAATCCCTGACTATTCGTCATGAATCCGCTAACTACTTACATGAATGGTCGATTCAAGTATCTTTTAGTTTCAGTCGCTTAATTAGATTAACAATCACTTAAATAGAAGATTTAAACAAGGCCTTATTCTTGACCCAGATCATAAAATTGATCGAAAGTAGCGGCTATTAGACGAAGCCATAAGGCTGCAATAAATACTCGTATTTATTATTGATATTAAAAAAGGCGGCAACCCATGGGGTGCCGCCTTCAAATCATTACTCCAGCCTCCATGGCTTGTTATTATTTGTTTTCCTTGATCCTGTTTTATTATTGTTATCCTCCTAGCAAGTTCCGCCGCCTTAATCCCAGCTAAGGGCGCCACCGGTCTGATATTCCGTCACACGCGTTTCGAAAAAGTTTTTCTCTTTCTTTAGATCCAGTACTTCAGACATCCATGGGAATGGGTTGCCTGCACCCGGATACTGTTCTGGCAGTCCAATCTGTGAACATCTGCGGTTTGCAATGAACTGCAGATATTCTTCAAACATCGGTGCATTAAGTCCCAGTACGCCGCGTGGCATGGTGTCGCGTGCATATTGTGTTTCGAGTTCAACGGCTTCGCGAATCATATTCAGCGCTTCCTGCTGGAACGTTTGTGTCCACAAATGCGGGTTCTCAATCTTGATCTGGTTGATAACATCGATACCAAAGTTCATGTGCATGGATTCATCACGCAGGATGTACTGAAATTGTTCGGCAACACCCGTCATTTTGTTGCGGCGGCCCATGGACAGAATCTGGGCGAAACCAACGTAGAAGAAGATGCCTTCAAATATGACGTAGAAAGCAATCAGCTCGCGTAACAGTTTCTGATCATTCTCTGCAGTGCCGGTGTGGAAATTCGGATCAGCCAGGTGCTTGGTATAGGGCAGTGCCCATTCGGCCTTGCGTGCAACCGCGGGTAGTTCACGATACATGTTGAATATCTCGCCTTCATCGAGACCCAGTGACTCAACGCAATATTGATAAGCGTGTGTATGCAGTGCTTCTTCGAATGCCTGGCGCAGCAGGTACTGACGGCATTCAGGATTGGTGATGTGCCTGTACACTGCCAGTACCAGGTTGTTTGCAACCAGCGAGTCTGCGGTTGAAAAGAAACCGAGATTGCGCTTGATAATGGTGCGCTCGTCATCGGTAAGACCATTTGGATCGCGCCATAACGCCAGGTCGGCCGTCATGTTGATTTCCTGCGGCATCCAGTGATTAGCACAGCCATCAAGATACTTCTGCCATGCCCATTCATACTTGAACGGCACCAGCTGGTTAAGGTCTGCATGGCAGTTGATGATTTTCTTGTCATCCACCTGAATGCGCTGGGCACCCATTTCAATGTCTTCAAGGCCTGTGCCACTAAGATCGGCTTCGATGTCATCACTCTGGTCTGTCTCGACCGATGTCGCAGTATCCAGCTGTGTTGCCGGCATGGTTGCAGCCGCCGGAGGGACAGGATTGACCACGGGCGCAGCACCTGCTGTATTCATCAAGGCTTCATTTGAAACAAGACCGTCACCGGCATGAGGATGTTGTTCATCCCGCTGTGGCTTGAAAGCAGGTTCATTAAATTTTGCGAGTGGATCTTCCCAGTTAAGCATTCTCAATTACCTCTATCGCTTTAATATTTTTATTGTTATCCCGACTGTCAGTGGTGCCTGACAGTGTGCGTAATGGTTCAAGTATCATCCACCAGGGTTTTATCGCTGATGGACCTAACGAGTGCCACGTAGTACGTGCCCGTGTAAAGCAGATCTTTATGCCCTGGTGGCGGCAGAAGTAGGCGATCTCATCGCGCCCCGGCTCACTGGTCAGCACCAGGTCATATAGAATCTGTTTCAGTTCTGCTCTAAGACTCATTACCCGGTTCCCTCCCGGGCAGCATGCTATTGTCGTCACTCATGGCTGGCCTCTTGTTTGTTATTGTTATATTGGCCCCGCTCCTTACAACAACACTCCTTACTGACACGCCTCGCAATCCGGATCAAGGATTGAGCATGCCTGTGGTGCAGCTGATTCAGTTGCTTCCTGCTTTGTGTTCTTTACCGCATTCAACTTGTTTGCACGATCGGTATCCATGGTTGATTTCTCAACATGGGTGGCGCCCATGGATCTCAGGTAATACGTCGTTTTGAGGCCACGTACCCACGCCAGCTTGTACAGGGCGTCAAGTTTTGAACCATTGGGTTCAGACATGTACAGGTTCAGTGACTGGCCCTGGTCGATCCACTTCTGGCGACGCGCCGCCGCTTCAACCAGCCAGCGCGCATCGATCTCAAACGCAGTCTGATACAGTTGCTTCAGATCGGCAGGTACCCGGTCAATCATCTGTACGCTGCCGTCGTAATACTTGAGATCGTTGGCCATAACCTCGTCCCACAAACCACGTTCACGCAGATCCTCGATCAGGTAAGGATTCACCACAGTGAACTCACCCGACAGGTTCGATTTAACGAACAGGTTCTGGTAGGTTGGCTCGATCGACTGGCTTACGCCGCAGATGTTTGAAATGGTTGCAGTTGGTGCTATCGCCATGGTGTTGGAATTACGCATGCCGACTTTCTGTACCCGTGCGCGCAGCGAATCCCAGTCAAAGGTATGGCTGCGGTCCAGGTCCAGATAGTTGCCGCGGCCCTCGGCCAGGTAATCAATCGAGTCGATCGGCAGTATGCCCTTGCTCCACAATGAACCTTCGAAGCTGGTGTAACGGCCGCGTTCTTCAGACAGGTTGGTCGAGGCCTTGATGGCATAGTAGCTGATCGCTTCCATGGTGCGGTCAGCAAATTCAACCGCATCTTCAGAGGTATACGGTACACGCTGTTTATACAGTGCATCCTGGAAACCCATTACACCCATACCAACCGGACGGTGTTTCAGGTTGGAATCACGCGCCTGCGGTACGCTGTAATAGTTGTAGTCGATGACGTTATCCAGCATACGCATCGCGGTATTGATCGTGCGTTCCAGCTTGGCGGTATCCAGCCCGCATTCATTAATGTGTGCGGGCAGGTTGATTGAGCCCAGGTTGCACACGGCGATTTCAGTGTCGTTGGTGTGCAGGGTGATCTCTGTGCACAGGTTGGAGCTGTGTACCACGCCGGCGTGCTGGTTGGTATAGCGCAGGTTGCAAGGATCCTTGAAGGTAATCCATGGATGGCCTGTTTCGAACAGCATGCTCAGCATCTTGCGCCACAAGGTGCTTGCCTTGATGGTTTTATGCACGTTTATTTTGCCGTTGGCAGCCATCTCTTCATAAGCAGCATAGGCTTTTTCGAACTTCTTACCGCTCAGGTCATGCAGGTCAGGTACTTCATCAGGCGAAAACAGTGTCCAGTCCTTGTCTTCGGCGACACGCTTCATGAACAGGTCCGGAACCCAGTTTGCGGTATTCATGTCGTGCGTGCGGCGACGATCATCACCGGTGTTCTTGCGCAAATCGAGAAATTCCTCGATGTCGATGTGCCAGCTTTCCAGGTAGGCACACATGGCGCCCTTGCGTTTGCCACCCTGGTTGACGGCAACAGCAGTATCATTGGCGACCTTGAGGAAAGGCACCACACCCTGTGATTTGCCGTTGGTACCCTTGATATGGGCACCCATACCACGAACGCGCGTCCAGTCATTGCCGAGGCCACCGGCGTATTTCGACAGCAGGGCATCATCTTTAATCGAGCTGAAAATGCCATCAAGGTGATCGGGTACAGTCGTCAGGTAGCAACTCGATAGCTGTGGACGCAAGGTGCCCGAGTTGAACAGGGTCGGTGTCGAACTCATGAAATCAAACGATGACAGCAGCTTGTAAAACTCGATGGCGCGCTCTTCGCGGTTGACTTCATTAATCGCCAGTCCCATGGCAACACGCATGAAGAAGGCCTGTGGTAACTCGAAGCGAATACTGTTGGAGTGGATGAAATAACGGTCATACAGGGTCTGCAGACCGAGATAAGTGAACTGGTGATCACGTTCAGCCAGCAGTTGCTTACCCAGGTGGTGCAGGTCGTATTCAAGCAGGCGTGCATCCAGCAATTCCAGGTCGACGGCACGCTTGACGTACTTGTCAAAGTAATCGGCGTAGAGACTGGTAATTTCACGCTGGGTCGCGTGCGTCAGGCGGTTGTAGACAAAGCTGAGTGCTTCGGTGCGCATGTCGTCCAGCAACAGGCGCGCTGCGGTATAGCAGTAATCAGGCTGCTTTTCGATCAGGGTACGGGCGCTCATCACCAGCATGCGTGATACATCTTTTTCAGGTACGCCGTCGAACAGGTTGCGCTCGGTGTCCTGCAGGATTGCACTGGCATCGACGTCCTTGAGGCCGTCACAGGCTTCCTTGATGATGGCCTGCAGGCGTCGCTTGTCCAACGCCTGCCTGCTGCCATCGGCCAGGGTTACCTCGATGTCGGAGACGGTTTCATCGATGACGGCTTCCACCACGGCGCTGGTTTGTTGCTGCTGGCGGGCGCGGGCATGTTCTTCACGGTAGATGACGTAGGAGCGGGCAACGCGCTGGTTACCCGAGCGCATCAATGCCAGCTCAACCTGGTCCTGAACATCTTCAATGTGAAATGTGCCGCCATCAGGAATCCGGCGAGTCAGTGCCAGTTCGACCTGTTCGGCAAGCTCGTGCACGATTTCATGGATGCGGCTTGATGCGGCCGCATTGCCACCTTCGACAGCCAGAAAGGCCTTGGTCATGGCAACGGCTATTTTCTCGCGGTCATAGGCAGTCACCTTGCCGTTTCTGCGGATTACCCTGAAACGGCCCGGTGCCGTGACGGCAATACTGGCTGAGTTTGTTGAAGTTGTGTTATCGAGTTGAGAGAGAGTCTGATTTTCTGTAATTGGTGAAGTTAGTTTCATTCCCGTTCCACTTTGATTGGGTTGTCGTTGTTATTATGCGGGCTACTATAGAATGTGGTTTGACCCCAAGTCAAGCACTATATCTTGTGTATATAACGGTGGAGAACGGTCTAAGAAACTGTGGATAAAATTTGAAAAAATAAGACATAACAAGCACTTATTAAATGCGTAAAAAAGCTGATTTAGAACATAAGAATTTGCCCATATAAAATATTTTTGGTGTTATAGACGCAATTAATGAGAATTATTCACAAAAATTTAACATCGCTGTGCAAGCTGAAAAATGCACGGCTTGCAGACAAGCTGTTATCATGCCTTCACGTTGACTAATGGATGCTGAATGAAAATTGTCCTCGCTGTAATCGTAATCGTTGTTTTGATTATCATCGCAACTCTGTTCAAAAATCATGCGCCACTATTTGACCCACCGGGCCTGAAAAAAAGACTCGCCGTCTATTTCACGAGCAATATCGCGAGAACATCTGATGATCACCCTTTCGCTGAACTTCGTACCCCGGTTTTCGATGTTGAAGCTGACGAGCTTTACACCGCGATTAAAGATGCCGCTATTGAACTGGGCTGGTCGATTATGGACAGTGACGATGTTGAATGGCGGCTCGAACTGGCGGCAAAAACACACTTGCTGTTGTTCACCGATGATGTGCAGGTGGTCATCAAGCCTCTCGGTTGTATTGATGGTGTCACCAGCACCGCGCTTGAAATACGCTCGCAATCACGCGTTGGCAAGGCTGACTTCGGCGCCAATTCGGACCATATTCAGAAACTGGTGCGCACAATCAACAGAAGACTGAAGCTTGGTTTTATCCATTGATCGGCTTCTTCGCTGCCACCTCTGGTAGCGTATTTTAACTAGCCTGTTATAACGGCCGCTGGTTCCAGCGTTTCTGCCATTTACGGGCAAACGGCAGGTACTTGCCGTATTCATAGATAGCAAGACCGGCAACGATCAGTGTGGTACCGAGCCATACTCTAGTGCTGATAACCTCATCGTTAACCAGCGCGCCAACCAGCAGTGCGCTAACCGGTGTTATCAGCGCCACCAGTGCAACACGCTCGGCGTTGAGGTTTTTCAACAGGTAGAAGTACAGTGGAAAACCCAGTGCCGATCCCAGGATGGCCAGGTAAAAGATAGACAACAAAGTTAGCGTGCTGATGTGCTCGGGCCAGCTTTGCATAAGTACAAAGTTCATTATAAAAAACGGTGTGGCAACAATGAGGCTGCCTGCTGTAATTGAAAGTGCTGGCATATCTGTCTTCAGCTTTTGTAACAGCACGGCACCCAGTGACTGCGAAACAGCACTGATGGTCACGCCGGCAACACCCATCCAGGCGGCATCGGTCAACGCAAGTCCTTCAGCGAAAACCACTACCAGTCCGAGCAGGCCCAGCAACATGCCGGTAACACGACCTGCGGTCAGGTTGTTCTCCCGCAATATGACAGTGGCAAAGATACTGGTGATAATCGGCGACAAGCCGAAGATGACCGATATCCAGCCGGAGGGAATGTATTGTGCAGACCAGTAGACAAAGCTCATCGCGATAAACATGGATATGCCGCCTACCAGGTATACGTTGCGCGCATGAATGTTCCATGGCAGCGGTATGCCGCGCAGTCGAATCAGCAACAACAACGCCAGCAGGCCTATGACCATACGGGCAGCGACACCGAACTCATAACCGACATCAATACCACTCCACTGGATCGCCAGTGGTGTGGTGCTCCAGATGATGATAACTGTCAGATAGGCTGCGGGAACAGACATGGATTGCTGGATCTCCTTGCGCCATAAACGCAAATTTATCGTGCGAACAATAAAAAAGGCCGCTGGTTGTTACGCAGCGGCCTTAATAAAATAGAAAAAAATTAAATCTAGTTTCTACAAACAACATGCCGCTGAGTGTAATGCCAGGCAGGCAGTACATTCATGTATCGAATCAGGGCGTGCAGGTTTGTTGAATTCATGGGCTGATGCTTACTTGTTTCGATGCGCTTGTCAATCAATCAATGCAATACAGCACAGGCACAATGCCAGCGTAAATAAAAAAAGGCGGTATGGAGTGAAACCCATACCGCCTTTACGACACAACCAATCTGAGAATTGGGACAAGAAGTTGTTGCTATTCCCATGGCCTTGAGTCAAAGCATAACCGCTTGCCGGCGATAAAATTACGCCTGAATGTGAGTAAGGTCCTTGATATAAATCAACAAGCAGTACTATTCGGCAACGCCGTTAATCATCAGGCTGCTTTAGCGCCACGTATATACTTGACGCAGCCCAGCTTACAGGCATGAATTGCCTTGTTGATGGCGTCTATTACCCTGGGGCGCGGAAATGAAACGCGCCAGGCCAGGGCAACACTGCGGTGTGGAATCGGATTATTGAAGCGGCGTATGGTCAACAGGCGTTGTGAGTAACTGTGAGCACCGGCAGCGGTGCAGGGCAGTACGGTAATGCCAAGTCCGGAGACGACCATGTGGCGTATGGTCTCCAGCGAGCTGCCTTCAATGGTGTGTGGCAGGTCACCGATCAGCCCTGGTTTGGGCACGCAGGCAGGGCAGGCTTCAAGCACATGATCGCGAAAACAATGACCTTTACCAAGCAGCAGAACATTTTCATCTTCAAGCTGGGAGGATGAGATTGTTTTGCGCGCTGTCAGCGGATGTGACGCGGGCAATAACACCACGAACGGTTCATCATAGAGTGGTTGTGTAACGATGCCATGCTCTGTAAACGGTAACGCTATCACGATGACATCAAGTTCGCCCTGTTTGAGTTTCTCGGTCAATACCGAGGTGAAGTTTTCTTCAACCACCAGCGGCATTTCCGGTGCCGCTTTTCTCAACTGTGGAATCAGTTCGGGGTAGAGATAGGGGCCAATCGTATGGATGGCGCCGATGCGCAAGGGGCCCGCCAGCTGGTTCCTGCCCTGGAGTGCGACCTGCCTGACATTGTCGGCCGCTTCCAGTGCCGTTTGTGCCTGTTGCACCACGCGCTCACCAACGGGCGACAGCGAAATTTCTTTACTGCCGCGTTCAAAAATCGATACACCGAGTTCTTCTTCCAGCTTTTTAATGGCGACACTCAAGGTTGGCTGGCTCACATGACAGGCCTTCGCGGCCTTGCCAAAGTGGCGCTCGCGGGCGACGGCAACAATGTAGCGTAATTCAGTTAAGGTCATGCTGGTGTTGAATTATCAATAGTTCTTATCAATACATATTTTAAATATGATAGATATCATGAATACATGGCTAATGATAGCAGGAAGCTATCGTGATTATGAATTTTTTCAGCTGGCAATCCATAGCCTGCATTTTTACGTTCACTATGAGCGTCGTGGAATTGTGCTGCAACTTGTCAAACACTAACTGTTTCTTGTCAGGTGATTTGTTTTACAGGAGCCTTCGGGCTCCTTTGTTAAATTTAAGGGCAAGGGCGCACTGCTGTCCCACATAATCGTTACACGCATGTAGTAAACACGATTATTACAGTAATCAAATGGCTTTGAACTGAAATGGAGATGAAATACCAAAACAGAAATCATGTCATTCCCGCTTTCGCGGGAATGACGAGTAAGTGGGACAGCAGTGGCAGTGGCGTGAGTTTGCAGGCGAGCAGCTTGCGTTCGACTAGATCTTGGACTGCAGGTAATTACGCAGGCCGATGGTATCGATCAGTACCAGTTGCTGTTCCAGCCAGTAGGTATGATCTTCCTCGGTGTCATTGAGCAATCCCTCGAGAATTTCCCGGGTCTCATAGTCGTGTTTCTGTTCACACACCGCGATCACTTCTCTGAGATGATCGACAACCCGGTATTCCAGTTTCAGGTCGTTTTTCAGCATTTCGGCAACGTCCTTGCCAACCATTGATCGCGGGTTCGCGCATGCTCAGGTCCGGCGTGCCCTCCAGAAACAGTATGCGCTGGATCAGTATGGTCGCATGCTCGGTTTCCTCTTCCGTTTCATGCTTGATGCGTTCGAACAGTTGGTTGTAGCCCCAGTCTTCATACATGCGGGAATGGATGAAATACTGATCAATGGCGGTGAGTTCACCGGCAAGCAATTCATTCAGGTATCGGATGACTTTTTTACTGCCTTTCATAGCTGTGACCCTCCGAACTTACATTTGTGATTGCAGGTAATTTTCAAGGCCGATGTCGTTGATCAGGCTGAGCTGTGTTTCCAGCCAGTCAATATGTTCCTCTTCATCCTGCAGGATGTCATCGAAAATTTCCCGGCTGACATAATCACTGATACTTTCACAGTGGTCGATGGCCTGTATCAGGTAGTCACGGGCTTCGATTTCCAGCCTCAGGTCGTTTTGCAGCATCTCCGGAACGTTTTCACCAATCAGCAGCTTGTCCAGGTCCTGGAGATTGGGTAAGCCCTCGAGAAACAGGATGCGTTCGATGACCGTGTCGGCATGCTTCATCTCGTCGATCGATTCCTTGTATTCATGCTCGTTCAGCGCATTGAAGCCCCAGTTTTTCAACATGCGCGCATGCAAAAAATACTGGTTGATGGCGGTCAGTTCGTTCTTCAGAACACCATTGAGAAATTCGATTGTTGTGCTGTCACCTTTCATCGGCATTGTCTCCAAAGATATTTGTGGTGGATTGTCGCGCTATTCCGTGCTCGATTCCGCAGGATGGTTCATTCAAGGGTATTACACTAAAATTTTAATAGCCATCCATTTTTCAAGCGTGTTAAATTATAACTTGCTGATATAAAAGATAAAAACACCAACGCCATGGTTTGCTGGCAGGTTGTATTGTTGCAGTTATTGAGTTTTAATGCAAATGCTATTGACAATCAATCTCATTTGCAATTAAATAGATGCCTGGACACAACGTATCAATCGACAACAATTTATAGAGACATTCACACCATGTATGTATGTATCTGCAAAGCAGTAACAGACAGACAAATCAGGTCCGCTGTTGAGGATGGCGTCACCACCATGAAAGGATTGCGCGATTCCCTCGGCTGCACCGGGCAATGCGGAAAATGCGGCAAGCATGTCAAACAGCTGCGTGATCAGACTCTGTATGAAATGGAAATGATGGAATGCGCAACAGCCATACCAGTGTTTGCAGCTGCCTGACAGATAACATATAAAGCACATTTATCACGGCTACCTGCTTCCCCGCCACTAACAGATCCTGTTTGACTTCTGCCTGTCAGATAACATCATATAAACGTAACTTGCATTAATCCGGGTTGTAGCGAAAGTTTGTGTTACTTTTGCTTGCGGTAAGTTGTGTTGGCGAAAGTCAGTGACGTAAATGTGAACTTTGAAGAGGTAATCATTAGCCATGCTGGAAGCGCTGTTGTCGACCTATGGCTACCCGATCCTCATAATCGGCACCTTCCTGGAAGGTGAAACCATAATGGTGCTGGGTGGTGTCTCTGCACATCTGGGTTACCTGTCGCTGGACCGGGTAATCATCTGCGGATTTTTTGGGACATTCTTTGGGGATCAGTTGTTTTTCTTTCTTGGTCGACGCCATGGAAAAACAATGCTGGCGCGGCGCCTAGCATGGCAGGCGCCCGCGAGCCGCGTATTTCTCTTGCTGGAGCAACATCAGAATCTGCTCATCCTTGGTTTCCGCTTTCTTTACGGAATTCGTACCGTGACCCTTTCGCTATCGGCATGAGCAATGTGTCCTATCTGCGTTTTATCGTGCTCAATTTTGTCGGCGCCGGTATCTGGGCAATCAGCATCGGTCTCGCCGGCTTCTACTTTGGGCAGGTAGTGGAAAGAATACTGGGCGATATCAAACAATACGAAGTTGAGTTCATGGGTTGAGCAGTTTCCCGGCATTATGCGTGATAAACCTGAAATCGGCGCTCGCAGTTGCACACCCGCAGGGCGAAACTTTGTACGCGTCAAGTTTCGAATCTGGCCGGGGCGTAGCGGGCCGATTGAAGATGCGTACAAACAGGAAATTGTACAAACACTGAAAGCGCTGGATCCCGGGTACGCGTAATGGATGGTGAGCATTAACAATGAAGTCAGTGAAGCACCTGCTAACATACGTCGTTTCCGAGTGCTGCGCACCCATGCACACGCCGGGGTAAAACAAACTGGCAAAGAAGCTTAACATTGAATATCAATTCAACATTCGAAGCGCATGAACAAAAAGGGCTATGGAGCACCCTGGGTTTGTGCTCGGATTCAGTATCGTATGATCGCTTGATTGAATTAACAGCAGTAACCCGTTGATGCATTCATCACACACGTTGACTGATAATTTAAAACGCTTCGTATGTCCAGTGCTGACACTGTCGGTGTTGCAATAGCATGAGGCAATTCATTTTTCATGACTGAAATTCGACAACCACACGAGCGCTTGCATGAAGACGTGGTGTTTCATGTCCACGGCGTCACCAAGGTTTACCAGATGGGCGAGGTGCAGGTGCATGCGCTGCGCGGTGTCGACCTGGATCTGTATAAAGGCGAGTTCACGGTATTGCTGGGAGCCTCCGGCAGCGGCAAGTCGACACTGCTGAATATCCTTGGCGGACTGGATACGCCCACCGATGGTCATGTGCTGTATGGTGAACGTGACCTGACCCGTGCCAGCGAAAGCGAGCTCACCGCATACCGGCGCTACCATGTTGGCTTTGTGTTCCAGTTTTACAACCTGATTCCCAGTCTCACCGCGCGTGAAAACGTGGCGGTGGTGACCGAGATTGCCAAAGCACCGATGCAACCGGAAGAGGCCTTGCAACTGGTCGGGCTGGATCAGCGCATGGATCATTTTCCGGCCCAGCTGTCCGGCGGCGAGCAGCAGCGAGTGGCGATTGCGCGTGCCATTGCCAAGAATCCCGATGTGCTGTTATGCGACGAACCCACCGGCGCGCTCGATTCCAAAACCGGCATCGTGGTGCTGGAGGCCCTGCAACGGGTCAACCAGGAACTCGGTACCACCACGGCGGTGATCACCCACAACGCGGGCATTGCACAAATGGCGCACCGGGTGATTCACCTGGCCGATGGTCGTATCAGCCAGGTGGACGTCAACGAAACCAGGCTCGCTCCCAACGAGCTCAGCTGGTGAACGTATCGCAATGAAAGCCATCGACAAAAAACTCTGGCGCGAACTCTGGGGCATGCGTATGCAGGCGCTGGCCATTGCCATGGTTATCGTCAGTGGTGTGGGTATCTTCATCATGTCGCTGAGCACACTCGACTCCTTATATGAAACCCGCGAAAGCTATTACCGCAATCATCACTTCGCCCATGTCTTTGCCAGCTTGAAACGCGCACCGCTGGCATTGGTCCAGCGTATCGAGGCTATTCCCGGTGTCGATAAAGTGGAAACGCGCGTGGTGGCCTATGTGAATCTCGACGTGGCCGGTTTTAATGATCCGGTCAGTGGCCATATATTGTCTCTGCCCGATAACAGTCGCGGACTGTTGAACCAGATTTATCTGCGCAATGGCCGCCTGTTTGAGCCGGGGCGTGATAACGAAATCGTGCTCAGCGAAGAGTTCGCCCAGGCCCATGGTCTGCAGCCCGGTGACAAACTCAATGCCACCATCAACGGCCGGCGCAAGAATCTCAGCATTGCCGGTATTGCGCTGTCACCGGAATATATCTACCAGATCGCTCCCGGTGCCATGTTTCCCGACTACCCGCGTTACGGTGTGTTATGGATGGCACGCAAACCGCTGGCCAGCGCCTATGACATGGACGGCGCCTTTAACAATGTCACGCTTACCCTGGGCAAGGGCACGAACGCGCAGGATGTGATCGATCGTCTCGATGAAATTCTTGAATCCTATGGCGGCATCGGCGCCATCGCCCGCGAGGACCAGCTCTCCAATCGCTTTTTATCCGAAGAACTGAAGCAGCAGCAAACCATTGCCACTATATTTCCGGTGATCTTCTTCGGTGTCGCCGCGTTCCTGCTCAACGTGGTCATCAGCCGGCTGATCAGCCTGGAGCGCGAACAGATCGCGGCGCTGAAAGCCTTCGGCTATAGCAATTTTGCCGTCGGCCTGCACTATATCAAGCTGGTGCTGATGATCGTGGGTATCGGCATCATCGCCGGCATCGCTGCCGGTATCTGGATGGGCAAGGGCATGAGTAACATCTACATGGATTTCTATAGCCTGCCGTTCATGATCTATGTGCTCAAGCCCCAGGTGATTATCGCGGCGGCGCTGATCAGCATGACGGTCGCCATTGCCGGCACCCTGTATGCCGTACGTGGTGCAGCCAGACTACCGCCGGCACAGGCCATGCGCCCGGAGCCGCCGGCCCTGTTTCACGCCACCCTGGTCGAGCGTCTCGGCCTGCAGCGCTGGTTTTCCCAACCCACGCGCATGATCCTGCGCCATATCGAACGACGTCCGCTGAAGTCGCTGTTGACCATGCTCGGTATCAGCATGGCCTGCGGTATCATGATGGTGAGCGGATTCCAGGAAGGTGCCATCGATTACATGGTGGAGGTGCAATACGGCATGAGCCAGCGCAATGATCTCACCGCGATCTATACCGAGCCCACCTCGGAGCGTTCGCTGTATTCGTTGCGCAGCCTGCAGGGTGTGGAGCATGCCGAAGGCTTTCGCGTGGTGCCGGCGAAGCTGCAGTTCGAGCACCGCTTTTATCGTACCGCGGTCAATGGCATTCAGCCCGATGGCAGCCTGATGCGCCTGCTCGACACAGAACTCAAGGTCATCGAGCTGCCGCAGCAAGGCGTTGTGCTCACCGATTACCTGGCCGAGCTGCTGCATATCAAGCCCGGTGACATGCTCACCATCGAAGTGCTGGAAGGCAGCCGGCCAACGGTGCAGGTGCCGGTGGTCGGCACGGCCAAGCAGTACCTGGGTGTCAATGCCTACATGCGGCGCGAGGCCCTCAACCAGTTGTTAAGAGAAGGTAATGCCATTTCCGGTGCGCTGCTGAGCGTGGATGAACGTTACCAGCGTGACATCTATGCCAAACTCAAGGACATGCCGCGGGTCGCCGGTGTGATCGAGCAGGAATCCGCGATCCAGGCCTTCTACGACACCATTGCGCAAACCATACTGTTCTTTACCTTTATCACCACCTTGCTCGGTGGCAGCATCGCTTTTGGTGTGATCTACAACAGCATGCGCATCGCCCTGTCGGAGCGCAACCGCGAGCTCGCCAGCCTGCGCGTACTGGGTTTCGAGCGCGGCGAGGTGGCTTATATTCTGCTGGGTGAACTGGGCCTGCTGACCCTGGTGGCGATTCCGCTGGGTATGCTCATCGGTTACGGCCTGTGCGCCTACATGGCATTCAAGTTTGATACCGATCTGTATCGCGTGCCGCTGGTGCTGGGCATCAATGTCTATGCTTTTTCGGCACTGATAGTGATCCTGTCATCCATTATTTCCGCCATTATGATCTGGCGTAACCTGGCCCATCTCGATATGGTAGCCGTACTCAAGACCAAGGAGTAAAACGATGAGCCTTCCGCTTGGAAAACACCCGGCTATTGCCGCCACTGCCGTGCTGATTACTGGCCTGCTGGTGTGGGGTTTCTGGCCGCAAGCGGTTTTCGTCGAAGCCATTGCGGTCAAGCGAGCACCGTTAACGGTTGCCATCGAAGAAGAAGGCCGCACCCGGGTCATCGATCGTTACATTATCTCGGCACCGGTGGACGGCGTCGCCTGTCGCGTGCAACTCGATGTCGGCGACCCTGTCGAGACAGGGCCAGGTGCTGCTGGGCATTACGCCGCTGGAATCGCAGGTGCTGGATCCGCGCAGCCGGGCCCAGGCCGAAGCTCAGGTATCTGCGGCAGAATCGGCACTGGAAGCTGCAAAACAACAGGCCAGTGCAGCCAAAGCTGCGGCACAACTCGCCACCATCGAACTCAAGCGTCTGCGACCATTGCTCGACAAGGGCGTGATCTCACGCGACGCTTTCGACAAGGCCACCACCGAAGTTCAGACCAGCACGGCCGCCGAGCGCTCGGCCAATTTCAATGTCGAAGTCGCCAGGTATGAACTGCAAGCAGCGCAGACCGTACTCGAATATACCGCCGGTACTCAACACGAACCGGCCGAACGGGTACCGGTACGTTCCCCGGTTAGCGGCAAAATTCTCAAACTTGTGCGTGAATGTGAAGGCCCGGTGCGCACCGGCGAGCCGTTACTGGAAGTGGGTGATCCTGCCGTGCTGGAAGTGGAGGTCGATGTACTCTCCGCCGATGCGGTAAAAATCAAACCGGGCATGAAAGTGCTGTTCGAGCGCTGGGGTGGGGATCAGCCACTGCAGGGCTGTGGTGCGCATCATCGAGCCGGCTGGCTTTACCAAGATCTCCGCCCTCGGCGTGGAAGAGCAGCGGGTACTGGTGATCTCCGATTTCACCTCGGCGGCCGAGCAATGGCAACGCCTGGGCGACGGCTATCGCGTGGAGGCGCGCTTCATCCTCTGGCATCAGCAGGATGTGTTGCAGGTGCCTGCCAGCAGTCTGTTTCGTTACCAGGATGGCTGGGCCGTGTTCGTCATCGAAGCCAAACGTGCGCAACGTCGCGTTGTCGAAGTTGGGCAACGCAACGGCTTGATTGCACAGATTGTCACCGGCCTGGAAGCAGGAGAAATGGTTATCAACCACCCCGGTGACGATGTCGAGGACAATACGCGCATCGAACTGCGTTAAAGCGATGAGCAAGCATGATGATTAACTGGCGTTGAATTACCGGTTAGCAATTAGCTGTACTGGTCGTGACCTGATCTGACAGTCATTGTCTGATTTGGACTTTGTAGACATTAATATGAGGCCACAGATGCACTCTAGTCGTTCAGACTTGATCTGGCATTTATTATCGATTTTCATATAAGCGGAAAATCAGCCTAAGCAGGCGTTTTAACATCCTGTTTTCTCGCAGAGGCGCAGAGGCGCAGAGAGCGCAAAGGTTACATGTATTTTTTGCAAAGAAAGTATCTTTTTAATCATATTACTTTGCGCTCTCTGCGCCTCTGCGAGAGTAAAGATCTATAGCCTTTGTTTATATGGTCAATACCGAGTGTACTGACAAATAATCAGGGTCTGAGTTTGAGTTAATATGACTCTGACTGTCAGATTAAATCCTCACTATTACAACTTAGTGCTTATGCTTTATTTGGGCTGACCTGTAGAGCCGGTGTTTGACTTCATTTTGGCTAGAGTAGCCGGGCGAAAGCGTTGCTGGTGTTAACGCTTTAATGACATCATCAAGCTTCATTTGAGTGCCATGCGTGATACATGGCGGTGCTGGTAAAGATGCAATAAGCATGGCATGATTCAGCTGCTGTCCAGTCTATCAGTGGCAGCCGCAGTCAGAATGACAAATTTTCGGCATTTCCCCCTAAATATATGGAATACATAGGCTTTTTTACTAAGCTTGGGTAAGCGGTAGCGTTGAATGCGCTGGCACGATAAGCACACAGGTGTGTTGAATCAGCACCAGCTGATCGTGTTTAAACGACCCCATCCAGTCGCAACCGGCGTGAGTCACAGATCTGAAACAGACGTAGTTGTAAAGCTGCGACAAACCGTTTTCACATTCTGTGCCTGGTCGACTTGATTGCAAATGCTTTAAATCACCCTTCGAAAGCTGCTGCCCGGGATCAACATTCCTGGCCGATAAATCGTGACGGTTGAGGGCGGCTTTGTTAAAGAATACTTATAGCGGGTCGATGCGATCTGTAGAGGTAACTATCAGCATGAATATCCATTTCGTTAGAAAAATCCGGGCTTGTTTCGTCGCTTTGTGCGTGTTGTTCACCTGGCCAGTCTTCATGGCCTACGCGGAGCAGCCACAGGAACTGGTATTTCTTACCTGGTCAGAGTATATGGACCCGGAGCTGATCGAGAAATTCGAGGCACGTTATAATGCCAGGGTCAGGTTCAGCTATTTCGAGTCTGACGAACTGCGCGATGAGATGCTGGTCAACACCGATGGCGTCGGCTATGACGTCATCTGCTCCAACGGTCGTACGATCAAGTATTACGCACAGCGTGGCTGGCTCGCTCCCATCAGCGAACAAGACGTACCCAACAAACGATACATCGAATCGCGCTGGGGTGAGGCCTTTCCCCAGGCAAAGGAATATGCGGTGCCGTTTTTCTGGGGCACCATGGGAATTGCCTACCGCGCAGACCTGGTGGAGCAGCCCATCAAGCGCTGGAGCCAGTTGCTCGATCCCGCGCCGGAGCTGCAGGGCAAGATCGTGCTGGTGAAGGACACCGCAGACCTGATGGCGATGGCACTCAAAAGCCTGCAGCAATCCGTCAACACCACCGATCTGAAGATGCTGGCACAGGCAGAGCAGCTGTTACTGGCACAGAAACCTCACGTCAAGAGTTATTCCTACGTCTCGCTTGGCGAGGATTCAGCGTTGGTCAAGGGCGACGCGGTGGCTGCGCTGGTTTATAGCGGCGATGCCTTGATGCTGGCGGAACATGACGAAAACATCGTTTACGTGGTACCGGAAGAGGGCACCAGTATCTGGGTCGATTACCTGCTGGTGAGTGAAGCGTCGAAGCAGAAAAAACTTGCCATGGATTTTATCAACTTCCTGAATGAGCCGGAAAACGCGGCCCAGCTCGCCGAGTTCGTCTACTACGCGACGCCGAACCGGGCAGCGAACAAACTCCTGCCTGAAGAGTTTCTGAGCGACCCGGTTATCTATCCCGACCAGGCTTTCATCGATAAGTCGGATTTTTATCGAGAGCTGCCGCCACGTGTGATGAAGCGCTATAACAGTATCATGTCCCAGATTATTGCAGACTAAAACGCTAGCGAGTCACAGGACGGACAGCTTTGAATCTGCAATCCAAAATTTTACTGCTGGTATTGCCGCTGGTAATACTGCCGCTGTTATGGCTGGGCTGGACTGCCTACGACAAGCTGGAGCAGGTTTCGCGTAACACCACGTTGGGGCAGATGGACACCTTGCTGGACCAGGTGAGACGTAATGTTGAGAACCACTTCATCACGGCGCGGGCGAATACACGTTTGTTTGCCGGCTCCGAGCTGGTGAAAAAATATGTCCTTACTCAGGATGAGGCGGAACGTTACATGCTGTTGCAGCCGCCGTTGATGCGCCTGTTTGCCAGTTACCAGCAGGCTTACCCGGAGTATTTCGAAATACGAATTCTGCTGCCAGATGGCTACGAGGATACCCGTGCCGTGATCGAGCGCATACCGAATATCACCGAGATGGAGGCCGACTCCGAATTATTCTGGCATTTGCAGGATTCAGATCAGCCGCAGCACGACATGTACACGCTGAATCCTGACACCGGCAAACCGGTTCTGTACGCCGGCATGAAACTGGTATTGCGCGACGAAAGCTTTGAAGCGCTCAGCACGCCTGCTGCGTTGCGTGGTTACCTGGTAATCACTGTGAGTCTTGATTATCTTCAGCACCAGCTTGATCAGCAACGTATTGGCAACAACGGATATTTGTTTGTCGCTGACCATGTCGGTCGGGCCTTTATGATGCCGGATGGATCGAGCGCCGTTGCTTTTGATCAGCACCGAGACGTCCTGGTGCAGGCACTGGCAATCCAAGATCAGGCCTTGAAAACCCGGTTACACGATGAAGTCGTCTATTTGCAAGGACGTGTAATACACCATGATCTGAACCTGTACGCTGTGTTGCCGGAAAAAGACCTGCTCGCTGCCAGCCGCGAACTCGGCATTATGGTGGCGAGCATTACCCTGCTTGCCATCATCTTTGCCAGCGCCCTGATCATCTATGTTATCAATCGTATTCTGGTCCATCCCATCCAGCGGCTGGGGAAAATGGCCCATGACGTGGGTCGCAGCCGTTTCGATGCACAATCCGGTATTGACAGCGACGACGAGCTCGGTGATCTGGCGCGCTCTTTCGAAGAGATGAGCCGTAACCTTGAGCAGTCCCAGCAACAGGTGGCCTATCTCGCCTATCGCGATTCATTGACCGGTATGCCCAACCGGCGCATGTTCCAGGAATACCTCAAGCGCGCACTGGGCCACGCTCATCGCAATCACACACAGCTGGCGTTGCTGTTCCTGGACCTGGATAATTTCAAACAAGTCAACGATACCATGGGCCACCAGGCCGGCGACCTGTTGCTGCAGGAGATGTCCGAGCGGCTTGCGGATTGCCTGCGAAACGAGGATGAGGTGTCACTGCACAAGGCCGGTGACCCGGATGAGGCGCCACACGACACGCTGGCCAGGCTTGGCGGAGACGAATTCCTGATCCTGTTGTGCGACATCAGGAGCCCGAGCGATGCGGCAAATGTGTCGCGTCGCATCATGAAAAGACTCGCCATCCCTTTCAAAATCAATGGCAGTGAGTTTTTTATCAGCAGCAGCATCGGTATCAGTGTCTACCCCAGCGATGGCGATGACGTTGACACCCTGATCAAGAACGCAGACATCGCCATGTATCATGCCAAAGATCGTGGACGCAGCAATTACCAGTACTTCAATGAGACCATGAACATCGTCGCTGTCGAACGTCTCAACATGGAGAATGCGCTGCGCAAGGCGATACATAACCGCGAATTTGTGCTGTACTATCAGCCCAAGGTGGACATGAAAAATGGCGAGATCATGGGGGTTGAAGCACTGATTCGCTGGCAGCACCCGGAAAAGGGTTTGATTGCACCGATGGAGTTCATCCCGCTGGCCGAGGAGTCGAGCCTGATCCTGCCGATCGGTGAATGGGTGATCAATGAGGCCACCAGCAGATGCGGCGCTGGCAGCATGACGGCATCGACCTGTGCATGTCGGTCAATATCTCATCCGTACAGCTGGCCAGGCAAAACGTGGACGAAGTGCTGAAGCGGTATATCGATCGTAGCGGATGCCGGGCCGACCGGCTTGAGATCGAGTTGACCGAATGTACTCTCCCATTTTGAGCGAAAGGCAGCGGCTGGCGCAGTCTCATCTCCAGCAAACGATGATCTTCTTTGCAGTTTGAAGTCTGCTCTCCAAGAGCGAACAACTCTTATTGAGTCGAAGGAAGTGCCATGCAGTCAGACCCAAGTGACGGCAGAAGAGCGCATAACGGGATCGGAGTCATCGGGCAAGCCCGAGAAAATAACGGAAGGAAAGGACGCAGGTGTCCCTGACAGGGACTTGGCACGTCGGAATCTCTCGAACTTGTTACAAAGTCGTCAATCCAGCACAATCCCAGCTACTACTCTCCATGATAACGCACACGGGAATCTATCGAATCTGTTGCAGACTCGCCAGAGGCTGCCAACTACGGGTAACTCAGGTGCTGCCATCGCGAACACGATTCGTTCAACCGTTGGATATACTAGCGATCCCAGCAGTGGCGCCATGCATCACGATGAACCTCTCAACTCCGGCCATGAGGATCCGGCACAGACCAAGACTGGCGATAGGGAGGGCAACAGCGGCGTCGCTCTGAAAGATGACCCTGTTTACGCGAAGTACTTCAAAATGTTGAAACTCGGCCTTCCGATAGGTGCGGTAAAGAATGCGATTCAAAGGGACGGACTGGATCCTAATGTCTTGGATGCGGACCACGATGCCCCTGCACCAAGCGTTGCTGGAGATAAAAAATCTCAGGTTCGTGAACCGGTCCCAAAAGATACGCATCGTCATACTCGATTGCATTGGCGTACGCATTGCAAGGTGCGGTCAGATACAGTATGGTCTATGCTTGGCGAAGACCCTGACGTAACTTGTCTTAGTATAGATGAATCTGAATTCACGCGGTTGTTTCAGGCAGAACTCAAGCCGTTGGTCTGTGTTGCAAATGCGGCGAAGTCCGGAGACGAGACAGCCGTCAAGGTCATCAACCCGAAGCGGGCGAACAACGGAGGTATTCTGCTGGCTAGGATAAAACTGTCTTATGATGAAATGGCACGAGCAGTGGATACAATGTAAGTACAATTCACTTCTTAGTCTCAAATCACTGGTAACACCGGAACTCACAGGCCATCGCTCTGCCCTTTCTTCACGCATGGGCCAAAAGGGATGCTACCGCAATGACGCAAGAGCAAATTAGAGCTATCATCCAACTTCTGCCCACCGTAGAGGAGAAGAGACACTTAAATACCTATCTATCGAGGAAACAAGCAGACATCAGGGCTCTCTGCGAGTGCGAGAAATTCATGGTTGCTATGTTGAACGTGCGCCATGCGAAGCGAAAACTCAATGCATTGCTGTTCATGCAAAAGTTTTTAACCGCGATTGAAGAGTTACGTAATGGTGAGTTCTTTTGGTCTCGGATCGATCAGCAAAAATGCTCCGACTCACCCACACCTTTTGCATTGCGATTCTTCGCACTTTTCTTTTCGACGCTGCAACCTCAGACACCCACTTGGTCCAGCTGGCGTGTGAGGAGATCACATCCTCTGCTAGATTCAAGAAGATTCTCGGTATTGTACTCAGCATTGGAAACCGTCTCAACACCGCTGGCTCTAGCACGAAAACAAGTGCTGGAGCAATCACACTGGACTCTCTTCTCATGCTAAATCAAGCCAAAGCTTTCGATAGAAAAACGACGTTCCTCCGGTATATGACTCAAATCGTTCAGAGAAACAATGCGGCTTTGATGAATTTTAAGGATGATATGCCCAGCATCTTCAAGGCACAAAGGATATATTGGGACATG
>CAWEEC010000075.1:0-18494 GCA_963807785.1 uncultured Gammaproteobacteria bacterium | reverse complement strand
TTCACCTGTTCACTCGCATCCAGCAGGCTCATCATGCCCGTGTAGCAACTCAACAGGTTATCCAGGCGAGCACCTGCTATAAAATCCTGATGTAAGCCGATAACCGCAGGTGGCTGTACGTCATAGAATGCAAGTTCATATTCAAGCACCTTCACTGCATCACTCTTTGGTTGTTGTTTCCTCAGCAGTTTTAACAGCAGTTCACGAAAATCAGGCGTTGCCTTTTTATGTTTTTCATCATCAGGTAGCTTCATCAATACCGGCGGCAAATATGTCTGGCTATTGATACTGCGCAGCTCATTCGCTTCGCGATCGAGATGAATCGCCAGGCTGGGTATAATTGCTATAGCCTGCTCAAAATCAATCAGCGCATTCCGCACCTCCTCCTTTTTGTTTACGTAACTGACGCGACCTGCAAGTGACAAATCGCGGTCAAACCACGGGTTGAGCAAAGCGCCACCGTAAACCTCAACGCCCAACTGAAGATAACTGTTTTTGACTATTTCAGGATTAGGCTTGACCTTGAGACAGGGGCTGTCTGTGTGGGCCCCTACCATGCGCAGGCCATTTTCGGCCAGATCGCTTGCCAGGGTAAATACAATAATGGATGAATCATTTCGTGTTACGTAGTAACGTCCGGGATTCACAGTACTCCAGATCTCGGACTCCTTTAGTTGCTGGAAGCCCTCACCATCAAGTATATCTTTCATTGCTGCGACAGCATGGAAAGGGGTCGGCGATGCCTGTATGAATTTCAACAAACCTTGCGTGAAGTCAGTATCTTGCATATCGTTCTCTAACTAGCCTATTCTATAAAGTGTACGTTGTTCGTATCCGGTTATGATTTGTTTCATGCCGGCCAGTTCTGCGTCCAGTTCAACATCCCCTGTATCGGCCCTCAGTGGCCTGCCTTCAAGAGAATGTAATTTATTTCGTGTCGCAACAATAATAATATTATGACTGCCCACCCGCCTGATAACCGCGGGACTCAATTGCTGGTTACCGCGCCCGAACACGTGACCCTGTCCGCCTATGGCTGTCACCACAATTTTTAAAGAGTCATAGGTTGTATCATCCAGTAGTGAGAGTATTTCCTGTTCGGATAGATCATTTGCAACCAGCTTACCGTTGTATATTGCGTCGATACCGAGCAGCGTATTATCCAGCCCCAGGGACTCCATCAGTGCTGCTGTGGTTGACCCTGAGCCAATCAGGTAGAGAACATCTGCTTGCATATTATCGATAAAATCGGCGGCAATGTCCTGCAGCGCCAGTGATTCGGTATCTACAGCCCCCTGCTTCATTGCCTGCATTCGCTGCTCATCGACCGGCACATTCATATAACCGTAGCAGCTGGCTTTGACCGTTCCCGCTCTGAATGCGTCTTCATCCAGATCCATAACTTCGGCAGATCTGACTGAATAGAGCTGCCCCTGCAGCAATCCCGCCACCAGCTCACCCGCCTGCAGCGGCGTGACAGCATACACAGCTGAATGGATCTTGCAGCCGGCGGGAATTCCGATTACGGTAAGCTTTTCCTCGGCACCATACTGTCTGAGCGCATGCAAAACGTCCCTGGCAGTACCATCACCACCGGCAAACATGAGGAAATCGATGCCTTGTTCGCAAAGTGCAATAACGGCATTTTGGGTATCGTTCGCCGTTGTCGATTGCCGGGGCGGAGTGTAAACCACTTCGGCCTCGATTCCGGCTTTCACCAGCGCATCACATCCCATGGCACCAGCAGCCGTGTAAACAGGTTGAGGTGCACAATCCCTGATGAGTGACAAGGCAGATAGCGTCCTGCTCTGGGCCAAAGGCTGGGCGCCTTTTTTCAGCGCCTGTTCAACGATTTCGCGCCCGTCACTGCCCTTGAGCCCGACCGCGCCACCGATTCCTGCCAATGGATTAATAACCAGACCCAGTTTCACGCTGTTACCACTAAATTAAATAATGCATTCTATCTGTACCCCGGCAGGAATGCTAAAATTGTTCGTCCTCAAATTAGAGCCTTTTCATGGTTTTCCCAGACGTATACAAAGCACGCAGAAAATCCGTTGCAGTTAATATCGACGGCGTCAATGTTGGTGGTGGCAATGCCATTGTTATTCAGTCAATGACGAATACCGATAGCGCTGATATTGCTGCCACCACCGAGCAGATACTGCAGCTGGCTCGTGCCGGCTCTGAACTGGTACGGATCACCGTTAATAACGGTGAGGCCGCTGCCAGCGTTGCTAAAATACGCGATGCGCTTGATCGAAACAATTGTTCAGTACCACTGATTGGCGATTTCCATTTTAATGGCCACAAGCTGCTGGCTGACTATCCCGAATGCGCCCGGGCGCTGGCAAAATACCGGATCAACCCTGGCAATGTAGGCAAAGGCAACAAACGAGATACCCAGTTTGCAAAAATGATCGAACTTGCGTGTAAGAACGACAAGGCGGTGCGTATCGGGGTCAACTGGGGCAGTCTCGACCAGGGCTTGCTCGCCAGCCTGATGGACGACAATGCAAAACTGCAGGAGCCGCATGATGCACATGATGTCATGCTTGAAACGGTGATTCGTTCCGCGCTGGAAAGTGCCGCGTTAGCGGAATCCATTGGCTTGCCAACAAACAGGATTACGCTGTCATGCAAGATGAGCGTAGTGCAGGACCTTATCACTGTATACCGCTCGCTGGCCGAACGCACTGACTATGCGCTCCACCTCGGGCTTACCGAGGCCGGTATTGGCTCCAAGGGTATTGTTGCTTCCACAGCTGCCCTGAGTATTCTGCTGCATGACGGGATTGGCGATACCATCCGCGTATCACTTACACCGGAACCGGGTGCTGACAGGACCAGGGAAGTGATCGTTGCACAGGAAATCCTTCAAACCATGGGGCTACGCTCTTTTGTACCCCATGTTACCGCCTGCCCCGGTTGTGGCCGTACCACCAGCACTTTTTTCCAGCAGCTGGCGTCCCAGGTACAGGATTATTTACGCAGGCAGATGCCCGAATGGCGCAGACACTATGACGGTGTTGAGAACATGAACGTTGCCGTGATGGGTTGCGTGGTCAACGGGCCCGGAGAAAGCAAGCACGCAAACATAGGTATCAGCCTGCCGGGTACCGGTGAACGCCCGGTAGCACCTGTGTATGAGGACGGTGAAAAAACCGTGACGCTAAAGGGCGATAATATCGCTGATGAATTCGAACACCTGATCAACAGCTATGTTGAAAGAACGTACGATAAACGTATCGACTAGGCTCTGATAGTCGCGATTTAATACGACGAAAACGCCATATCCACTTAAACCAGGATTTTACAGATAGGTACGCTCGCCAAGGCGCCAAGATCGCAAAGCTGGATAATCATACATAATATCTTTGCGTTCCCTGCGCCTTGGCGAGAAAAACAGATGTTATGCAACTGTTAGGGCTAAGGATTCAGCAATTATAAATCGGGCAGTAACAGCTAGATCAAACCCGAGTTATTCCAGCTAGGCAGACGCTTTTTGTGAACCTGTCTCGCGTCGCTGTTTGACGGCTGCTGCCAGTTCCTGCAGCAGCACTTCTGTTGTTTCCCACGCGATACAGGCATCAGTAATACTTTGTCCGTAAGTCAGTTTCTGCCCGGGAATCACATCCTGTCTGCCCTCAACCAGGTTGCTTTCCATCATCACGCCAATAATGCGTTTTTCGCCTGAACTGATTTGTGTTGCGATATCACGGCAAACATCAACCTGCCGACGGTAGTCCTTGTTGCTGTTCGCATGTGAACAATCCACCATCATTTCGGGGCGAAGCCCGTTCTGCTGTAATTGCTCAGCAGCATGCCTGATACTCTCGGCGTCATAATTTGGACTGGTGTTACCACCACGCAATATGATGTGGCAGTCATCATTACCAGCGGTGGAAAAAATGGCAGAATGACCTTTCTTGGTCAGGGACATGAACACATGCGGTCGTGAGGCTGCGTTAACGGCATCGATGGCAATTTTGAATCCACCGTCTGTACTGTTTTTAAAACCAATAGGACAGGACAAACCGGAAGCCAGTTCGCGATGACCCTGACTTTCAGTGGTGCGTGCACCGATCGCGCCCCAGCTGATCAGGTCGGCAATATACTGTGGGCTGATAAGGTCAAGGTATTCTGTACCTGCAGGTACACCCTCTTCTGCCAGGTCCAGTAACAGGTGACGGGCAAGACGCAGCCCCTTGTTGATATGAAAACTCTCATCCATCTCCGGATCATTGATCAGGCCTTTCCAGCCGACGGTTGTGCGCGGTTTCTCGAAATACACACGCATGACGATGCACAACTCGTTTGCAAGACCATCAATCAATGGCTTCAGCCGGCTGGCGTATTCGCGGGCGGCATCGGGATCGTGTACGGAACACGGGCCGACAATGACGACGATACGGTCATCTTCGCCGCGTAAAATCTTGTGGATAGCATCACGTGTCCGATACACCGTCTTCGATGCGGTCTCGCTCATCGGATATTCATTATGAAGAACTTCCGGTGGCAGGACTTCATGGATACCACTTATGCGGACATCGTCGGTTCTATAAATCATTAATCCTTCCAGTCAATCAGAAGGCGCATTATATTGCATCTTTCGGAGAATTTCCGGTAACTCGGCCAGGCTTCGTATGTGGTGGTCCGCCTGGCACCCGCTATGGCTCCAGTCACGGTTACTGCGATTCAGCCAGATGGCGCGAATGCCCGCTTCACACGCGCCGAAAATGTCGCGGTGCTCGTCGTCACCGATGTGAACGGTCTGCTCAGGCACGGCCCCGGCTTTAGACATCGCGGTCTCAAACACCAGTGGATGCGGTTTCTGATGACCGACTTCGGCGGCCGATACCGAGAAATCGAACCAGCGGTCGACCCCGGTCAAACTGATATCAGCATTGCCATTACTCACTGCAACCAGGGTGAATTCGGAACTCAGGATATCCAGCACCGGTTCCACATCAGGGTACAGTTCAACCTGCTGACGTGCCTGGAAAAAGATATCAAATGCCTCATCTATCCATTCATAGCCGAGACCGACCTCATCGCTCAACGCCTTTAATGACTCAACGCGCAACTTTGACATGTCATGAACAAGATCGGGGCGACGCTGCATAAAATCCCGGCGCTTGTGGAATAATGCCTCGCTGTCGTGACGACGTGTAATTTGCGGCACGCGCTGCTGCATCGGGAAAAAGATATCAAATGCCTCATCTATCCATCATAGCCGAGACCGACCTCATCGCTCAACGCCTTTAATGACTCAACGCGCAACTTTGACATGTCATGAACAAGATCGGGGCGACGCTGCATAAAATCCCGGCGCTTGTGGAATAATGCCTCGCTGTCGTGACGACGTGTAATTTGCGGCACGCGCTGCTGCATCCATTGATACAGCGCTTGCTCTGCAGCCATGATGACTGGCGCGCATGGCCACAGGGTATCATCCAGGTCAAATGTAACAAGCTTGATGCGTGATGGTATCAGTTGTATTACCACCGATTGGGTTGAACTAATGCAGCACTATGGTCAATTACGGCGAATTCTGGTGACGTAGCCGCTACCTGACATGTTTTGTTCAAAACCGTCCAGTGCTGCTACCGCACTCGACTTGTCCTTGAAATAGCCAAAACGTACATTAAAACGCTGCTCATCGCGTTTGTTTGAATAGGCCTGAATATAGGCACTGAGCTGTTGTGATTCGAGCTCGGATTTTCGACGCAATGCATTATTTGAATCAGCATACACACCAACCTGAATGGTATAACGCGCATTTTCGGCAGTCGCAGTATCAACAGCGCCTGCATGCTTAGCTGTTGCAGTACCGTCATTGAGCTGTTGAGCGTTGCCCGCGTTTTGCCGACTATCATCTATAGCCTCGATCAGATCAGGCTGGTTGTCTGTTTTGAGGACTTCGTGCGTAACGTCAAGCGATGCCAGTTGCAGTTGCGGTTCGTTTTGCTGCATTGCAGTAGCGCTGGCAGCAGGCGTCTCAATACTAGTGGTTGTCTCATAAATGACGGCTTCAACTTGTGCCTTCACCTTGCCCGCTTGTATCACTGCATTATCCTTGCCCTCGATAGCGGTAATCGCATCATCCGCTATGTCAACATCGATGTTCGCACCCGGCAACTGTGTCTCGGGTGTATACGGCTCATAGTGCGCGGTGTCTGCATGCGCCGGTTTGGGTAATGCCAGCGCCATGGTTGTGTTCAAACCCATGTCTCTTCCTGAATCTGCTTTCTGGTAGCCAAGGTAATAGCCGCCAACAAACACTACCAGCATGCCAAGGATTATGGTCATGCCAGCACTGAACAGGCGTCGTTGGTCAAATAGTACAGGTGCCATGGTAAATAGTTATAATTTGCCGCTAATCGATATAGATTCGAATTTTACCTTGTTATACGCTCTAACTATAGATGCAAAAAGCCATTCGTAAAGCAGAAAGCGTGATACAGATGTCCGATCCGGTGATCGCGAGACTGATCGAGCAGCATGGACCCTGTACCCTGTTCTCGGAGAACAGCCTTGTCCACAAGCCCCGCTTTCATGTGCTGGTGTGGGCCATCATCAATCAACAGCTGTCGGTAGCTTCGGCGCGCAGCATCGAAAACAAGCTGTCCGTGCTGTTGCAATCAGAACTATTTGATCTTGAACCGATACAGGCGCTGGAACCTGGCCAGCTGGCCGCTTGTGGTATTTCCAGGCAGAAAATCAGGTACCTGCACGCTCTCTGTGATGCGATCGGCCGTGATGAAATCAAGCTGGAACAGCTTGCAAAGATGGATGATGCGCAGGTTTTTGACACGCTTTCAGCACTGCCGGGTATCGGTCCCTGGAGCGTTGATATGTTCCTGATGTTTTCGCTTGGTCGCCTGGACGTGCTGCCGCTGGGTGATCTCGCCTTGCGCAAGTCCATCGAGCACCATTATCAATTGCCTGATAATCCTGCGATCCAGGATTACCAGGCTATCGCTGACAGGTGGCGCCCGTATCGAACGGTATCGAGCTGGTATCTATGGGCAGCCGTTGATTGACTCAAGTAAACAGCTTCAACCCGCCTGCACAACTTGTGCTGTCTAGAAACGTTTACCGTATGTGATATTAAAGATAATCGCCTTGTTGGTATCAAACGTGGCATTTTCAAACGACTGGTGGTAATACTCCAGTCGTGTACGCAAATCAGCATCACGGCCAAAGCGCACGCCGTAGGTCATTCCCACTGTACCACTCACCATATCGTCCAGGCGGTAGTCAGCACTGAGGAACTCAGGCAAATCGGGCGTGGTGCCGTCATTTGGCGAGAAGAAAGAATTTTGAAAAAACTCGGCCTTGGTTTGTGAATATAAACGTATTCTCGGTTCAAGATAGTCCGAATTGGCAAAACTGAAGCGGTGTGCATAATCCAGGGTATGAGAGGTCACATCCCAGTCATCCGAATAATACCGGTACGACAGGCTCATGCTGTTATTGCCCGGATACAGCATGTGGCTCAGATTGGCCGTGATTGACCAGCGTGTTCTCGAGTCAGGACGGCCTTCAAAATACTGGTCCCATTCAACCCCGGCCGCATCAACAATACTGAATACCTTGTATGGGTCGGTCATATAACCGTTGGCAATACGAAAGTCCAGGTTGAGCTGAACCACAGTGCGTCTGTTGATAATCTTGGTCACACCCAGGTTGAAATCGGTTGCCGATCTTTCCCCTTCGCCGAGAAAGCGCTGATCCGCTACCGGCGTCAACGGGTCTGGCGTATTATTGCCATTAACGCGGAAAATCTGGTCATAGGTACCGGCGATACCAAGCGAGAACTTGGTTGAACGATCACTGGTTTCCTTGTTCACGGTGGCCGCAGCAGCGAATGAGCGATAATCATTCTCGACAGAAAATGCGCCCTGGTATTCAACATTCAGCGTGCGTGTATATTCGTGCCACCAGTCCAGGATAACAGCCGCCCGCGTATCACTGAAATCGGTTAACGCTGCAGATTCACCCGTTGGGCTGATACCCGTTCCGCCGGATGCCCCGGTAAATGTTGGCGTGCTGGCTTTGACAGCACCCGTCGGGGTTGCTCCGGACATGGCATCAAATACCACCTTGATTGAAGCTGTGTCTTTTGTAGACACAAAACCTTGGGCTTTAGCTACCGCCTTGTTAACGGTGACTCGATCTTGTTCACCGTAATATAAATATGAAGCATCTACTGCCCACGCATTTTCAATCGCTTCAGCAGCCGCATTCCCAGTTGCAAGTAATGAGCACGTAGCAAGGCTTAATTTATTCCTTATGGAAGTCATACCAGTTCTTTTTGATTGTTAAACCAGGTTTTTTATTTTTAGTATTTAGGTTTTTCTTGTTATTTCGGACTGGTTAGTTACAACCGCAACCACCACCGCCAACACCGCTGCCGCCGGTAGAGGCTTCTCTACTGAAATAAATGTGATTGTCCATGTAGGACTGCATGGAATCACGCGGTATCTGCATACCATCCTGGGCCAGAATATCTCTTTCCCAGGGCTTAACAATTTCCTTGACGGTCATGTTGCTAACGGTCCCGCATCCGGAGACCATTAGCAACATGCTGAGTGCAATAATTTTATACATACGATCAATTCTTTGTTGTGTTAATAACTTGTTAATTGAAGCATAGTACAAAAATCAGATAGCGTTTTCATCGATCGCCGGATCGCCCGTTGGATTCATATCCGGGTCTGCAGTAACCACATTCGGGTTTTGCACACCCATGTATGAATAGACCGATGATGCAACCGACATTGGTTCAAACTCATAACTACCTGAAGCCGGGTTGGTGAACTGATTATTGGTACCGCTGTCACCGACACGTACGGTCGTACCGACCACCTTGCCCAATGTTCGGGAAGCAGGCCCGCCTGGATTACCGGCACTGACCAGACCAGAACCGCCCAGGCTGAACAGGTTCTGGTTATTACCATGGTCCCAGCCCTGCGAGTTATTCAGGTTGACACGGCGACCAAAATCACCGAACACATTTATCACGATGTTGTTGGTCGTTGTACGCGGGTTACCACCCGGTGTCGTGCCGTTGGATGTCTTGATATGCCACATAGCGGCTTGCAATGTTTGCATGACATTGGCCATACGACCCGGATAACGGTCAATCCCGTTGTTGTGATCATCCCAGCCACCCAGTGCACCACCGAGGGACAGGAACAGGGTACTTGGATTTTCCACTGCCAGCGTAACGGCTGCTTTTACGGTATTACCAAAACTGTTATTCGGGTAGGTAATTGTCGCACTTCCACCATTTTGCGTAATATCATTAGCATCGGTTAGTGGATTTAATGCCACATTATTTGCCGTATCCAGTGCTGCGATCTTGGTTTCCAGGAAGGTTCGTAATGCAAAGGCATCAATAATGCCTGCATAACGCGCCTGTTCTGCAGCGCCCGTTACCTTGTTTACCAGCGCATCCATGGTTGCGGCACTGCCATTATTGTTACGGGTGAACGGATTATCGAAGTCATCATCCAGCGTAGTACCACGCAACAACAGTGGTATGGTGAAGTCAGGATCGGGGGCATAGATTCTACTGTCGCTCTCGAATGACACGAATGGAAGTAGCATGCTTTCGACATCTGTTATTGTGGTGCCATCAGCCAGGGCGACACCCTGGTAGGCGGCTTTATGCTGATACAGCAATGCTGCCATACGGGTACCAACGCCGGCGCTGGTTTCTATATCCAGCGTACCTTTCAAGCTCATCAGAATACTTTCTCGGTGAGACCTGGTGCCATCCTTGCGTTTCATCAGGGTACGGTAGACATTCATATAATTTTGCGCCACCATGAATTCCATTTCATCGCCACCGGCACCTAACCAGAAGCCGTTCGGCGTGATCAGTCCGTCTACCGGATCGACGGTTGTTGTTGTGGTAATACCCGGGAAGGCTGCTGCGTAGGAATTCTGCGAGTTACTATCAATATCAACGATATTGGTCAGGTTGCCTGCCAGTTCAGACGGCCCGCCATACAGGAATATATTGATTACCTGTGGCATGACTGCTGGTGGCACGATGGTTGCACCGGCGTAATCAACGGCAGCGTTAGCGTGTTTATACAACGACGTCAGGTTGAGTGAAGAAGGAATAAACACCGATGCGCTGGCAGCGCTCATTGTCTTGAGAAATTTTCTACGATTCATCATCATCCTTCTCCTTAGTTAACTGCCTTGAAGTAATAAAACTCAGGCAACCGTGAAATATAATCAAAGGTAATACGCGCGATATCATCATGACGTCCGTCACGAACATCGACACCGCTATTATATGGTGTGACCGCCAGCCTCATACAATGTCTGCAGATCTGCTTTCTCGACAGCTGCTGCCCTGCGTTGTAATGCGTTCAGGAACAGGAAGTCCGCGAGCTCATCAACGGTCATCGGTTCGATATGTGGCCACAGTGTACCGGTATCGTCTTTAAACAAGCCGGCTGCACCGTTAACGCCACCTTCGTAGCTGTTATCAACCATCAGGAATTCTTCCCTGATGCCCTTGTGATAACTGGCAAAACTGAGTCCATCGAGCGGCACATCTGGCAAGCGCCCGATCTTGTAGGTCATGGTGTCCCAGTTCATCGCCGGCAAGCCAATGCGGTTATTTACATTGTTTGATGTCATTCGAGTAAATATACGCTCATCGATTTCACCCTGGTTTGCATCCGGGCTCCACTTCAGGTTATCCATCAATGACAGCATGTTCTCCTCAAACGTCTTGGGCCGCTCGGTATTCAACAAGTATTCTTTTGAGTAAAGAATCGCCTTGAATATGTCTTCAAATGTTTGCGGATTACTTGCGGTAATTGAAGAGATCATTGCTGTACGAACATCCAGCGGACGACCCGAGAAGAAGTAGTTAACAATGACTTCTGTGACACGCGGTATCAGTAGCGGATGTCCTGCAATGACATCATAAAGATCATCGCATATGGTTACATAGTTTGTATCCAGAACAAGCTGTGGCTCTGTATTGGGGAAGTCAGTGCGACGAATCAGGTAATCTTCATCTTCAGGAGTCAGATAAAGGTCCTTACAGGCAATACCACCACGATAGGAGTCTTCTTCAGTTTCGAACAAACCCAGGTAAAGTTCATACGCTTCCAGCGCATGGTTCTCGGGTGAACGCGATACGCGCCAGCGTGCCAGTGAAGGCATGTTCGAGCGAATGATCTGGCGGATGGTTGTACCTTCATCCAGGTTGGTCGCCAGGAAACGGTACATATTCTGCACATCAGCCATATCGGTGCTTTCCATTTCTTCGGCCGGCGAGAACATGATGGTATTTGCCAGCACATAAGCCATCCAGTGCACAAACATGTCCCTGCTGATCGGGTATTCCTTGATACGTGCCAGCGGCAGCTGTTTCGGACGTCGGCTGTCAAATATGTACTTGGCATCAGCCGCTACCGGGTTACCTTCATCATCAAGACCATCAATAATGGTGTCAGCGGCAAGCACTTCCGCATTACTCAAGTCCGATGACAATGCCTTTTTGGTATCGGTCAGAAAGGAATTGCTCCTCGGCTGGAGGTTTGCCATGCCCGCATCCAGGTTAAAAAAGTCATTTGCGGAAACACCGCGATACATAGTGGCCATAAACTTGTTGGCAACCATGTACTGCTGTTCCGCGGGAAGTGAGTTGAACTCACCCTGGGAAAGCGCGACTGCAGTACCACCAGCAGCGAAATCATTACTGCCCTCGGGCAAACCAGGATCGCAGCCAAGCACGAGCATTGAACCAGCAATAAGTAACGGTAGTTTGAATCTCATTAGCAACCTCTCTGTACGCCAGATATCCGTGTACGTTTGATTTGATGCGTTAATTTTCAGGCCAGAAAAACTGGTCTAAAAGTAACCAACATAATTTCCAGGCAGACCGCAATACGATACATCAGTAATGAAGCGCCATCAGCATTAGGATCAGACAAACCATAATACGGCTGTACAGCCGGTATTACACGGATCCTATGTGTTTGAATTTTTTGAACATTTCTGACAGCCAGAACAGCTGTCTGTCGTAAGCTTAGTGTACTTCTGCCGCGTTGTTAAGCGCAATTATGAAAGATTCTACAATTTTGTCGAAAAACCACTATATATTTAGTTTATTCATACAGTTACAAATTAATAAATAATTTGCCGGTTTTGTCGACAGATTGTGTAAACAATCTTTACAATATGCTATAGTCTTTTTTAGTGAAGTGTCAAGCAATAATTCTCATTATTGTTTTTGTGACTCTTACATCAAATGCTCCAAAACTCTAAATATTGAATTTTCGGCCAAGGCTGCCGGCAGTGTTTTGTCCAACGACTTTGCATTGAATTTAATTAATGACTTTGGAGTGTCCAATGAGTAAATCAATTTTCCGTATCGCGCTTGCTGTAATGGTTATTTACAGCTCTATTTCTCCGTCATCGGCTTTTGCACAGAAAGCACCAGGCTTCAACCTGCCCGGTCAGAATAAAACCATCAATCTTTCACAGTACAAAGGCAAGGTTGTATATCTCGACTTCTGGGCATCATGGTGTGAGCCGTGCAAACGCTCTTTTCCATGGATGAATGAGTTGCAAACACTTTACGGTGAAGATGGTTTTAAAATTGTTGCAGTCAATCTTGACACCTCCAGAAAAGATGCCGATGCGTTTCTGAAGAAAATGCCCGCTAAATTTGATGTTGCTTTTGATAAAAGTGGTAAAACAGCTAATGCGTATAACCTCAAAGCCATGCCAAGTTCATTCCTGATAGACAGGAAAGGTAACCTGGTGCATAAGAGCCTTGGTTATCGCGCTGAAGAAAAGAAAATCCTAGAAAAAAAGATCCAGCAGCTGGTCGGCAAACGTGTCGTAGCTAACCGCTAAATTGATTCAAAAGCAGAATCACATGGACGTGATTTTTTTATTTGTTACTCCTGTGTCACTGGTGCAAACAAACAAAGCATTATCACTACTTCATATCAGGTGAAGTTATGGTCAACTTCATTTCGGTACGCACCCTGGGAAATAAACTGAATAAGTTTATTGAATCGTTAATACACAAATTCCCACGATGTTATCTTGGCTTTGTCACTCTAATTGCAATTATCGGCTATGCATTTGTGCTGCTATTCCCGATATTAGTAGTAGCAGGAATACCATATATCTATCTAGCACTGACAGCTAGCGATGTTATCAACTGGCAATATGCATTGATCTGGTCAGTTATCGTATTATTCGCTTGCCTGATCAGCTACCGCAGTACTCAAATCAAACCCGTACCGCCTGCCGGACTATCACTAACTGAAGACAAGGCACCTGAATTATTCAAACTTGTGCATCAGCTTCACAATCATTACAGGCGACCGATCATTCATCGACTGGTGATAACAGGTAATTACCAGCTAGACATAATTAAGACACCCAGATGGGCACTGCCTGTGTGGTCTATCAACACCATGGTTATCGGGCTTCCGGTTTTACAGGGCCTTACACCAAAACAGTTTGAATGCATGGTGGCCCGTCGAGTAGGCCAGTTCTCCAAACGCGAGAACCCGCTGACCAACTGGTTGTATCAACTGCGGCCCATATGGCAGCAGTATCGTCACATCTATGCAAAACAGAAACGCTTCGGCAGCGAAATAATGAAGTGGTTCTTTGCTGTTTACGCGCCGTTTTATATGGCAATTTCTGTTTACGCAGCCAGACGGGATGAACTCAATGCAGACAGCTATGCGATGGAGTTATTCAACGATGAAGACGTGCGTGAAATGGTAACTGCAGATGCAGTTTGTCGCTGGTACCTGCATAACCAGTATTGGCCGGCTGTATACAAGATTGCATCAGTCGAAACAAAATCGCTACCAACACCCCACACAAAAATGGCCGCGGCTGTTCATGCCAACCTCAAGAGCAGCAGGCTTGATATTCTGGTAAATAAAGTTTTCAATCAAAAACCCGCCCGCAAAAACGCGATGCCCTCGCTACGGCAGCGCATAAAGAATATTGGTCACGAACAACCAGGTATGTATGATACTACTGAAAATGCAGCCATCTACTACCTTGGCACTTCAATGCAAGGCGTCGTATCTGTCATCGACAAGTTATGGTTGCAAACCTTGTTACAACAACGAAAACGACAGCGTCACAAGGCACAAAACAGCCCCATGCCGAAACAGGTCACCAGCGCTTGATTCCAGGGGCAGCCAGTTAACGAGCGCCACTTACTTTTGGAGGAAATTGCTCGAGTATCTTCTGCACATTCAGATTGACCTGTTCGGTCACCCGGGCTGGCGCTTCAAGTTTGTCAATCACCTGTGAACTGATACCACGCCACACAAGCTTGTTGTTTTCAAATGTATAAAAATCGATAAACAGTGTGCCTTCATCCTCTTCCCTGATATCCGGTGCTGAACTGATGCCAATGGCACTATAATGCCCGTAACCGAATGAACCGAATCCGATACTGGTACTGACATTGCTACTCGATACCTTGCTCTCAACCTTGAGATTGTAATCAATCAGAAAATCGGGTGATTTTTCAACGAAGCTTATGCCCTTGGCCTTGAGTTCTTTATCAATCGCATTACGAATCCGTGTGGCAACCAGAGGACTGAGTTCGGATTCATCATCCTGCCTGGTATTCGGGTTTTTTTTCCATGCGTATGTTTTCAGTGCAGCGAAGTCGGTCGCTTGATCATAGTCCTGGCTGACAGAAATTCCGGAGCAACCGGTAACAGCCACAGTGACTAGAAAAATGAATAATGCCGGCAATCTCATTTCTGTATCCTCGATGTCCGCCTATTATATCAGAGTTAGCTAATATTCAGCTTCACTACACTAACGGACTAAAGGTGCTATTTTTTTCTGGCAGATTACATCAATTAGCATTATGCTGTTGATATTACAGCAACTCTAACATCGGGTTATCTGTAAGATCACATTTTGGAGCCGTAAATGCGCTGCACTTCAGGAGGCCAGCATGAAAACTCGAACAAGTAACACGCTAACACTCGCCGCATCTGTGTTCCTGCTGGCTGCCAGCCAGTCACACCTGGCGCAGGCAGCAGACAGCGACTATTCAGGTATCGCTGCACCACCAAAATTCAAACCCAGCTCGGGTAGCTATCCGCCCCCACCGCCTGGTGGCTGGGAAGGCGTTGTCGACAGTATCGACAAGCAAATTGAGAGCGATATACAAGCACTCGACCGGGACATTAAAAAACTCGACCAGGAAATCGCGGCAGACCGCGCCTCGACCGCAAATCGTGGCCAGCAATTTGACCGCGAAGCCAGTTTTCCCGAATTTCAGGATCCTCCGGAGTGGGCTGGGCGCGAAATACGGCAGCCGCCTGAATGGGGCCAGCGTGACATGCCTGAACCCCCTGATTTTGGCAAGCGTGGCATGCCCGAGCCACCAGACTGGGTCAAGCGTGATATACCCGAACCACCCGAGTGGGGAAGCAGTGGCATGCCAGCTCCACGTGAATGGGGTGGTGGCAACATGCCGGAACCACCAAAATGGGGCGACCGTAAAATACCAGAACCGCCAAAATTCGCCGAACGCGAAATTCCAGCGCCACCCAAGTGGGAAGATCGTGGCATGCCAGAACGTCCGGAATGGACCAGTCGCGACATACCCGATCCGCCAGACTGGAATCAGGGCATGCCGGCTTACAACCCCCCTCGATATGATAGAGGCTCCAGTGACAGGGGCCGTGGTGGACGCAGCTCGCCCTGGGGTGGCAGCAGTGGACCGAGTTTTAGCGGCCCATGGGACAGCGGTCGCGGCGGAAGCAGCATGCCGTGGGACAGCGGCCGCGGCGGAAGCAGCATGCCGTGGGACAGCGGCCGTGGTGGAAGCAGCATGCCATGGGATAGTGGCCGTGGTGGGCGCAGCTCGCCCTGGGGTGGCAACAGTGGTCCGAGTTTTAGCGGCCCCTGGGACAGTGGACGCGGTGGTAGCAGCATGCCATGGGATAGTGGCCGTGGTGGCAGCAAAATGCCCTGGGACAGTGACCGCGGTGGTCGCGGTGGACGCAGCATGCCCTGGGACAGTGGCCGCGGTGGTCGCAGCATGCCCTGGGACAGTGGCCGCGGTGGTCGTGGCGGCATGATGGATAAAGACAAATTCGCAGATAGCTGGGACGATATGCTGAATGCACCGAGCGACATGGGTGAAATGCCGGGTGGCTTTAACGCACCATCCGTCAGCGTACCCAACCCGGTCGACGTGGGTGACGAGTTCGACGACGCCGCACGCGACGTACCTGGCCAGATGCGAAATGTGTATGATGAAAATCGCGAAAGAAATACATCGGACGGGTACAGAAGATAATTCATCACATAATCTTTGAAAACAAAAGAACCCTGCCATGCAGGGTTCTTTTTTTGTGAACGTGTATTACAACTTTGTATGTATACCTGCAATTCGCCGTCAATAGCCAACATAATAATTTATTCACCACAGAGGCACAGAGTACACAGAGGTTTATGTTTGTAAGACACATATGTTTGATATATTCAACGGGATAGTTACTTAATATGATTGCGATCGATTATAAATAAATACTTTTTTCTCTGTGTACTCTGTGCCTCTGTGGTGAATTCCATATTTCAAGAAATGTTTACTGCGAGCATCAATTAAAGCAGATCATGAAATTCATCAATCTTAACCATGAATCCTTCAGGCATATCCAACAGAAACGGGCTCTATGGTGGTATATATCATCGCTACTGGTATTGAGTTTCGGCTCGTACATGGCTGCTCGATATTATCCCGGCGGATTTGACTGGCAATACACAGTTGCCTCGGCGCTGGCATCGCAAAAACACAATCCAACGGGCAGCGCCTGGTTTGCCGGCGCCCTGAGTGTTGCGATGGTTTTGCTGTGGCCCTATGTGACAGCTCTAAACAAAAGCCTGCGCCCATCACTGCCTGCATCGGCAAAGTTCTGGATCAGCGCCTTGCGCATTGGCTTGATCAGTGGTGCCTTACTGGGCCTGGAAAGGCTGCTGATCCGCGACCTGTCGGCCTGGGTCTACAAGGCCCACGAAGTCCTCGGACTGTTAGCTTTCATGGGATTGTATATTGGTGCTCTTGGCCTGCTGGTGCAGCTAATGCTTCGTCGAAGAGTCTATGTTGTCCCTGCACTGCTGGTAGCAAGCCCGCTGCTGGCCATTGGCATCAGCCAGTTCTGGCTTTACCTTGCCCAGCGTGACCTGGGATGGGTGGATACCAGCTGGAGAGAGATGGGGGTAGCACTCTGGTTCAGCTTCGCCTTCTGGCAATGGTTAGCGATAGGGTTTCTTTGGGCAGGTTTGGGATTGTTGTCGTTTACCTGTGTTGAAGAAGAAAAGAGTGAGGATTAATTTCATCGCAAAGTCGCAATAAACGCAGGGAAAGTTAATTGTAAAACCGATGACCAGACCCACCGCCGCTTAGCCTACACGTCATTCCCGCGAAAGCGGGAATCTAGAAAGCCAGTAATTTATATCTAGCCAAAAAGTCACTGGATTCCCGCTTCCGCGGGAATGACGTAATTTACACTCTGAAATTTTGCGTCTGTATTTACCATAGAATGTTTGATCGGCACACGAATAGTGTTCAGAAAACCTTCATTGTCGTTACACGTGGTATCAAAAGATCAAACCACGCTTTCGTAATGCCTCGATCGTATCTGCAGCCTTGCTGCCGGCCTGTCTTGCTTGCCACGTATAACCCGCCGACCAAGCATCAACTCGATTTCAAGCTTGAACTGATCACTGCCCAGGCAGTAGCCACCGTTTGTATGCTCGTTAATTTGATCTACCAGCTGGGGATCCAGCTGCTGCCTGAACAATTCCCTGTAGACTTTTCTGCGTTCTGCATCATCAGCACCCAGGGCATTGTATTTGGCATGAGGCGTTATGAAGTCAGGGCTCAAGCCGTGCGTATTAACAAGATAGCTTGACCATATATATTCAGAAGGCTTCGAGACTATCCCAGATCTGACGGGATTCAGCTCGATATAGCGCTGGCAGGTCAGCAGGTAATTTTCCGCATCGATAATGCATGAGCGAAAGCGATCTTCCCAGAGGTCACCATGATGATAGTATTTTTTATTGAAATAACGGGTATAACGCTGCCCGAGCTGCATCATCATTCTGTATACGCTGTGTTCACACCTGGGTGAAACCAGCAGATGGACATGATCCGTCATCAACACATAAGCGTGAATATCAATCTTTTCAGCTTGCGAAGCGGCTTTCAGACAAGCCAGGTAAGAATGATAATCTTCACCTGTATAGAAACACATGAAGCGGTGATCGCCTTTGTGGATGATATGCAGCGGTATACCCGCCAGTTTGAATTGAGACATCCTTGTCATTTATTACCTCCGTGTAATATCCAAAATAATTATTTAAATGTGATTTGTCCCTTAATATATTTCCTGTCAGGCCTCGAAACCCTTAAAAAAACAATACCAGTCTGACCC